>NZ_JBMERQ010000004.1:0-232142 GCF_048820895.1 Cribrihabitans neustonicus
CCGCGCCATCCCTCGCCCGACAAGCACCTCAACCTGCCGCAGCTTCGTGACAATTTCTTCAGGTTTGTGCCGCTTCGTTCCCATTCTGATCCTCCGTTTTCCTAAACATAACGGCGGACCACTTCACTGGGGGAGGATCACGCTGTCACCGGGCAGATCGACGTGCAGACCTACGGCAAGTCCGGCACCGTGGACCGGCGGCTGGAGGCCATTCAGGAGGAGATGGAGGCATGAGCGATCCTATTTCCGATGTGAAGGCATTAATCACTGCGCAGCTTCGGGCGAACTGCGAACCGGTTCCTCCGAAGACGTCTACGAGCAATCAGGTCCACCTATCGGTTTGGCTTACTCGGGGAAAACGCCGTCCGATTGGCGTCGAGCTGGACCACAAAACTGTCGTGAACATGTGGGTCTGGGCGTCGGAGGCTCCCGCGAACATTCCTGGCGGGGTGAAGACTACCCGAAAGGCCTGGGCAGGCGGGAAATGGGCCAGCCCGGACGGCAAAGGCGCGAACAGCAACCTGCGTGGCTATGAGGGTTTTCATGGCCACGACCTCATCCGCCTGGGCGTGAAGACCCAAGCCGATGCCGACGAGATTTTGACCCACCTATTGACCTAGTAATTTGCAGGAACCGCCATGTTGACCGGACAGCACACCGCCACCGACATTCACCAGGAAAAGGTCTTCGAGGCCCATATCGTGGGCTGCCTGACCGCGGAACTGGGCTACCTCGAACGCGATCCTGCCACCGATTACGACGTGGCTTTTGCGCTGGATCGCGAGCTGCTGTTCCGCTTCCTGCGGGACACCCAGCCCGAGGCGTGGCAAACGCTGGAGGATCACTACAGCACCCAGGCCGAAGCCGAGGTGCTGAAACGGCTGGAAAAGGCTCTGAAGGAGCAGCCCACCCACCAGGTGCTGCGCCAGGGGATCAAGCTGGTCCCGAACATCCGCTTCCAGCTCTGCTACTTCAAGCCCGCCTCGAACCTGAACCCGGAACTGTCCCGGCTCTACGAGGCCAACATCCTGTCGGTGATGCGGCAGGTGCGGTACTCCTCGAAGAACGCCAATGCCATCGACATCGTGACCTTCGTGAACGGCATCCCCGTGACCACGATGGAGGTCAAGAACCCCCTGACCGGGCAGACCTTCAAACACTCTGAAGCCCAGTACCGCAAGGACCGCTCTCCCGCCGGTGAGCCGCTTCTGACTTTCAAACGCGGGGCCATCGTCCATTTCGCCGTGGACCCGGACAACGTGTCGATGACCACAAGGCTTATGAACGGCAAGACACGCTTTCTGCCCTTCAACCGTGGCCGGAACGGCGGTGCCGGGAACCCGGATGTGTCGGGGGAAAACCGGGTTGCCTACCTCTACAAGGATCTGCCAGGGGCCAGAGCCGTCCTCTCCCGAGAGGTGCTGCTGGACCTAATCGGGCGTTTCATCCATCTGGAGCGGTCTGGCGGCAAGGAGGTGCTGATCTTCCCCCGGTTCCAGCAGTTGGACGCTGTTCGGCGTGTCTTAGCAGATGCCTGGGGGAATGGTGCAGGACAGAACTACCTGATCCAGCACAGCGCGGGATCCGGCAAGTCCAACACCATTGCCTGGACCGCCCATCAGATCATCAACCTGCATGACGAGAACGACCGGCCCTTGTTCGATACGGCGATCATCGTGACCGACCGTCTTGTGCTGGACCGCCAGCTCCAGAACACGATCAGCGGCTTCGCCCAGACCGAGGGTGTGGTCAAGAAGATCGACGGCACCTCCCGTGACCTGAAGCAGGCCATCGAACAGGGCAAGCGGATCATCATCACCACCAACTAGAAATTCGGTACAGAGCATCTGGCCACCATCTCCGGCCAGTCCTCCAAGAATTTCGCCGTGATCATCGACGAGGCGCATTCGTCCCAGTCAGGGAAGGCTGCACAGTCGATGAGCGACGCCCTGACACGGGAGAAGACTTCCTCCGAAGATATCGAGGACATGATCCTTGCCCATCAGGCGGCGAGAGGCCCGCAGAAGAACATCTCCTTCCTGGCGTTCACCGCGCCCCCCCGGAATGTCACCCTGGAACGGTTCGGACGCACGGGCAAAGATGGCAACCCGTATCCGTTCCACCTCTACTCGATGCGTCAGGCCATCGAGGAAGGGTTTATCCTGGATGTCCTCCAGAACTACAAGACCTACTCGGCCTACTATAAGCTTGAGAAGGCCATCGAAGAGGATCCGGCCTTCAAGGGCAAAAACGCTCAGCGGGCCGTTGCGAGATACGCATCCCTACATGCGACCGCGATAGCTCAGAAGGTGGAGATCATCGTCGAACACTTCCGCCGCCATGTGCGAAGCGAACTCGACGGACAGGCCAAGGCCATGGTCGTTACGCAAAGCCGGGAACATGCATTCCGCTACTGGCAACAGATCAAAGCCTATATCGAGGACAAGGGGTACTCAGACCTTAAAGCCCTGGTGGCGTTCTCAGGTGACCTGCGCATCGACGACAACGACTGGACCGAGCCCGCAGCGAATGGCTTCCCGGAAACGGAACTGCCGCAGCGATTTGATACGGACGAATACCAGGTTTTGCTCGTTGCGGAGAAGTACCAGACCGGTTTTGATCAACCGATGCTGGTCGCGATGTATGTCGACCGCAAGCTGGCGGGACTGCAAGCGGTGCAAACCCTCGCCCGACTGAACCGCACCTACGCAGGCAAAGAGCGGACCTTCGTCTTGGACTTCCAGAACACGATGGAGGAAATCCGTGACGCCTTTGCCCCATTCTTTGAGGCCACGGAACTGGAGGAGCGGACGGACCTCAATCAGATCTACGACCTTGAAAGCCGTATTTCGTCCTCGCCGTACATCATTGGCGAAGATGTTGAGCGTTTTGCCGAAACGTTCTTCATGGGCAATCTAAGCAATCAGGACAGAATCCGCCTCGAAGGCATGGTCAAGGAAGCCGTTGGGCGTTTCGAAATGGATGACGACGAGGCACAGCAGGAGGAGTTCCGGCAGCTCCTTCGCAGCTACATCCGGTTTTACTCGTTCGTGGCTCAAATCGTCTCCCTGGGGGATCCGTGGCTCGAGAAGCTTTTCGCCTATGTGTCCTGGCTGTCACGCCTGTTGCCGTCGCGCGATGTCCCTGCGGACATATCGATCACGGAGGACATGGTGCAGCTCTCTGCACTCCGGGTGCAGAAGGGGGAAGCAGGGTCAGCCTCCCTTCAATCAGGGGATACCACCAAGCTGTCTGCCATTAGCGAATTTGGCGCGAACCGCTACACAGAGGAGGAAGAGCGTTCACTGTCTGAGATTATCGCCTCCTTCAACGAGAGGCACGGCACCAATTTCTCAAGGGAGGACTTCCTCCGGTTCGAGCGGGTCAACCGGGAGATCATGGATGAGGAACTAACAGACATGATGCGCAACAACCCGGCGGACGTCGTCTACGGGGCATTCGAACGAGCCTTCTTTAAGGGGATGGTGCGGATGTTCCAGCAGGACAATGAGATGCGGAGTGCTGTAATGACAGACAAGGTGGCCCGTGACCAAGCCACTCAACCTCAGTTACTTCGGGGGTTATTTCCGTTTATGTTCAGGGGGTCAGGTGCCGCCTGGGGGGGCCGCCCTTCCCCATACTAATGGGAGTTAGGAGCATCAACCCGACACCCCACCTTCCTGTCAGTTTCGTCAACTAGCCCTCTGCCGTACCTCGTATCCCGTCAGTCCTCGAAGAAGCCATTCTCGGCAGGTTGACGACCTCAAAACCCTAATCTGTTGCCGAGGCCATATACGATATCCCTACGGGGTGGGGTGGCACTCGCCCCCTCCGTACCCCGGCAAAATGAAGGGCCATTCCCACGCGCAGAGGGACTCGTACAGCCCCGGAAAGGCCTGCCGACTAGGGTACCACCCGCCAAGCCATTCCAGCCTTCTACGAGTCACCCGTCGCACCGGAAACAGCCCTTCACGGACTGCCGATCCTGACAGCCCTGCAGCCTGACCACAGTACGGATGCCCGACCTGGTGGGGGAAACGGCCTCACCCAGCCGTAGAACAAACCGTAGTACAATTCGTGCATGTTGACCGGGACGCCACGGGGCTGATATCCCTTATTTTGCTGATGCTCACCGTGCTGACGGTGCCTGTAACGGGTCTCGAACCCGGTTTCACACGGTCCCGTAACTGTGTGGGGGCACCACCAAATCTCCTAAAGCATTGTTTTGCATCGGCTTTTGCACTGGGCAAGGCAAGGCGTGTAGCCGTTGTTGGGCCTTGGTGCGATGATCGATGGAGTTCGGTAGTCACTCTCGAGGAGAATGGAGCCAAGAGGGCTTACCAGCCACCCTTCGCGACGCTTCTTGTACCGGCTGCCGCCAAAGCCTGCATTCCAGCCGATGTCCGGTTTCGGCCTGTAGATCCGTTCGATCTGGTAAGCAACATACCATGGCAAATTGGCGTGTAGGGGGAGCCACTCTATTTCCTTGCCATGTTCGGCGAGGGCTTTTTTCAACGCATGATTGGTAGGGCTGGAAAAATGAAGAGCCACGCGAGCGTGCAACTGTAGCATGGTTACACCGATGTATCCCTCACGAAAAGGATTGTCGAAGGTTGGCAGACGGCCCCAATACACCATGTGAGGTTTGGTCAGGCAGGATGGGATCAACATAGGAATATTTCTCCAAGCTGAACTGGATGCGCGATTGACTGTAGGGAGATTCTAAAATCGATTAAAATAAATGACTTAGGGTAATAACTTGGGCGTAGCAAGGGGCGTTGTTACTCTCTTAACATGCGGTTTCGAGCCACTTCCTAAGCACGGAAGTCGGGTACCCCCTGCCGTAACCATGCCCCACGCCATCCGTGTGCCAGCCGCCAATCTGGTCGGCGATATCGGCGGGGCATTCGACCGCCCGTAGCCGGTCTCGCATCGAATGCCGGAAGCTGTGCATGGTCGCCCCCTTCTGCACGTAGTCCTTCAGCCACTTGTTCAGCCCGGCACTGGCTGAATTAGCATTGGTCTTCCCCGTGGTGTTGCACCTGGGAAAGGCGAATTTGCTTTTTGTCTGTTGCGCTTGGATCCGCTCTGCCGCCCACTCGGCAGAGCCAACGAGCGGCACCAGCCGCTTGCTGCTTTCCGTTTTCAAGCTCCTCCACGGGTACGGAACAATCCTGGCCACCCATTGCCCGTCTTCGTCCCGAAAGATATCCTCCCGCAACAGTCCTGCAGCCTCGGCCAGACGCATGCCGGTGTCAGCCACAATTGCCACCAGCCAACGCATCTCGTCATCGATTTCACGGCATTTCTGCTGAACGGTGCGGATGTTTTCCACGGGGATGGAACTACGGCCCGAAACCCCTATGTTACGGTCATAGTATACGTTGGCAAATGGAGAGGTGATCGATAGCCCTTCCTCAGCCACGGCGAAATTGAACACCGCACGGACGGTGCCGAAGATTCGGGTGATGCTACTCCCAGCGAGACCACGCTTTATCAGCGCATCCCGAAATTTATTAGCATCTGCCTTGGTATAATCCGGCAGGGGCTTGTCCCCGCAGACGTCGATTACATAGCCGCAAGACCGATGTGCTGCACGGTGAAAGGTTTCAGGCCGTCCCTGACCCTTGAGACGGAGGTATGTCAACACAGCCTCCGACAGGGTCAAGGCGTCAGATGTGACAGTAGGATCATTTTCCTGTCCTGAAGACGGTCTGCTCAATCCATGTCGAAGAAGATGCTTGCCCGGCAGTTCGGCTTCCTGGGTCCGAAGGTGATACCAGTATTCGTCCAGCTTGCAGGCAGCCCTGTTCGCCCTCGAGATAGCGACAGCACGGGATCTGGTCCGCAGGGAGTAAGAGATCTTGCCCGAAGAATAGTGGTGCCGAAGGTCCACCGGGACACGACGACAGAAATAATAGATGCCTTCCTTCACGAAGATATAGCTGCGGGAAATGTTCTCCAATTTGTTCTACGCCTCGCCTTACCCAGTGCAAAAGCCGATGCAAAACAATGCTTTAGGAGATTTGGTGGTGCCCCCACACGGACTCGAACCGCGGACCTACTGATTACAAATCAGTTGCTCTACCAGCTGAGCTATAGGGGCCTTGGCGACGGAATTAACGGCTCCGGGCGCGGCGTGCAAGATCAAAAATCCGCCCAAGGCGTGCAGTTAAATCTCACCCGCGGCAGCCGCAAGCTCCGGCCCGGTTTGACCTATCGGGGCCGCTTCAGTAAGGCTTGCAAACCCAAACGGCACAAGCAGGTCCAATTTATGCAGGTCATTCTCCACTGCGGCGCGCATGCAACCGAAGAAGACCTGCTGCTGAAATCGCTTTTGAAGAACACGGGTGACTTGGCGCGGCACGGCACGCAGGTGCCCGGGCCGGGCCGCTACCGGACGCTGCTGAGGGAGTGCATCGCCGCGCTGCAAACCGGCGAGCCGGCGCCAAACGCATCCGAAGTGCTGTGGGACGCGATCCTGGAAGGCGGCGAGGCCCGCTGCGCCGTGCTTTCCAATCCGCATTTCTTCGGCTCCCAGCGCCACGGGCTTTCGGGCAGCCGGCTCTACCCGGAGGCGGAGGCGCGGCTGCGGGCGCTGCAGGCGCTGTTTCCCCGCGACCGCCTGGAAGTGTTTCTGGCGCTGCGCAACC
Organism: Cribrihabitans neustonicus; assembly: GCF_048820895.1. Classification (NCBI taxonomy): domain Bacteria; kingdom Pseudomonadati; phylum Pseudomonadota; class Alphaproteobacteria; order Rhodobacterales; family Paracoccaceae; genus Cribrihabitans; species Cribrihabitans neustonicus. The sequence continues at coordinate 6,654 of NZ_JBMERQ010000004.1, forward strand.
CGGCGAGCTTCCTGCCGGCGCTCCTGGCCAAGGTCTCCCCTGCCACCCGCCGCGATCTGCTTGGCGCCTGCGATCCATCCGCGCTGCGCTGGTCTGATCTGCTCACGCGGATGCGCGCCGCCGCGCCTGAGATCACTCTGACGGTCTGGTGTTTCGAGGACGCGCCGCTGATCTGGGGCACGGTGCTGCGCCGGATGGCGGGTCTCGCGCCCGAGGCCCGGCTGCGGGGCGGGCTGGACCTGCTGGCCTCCCTGATGCCAGCCGCGGGGATGCAGAGGCTGCGCGCGTTCCTGGATGCGCACCCCGGAATGCGGGAGCCGCATAAACAGCGGGTCTTTGCCGCCTTCCTGGCCAAATACGCGCTGGAGGATGCGGTGGAAGAGGAGCTGGACCTGCCCGGCTGGAATGACGCCCTGGTGGACCAGCTCACCGCGCTTTACGAGACCGACCTCGCGGCGATCCGCGCCCTCCCAGGCGTGACACTGATCGAGCCCTCCCTCCCTGCGTGACGCGCCGCCTGCTCCGGCTTGGGCTTTTTCCCCGCGCCGCTCCGGCGTATAGCTGAGAGCAAGACGCCGCCGCCGCCGCTACGGGGGCCGCCCCTCTTGCGGGCTGCATAAGGGTGGCAGGACGCGCAGCAGGCAGAGGGCAGCGATGGCGGGTGACAGCTTCAATGTGATGGTCGTGGGCCAATCGGGGCGGCTGCAATACGAGGCGCTGCTGTTTGCCGCCTCGCTGCGGCACGCGTCGCCGGGCTTTCGCGGCCGGCTCTTTGTGGCGGTGCCGCAGGCGGGACCACTTTGGGGGAAGGACCCGGCAATCCGCAGCGGCGAGGTGCTGGCGGCGCTGGAATATCTTGGCGCGGAAATCCTGCCGTTCCACTCCCGCGTCTTTGGATCCGCCTACCCCCATGGCAACAAAATCGAGGCTCTGCTGGCGCTGCCCGATGGCGAGCCTTTCGTTTTCTTCGATACCGATACGCTGATCACCGGCGAGCTTACCTCGGTGCCTTTCGACTTCGCCCGCCCCGCCGCCTCCCGCCGCTGCGAGGGCACGTGGCCCAGGCCAACGCTTTACGGGCCAGGCTACGAGGGCATCTGGCGGTCTCTGTATGACCGCTTCGGGCTGGATTTTGAAAGCAGCCTCGATCTCAGCCAGCCTGCGGAATACTGGCAGCGCTACCTCTATTTTAACGCCGGTTTCTTCTACGGCGCCTGCCCGCGTGCTTTCGGGCAGCGCTTCCTGGCGTATGCGCAATCAATCCGCGACGCGCCGCCACCGGAGCTCACCTGCCAGACGCTCGATCCCTGGCTCGACCAGGTGGCGTTGCCGCTGGTGATCCATTCCTTCGGCGGCGGCCGCGACGGCCTGCCCGCGGGCTACCTCGACGGTTCGGTGAGCTGCCATTACCGGCTGTTTCCATTGCTCTATGCGCGCGAAGCGGACCGCGTCGTGCAGCTGCTGGAGGAGGCCGCAGCGCCGAACCGGATCAAGAAGGTGCTGAAGCAATACGAGCCGATCAGGCGCATGGTCTACCAGGGCCGCGGCCGCAAGGTACGGGCGCTGTTCGACCAGTCCAGCCTGCCCAAGCGCGAACAGGCGATCCGCAACCGGATCAAGGCGGCCGGACTTTGGATGCGCTGAGCCGCCCTGCCCGGCAGCCCGCGTATGCGCTCCTTGCCGCCCCGGCCCGCGGCCAGACTGCCGCACCCGCGGCGGTTAGCGTTGCCAGTGCGGCGCGGCTGCCCTACAGCTTGCGCAAGCGATTTAAACAGGGAGACCCGCTCATGTCAGACGCTCCGTCCTACGGCTTTGACACCTTGCAGATCCACGCCGGCGCCAAGCCGGATCCGGCCACCGGCGCGCGGCAGACGCCGATCTACCAGACCACCTCCTATGTGTTCCGCGACGCCGACCACGCGGCGGCGCTGTTCAATCTGCAGGAAGTGGGCTTCATCTACTCGCGCCTGACCAACCCCACCGTCGCGGTGCTGCAGGAGCGGATCGCAACTCTCGAGGGCGGCGTCGGCGCGGTCTGCTGCTCCTCCGGCCATGCCGCACAGATCATGGCGCTGTTCCCGCTGATGGGACCGGGCTGCAACGTGATCGCCTCGACCCGGCTTTACGGCGGGACTATCACCCAGTTCAGCCAGACCATCAAACGTTTCGGCTGGTCGGCAAAGTTTGTCGACACCGACGATCTGGAGGCGGTGAAGGCGGCGATCGACGAAAACACCCGCGCGGTGTTCTGTGAATCCATCGCCAACCCCGGCGGATACGTTACCGACATCCGCGCGCTGGCGGACATCTCCGATGCGGCGGGCATCCCGCTGATCGTCGATAATACCTCGGCCACGCCCTACCTGTGCAACCCGATTGCGAAGGGCGCGACGCTGGTAGTGCATTCCACCACCAAGTACCTCACCGGCAACGGCACCGTGACCGGCGGCTGCGTGGTGGATTCGGGCAAGTTCGACTGGTCGGCTAATGACAAGTTCCCCTCGCTATCTGCGCCGGAACCCGCCTACCACGGGCTCAAGTTCCACGAGACCTTTGGACCCCTCGCCTTCACCTTCCACAGCATCGCCATCGGCCTGCGCGACCTCGGCATGACGATGAACCCGCAGGGCGCGCATTACACGCTGATGGGGATCGAGACGCTGTCGCTGCGGATGCGTAAGCACTGCGAGAACGCCGAAAAGGTCGCGGCCTGGCTGGAGCAGGATGACCGTGTCGACTACGTGACCTACGCCGGGCTGCCCTCCTCGCCCTATTACGGGCGCGCGAAGGAGCACTACTCCAAGGGCACCGGCGGGCTGTTCACCTTTGCGGTGAAGGGCGGCTACGAATCCTGCATCAAGCTGGTGGATTCGCTGGAGATCTTCAGCCATGTGGCGAACCTCGGCGACACCCGCTCGCTGATCATTCACTCGGCCTCCACCACCCACCGCCAGCTGACGCCCGAGCAGCAGGAAGCGGCGGGCGCCGGGCCGGGCGTGGTGCGGATCTCGATCGGGATCGAGGATGCCGACGATCTGATCCGCGATCTCGACCAGGCGCTGGCCAAGGCCTGCGGCTGATCATACTGCGACAGACCAGGCCGGGCACCGCAAGCGCCCGGCCTTTTCATCCATGCGCGCTTACTCAGCCGCAGGCTCCAGCAGATCGAAGACCACGGTGACGCTGTGGGTGAAGCTCAGCTCGCCCGCCTCCACCGGCATCGCATCCGCCATCGCCATCTCCCGCGCCATCATCGGCCGGCCGCCGCCGCCGCCATTCTCGCTGATCGAGCGCACCGGCCCCAGCTGCATCTCCGCCGCCTCCGCGAGCTGGCGCGCCTTGCGCACAGCGTCGCGCACCGCGTCGGCTCGAATCTGGTCCTGCACCGCTGCCGGATCAGAAACGGCAAAGCTCAGGTCCTGGAATTGGTTCGCTCCGGCGCTCAGCACCTGATCCATCACCGTGCCCAGCCGCCCCAGGTCGCGCACCCGTACCAGCAGCGTATTGGAGGCCTCGAACCCGGTAATCTCCCGCCGGTGGCCCTCGCCCGGATCGCGGTGCTGGCTCCAGACCGGATGCATGGCGATGCGCTGGGTCTGCATGTCCGCAGGCTGAATACCCGCCGCCCTCAGCTCGGCAATCACCGCATTCATTGCTTCCGAAACGGCCGCCATCGCCGCTGAAGCCTCCTCCGCCTCCTCGGTCACACCCAGCGTGATCGTGGCTATCTCTGGCGCCACCTGCACCCGGCTCTCCCCCGTGACTGTCACCTGCCGCGGCGGCAGCTCCTCTGCGGAAAGTCCGGGGGCGGCCAGCGCCAGCATCAGGGCGGCGGCCAGAAGTCTTTGTGGTTTCATGCGAAATGCTCCTTCTCAATACTCTCTAAATGGGAGCGGCAAACCCTTGCCTGCAAGATGGTTCGGCTCTCTTTTCCTTTAACTCGGCAGGGAGCTGCTTTAAGGTCTGGCCGCAAGGCCCGGGGCGCGCAGTACAGGCAATGTCAGACCGGCGCGGGCGGCAAGGATTTGGATGGTTTGACCGCACTTATGACACCGGGCTTCGCTCTCTCTCTGTCTCCTGAGAAAATCACTCTGCGCGCCCGTACCGAGGAGGGCGGCTGGCAAGACGTGGGCAGCACGCCCTTTGCGGCGCCCGATCTGCCTCAGGCGCTGGCCGCACTGCGCGAGCAGGTTTCGGACGGCGTGATGAAAAACCTGCGCTCCATAATCGTGCTGCCGCCCGAGGTCGTGCGTTACCTCACCATCGAGACCGGCGAGGTTGCGGATGCGGAACGGCGGACGCAGGCGGCGAGGGCATTGGAAGGCGCCACGCCCTACCCGGTGGCGGATCTGGCCATCGTCATCAGCGCGGACGGCGGACAGACCCATATCGCCGCCGCCGCAAAGGAGACTCTGGCCGAGGCCGACAGCTTTGCCCGCGCCCACGGCTTCACCCCGGTCTGCTTTACCGCGGATCCGGAGGGCACTGCTTTCGAGCAAGCACCAGACTTCGGCCAATGCGCAGCAGAGGAGCCCGCCGCAGAAGCCCCGCCCAAGGATGCGCAGAAAGACGAGGCCACGGCCCCCGGTGATTCCGCCGCACCCTCGCCTGAGCCCGAAGAACCTGCCGCCACGCTGCAGGCTGAAGCAGAGGCGGCACCGCAAGCCCCCGGGGCCGGAACCATGCCTGCGGAAGCCGCTGAGACGGAAGACCTTCCGTCTGCGCCGGAGGCCGGTGCAAGTCCCCTGCCGCCAGCCCCGTCCGCCTCCGATGGCGCAGGCAAGGCTGGGCCCGGGGACACCGCCGGACCAGTGGAGGCCGAAATTGCGCCGGAAACGCCCGCCGCCGGCGCGGAGCAAGCTGGCAGCCATGCTGCCGCGGATCAGTCCGGCACCGCACCGGAAGCCGGACCCGAATATAGACCGGACCCCGGTTTCACCAGCCGCCGCGGCAACCCAACGGAGGCGAACGCCCCGGATCAGCCAGAGGCCCCGCGCAAGGCGGCAGCCGCCGCGCCCGCGGTGCCCTCCGCGCCGGAACTCTCCGCACCGGGCGCTTCGCAGGCCCCGCCGGCCAAAGCGCCTGACGCGGTCCTGCCTTCCCCCCGCCAAACCGGGGCAATCGCAGGGGGCCGGATCGGAGCCGCTCCCGCCCCGGCAAAGCCTGCCGCCCCCGCGGCCGCGACGCCGGTGCCGCCGCCGTCCCCGGTCTCCGCAGCAAAGCTGCTGCAGGCCCCCAGCGCCAAACCCGCGAGGGACACCATCACCGCCAAACACAGCGCGCCTAGTCAGCCGGCGCCCCGGTTCCTCCCGGCTGCCGTGCGCAGCCTGCCCCGCTCGCGCCGGCTGACCCTCTCCGTGCTGGCGCTGCTGGCGGTCGCGGGGGCCGCGGCGATAACGCTGGTGGCCGCCAGTGGCCCCGAGGGGGCGGCCAGCAGCGGCACGGCTCTGAAGGCGGAACTCGCAGAGGCCCCGGACACCGGCAAAGAAGGCCTGCCTGGCACCGCCGCAGCCGGGATCGGGGAGGAACCGCCGATTGCCCCGCAGGTCGGCGTTCTGGCAGATCAGCCCGACCCGGGCCTGCGCGAGACCGGCGAAACGCTGGACGGCAGCGGCCCGGACGCTTTGCAAGACAGCGAATTGGCGTTCGAAGCCGAAAGCGAGGAAGCCGCCGCCCCGGAAGACGCTGAAGCGGCCGCGGTCTCCCGGGACGCGGAGCAGCTCGCGCTGACCCGAACCGCACAATATGCCGCCACAGGCATCTGGCAGCTGGCGCCAGAGATCGCCGCCCCCGCTGCACCTGCCGGGCCCGAGGCAGGCTCGGACGGCATCTTCGTGGGTTCCATCGACAATGGCGAGCTATCGCAGGATGCCGTGGCACTGCCGCCCGCCGAAAGCTTTGCCGCCGACACCGCTCCGGACCCGCGCGCCTCCCCGGCCGCGGCGGGCGCCACATTTGAGCTCGACAGCCGCGGACTGGTCACCCCAACCCCCGGGGGCACGCTGAACCCGGATGGGGTGATGGTATATCTCGGCCGCCCCAAGGCGGTGCCGCCGCAGACGCCTGACCGCCCCGACCCGGCCCCCGAAACCGCCGCCGAAGCCGCCGCGCGCGACCGTGTGCTGTCGCAGAAACGCCCGCGGCCGCGGCCTGACGACCTGGCCGAGACAGCAGAACGGGCGCAGCACGGCGGTCTCAGCCGCGCCGAACTGGCCTCGCTGCGGCCGCGCCCGCGCCCGGCCAGCCGGAAGCCCTCGGACGAGGACCGCCTGCCGGCCACCGCCCAGGCGGTGCGCAGCTCGCAACTGCCGCGCGCGCGCCCCGCGAACTTCGCCAACCTTGTCGACCGTGCCCGCCGCAATGGCGCCAATGAAACCGCTTCGGCACAAGTGGCCGCTGTACCCGCTGCCGCAGCCGCGCCAGCGCCGCGCATCCCCTCCAGCGCCTCTGTCGCCCGCCGCGCCACCACCGGCAACGCACTCAACCTGCGCAAGCTGAACCTGATCGGTGTCTACGGAACGCCCTCGGACCGCCGCGCCCTCGTCCGCCTGCCATCGGGGCGCTACAAGAAGGTGAAGGTCGGCGACCGCATCGACGGCGGCCGGGTGATCGCCATCGGCGAAAGCCGGCTGCAATACCAGAAGAGCGGCCGCAACCGGACCCTGGAGATGCCAAACGGCTGATCCGCCCGCGTGCCGCCCCTGCCCTTGCGCAGGCAGGAACGCTCAATCAAGAACAGAAAAACCGGGCCCGCATCGCAGGCCCGGCCGATCCCGAGGGACATGGCACCGTTTGGGACGATGCCGGGGGATCTCGGCGCTTGGGGACCGGAGGCTGGGGGGACGCGGCCCCCGGTCCCGGCGCCTTTCTCAGCGCCCTATCCGGTCGCTTCGATCTCGCCGCTTTCGATCTGCTCGCGCTCAATCGATTCAAACAGCGCCTTGAAGTTGCCCTCGCCGAAGCCGTCATCGCCCTTGCGCTGGATGAACTCGAAGAAGATCGGCCCGATCACGGTCTTAGAGAAGATCTGCAGCAGGATCTTGGTCTCGCCGCCGTCAACCACGCCCTCGCCGTCGATCAGGATGCCATGCTTCTTCATCCGGCCGATCGGTTCTTCGTGGCCCGCCACCCGGTCATGGCTCAGATCGTAGTAGGCATCCGGCGGCGCCGGCATGAACTTGATGCCGCGCTCCGAAATCTCATCGGTCGAGTCATAGATGTTCTCGGTGCCGACGGCGATGTGCTGAATGCCCTCGCCCTTGTACTTCTTCAGGTACGAGACGATCTGCCCGGTCTCGCCCCGGTCCTCGTTGATCGGGATCCGGATGCGGCCGCAGGGCGAGGTCAGCGCGCGGCTCAGCAGGCCGGTGTATTTGCCTTCAATGTCAAAGAATCGGATCTCCTTGAAGTTGAACAAGTCGCCATAGAACTTGAACCACTTGTCCATGTTGCCCTTGTAGACGTTGTGGGTCAGGTGATCGAGGTAGTAGAAGCCGACGCCGCGCGGCTTGGATTGCTTCAGCCACTCAAACTCCTCGTTGTAGGGCGAGGTGTCGTAATACTGGTCGATGAAATAGATCAGCGAGCCGCCAATGCCCTTGATCGCAGGCACTTCCATGGTCTTGCCGGGGCCCTCGTAAGGCTCGGCGCCCTTGGAGACGGCATGTTCGAACGCCTTTTGCGCATCCGCCACGCGCCAGCCCATCGCAGGGGCGCAGGGGCCGTGTTCGGTTACGAACTGTTCGGCAAAGCTGCCGGGCTCGGCGTTCAGGATGTAGGTGATGTCGCCCTGCTGCCACAGCTCGATGCCGGGCTTTTCCTTGTGGCGGCCGACCATCTCATAGCCCATCTTGGTGAACAGGTCGCGCAGCTCCTGCGGCTCGGGGCTGGCGAATTCGACAAATTCGAAGCCGTCGGTACCGGCCGGGTTTTCTTCGGTGATCTCGGACTTGGGGGCATTGTGCGGGAACGGGCCCATGCTGGTTCTCCTCTGTGCCGGGGCGGCTGGAACTGCCTGCCGGGGGTGTCTTTTGCTGCATCGAGGATACCAAATTCCACATGCAGGGTTTGCGCGTTCTTGGGCATTCACCACTTGATTTTCGCGTGATCCACGCGCGAAATATCGAAAACACGGATAAATCACGCATGCTTGACCCAGCCGATCTGAAACTCCTGGCCGCCCTCCAGAAGAACGCGCATCTGACCGCACAGGAGCTGGGCGAGCTGCTCAACCTCTCGCCCAGCCAGGCCGGACGGCGCCGCCAGAGGCTGGAGGCGGAAGGGTATATCACCGGCTACGCCGCGCGGCTGGACCCGGCGCGGCTGGGGCTCACGGTGCAGGGGTTCATTCAGGTGCATCTGGCCAGCCACGGCCCGCAGCAATCGGCAGGCTTTGCCAGGCTGGTCGCCAGCCGCGCCGAGATCACCTCCGCATGGACCATGACCGGCGAGGCCGATTACCTCTTGCGCGTATACTGCCCCGGACTGCAGGCGCTCAACACGCTGATCCACGAAGTTTTGCTGCCGCATCCGGGAGTTGCGCGGGTTCAGAGCCAGATCGTCATGGCGCAGTTAAAACAGGACGCGCCGCTGCCGACTTAACTCTCCGCAAAGATTCCCGCTTTAAGAGAGATGGCAAAGAAACTCACACAAGTGGAACGCGCCGTGTCTTTCGTTGACCGCCGAATCGAACAACGCCCATCCAGCGGGGAGGCTCCTTTTGCTCTGAACGAGGTCTTCTTCTCGCGAACAGACTCGCGCGGGGTGATCGAGGCCGGCAACTACGTGTTCCGCCGCGTTGCGGCTTTTGAGTGGGACGAACTCATCGGCTCGCCCCACAAGGTGATCCGCCACCCCGACATGCCCAAGGGCGTGTTTTCCCTGTTCTGGGACGTAATCCAAGGCGGCAACACCATCGGCGCCTATGTGAAGAACCGCGCCAAGGACGGGCTCTATTACTGGGTCTTTGCCGTGGTGGTGCCCTGCGGCGACGGCTATCTCTCCGCCCGCATCCGGCCGACCAGCGCGCTGTTTCCCAAGGTGCGCGAGTTCTATGCTCAGCTGCTCAAACGCGAGAAGAACGAAGGCCTGAAACCGGACGAAAGCGCGGAGGTGCTGCTGGATTGGCTGCGCGGCCAGGGGTATGAAAGCTACCAGCAGTTCGCGGTCGACGCGCTCAGCCAGGAACTGATCGCGCGCGACACCGGCCTCGGCAATCCGCCGGACGCCAAGATTTCCGACTTCATCCTGATGCTGGAAAACGCCGACAAGCTGGTCGCCGAAACGGAGGGGCTGATCACCGATTTCGATGCCATGCACACGATCCCGCACAACCTGCGGGTGCTGGCCTCGCGGATCGAGCCGTCAGGCGGCCCGGTGACGGTGCTGTCGCAGAACTACGGCTCCATGTCGCGGGAAATGTCGGACTGGTTCGCCGCACACGTGATGGGCAAAGACAGCAATTTCGCGAAGATCAAATCCTCGGTCAGCGCCAGCCTGTTTGTCGAGGGCATGGCCCGCATTCTGATCGAATGCGACGAGCAGCTGCAGAAGGAGCGCCGCGAATTGAGCGGCGTCGACATGGACTCGGAACGCAAGATCCTCGCCGACCTGGTCGACAGCCAGCTGACACGCGCAGCCCAAGGCCTCGCCGAGGTGGAGCGCGAAGCGGCACGCATCACCAGCGCCTGCCAGATCATGCACCGGCATTTCCTCGGCCTCAGCTCGACCCGGGTGCTGTTGAAGATCGAAAGCGCGCGGCTGCCGGAATCGGGCGGCACCCTGGCCGACATCATCGACCAGCTCGGCGGTTTCCAGGAACGGATCTCCCGGCGGCTGGACCGGATCGGCAAGCTCAGCACCGAAATCCGCCTGATGGAGCAGTAAATTTGTGCGCCCGGTCCCGGCCGGGCGCAATACCGCTTGCCGGACGCACAGCCCGGCGGGAAAGCCATTGCATTCGCCCGGGCCCGCGCGCGATACCTGTTTTATGGAAGTGTTTCTGTACCAGGCCACAGTCTACCTCGCCGCCGCGGTGATTGCGGTGCCGCTAGCGGCACGGCTGGGACTTGGCTCGGTGCTCGGCTATCTCGCGGCCGGTATCGTGATCGGCCCGATCCTGGGCCTGACCGGCGCCGAAGCCGAAGATTTGCGCCATTTTGCCGAGTTCGGCGTCGTCATGATGCTGTTCCTGATCGGCCTGGAACTGGAGCCGCGCGTTCTCTGGGCCATGCGGCACAAACTCCTGGGTCTGGGCGGTATGCAGGTCATCGCCTCCGCGCTGGTGCTGATGGGCGCCGCAATGGTGGCCGGGCAGACCTGGAACGTGAGCCTCGCCATCGGCCTTGCGCTGTCGCTCTCCTCCACCGCCATCGTGGTGCAAACGCTGTCGGAAAAGGGGCTGATGCAAACCAGCGGCGGGCGATCCTCCTTCTCGGTGCTGCTGACCCAGGACATCGCGGTGATCCCGATCCTCGCGCTGCTGCCGCTTTTGGGCTCCCATGCGGTAGCGCATTTCACCCCCAATGGCTCGATCGCCTTTGCCGAGGGCAACAGCCAAGGCGGCGGGCACGGCAGCGGCGCTGGCGGCCACGGCTCGCTGTCGCTGGTCGAAGGCTTGCCGGGCTGGGGCGTTACCCTGGTCACCATCGGTGCCATCGCCGCGATCATCCTCGCCGGCGTCTACCTCACACGGCCGGTGTTCCGCTTCATTCACGGCTCCAAGCTGCGCGAGATGTACACCGCGCTGGCGCTTGTCATCGTGGTCGGCATCTCCTTCCTGATGACGCTTGTAGGGCTATCCCCCGCGCTTGGCGCCTTCCTCGCGGGCGTCGTGCTGGCCAACTCCGAGTTCCGGCACGAGCTCGAAAGCGACCTCAACCCCTTCAAGGGGCTGCTCTTGGGCCTGTTCTTCATCACCGTGGGCGCGGGCATCGACTACCGTTTGTTCCTTACGGATCCGGCCGATCTCCTCGGCCTGGCGCTTCTGGTGATCCTGGCCAAGGGCCTGGTCCTGTTTATTACCGGCAAGATTTTCGGCCTCAAGCGGCGCGATCTGTGGCTGTTCACGCTGAGCCTCGCGCAGGCGGGCGAGTTCGGTTTCGTGCTGCTTACCTTCTCCAGCCAGCTCAACGTGATCCCGTCCGCACTGACGGAAAAGCTCTTGCTGGTGATCGCGCTTTCGATGCTGATCACGCCGCTGCTGTTCATCCTCTACGACCAGCTGTCGAAGCGCATGGCCGAGGCCCGGCAGGAGTATGAGCCGGACGAGATCGACGAGGAAGCGCCCGTCATCATCGCAGGTATCGGCCGCTTCGGCCAGATTGTGAACCGCCTGGTGCAGGCCAGCGGGTTCAAGACGGTGGTACTCGATCACGACATGGAAGCGGTCCAGCTGATGCGCCGCTTCGGAGTCAAGAGCTTCCTGGGCGATCCGACCCGGCCCGAGCTGCTAAAGGCTGCGGGCATCGCCAAGGCCAAGGTGTTTGTGGTTGCGCTCGACGATCCGGAGCGGGTTGTGCAGATGGTCGCTTACGTGCGGCGCTCCTATCCGGACCTGCACATCGTCGCCCGCGCCAAGGACCGCAACCACGTCTATGAGCTCTACCAGGCCGGCGCGGATGACATCGTGCGCGAGCTTTTCGACAGCTCGGTGCGCGCGGGCCGCTACGTGCTGGAGAATATGGGGCTCAGCGAATACGAGGCCGCCCAGGCGGCGCGCACCTTCTACGCCCACGACCGGCAGAACCTGCGCGACCTGGCGGAGCACTGGATCCCCGGCACCCTCGCCAGCCAGAACCCCGCCTACATCTCCCGCGCGCAGGAGCTGGAGAAGGCGATCGAGAGCGCGATCTTTGAGATGGCGGAGCGCAAGCGCGGCGAGCGGGGTGAGCTCGGCGAGCGGGATCGGCGCGGGGAGCGGGAAAGAAGCACGGACGCGGCGGAATAACCGCTCGGGTGCGGGTCCCGCCTGCCGCCGTTCAGCCGTCCGAGACGCCCGCCTCGGCGAAGGTTGCCATACCGCTGTGGCAGGCCACCGCCCCCTTCAGCACCTGTATCGCAAGCGCCGCGCCCGAAGCTTCGCCCAGCCGCAGGCCCAGCGACAGCAGCGGTGTCTTGCCGAGCCGCTCCAGCAGCGCCCGATGCGCGGTTTCGGCGCTTTGATGGCCAGCCACCGCGTGATCCAGCGCGCCGTCGGCGGTCTGTGCGAGACAGGCAGCGGCGGCGCAGCAGATGAACCCATCGAGGATCACCGGAATGCGCAGGCAGCGGGCAGCCGCGATAGCGCCCGCCATGGCCGCGATCTCGCGCCCGCCGAGACAAGCCAGCGCGTCCAGCCCGTCGCGGACCGCGCCGCGGTGCAAGGCCACGCCTTCGGCCACCACGCGGGTCTTGGCAGCAAGCCCCGCATCGTCGATGCCGGTGCCGCGGCCTGTCCAGTCCCCTGCATCACCGCCAAACAGCACGCAGGCGAGCGCCGCCGCCGGGGTGGTGTTGCCGATGCCCATTTCACCCACCACCAGCAGATCGGCGGTGGGGTCCACTGCTTCCCAGCCGGCTTTCAATGCCGCCAGCAGCTCCTCGGCGCTCATCGCCGGGCTTTCCGTGAAATCCCGGACCGGGCGCTCCAGTTCCAGCGCGTGCACATCCATGCGCGCGCCAGCAAGCTTGGCGAGCTGGTTTACCGCCGCGCCGCCATGCTGAAAGTTCAGCACCATCTGCGCGGTCACTTCCGGCGGGAATGCGGAGACACCCCGCGCTGTGACGCCGTGGTTACCGGCAAAGACGATCACCTGCGGCGCCGAAACCTGCGGCCGGGCGCTGCCGCGCCAGCCGCCGTACCAGATTGCCAGATCCTCCAGCCGCCCCAGCGCGCCCGGGGGCTTGGTCAGCTGGCCATTGCGCGCAGCCGCCTGATCCCGGGCCTCCCCATCGGGCTTGGGCGCCGCCGCCAGGGCCGCGCGGAAATCATCTAGGGAAGAAAGGGGTGGCAGCATGGGAAAGCCTCGTTGCATATGCGGCGCGGACGCGGATAAAGCGGATTTGCAATCTGTTTAACCGCTGGCAGCCCTGCTGCAAGCCCCGCAAGAGGCCCGCAAATGCGAAAAAACGACATCTTCCGCCGTGACGTGCTGCTCGCGCTGACGCTGCTGACCCGGCTGCCGCTTCCGCACCTGCCGCCGCATGCCTTCCAGCGCCAGGCCCGCGCGGTCTGGGCGTTCCCGCTGGCGGGGCTCACGGTGGCGCTGCCCGCGGCGCTGCTGGCTTGGCTGGCGCTGGCCCTTGACCTCCCAGCGGCGGTTGCCGCAGGGCTTGCGCTCACGGTGCAAGTGCTGCTGAGCGGTGCTATGCATGAGGACGGCCTGGCCGATACCGCCGACGGGCTCTGGGGCGGGTCCGACCGGGCGCGGCGGCTGGAGATTATGAAGGACAGCCGCATCGGCGCCTATGGAGTGATCGCGCTGATCCTGAGTTTCGGCCTGCGCTGGACTGCGCTGGCTGCGCTGCTGCCGCTTACCGGTTCTTGGGTTCTGCTGGCGCTGGCGATGATGAGCCGCGCGGCGATGCCCCCGCTGATGGCGGCGCTGCCGAATGCGCGCGGTGAGGGGCTCTCCCGCAGGGTAGGCCGCCCCCCTGCCCTCACTTGCGGGCTCGGCGTGCTGCTCGCGTTGGCCCTGTCGCTGCCGCTGATCGGCGCTGCAGCCATTGGCACCGCAATGGGGATGGCCGCCGCTGCCTTGGGGCTGGGGGTACTGGCCAAAGCTAAGATCGGCGGCCAGACCGGGGATATCCTCGGTGCGTCCCAGCTGCTTGCCGAGATCGCCGGTCTGCTCACCCTCCTCGCCGTTTTCGGCTGAAGCCGGCCTTGGGAACAAAAAAGGCCGCGCCCTCTCAGGCACGGCCCCGCCAGTTGACGGCGTCTTGGATCAGGCGGCTCGGGAGGTCAGTACCTCGTCCACCTGCTTGGCGGCGGCGATCTCGTCGTTGCCGGAGACGGCTGCGACTTCGCGGGTCAGGCGTTCCAGCGCGGCTTCGTAGAGCTGGCGCTCGGAGTAGCTCTGCTCGCGCTGGTCATCGGTGCGGTGCAGGTCACGCACCACCTCAGCAATCGAGATAAGGTCGCCGGAATTGATTTTCTGCTCATATTCCTGCGCCCGGCGCGACCACATCGCGCGCTTGACCTTGGCCTTGCCCTTCAGGGTTTTCATCGCCTGGTCGATCACGTCCGGCGTGCTGAGCGAGCGCATCCCAACTTCGGAGGCTTTGTTGGTGGGCACCCGCAGGGTCATCTTGTCCTTCTCAAAGGTGATTACGAAGAGTTCCAGCGCAAAGCCGGCGACTTCCTGCTCCTCGATCGAGATGATCTGGCCGACACCATGCGCCGGGTAGACCACGTAATCATTGGGGCGGAATTCAGGCTTCTTCGACTTGGTCATACAGGTTTTTCCTCACTCTTGGCCGGGGGGGAGCCGGCCTTTAAACGGGCAAATGCTGCGCGCCGGGCTGGCCAGTAGTGCCGCCGCGCAGGCATTCTCCCGCAGAAATACCGCCCTTAGTGCACACGTAGCCGAGCGCATTTCGGGGCGGGTCCGATCGCTTATGTCGTTTCTAGAAGGCAGCATACCACAAAAAACCGCCCTCCGGAAGGCGGCTGTCCGGGAAGGCCCGGAATTTTGTGCTGCGCTGCGGCGGCATTTTGCCGCCGCGGCCGAACCAGAGGCAAACGGGCGCGGCTCAGCCGCCTTCGCCCGGGGCCTCGGAGAAGTATTTCTCCAGCTTGCCCTCTTCGCCGTCACGCTCCTCGGCTTCCGGCATCGGGTCCTTTTTCGAGACGATCACCGGCCAGATCTCGGCATACTTGCGGTTGAACTCGACCCATTTGTCCATATCCGGCTCGGTGTCGGGACGGATCGCATCGGCCGGGCATTCCGGTTCGCAGACGCCGCAGTCGATGCATTCGTCGGGGTGGATCACCAGGGTGTTCTCGCCCTCGTAGAAGCAGTCAACCGGGCATACCTCGACACAGTCGGTGTATTTGCAGGCGATGCAGTTTTCCGTCACCACATAGGTCATCGTATCGGGTCCCGTATTGCGTTTACGGCCTTGCTAATCCACTCCGGGCGGGGCTTCAAGCCGTCAAAGGGTATCCTGCTTGCGGGTAAGATCAAGCGCCCTGCGGGCTTTTTTATCCGGACGACCTTTTCCCTCGAATTTCGGGTTGGCAGGTATTTTCTCCTGCGGCTCCGTCATGTCGAAGTACAGCGCCTGAGCTTCCGGCGCGGGGCCGCGGCGGGCGCCGATCGCCTCCACCCGCACGACACGGATCACCCGGCCCTGGGCAAACGTCAGAACGTCGCCGGGAGCGACGCTCTGTGCCGGTTTCAAGGCCTTGGCGCCATTGATGCGCACATGGCCCGCGCCGATCTGCTTTGCAGCCAGGCTGCGGGTCTTGAAGAACCGCGCCTGCCACAGCCACTTGTCGATGCGGATCTTCGGCGCGGGTTCCGTCATGGCGGGATCAGTCGTCCTGCTTCAGCCCCATCAGTGCCGCGGCAAAGGGGTTGTCGGGATCGATCTGCTTTTCCTTCTTCGGCGGGCGCGCGGAGTAGGTCTTGCCGCCCTGCTTGGGCGGGCGCGGACCGCCCTTTTTGCCGGGACGGCCACCGCCGCCCTCGCCGCCGCCCTTGGGTCCGCGGGAACGGCCCTTGCCGCCGCCCCTGCCATCCTGCTGGCCGCGCCGGTTCTGGCCGCGGCTGCCGCCGGCCTGGCGGGTGCGGCCCCAGGTGAAGGTGTAGAAGACCTCGAGCTCCGGCTCCTCGACACGGGCATCCGCAGCCTCGCCCACCGGCAGCTCCTCGGCCGGGGTTTCCGGCACCGGATCCTCAGGCGTGGGCTCGGCCGGGACCTCGGCCACAGGTGCGACGCCCGCGTCAGCAATATCCGCCACATCCGCAGGCACATCGGCAGGCCGGTCCGCGGCAGCGTCCAGCGGCTCGCCCTCGCCCGGCTCGACCGGAGCCGCGGCAGGAGTGTTCTCGACCTCGGCGGCCACATCCATCACCGGAACATCAGCCTCGGGTGCGGCCGCCGGCGTGCCGGTTTCAGCCACCACCTCATCGGCGGGCTTCACCTTCAGGCGCTCGCCTTTTTCGGCGCTGTAGCCGAGGCCCTGCATCAGACCCGCGAACTGCTCCAGCGTCATCCCGGTGATCGACAGCATGTCGGCCTTGGCCTCGAAGCCGCCGCGGCTGTCCTCGGCCCGCAGCATGTCGGCGAGCCGTTCCAGCATGTCGATGCGGATCATCCGCTCGCCCGCGGCGCGGTAGCCGCACATGGTGTCATAGCCTTTCGGCGCATCCGGCGCAGCGGGCACGGTCACAAGGCCCGGCGGCGGCGCTTCGGGGAAGTCCTGCAGGCCCTTCGCGAGCGACCACAGCACCAGGCGCAGACGCGTCGGCGCGGGCTTCAGCAGAAGCGGCATGAAGATGGTGAACTGACCGAAGCGGATGCCGTGCTTGCGCAGCGCGCCGCGGGCGTCCTGGTCGAGGTCCTTGACCTCCTGCGCCACGTCCTGCCGCGGCAGCACGCCCAGCGCCTCGACCATACGGAAGGCAAAGCCGCGTGCAAGCCCGGTCAGCGCCTCGTCCTTCTGCAGATTAAGCAGCGGCTCAAACAGCGCGCTGATCTTGCGGCTGATGAAATGCTGCAGGCGGCGCTCCACCTTCTGCGCTACATCCGGCCCTGCGGCCTCATCCACGAATACCTCGATCCGCGGGTTCAGCGCGTCTTGACCGGCAACCAGCTTGCCAACCGCGCTATCGCCCCACATCAGGCCGCCCTGTTCGGTAAAGTCAATTTCGGTATCGGGTGCATTGTAGAAGCGGTCCGCGCGCAAATGGAACTGCGGCGCCAGCGCTTGCAGCGAGGCCGATTTCAAGGCCTTCGCCTCGGCACCCTGCGCGCTCTTGTCCGGGCTGAACCGGAACCCTTCCAGACGGCCGACGAATTCGCCTTCGACGGTCACTTCACCCTTGTCATTCACTTCGGCCAAAAGGGCCTCCTTCTGCTTGAGCCGGCGCAGAAGCACGGATGTGCGCCGGTCCACAAATCTTTGAGTCAAGCGCTCGTGCAGCGCATCTGACAACCTGTCTTCTACCGCGCGAGTCTCGCCGCGCCAATGGCTTTCGTCACGCAGCCAGCCATTCCTTTGCGCGACATATGTCCACGTGCGGATGTAGGCGAGCCGCTTGGAAAGCGCATCGATGTTGCCGTCGGTCCGGTCGATTCGCTTGATCTGGCGGGCGAACCAGTCGTCCGGCACCACACCTTTGCCGTGCAGATACTCAAATATAACGCCCAGGAGCGAGGAATGTTCCGCGTGGCTGATGCCGCGGAAATCGGGAATGCGGCAGACGTCCCACAGCAGCCGCACCGATTGCGCATTGGTGGTGCGGGCGATGATGCCGGGCTCCCGCGACAGCATCTTCAGCGCGCCAAGGTCATCCGCCTCGCGCGCCTTGATCAGATTTTCATCCGAGGGGCTTGATTCGAGCGAGTCGATCAGCGCCTCCACGGTGCCGAAGCGCAGATCGGCGGAGCGCCAGTTCAGCTTCTTCAAGGGGGTAAAGCGATGCTCCATAATCGCCTGCGCGGTGCCTTCGTCCAAGGGCCGCGCATCGCCGGTGACGCCGAAGCTGCCGTGGCTCATACCGCGGCCCGCGCGGCCCGCGATTTGGGCCAGCTCGTTCGGGGCCAGCTCGCGCATCCGGCGGCCGTCGAACTTCGAGGTGGAGGAAAACGCCACGTGGTCAATATCGAGGTTCAGCCCCATGCCGATGGCGTCGGTCGCGACCAGGTAGTCGACCTCCCCGTTCTGATAAAGCGCCACCTGCGCGTTGCGGGTGCGCGGGGAAAGCGCCCCCATCACCACCGCAGCGCCGCCCTTCTGGCGCCGGATCAGCTCGGCGATGGCATAGACGCTGTCGACCGAGAAGCCGACGATGGCCGAGCGCGGCGGCATCCGGCTGATCTTCTTCGATCCTGCATAGACCAGATCCGACATCCGCTCGCGGTGCATGAACTCGACCCCCGGCACCAGCGCCGCGATCGGCCCGCGCATGGTGGCAGCGCCGAGGAACAGCGTCTCGTGCGTGCCCCGCGCCCTTAGCAGCCGGTCGGTGAAAACATGGCCGCGTTCCGGGTCGGCGCAGAGCTGGATCTCGTCCACCGCCAGGAAGTCGCAGCCCATGCCTTCGGGCATCGCCTCCACCGTGCAGATCCAGTACTGCGCGCGCGGCGGCACGATGCGCTCCTCGCCGGTGACCAGCGCCACCACCGAGGGCCCGCGGGCCGCGACCACCTTGTCGTAGACTTCGCGTGCGAGTAGACGCAGCGGGAATCCCATGACCCCGGTGCGGTAGCCCAGCATGCGTTCGATCGCGTAATGGGTTTTGCCTGTATTGGTCGGGCCCAGCACGGCCACGATCCGGGATGTGCTTGCCATCGCGTCAGCCCCCGCCCCAGCCGGGGCCTAGAGTTCTCTGCCCTCGATCAAGGGCTTGAGTCGGTT
The DNA here is from genome assembly GCF_048820895.1 of Cribrihabitans neustonicus. Taxonomy (NCBI): domain Bacteria; kingdom Pseudomonadati; phylum Pseudomonadota; class Alphaproteobacteria; order Rhodobacterales; family Paracoccaceae; genus Cribrihabitans; species Cribrihabitans neustonicus. Next base: position 25,222 of record NZ_JBMERQ010000004.1, read on the forward strand.
CAGCGCGGTGGTTACTTCCTTGTGGTGCGGATGTATAGCCTTGGCCCGCAAATAGGCCTGATAGGCGCGGCCGGGCGTGCCGAACTGTTCGAGCAGCGCGCCAAGCGCGAAGATAGCGTCGTAATCCTGGGGGTTGAGCGCCAGCGCCCGCTCGAGATCGGCGACCGCCGGCCCGTAGAGCCCCTGCGCATGGTAGGCGCGGGCGCGGGCGTGCCAGCCGCGGGCGAATTCCGGCGCATGGTCGGTCAGCGCGGTCAGATGCTCCAGCGCCTCGCCGAAGCTGCCGCGCTCCAGCGCGTCGCGGCCGCGCCGCAGCAACAGGTCCATCGCCGGAGAGCCGCTGCGCGACCACAGCGCCTGCAACTCGCGGTCGATTGCCGCAGCTGTCGCGGAATCGCTCCTGGCCAGTTCCGCGAGAAGCGTTGTTTCGTTAAGCTCCTGCGCACGGCCCGGCCCCGGCACAGCGGCCGCAGCAGCCAGCAGCGTTGCCGCCACGATAGCTTTGAGATTTGCACGGATTGCCCTCATGATGCCCCCCAGTGTAATCCCGCCCGCAGCATTTTCCAGAGCGGGAAGCCAAAGCTTCACAGGAAAGTGCAGATTGCGCGCGCAACTGATCGAGGATGAGACATGAGCGTGACACTGGAACAGGCCGCGGCCGCCCTGAACGAAAAACTGGACGGGGAGGCATTTGATTCGTCTGCCAAATTCCAGATCGAGGATCTGGGCACCATCGTGCTGGACAGCACCGGAGCCCGCGTCGCCGATGAGGAGACCGAGGTCACCATGACCGCGGACGCCGAAACCTTCCAGGCGATCCTCGAAGGCGAGCTGAACCCGACCGCCGCCTTTATGTCCGGCAAGCTCTCCATCGACGGCGACATGGGCACCGCGATGAAACTGGCGGCGGTCCTCTCCTGATGGACGGCGCCCCGATGGAGCTGCAGCCCGCCCCCCTCTATGCGGAGATCGCGATGGGGCCCGGAGGCGGTGCGGCCCATTGGGTCAAAACAAACGATGGCCTGCGCATCCGCGCGGGCCATTGGCGCCCCGAGGGGGAGGCCAAGGGCACCGTCCTGCTGTTCCCCGGGCGCACAGAATATATCGAGAAATACGGCCCCCTCGCCGCCGATCTGGCGCAGCACGGCTATGCCACGCTGACGGTGGACTGGCGCGGCCAAGGGCTGGCGGCGCGGATGCTGAAGGACTCGCGCCTCGGCCATGTTTCGGATTTCGCCGACTACCAGAAGGACGTCGCTGCCCTGACAGGGATGGCGCAGCAAATTGAGCTGCCGAAACCCTGGTTCCTGATCGGCCACTCCATGGGCGGCGCCATCGGGTTGCGCGCCCTGCTTGAGGGACTGGAGGTCAGCGCCTGCTGCTTCACCGGCCCGATGTGGGGCATCCAGATCCCGCGCGGCCTCGGGCCGCTCGCGCGCTTCCTCGGCAGCTTCGGCCCGCGTCTCGGGCTCGGCGGGCGGCTGGTGCCCACCACCTCGGTCGAGCAATACGTGCTGATGAGCCCGTTTGAGGGCAACATGCTCACATCCGACCCCGCAATGTACCGGATGATGCAGGACCAGCTTGCCGCCCAGCCGGAACTGGCGCTTGGCGGCCCCACCGTGCACTGGCTGGCCGAGGGCATGAAGGAATGCGCGCGGCTCGCCCGTGAGGCCTCCCCCGCCCTGCCCTGCGTCACCTTCCTCGGCTCCGAGGAGGAGATCGTCAACACGCAAGCCATCCACGACCGCATGAACCGCTGGCCCGGCGGCGAGCTGGTGATGGTGCCCGGCGGCCGCCACGAGGTGCTGATGGAGACTCCCGCCATCCGCGCCGATGTGATGGACCGCATCACCCGGCTGTTTGCGCAATACGGCGGCTGAGCCCCCCTTCGCCTGCCGCCCGTTTCCGCTTACCGAAAATCTTGCATCCGGCGCGCCGCTTGTGATCCCGCAGGCGCCCGCTTAGATGTGGGAGCAGAGCATTTCATTCCAAGGAGCCCCCATGTTCCAACTTCCCTTTCCCGTCCGCGACGCCAATGCCTCCGCCGGCTCTGACGGCCTCGGCAACCTGCCGGAATGGGATCTCAGCGATCTCTACACCGGCGAAGACGCCCCCGAACTGGCCCGCGACCTGGATTGGCTGGAACAGGAATGCGCCGCCTTCGCGGCGGATTACGAGGGCAAGCTGGCGGAACTCGATGCCGCAGGCCTGCTCGAATGCGTCCAGCGCAACGAGAAGATCAACCAGGTCGCCGGGCGGCTGATGTCCTTTGCAGGCCTGCGCTACTACCAGCTCACCACCGATGCCGGCCGCGCCAAGTTCCTGTCGGACTGCCAGGAGAAGGTCACCAACTTCACCACGCCGCTGGTGTTCTTCACGCTGGAGATTAACCGGATCGATGAAGCCGCCCTGCAGGCGCATTTCGACGCCAACGCAGAGCTTGCCCGCTACGCCCCCGTTTTCCGCCGGATCCGTGCGATGAAGCCCTATCAGCTGTCGGACGAGCTGGAAAAGTTCCTGCACGACCTTGGCGTGGTCGGCGACGCCTGGGAGCGTCTGTTTGACGAGACCATCGCGGGCCTCAGCTTTACCGTCGACGGCGAGGAGCTGAACATCGAGGGCACGCTGAACCTCCTGACCGAGCAGGACCGCAGCAAGCGCGAAGCCGCCGCGCGCGAACTCGCCAATGTGTTCCAGGACAACATCAAGACCTTCGCCCGCGTCCACAACACGCAGGCCAAGGAAAAGGAAATCATCGACCGCTGGCGCGGCATGCCCAGTCCGCAGATGGGCCGCCACCTCTCCAACGATGTGGAGCCTGAAGTGGTCGAGGCGCTGCGCGAGGCCGTGGTCGCCGCCTACCCCAAGCTCAGCCACCGCTATTACGAGCTGAAGCGCAAATGGCTCGGGCTCGACCGCATGCAGGTCTGGGACCGCAACGCGCCGCTGCCGATGGAAACCACCCGCACCGTGGGCTGGAACGAGGCGCAAAAGACCGTGATGGAGGCCTACAGCGCCTTTGACCCCCGCATGGGTGAGCTGGCCGCGCCCTTCTTCGGCAAGGGCTGGATCGACGCCGGCGTGAAACCGGGCAAGGCGCCAGGCGCGTTTGCGCATCCGACCGTCACCAACGTGCACCCCTACGTCATGCTGAACTACCTCGGCAAACCGCGCGACGTGATGACCCTCGCGCATGAGCTTGGCCACGGCGTGCACCAGGTGCTGGCGGCGGACCAGGGCGAAATGCTCTCCTCCACCCCGCTGACGCTGGCGGAAACCGCGTCGGTTTTCGGCGAGATGCTGACCTTCCGCAAGATGCTGGAGGGCGCCAAGGACCGGAACGAGCGCAAGGTGCTGCTCGCGGGCAAGGTCGAGGACATGATCAACACGGTCGTGCGCCAGATTGCCTTCTACGACTTCGAGTGCAAGCTGCACGAGGCACGCCGCGGCGGAGAGCTGACCCCGGATGACATTAACGCCCTGTGGATGTCGGTGCAGGCGGAATCGCTCGGGCCGGCCTTCGACTACATGGACGGCTACGAGACCTTCTGGGCCTACATCCCTCATTTCGTGCATTCGCCCTTCTACGTCTACGCTTATGCATTCGGCGACGGATTGGTGAACGCGCTCTACTCGGTCTACGAATCCGGCGCCGAAGGGTTCGAGGACAAGTACTTCGAGATGCTGAAGGCCGGCGGCTCCAAGCACCATAAGGAGCTGCTCGCGCCCTTCGGTCTCGACGCCTCGGACCCGAAATTCTGGGACAAGGGGCTCAGCATGATCTCCGGCCTGATCGACGAGCTGGAAGCGATGGAGGGGTAAGTATCCCGGTGGGGCGGCGCCCTCCGGCGCCGCCCAGTCAGCAGAGGGCCGACGGAGGCTCAGGTGACTGCAAAGCAAACCCTGAAGGAACGGTTCCGCCCGGTGTTTTCCTGGGTACGCCGCAATATTCCGCGCGGCCTGCGGCTGGTTGTGGGGGGCTTGCTGATCCTCGGCGGCATCTTCGGCTTCCTGCCCGTGCTCGGCTTCTGGATGATTCCGCTGGGCATCATGATTGCGGCCATGGACATCCGCCTCTACCGCCGCCTGCGCGGGCGGCAGCGGCGCAAACCGAAGTAGCGCTGCCTACTTCAGCTGGCTGTCCTTGGAGCCGCGCCGGTTAAAACCGCCCCGCGCCTTGTAGGCGCCGTCGCGCTCCTGCTGGCAGTCGATGCAGAGCTTCACGCCGGGAATGGCCTTGCGCCGGGCCTCGGGGATCGGCTCTTCGCAATCGGCGCAATGAGTGAGGCTCTCCCCCACCGGGCGCTTCAGCGCCTTCATCCGCTCCAGCTCGTCGTTGATCGAGGCTTCGATCTGCTCGTTAACTGCGCCATCCTGCGCCCATCCGCCGGCCATGCCGCATCCTCCCTTGGCTACAGACCTCAAATTTAGGCGGCCCCGCGCCCTCTGGCCAGCCTTCGCGGGCCGCGGCGCGCGCCTGCACCAGAGTCCATTCCCGAGAAAATCTATCAACTAATTGAAATCATTAAATTCTTTCTTGATCCGAATCTCCCGGCCCGGTACCAAAAATGCAGCAACAGCAAGCCAGCCCAGACCGGCCGCAAGCTGCCAGCTTTCCCGCCACGCCTCCGGGCCAGCCAGACCGCCAGCGCCGCCAGCCACCGGATCCGGACACGCCAGCCAGATGCACCGCTGCGAGCTCTCCAGCCAGCTTTTCTGCCGCCAGCCTGCCGGCCCGCCAGACCCGCCAGACCAACGCGCGGGAAGGCGAAAAGAAAAGGCGATGCCGCAGCACCGCCTATTGCACCGTTTCCGATGTCCAGCCTTGCTCAGACCGTGGCCAGCATGCCCCGGTCGCGGGCCAGGTCGCGCATCTTCTTCTGCAGCTTCTCGAACGCCCGCACCTCGATCTGGCGAATGCGCTCGCGGCTGACGTCATACTGCGTGCTCAGCTCCTCCAGCGTCTTCGGCTGGTCGGCCAGGCGGCGCTGGGTCAGGATGTCTTTCTCGCGGTCGTTCAGCACGTCCAGCGCCTCGGCGAGCAGCTCGCGGCGGGCCTCCAGTTCGTCCCGCGCCTCGTAGTCGCTGGCCTGGTCGGCGTCCTCGTCCTCGAGCCAATCCTGCCACTGCATCGTGCCCTCGCCTTCGCTGCCGACGGTGGCATTGAGCGAGGCGTCCCCGCCCGACATGCGGCGGTTCATCGAGATGACCTCATCCTCGGTTACGCCGAGGTCCTTGGCGATCCGCTTGACGCTGTCGGGATGCAGGTCGCCCTCTTCCAGCGCGCCGATGCGGGCCTTGGCCTTGCGCAGGTTGAAGAACAGTTTCTTCTGCGCCGAGGTGGTGCCGAGCTTCACCAGCGACCAGGATCGCAGGATGTATTCCTGGATCGAGGCGCGTATCCACCACATCGCGTATGTGGCCAGCCGGAAGCCCTTCTCCGGGTCAAAGCGTTTCACCGCTTGCATCAGCCCGACGTTGGCCTCGGAAATCACCTCGGCCTGCGGCAGGCCATAGCCGCGGTAGCCCATGGCGATCTTCGCTGCGAGACGCAGGTGCGAGGTCACCATCTTATGCGCGGCCTCGGTGTCCTGTTCCTCAACCCACCGCTTGGCCAGCATGTATTCCTCTTCCGGCTCCAGCAGCGGAAACTTGCGGATCTCCTGAAGATACCGGTTCAAGCCACCTTCCGGTGACGGTGCAGGCAGGTTAGCAAAATTTGCCATGTCTAAATGCCCCTCCAAATGTATAAGGACTTAACATTAACCCATATGGGTTAGCGCTAAAGCCCTTTCAAGGACGACGTGAGCTGTACCCCTACGTTAGACGCAGGCGGCAGGTCTGTGAATTGCATCACAGGCGGGAAGCGTTTGCTTTCGGCGGGTTAACTCCGCAAGGCCTCGATCAGTTCCGCCAGGTCTTGCGGAAGCGGTGCCTCGTACCTATGCGGGGCGCCGGTGACCGGATGGGTAAAGCCCAGGACCGCGGCGTGAAGCGCCTGTCGCGGGAAGTGCTGCACCGCCAGCAACCCGCGTGCACTCAAGGCTTTTTGCGGCAGCTTGCGGCGCCCGCCATAGGTGGGATCGCCGACCAGCGCGTGGCCCGCATGCGCCATATGGACGCGGATCTGATGGGTGCGCCCGGTCTCCAGCCAGCACTCGATCAGCGCCGCGCAGGCCGGGCTCCCGAAGCTTTCACGAATGCGTGCCCGCGTGACCGCATGGCGGCCGCCTTGGAACAGCACCGCCTGGCGCTGCCGGTCAGTCTTGTGGCGGGCCAGCTGGGTGGTGAGCTTGAGGATATTCCCTGCCTCGAAACTCGCGCCCTTCACTCCGCGCAGCCGCGGGTCATTGCCGTCGGGCACCCCATAGCAGACCGCCTGGTAATAGCGTTCCACGGTGTGCCTTTCGAACTGTTCCGCCAATCCCTGATGCGCGGCATCGGACTTTGCCACCGCCAGCAGGCCGCTGGTGTCCTTGTCGATCCGGTGCACGATCCCGGGCCGCTTGACGCCGCCGACGCCCGAGAGATTACCGCCGAAGTGATGCAGCAGCGCGTTGACCAGCGTGCCCGAGGGCGAGCCCGGCGCCGGATGCACCACCATGCCCGCGGGCTTGTTGATCACAATCAGATCCTCGTCCTCGAAGACGATCTCCAGCGGAATGTCCTCAGGGCCGATATGGCTGTCTTCGGCCTCCTCCACCTCGATCGCGATCTGGGCGCCCTCGGCAACCCTGGCTTTGGGGTCCTGCACCACGGCGCCGTCCACGCTCAGCGCGCCTTCAGCGATCAGCCGGGCCAGACGGGTGCGCGACAAGGATGCCTCCTCTGGCACATCGCGCGAAACCGCTTTATCAAGCCGGTTAGGCGGGTTCTCCGCGATGACAAACTCAATCCGGCGGCTGCCCATGACTGATCCTTCCGAGAGTGACATTCAACAGGAACCGCCGCAGATCAGGTTCCTGCGGCGGCTGGTGACCACGCTGACCGTGGTGATGATTGGCGGGCTTTTAGTGGTAATCGCCCTGCTTGTCATCCGCTTGTCGGGGGAGGACCTGGCACTGCCTGCGGAAATCACTCTGCCCGAAGGCGTGACCGCCGAGGCGGTAACTCTCGGCCGCGGCTGGATCGCGGTGGTGAGCACCGAGAACAAGATCCTGATCTTCGACCGTGCGACTGGCGCACTGAAGCAGGAAGTCGAGATCGCCGACTGACCGCAGACGCATCACCAGGCCACGGACCGCACCGCATTCACCTGTTTACAGCTCCCTGGGCCTGCGCCACGGCACCGCCCCCGGCAGCATTTTGCGAAGCCTTTGCGCGGCATGCCGCTGATCGCACCGGACGCAGAACGGCGTTATTGCCCGGCGCGCGGCCTTTTACTAAGCTTTAACCGTACGAGTAACAAAGGTTATTTTCCGATGCGTAGCAACGCCTTACGCCTCGCCTGGATGGTCATGGCCCTGACTGTCCCGGCCTCTTCCGCTCTCGCCCAAAGCGCGGCCCAAGCCTTGGCCGACGCCAACAGCCGGGCGGCCTGCGGCTCCGGCACACCGGTCTCCGCAGAGTATCTGCCGGGCGGCGCCCTCAGCGTCACCTGCCGCGCGGCGCCCCAAGGCCTGCCGCAAACCGGGCTTGCCCCCGGGACCGCCGCAGGCGTGCTGGCCGCAGCAGCGGCACTGGCAGTGATCGCCAATGACGACGGCGGCGCAGCCGGCACGACAACGACGACGACTACTACGACGACGACCGCCGGGGATTAACTCCGGCGGCGGAATTGAGGACCGGCCCTGCACGTCATCCCGGCCCGGAAGGACGCCGGGCGTCAGGGAGGCCCGCCCGCATCACCCGCGCTGTCCTTCGCGGGTGCTGCGGGTTCTTTTTTGGCATTGCCGGACTGTATCCGCCGAGGAGCTTCCGCCGCTTGCGGAACAGTTTCGCGATGCGGCCGGCGACCGTGGCGGAACGGAACCGCAGACAGCGGAACACCGCAGGCGCACGGTGGCTTGGCCTGGGTCAAACACAAGGTTTCTTGGAGGGGGAGATGGTACCGCCTCCCCGGCTTGAACGGGGGACCTCTGGATCCACAATCCAGCGCTCTAACCAACTGAGCTAAGGCGGCACTGAGGGGGCATTTATAGCACACCCAGAGGGAGCGCAAGAGCGTTTTTGAAGGATTTTCCATGCAGCTTGAAAATTCCAGGCGGCAGGGGAGACCCTTTGAGGGCATACCGCAGGATCACCGCGCAACAGATTGCAATCGCCCAGCTTTCCCGCCAAGCGAGATCCCTTGAAGATGGCACTCTGCCAGCCCCGGCAGCCTCAGCCAGCGTCCGTGCGCAGCTGCAGCCGCCAGGTCTGCTGGACCAGATCCTGCCCGTAGCTGTGCACCGGGCCCGCGCCGGTCATCTGCCAGCCGAACGCCTGGTAGAGCGCCCGGGCGCTGCGGTGGCTTTCATGGGTGTGCAGGACCATCGCACCGTAACCCGCCGCCCGGGCAAAGCCCACGCATTCACGCAACAGCCGCTTCCCGAGCCCCTGCCCGCGTGCCTTGGGCGTCAGCAGAAACAGCCGCAGCCGCGCGGTCTCTGCGTCTTCTCTCATACAGAAGATCGTGCCCAGCCGCTCGCCGCCGCCCACCGCCACCCAGCCGCGTTCGCAGGCCGGGTCGTGGCTGGCGCAGAAGCGCTGCAGGATATCCGCCACCAGAACCCCGAAGGACGCATCGAACCCGGCCTCGCGGGCATAGAGATCCTGATGCCGGGCCACCACCCACTGCATGTCACTCGGAACGAATCGGCGCAAGCTCACATCCATCATGCCCCATCATAACAGCAACATGGCTTGCGTTTCAGCCGGTGCCGGGCTAGCACCGTTCACCTGACTGCGGGTCCGCCGCCGGGCAGCAATAGGAGTGCAAGATGAGCATCAATACCGAACGCGATATCGAGGCAAACCTGCAAATCGGCCCGACCGATCAGGGCATGGTGCGGATCTTCGTCGAAGCCGGCGGGCAGGAGATCCCGATGGATTTCGACCCCGAGGAAGCCGAAGAAATCGCCGCCGAAATCCTCGCCGCCGCCCAAGCGGCGCGCAGCGTCCAAAGCTGACCGCGCGCAGCATCCAGACGCTCCCGGCCGCTGCGGACCGCCGGCGGCGGCACTGCCTGCCCAACTGCGGCTCGACAGCAGCGGGCCGCGGGCGTGCTGCCTGGTCCAAGTCCCCGCAGGGAGCCCCGGCGCAGCCGGGCATTCGCGGGCAGAGGAGCGCCACCGCTTCTGCATCACTCACCCCTCAGTACCGGAAAGCCCGGGCTGTATCGTGAGCAGCGCGCCGTCCCGCCCCACGGGCGGATCACGCAGCGCCTGCAGCCGCCGCGCTGCGTCCATCGCGAACTTCTGCGTCACTTTCTTGCGCCGTGCCGCAGGCAGCTTGTCCTCCGGCGCCATGCGGATGATTTCGCCGTCATAGGCATCGGCGTAGATCAGCCCGGTGCCTTCCGGCAGCAGCTCCACCGGGAAGTCCATGTCCACCGCCCAGAAGTAGCGGTCGCACCACTCCAGATAGCTTTCCCATTTGCCGTCGGTTTGGAAATCGGCGCGGCTGGATTTGCATTCCACCACCCACAGCTCGCCCTTGGGGCCAAGCCCCATCACATCCACCCGCAACCCGCGGGCCGGCACAAATTCCTCCAGCGGCGCAAACCCCAGTTCCCGCAGGCAGCGGGACACGCCGCGGGCCAGCTTCTGGCCCGGCTGCATCTGATCCATCATGCGCGGCATTGTGAACAATTAGGGAACAAATGACAATCCCGCACGCCACGCCACCCTTTCCTGAAGGCCCGCACGCGGCCCGCAAATTCTCTCCTGTGCGGGGTTGTAACGGACCGGGCGGAGGACTACCTAGACCGTGGCGGGTTCTGCCCTTCTCGTGACAGGCAGCATTCCGGTGGCCTTAAGCAATTCCGAGGGAGCTGGCTCTGGCTGGATCCTGGTCCAGTTACCTGGCGCCCACCTGTACATACAGGTCCTCGGGAATCAAAGCCTCACGGTTGACTGGTGGTCCCGCCACTGCCTCTCCCCTTCCCCGCATCGTCTGTTCGTGGCCCCGGCCGCGTCACGGAACCGGCCTCCCTGCACTAAAGAAACGCGCCCTCCATCCGGAAGGCGCGGGTGTCAGTGTATTGGGCTCTCAGGCAGCCACGCCCGCCCGGGCGGGCGGGCGACGGTCAGCGGCGCAGGGGCAGCTGCCGGTCCCGGCGCGAATGTGCCTCGGCACGCACCCGCACCGGCGCGGCGCGCCGCGGCCCGGCAAAGTCGACGCTGCGAAGGCCCCACAGGAGAACCACTGCCAGCACCCCGCCACCGAAGCCCGCGTCCAGCGGCCGCAGGTTGATCACGTCAAATCCCGGCAGCACTGTTGCGAAAACGGCCGCGACGGCAAGGCCGGCCGCAACGTTGCGAATGTACAGTTTCACCAGTTCAGGCATGTGGTCCTCCAGTATGGAAGACCGAGGTTAGCAGCCTTTCCGGCGCCGTCCAGAGCTTGCGGCGGCGATCGGCGGAAATTGCCGGTGGCTTTGCGCGGAGCTTTGCCAAGCCCCACAAACAGGAAAAAGCGCGCCCGGAGGCGCGCCCTTTGCGGAAGATTGCCGGACCGGGCAGAAGACTTCAGAAGGCCTCCGGACGCGCCTCCCGCGCCATATGGTCCAGCACGCCATTGACGAACTTCGGCTCCTTGCCCTCAGGGAAGAAGGCGCGGGCAATGTCGACAAACTCGGAGATCACCACCTTCGGCGGCGTGTCCGACTGCGTCAGCTCGGCTCCCGCAGCGCGGAACAGCGCCCGCAGCGTCGGGTCGATGCGCGCGATCGGCCATTTTGCCACCAGCGCCCGGTCAGTCATCTGGTCGATCGAAGCCTGGTAGTTCACCGCCTCGCGCACCAGCTTGCGGAACACCGCGGTGTCGCCCTCGGCCATCTCGTCGCCCTCGTAGGTGGCGCCGAAGCGGTGGTCTTCGAACTCGACGATAACCTGGTCGAAGGTCTGGCCGCTCTGCTCCATCTGGAACAGCGCCTGCAGCGCGTAAAGCCGCGCCGCCGATCTCATCTGTTTCTTCTTGCCGCCGCCCTGGGCGCGGCCGTCTGAGGTGCTCATGCGTTGGTGGATCCGTTGTCTTTGGCAGCCAGCTGGATCGCCTCGTTTGGCGCCTTGAAGCCGATGCCCTTTGTCTGGGCGCCCCACTTACGCGTGAGCGCGATCAGATGCAAGGCCGCGGCCGCCGCGCCGCCGCCCTTGTTCTGGTCCTGCGGGTCGGCGCGCACCTCGGCCTGCCTGCGGTTCTCGACAGTGAGGATGCCGTTGCCGATGCACAGCCCCTGGAGGCCCATCAGCTGGATCGCGCGGCTCGAGTCGTTGCAGACGGTGTCGTAATGGGTGGTCTCGCCGCGGATCACGCAGCCCAGCGCCACGTAGCCGTCAAAGTTCGACGAGCGGTCGGCGATGGCGATGGCGGTGGGCACTTCCAGCGCGCCCGGCACTTCGACAATCTCGAAAGTGCCGCCCGCGGCCTCGATTTCCGCCGCCGCGCCCGCGACCAGGTTGTCGGCGATGTCCTTGTAGTAGGGCGCGACGACGATCAGGATCTTCACCGGCTTGTCGAACTCAGCGCGCGGCAGGGTGTAGTGGGTCTCATGTCCGGCCATATCAAGCGTCCTTCAGAATGGGGCGGCTGCCGGTGATCGACAACCCGTAGGCGTCAAGCCCGAGGTATTTGGTGGAGGGCGAGTCGGTGAGCAGCACCAGTTCGTGCAGGCCGAGCGAGGACAGGATCTGCGCGCCGATGCCGGTCTGCTTGATGGTGACCGTGCGCGGGCCCTCATCCTCGTTGGCATAAAGCGCGTTGCGCGGCTGGCGGAACAGGGTGACCACGCCGCGGCCCTCCTCGGCGATGATCTCCATCGCGCGGGGCAGCTGGCGGGCGGATTTCGGGCCAAGGCCCAGGATATCGGTCGCCTCATGCAGCGCGTGGGTGCGCACCAGCACCGGCTCCGGGGTGGTGATGTCGCCCTTGATCATCACCACGTGCTCGATGCCGTGGGTCTGGTCGGTGAACAGCCGCATCTCCCACTCGCCGCCGAATTCCGAGGTGACGGTCTGGCGCGAGGTTTCCACCACCAGGTTGTCGTTGCGCGCGCGGTAGGTGATGAGGTCGGAGATGGTGCCGATCTTCAGCCCGTGCCTTTCAGCGTATTCCACCAGGTCCGGAAGCCGCGCCATGGTGCCGTCTTCCTTCATGATCTCGCAAATCACCGAAGCCGGGTACTGCCCTGCAAGCCGCGCTACGTCGCAGCCCGCCTCGGTATGACCGGCGCGGACCAGCACCCCGCCCCGGCGCGCGCGCAGCGGGAAGACATGGCCGGGGGTGGCGATATCGGCCGCGGTCTTCTGCGGGTCGATGGCGGTGGCCACGGTGAGCGCCCGGTCGGCGGCGGAAATGCCGGTTGAGACACCCTCGCGTGCCTCGATCGACACGGTGAAGGCGGTTTCATGGCGCGAGGAATTGTGCAGCGCCATCATCGGCAGGCCCAGCTCTTCGATGCGCTCGGCCGGCAGGGTCAGGCAGATCAGCCCGCGGCCGTGGGTGGCCATGAAGTTGATCGCGGCAGCATCGGCATGCTGCGCCGGGATCACCAGGTCGCCTTCGTTCTCGCGGTCCTCGTGGTCGACCAGAATGAACATCCGGCCCTGGCGGGCTTCCTCGATGATCTCCTCGATCGGGCTGATGGCGCCCTTGAGACGCGCCTCAACCGGCCCCGGTGTTTCAAAGCTCATGTGCCAGCCTTTCGATGCGCACGGGCAGCGCCCCGGGGCGCCGCAGGTTCCTTGCATGCGAAATACCCCAGGGCGGCAGCAAATGCCAGACCCGCAAACGACGGCACAGGGCCTCGACGCGCCCTGTGCATCCGTGCACAACTTTCTTGAGGGCCCATTGCCGGGTTCCTTGAGGGCCCATTGCCGGGCCCATGCCGTGGAGCTTTCGGGGGAGGGAGTAACAGATCCGCGCATCCCGCATTATCCAGGCGGTCGAGGCGCATGCGGAGGGCGAGCCGGGCCGGGTGATCACCGGCGGCATGCCGCTGCTGCGGGGCCGAACCGTGTTCGAGAAGATGCAGCACATGGCCGCCAGCCACGACGACATCCGCCTGCAGATGCTGCGCGAGCCGCGCGGCAACCCGGGCCTCTGCGGCAACGCCATCGTGCCGCCCTGCCACCCGGAGGCAGACGCGGGTTTCATCATTTTCGAGCAGACCGAATACCCGCCGATGTCGGGCTCCAACACGATCTGCGTGGCAACGGTGCTGCTGGAGACCGGCATCGTGCCGATGGTCGAGCCGGTGACGGAACTGACGCTGGAAGCACCCGCCGGGCTGATCCGGGTGCGTGCCGAGTGCCACGGCGGCAAGGTGACACGGGTCGAGTTCAAAAACGTTCCAGCTTTCGCCGTGCACCTCGATGCGCAGGTGGAGGTGGCCGGACTGGGCACGGTCGCGGCCGACGTGGCCTGGGGCGGCATGTTCTTCGTGCTGACGGATGCGGAGCGGCTGGGCGTTGCGCTTGAGGCGGAGAACGGCGCGGAGATCGTGCGTGTCTCCGAGGCGATCCGCCACGCCGCCGCAGAGCAGCTGCCGGTGGCGCATCCGGACAATCCCGAGATCACTGGCCCGACAATCACCAGCCTCTGGGGCGCGCCGGTGGCAGAAGGCACGCATGGGCGCAACGCGGTCACCATTTCGACCGGCCCTTTCGACCCGGCGCGCCCGAACGACGCCAGCGGCATTCTCGACCGCTCCCCCTGCGGCACCGGCACCTGTGCCAGGATGGCGGTGCTGCACGCCCGCGGCCAGCTGGGGGCAGGGCAGGAATTTGTGAATGCGGGTCCGCTGGGCACCACCTTCACGGGCCGCATCGTGGAGGAAACGCAGGTCGGGCCGTTCAGGGCCATTGTCCCCACCCTGTCCGGCCAGGGCTGGAACTACGGGCTCTCAAGCTACACGCTGGATCCAAGCGACCCGTTCCCCACGGGCTACACTGTGGGCGACATGTGGTGACGCGCGCCGCGCGAGCGGCGCGCCCGGCGCAACGCCTGCCACGGCATCCGCGCCACTGCGGCCAGGTGGCGGGAGCCTGACGGCGGCGGCAGGCGCCATCGCCGGCGGAAACGCTGCGGCAGGGGCCCTGCCCCTCGGCCTTACGGCCTCACCCCGGGGTATTTCCGGTCAGAAAGTGGCGGGCCTGGAAGAGTTCTTTCGCCCCTATGCCCACTCACCCCCGGGATCGGCGCGGCAGGGCGGCGCCGGGGGCGTTCAGCCCGCTTCGCTCAGGCGCGCGACGTAGCGGGCCAGGGTGTCGATCTCCAGGTTCACCAGATCGCCCTGCTTCACCTCGCCCCAGGTGGTTGCCTCCTGGGTGTGGGGAATCACGTTGATGCCGAAGTCCTGGCCTTCCACGTCATTCACCGTCAGCGAGGTGCCGTTCAGCGCCACCGAACCTTTTGGCGCGATAAAGCGGGCCAGCGCCTCGGGCGCCCGCAGGGTGTAACGGGTGCTGTCGCCCTCATCCGCCACCCCGATCACCTCCGCAGTGCCGTCGACATGGCCCGAGACGATATGGCCGCCGAGCTCGTCGCCCACCTTCAGCGCGCGCTCGAGGTTCACCCGCTTGCCCGGCTGCCAGTTCGCGAGGTTGGTCTTGGAGACGGTCTCGGCCGAGATCTGCACATCGTACCAGTCCTCTCCCAGCGCAATCACCGTAAGGCACACCCCGTCCGAGGCGATCGAGGCGCCGATGTCAATTGTGGCGGTGTCATAGGCGGTGGTGATGCGGGCGCGCAGGTCGCCCTGCTGCTCCAGCTCGGCAATGGTGCCGATATCGGTAATGATGCCGGTGAACATGTAAGGGACCTCCTTGCGGGCACGGATCGTTCTGAGGCAAACAGGTAGCGGCGCAGGACCGGCGCCACAAGCCCTGGCTTGCCCCTGCCTTCCCGCGCGCCCGCCGCGGCCTTAGTTTTGCCGCCTTCGGTGCGCAGGCTGGGCTGCAATTTTCAGTAATCCCCGCCCCCTGGATACCCCAGATGATGCCTCCGATGACCGACCGCCGCTGCTTCCTCTTCCTGCAAGGCCCGCACGGGCCCTTCTTTGCCGGGCTGGGCGCGATGCTGCAGGCTGCGGGTGCCCGGATTTTGAGGGTGGGGTTCAACGCGGGCGATGCCGCCTTCTGGCCCGACAAGACCACATACCACGCCTATCAAGGCCCCTCCGAGGACTGGCCGCAGGCGCTCGGCGGGCTGCTGGATACCCATGCCGTGACCGACATCGTGCTTTACGGCGACACCAGGCCAATCCACGCCGCCGCCGTAGAGGCCGCGCGCGCCCGCGGGCTCACCGTGCATGTCTTCGAGGAGGGCTACCTGCGCCCCTACTGGGTCACCTACGAGCGCGGCGGCGCCAATGGCCATTCGCGGCTGATGCAGATGCAGGTTGCCGGGATGCAGGAAGCGCTGGCCCGCTCCGACATGGAAGCCCCGCTGCCGCCCGCGCATTGGGGCGACATGCGCCAGCACGTGTTTTACGGCGCGCTCTACCACTGGTTCGTAATGTTCCGGAACCGCCGCTACCGCAATTTCCGCCCGCACCGGGCGCTGCCGGTCACAAGGGAGTTCCAGCTCTACCTGCGCCGCCTGCTGCTGATGCCCGCCCAGGCACTGGAGCGCCGCCTGGCCGAGCGGCGCATCCGCAACGGCGGCTTTCCCTACCACCTGGCGCTTTTGCAGCTTGAGCATGACAGCTCCTTCCAGGCGCATTCGCCCTTTGCCTCGATGCGCGATTTCCTCGGAGAGGTAATCACCGGCTTTGCCGCAGGCGCGCCGCGCCACCACCACCTGGTGATCAAGGCGCACCCGCTGGAGGACGGCCGGGTCCCGCTGCGCCGCACCCTGCGCGAGCTCGCCCGCGAGCATGGCCTCGAAGGCCGGGTGCATTACGTGCGCGGCGGCAAGCTCGCGCAGCTGCTGAACGAGGCCCGCAGCGCCGTCACCGTGAACTCCACCGCGGGCCAGCAGGTCTTGTGGCGCGGCATCCCGCTGAAAATCTTCGGCCGCGCCGTCTATGGCAAGCCGGAGTTCGTCTCCCCGCAAACCACCCGCGACTTCTTCGCCGCCCCACGCCGCCCGGACGCCCGCGCCTACCGCGACTACCGCCGGTTCCTGCTGGAAACGTCGCAGCTCGCGGGGGGCTACTACTCCCGCCGCGGCCGCCGCCAGCTCCTGCGCCAGGTCGCCGACATGATGCTGGCGGCAGACGATCCCTACGACGCCCTCAGCCGCGGCACAGCGGCCCCGCGGCAACAGTTGCGCGCGGTGACCTGAGCGCCCGCTCCTGCGGGACTGGATTTTCACCTTCTGCCCGGTTACCTTGGCCGTAAAAATTGAGGCAAAACAATAACAGGTCAGGAGACCGAGCAGTGACATCCGTTTCCCTTCGCTGGGCGCGCCCCGCAGCCCTGCTGGCCGCATTGGCCCTGGCGGCGTCTTGCGGGCTGCCCAAGGTGGGCCCGAGCAAGCGCCAGATCTTCGCAGGCTCGGTGCAGCGCGAGGGCGACGCCTTCATCGTTTCGGTCAACGACCGCGTGGCCCGGGCCACCGCCGTGGTGCCCGCGCTTGGCTTTTCTGACGGCTTCACCTCCGCCGGGGTGCTCACCTCCGACGTGATCCGGCCCGGCGACGTGCTGGGCCTCACGGTCTGGGAAAACGTCGATGACGGGCTGCTGGCGGCCGAAGCCAGCAACGCCACCACGCTGGAGGAGGTGCAGGTCGACAGCGCGGGCTTCATCTTCGTGCCCTACGCAGGCCGCCTGCGCGCCGCCGGCAACACGCCGGAGCAGCTGCGCCAGGCCATCACCCGCAAGCTCGAAGACCAGACGCCGGATCCGCAGGTGCAGGTGCGCCGCCTCGCAGGCGATGGCGCCACGGTCAGCCTTACCGGCGCCATCGGTGCCCAGGGCGTCTACCCAATCGAACGCCCCACCCGCACGCTCTCCGCCATGCTGGCTCAGGCCGGCGGTGTCACCATCCAGCCCGAGATTGCCCAGGTCACCATCCTGCGCGGCGGCCAGAAGGGCAAGATCTGGTTTCAGGATCTCTACGACAACCCGCAGCTCGATGTCGCCCTGCGCGGCGGCGACCGCATCCTGGTCGAGGAAGACACCCGCTCCTTCACCGCACTTGGCGCCACCACCGCCCAGGCAAGGGTGCCGTTCGAAAGCCAGGACCTCTCGGCGCTCGAGGCCATTGCACAGGTTGGCGGCCTGATCTCCACCGCCTCGGATCCCACCGGCGTCTTCGTATTGCGCAATGAGCCGGCCGAGATCGCCAACCAGGTGCTGGGCCGCGACGACCTGATCGGCGCGCAGCGCATGGTCTATGTGCTGAACCTGACCCAGCCGAACGGGCTGTTCATTGCCCGTGACTTCGTAATCCGCGATGACGACACGCTCTATGTCACCGAAGCACCCTACACCCAGTGGACCAAGACCATCTCGCTTCTGCTGAGCCCGGTCGGCTCGCTGTCGAGCGTCTCCACAGCCTTTGAAGGCTGAGGATGGTGACCCCGGGCCCGGGCCCGCAAGACACGCAAGGAGCAGCCGGGGCGGAAACGTCCCGGCTGTTCGTCTATAACGGCGGCTTCCTCAGCCAGAAGCGGTTGCGGCGGATCCTGTCGCTTGCCGGCTACCGGGTCCGCCTCGGCCTGCCGCAGCCGCAGGACATGGTCGGCATTTGGGGGGCCTCCCCCACCGCGCACCGCGGCCGGGCGGTCGCAGCGCGGCGCGGCTGCGGGCTGCTCAGGGTGGAGGACGCCTTCCTGCGCTCCCTGCACCCGGGCCGCGCGGGCGAGCCGCCGCTGGGGCTGCTTCTCGACCGCGAGGGCGTGCATTTCGACGCGGAAAGCCCCTCGGAGCTTGAGCGCCTGCTTGCCACCCACCCGCTCGACGACAGCCACCTCCTGCGGCGCGCCCGCGGCGCCATCGCGCGCATGCGGGAGGCCCATCTCAGCAAATACAGCGGCTTTGACCCCGCCGTTGCGCCGCCCGATCCCGGCTATGTCCTGGTGGCCGACCAGGCCCGCCACGACGCCTCGGTAATTGCCTCCGGCGCCGGGCGGGCGCGGTTCCTCGAAATGCTCGCCTACGCGCAGGAGGAAAACCCCGGCGCGCGGGTGCTGCTCAAAACCCACCCCGAAACCCTGCGCGGCTACCGCCCCGGCCACTTCGAGGCCGCGGACGCCCAGGGCCGCGTGCAGCTCTACACCGGCGGGGCCTCCCCCTGGGCGCTGCTGGAGGGCGCGGTCGGGGTCTATACCGTCTCCTCGCAACTGGGATTCGAGGCGATCCTCGCCGGCCACAAGCCGCGCGTCTTCGGCCAGCCGTTCTATGCCGGCTGGGGGCTCAGCACTGACGACGCCCCGCCCGCGCGGCGGCAGCGGAACCTCACCCGCGCGCAGCTCTTCGCTGCCGCGATGATCCTCTACCCTACATGGTACGATCCCTTCCGCGATGAGCTCTGCGAGCTGGAAACCGCGCTCGACAATCTGGAAGCCAGGGCCCGCGCCTGGCGCGAGGACCGTCTTGGCTGGGCCGCCTCCGGCATGCGGCTTTGGAAACGCGAGCCGCTGCAGGCCTTCTATGGCGGCGAGAAGCGCGTGCGCTTCACCGAAGACGCAGGCAAAGCACAGGGCCGAAAGCGCATGGTCTGGGCCGGCAAGGCCAGCGAAGCCCATGCGGGCGCCGCCCGGGTCGAGGACGGTTTCCTGCGCTCCCGCGGGCTGGGAGCGGAGCTGGTGCCGCCACTGTCGCTGGTGACCGACTGGCGCGGCATCTACTACGACCCGCGCCAGCCCTCGGACCTCGACCACCTGATCGCCCGCCGCAGCACGCTGACCGGGGCCCAGACCCGCCGCACCGAGGCCCTCATCAAGAGCCTCACCGGCGGCGGCCTGTCGAAATACAATCTCGGAGGCCCCGCCCCGGCTCTGCCCGACGGCCACCGAATCCTGGTTCCGGGCCAGGTCGCGGATGACGCCTCGATCCTCTGCGGCGCAGCTGAGGTCAACAATAACAGCGCCCTGCTCCAAGCCGTGCGCGCTGCCAACCCGGAAGCCGTTATCATTTACAAACCGCACCCGGATGTGGAGGCCGGCCTGCGCGCGGGTGAGATCGATGGCGGCGGCCTCGCCGATGTGATCGCCGTAAAGGCCGATCCGGCAGACCTGCTGGCCCAGGTGCAGGAGGTGTGGACAATGACCTCCCTAATGGGTTTCGAGGCCCTGCTGCGCGGCATTCCCGTGACCACGCTCGGCCGGCCCTTCTACGCGGGCTGGGGGCTGACCCGCGATCTGGCAAAGCAGCCTGCCTGGCGCCGGGCGCGCCCTTCGCTCCTCGGCCTCGCCCATGCCGCATTGATCGACTACCCGCGCTACCGCGATCCCGTTACCGGTGAGCCCTGCCCGGCCGAAGCCGCCGTGATGCGTCTGAAACACGGCCCGCTGCCGCACCCCGGCGCCGCCAACCGCTTGCTCTCCAAGCTGCAAGGCCTGTTTGCCAGCTGCGCCCCCCTCTGGCGCTGACACCCCCGCCCCCGCCGCTTTCTGACCTGAAAACCCCGGGGTGAGGCCGTCAGGCCGAGAGGCAGCGCCCCCAATGCCCGTTATCGCAGCTCCCGCGTCCAACGGTGCAGGATGTCGCCCCCGGTACGGCGGGCCTCGATCAACTCGAACCTCGGCGCCTCCGCCAGCTTGCCGATCCCCAGCGCCCCGATCGAGGGCAGTCCCTCGGCACCGATGCCGAGGCCCGCGGTAAAGCCGATCAGCTCGTCCACCAGGTCAAATGCCAGCAAAGACGCCGCCAGGGCGCTGCCGCCCTCGCAGAACACCCGCGTGAGCCCGGCCGCACCCAGCTGCTGCAAAACGTCGCCCGGGTCGAGCTGCACGCCATGCGCCGCGCAGGGGATCAGCCGCGCGCCCAGCCCTTGCCAGGCCTCTATCCGCTCCGGCGCAGCGCCCTGGCCGTGGCAAAGCCAGACCGGCACTTTGCGGGCGGTCCGGGCCAGCTGCCCCATCAGAGGCAGGTCCAAATGGCGCGATATCACCACCCGCACCGGTTGCCGCGCCACGCCCATATCGCGCACGGTAAGCGAGGGGTCATCCGCCCGCGCAGTGCCGCCGCCCACCATTACCGCGTCATGGCGCGCCCGCATTGCATGCACCACGCGGCGCGCCTCCGGCCCCGTGATCCATTGGCTCTGCCCCGAACCGGTAGCGATACGGCCGTCGAAACTGCTGGCGAGCTTCAGCGTCACCAGCGGGCGGCCCTGTTCTGTCTTGAGGAAGAACCCGGCATGATCCCGCGCTGCCTGCGCGCCCCAGACGCCCGAAACCACCTCGACGCCCGCGTCGCGCAGCATCTGGAAGCCCTGGCCGGAGACCCGCGGATCGCTGTCTTCGATGGCCGCCACGACCCGGGAAATGCCAGCGTCGATCAGCGCCTGCGAACAGGGAGCGGTCTTGCCGTGATGCGCGCAGGGCTCAAGTGTCACATAGGCCGTTGCCCCGCGTGCTGCCTCACCGGCCTGGGCCAGCGCCTCTGTCTCGGCGTGCGGGCGCCCGCCCGGCTTGGTCCAGCCGCGCCCCACGATGCGCCCCTCGCGCACGATGACGCAGCCCACCGCCGGGTTTGGCCAGCAGTTGCCCTGCCCGCGCCGGCCCAGCGACAGGGCCAGCGCCATGAAACGGTGATCGGGATCCATCACTCTTCCGGAGCGACATGGGGGCGCAGCTCGTGGACGAAGTCCTCGAAATCGTCCGCGGCCTGGAAGTTTTTGTAAACGCTGGCAAATCTCACATAGGCGACAGTGTCGATCCGGGCCAGCGCCTCCATCACGATCTCACCGATCTTCTTGGAGGCGATGTCCGTTTCGCCCATGCTCTCCAGGCGCCGCACAATGCCCGAGATCATCTGGTCGATGCGCTCCGGCTCGATCGGGCGTTTTTGCATGGAGATGCGGATCGAGCGCTCCAGCTTATCGCGGTCGAAGTCCTCGCGCTTGCCGGACGTCTTGATCACCACCAAGTCACGCAGCTGCACCCGCTCATAGGTGGTGAAGCGGCCGCCGCAAGCCGGGCAGAACCGCCGCCTCCGGATCGAGACGTGATCTTCGGCGGGCCGGGAATCCTTGACCTGAGTGTCGATATTTCCGCAAAATGGGCAGCGCATCCGCCGGTATCCTCAATCCTGTCAGCCTTTAACTTGTGTCCGGGTTTCCCCGGTTATCCACAACTATAGGGCACCCTCCAGAATTTGGGTAGAGGTGAAATAATGCCGCTAGATAAAGAGGTTCACCCGAGGTGCGCCACCACCTCCCGGCGGTGCGGCGCATCGCGGTGTTCGAACAGGTAAACCCCTTGCCAGCGCCCCAAGACCGGCGCGCCGCCGCTCACCGGGATCGACAGGCTCACCGGCATCATCGCTGCCTTGATATGGGCGGGCATGTCATCCGGCCCCTCGTAGGTATGGCGCAAGTAACGCATCGAAGGGTGGTCCGAGGGCGGCACCAGGCGGGAGAAGAAGGCCTGCAGATCGCCCTGCACCGCGGGGTCGGCGTTTTCCTGGATCAGCAGCGAGCAGGACGTATGGCGCACAAAGAGGGTAAGCAGCCCGTCGCGCATGCCCTGACCCGCCACCCAGGTGCGGAGATCGGCGGTGAATTCGTAAAGCCCCTGGCCGCGGGTGGCGATGGTGAAGCGCTGCTGCATGGGTTCGTTCTGGACTAAAGCCGCGCGCCGGGCAAGCGGGGCGGCACCCAAGGCCGGAGGCTGCCAGGGACCGGATCAGTCGAGGAAGATGCCGTGACGGGGCCGCCGGTCGAAGCAGCGGTTGTAGGCCGAGCCCGTGCTCCTGCTGTTGCCCGCCGCCGTGATGTTCAGCGAGTGCCGCGGCGACAGATCCGCGCCTGGCGGCGGCGCGAAAGAGAACTGCACCGCCTTGTGGGTGGGGCGGCTCAGCGAGGGGCCGATGCCGCGCCAAATATAGATACGCTGGCTCAGCGGCGCGCCCAGCTCGCGAAAGGCATAATCCCCGGAGGCGCACCAGTAGTCCCGCGGCATGGCGCCGACTTCGCTCACAACCTCCCAGACGCCGTCGGCTACCGGAAACACCTCGTGCCGGTTCCAGGACCACCAGGCCGTCGAGGCACCCGGCGCCACCACACAAGCGCCCGTCAGGGCAACGGTAAGAAACGCGTGCAGTTTCATGAGAGGCCTCCCTTCTCATCGCTGCGGCGGGGGATGCGGGATCGGGCGGACCGCAGCACAGTGTGAGCCCCGCCGGTGTCACGGGAAAGACTAAGGCGCGCGCCAACACGGGCAAATCACAGCGCCGTGGGGCTGGGGCGGCGGAAAGCAGCGGGGCACGACCGAAGGCCGGGTTTGGCCAGCGCGGGACGAGGCCGAAGGCCGCCGCGCATCGCCGGCGCGCCCGCACGCGGCGGCGACTTGGCATCGGCCAGGAGGTTCCTCGGGAGGGTTCACGGACGTGGCCGGGATAAACTGCCATCCACTCCGGTTCGGACCGCCTCCGCGCGCGCCGCCGACGCGCGGCTCTCCGCCTGCCTCACTGGATCCAAATGCGGCTGACCGGCACCGCACAAGAAGATACCCCTGCAGCGGCCGGTCAGGACTGCTGCAGGGGTATTATGGCGCGCAGGAAGCCCCCTTCCCGCGAAGCGCGGCTCAGCCGCGGGCGGGAAACGGGATGACTTCGGCGCTCGGACGGCTCCCCAGCACGCCTTCGAGCACCTGCATCACGGCGGCATCGGGTACCCGGCCGCTTTCCCCGTATTCCGCCCGCGCCTGCGCGCGCAGCATCTCGCGGGTTTCCTCCGCGCCCATCTGCTTCAGCGCGTCCCCCTGCGCCAGCAGCACACCCGCCAAAAAGCCATTGGCGAGCACCAGCCCGTTCAATTCCTGCAATTTCGCGTCCAGCGCCCCCAGCGCCGCATCCGCATCACGGTAAGCAGACATCTCATCCCCCCGGACCATTGTCTCTTTGATGTGAATTTTACGATAAAGCGCGTTGAAACCGCGGACAATCCAAGTTGTTGCCAAATGGTTAACGGCCGACGCTCCCGAGGCCGTCCGACCCTGCCAGCCCCTCGGGCGCAAAACGGAGGGCGAGATCCGGCGGCGGCAGCAGGCAGGCATCGCGCCGCCCGAAGAGCCGGAAGCGATTGCGCGCGATAAGACCGTACAGCGCGTCCTTCACCCGCCGCGGCAGGAACCGGCACAGCGCCAGCAGGCGCCACGGCCCGCCAAGCCCCCGCAGCACCGCTGCGACCGCATCCAGCCGCTGCAGCACGCGGCCCTCCGCCACCACCAGCATGGTGCCGAGATCATCGCCAGCCAGCCCCTCCGCCCGGTAGAGCCGCTGCCCCAGGGGCGACTGCGCCAGCGCAAAGGAGAACCGCTCCGCCCGGTCGTGGCGCAGCACGAAGCGGAAGCAGCTGCAGCAGAGCACGCAGTCGCCATCGAAGACGATGAGGCTTCCGGTGTGATCATTCACCTGCCGCATGACCGACCTGCGCTGCTCTCAGTTTGCCGCCAACGCGGAGCCAGGCCGAAGGCCGCCGCGCATCGCCGGCGCGCCCCCCTCGCGGCGGCGATTTGGCTGAGGCTGGACGTGCCCTCGCGAGGGCGTACGGACTTGGCCGGGATAAACTGCCAGTCGCTCCGGTCAGGATCGCCACCGCGCGCGCCGCCGACGCGCGGCTTCGCTCGGCATTTCGCCCATTCGCGGCCAATCTTAGCCCATAAAATAGAAATGGCCGCGCTGGGAGCGCGGCCATGGCTGTCAGGGGGGTCTTGGATCACTGGTCCAGGAACGACCGCAGCTTGCGCGAGCGGCTCGGGTGTTTGAGCTTCCGCAGCGCCTTCGCCTCGATCTGGCGGATCCGTTCGCGGGTCACGCTGAACTGCTGGCCGACTTCCTCCAGCGTGTGGTCGGTGTTCATGCCGATGCCGAATCGCATCCGCAGCACACGTTCCTCGCGCGGGGTGAGCGAGGCCAGAACCCGGGTGGTGGTTTCCTTCAGGTTCTCCTGAATGGCGCTGTCGAGCGGCAGCACCGCGTTCTTGTCCTCGATGAAATCGCCAAGCTGCGAATCTTCCTCGTCCCCGATCGGGGTTTCGAGAGAGATCGGCTCCTTGGCGATCTTCATCACCTTGCGGACCTTTTCCAGCGGCATCTGCAGCTTCTCGGCCAGCTCCTCCGGGGTCGGCTCGCGGCCGATCTCGTGCAGCATCTGGCGGCCGGTGCGGACCAGCTTGTTGATGGTCTCGATCATGTGCACCGGGATCCGGATAGTGCGTGCCTGATCGGCGATCGAGCGGGTGATCGCCTGGCGGATCCACCAGGTCGCATAGGTCGAGAACTTGTAGCCGCGGCGGTATTCGAACTTGTCGACCGCCTTCATCAGGCCGATGTTGCCTTCCTGAATGAGATCAAGGAACTGCAGCCCGCGGTTGGTGTATTTCTTGGCGATGGAGATCACCAGGCGCAGGTTGGCTTCCACCATTTCCTTCTTGGCCTGGCGGGCCTCCTTCTCGCCCTTCTGCACCTGCTGCACGATGCGGCGGAATTCCGAGATGTCGAGGCCGACATACTGGCCCACCTGCGCCATGTCGGCGCGCAGCTCCTCCACCTTGTCGGTGGAGCGCTCGATGAACATCTGCCAGCCGCGGCCCGGCTTTTCAGCCATTTCCGACAGCCAGTTCGGGTCCAGCTCGCGTCCGCGGTAAGCGTCGACGAATTCCTTGCGGTTGATCCGGGCCTGATCGGCCAGCTTCACCACGGCGCTGTCGATCTGCATGATCCGGCGGTTGATGCCGTAAAGCTGGTCGATCAGCGCCTCGATGCGGTTGTTGTGCAGGTGCAGCCCGTTCACCAGCTCGACGATCTCCGAACGCAGCTGCTGATAGCGGGCCTCGTCCTCGGCGCTGAAGGAGCCGTCCTCGTTCAGCGTAGCCGAGATCCGGCTGTCCTGCATCTCGCTCAGCTCGGCGAAGTCAGTGGAGATCCGGTCCAGCGTGGTCAGCACCCGGTCCTTGAGCGCGGCCTCCATCGCGGCGAGCGACATGTTGGCCTGCTCGTCCTCGTCCTCGTCTTCCTCGCGGGAGATCGGGTTGCCGTCCGCGTCGAGCTCGGGGCCTTCTTCCTTGGCGGGCTTGGCCGCCTGCACCGCTGACGGGTCGACCACCGGCTCCTCGACACCGCCCTCTTCGTCGAGCTGGTTGCCGAAAGTGGCTTCCAGGTCGATGACGTCGCGCAGCAGGATGTCCTCGGACAGCAGTTCGTCGTGCCAGATGGTGATCGCCTGGAAGGTCAGCGGGCTTTCGCAAAGCCCCGCGATCATCGTGTTGCGGCCGGCCTCGATGCGCTTGGCGATCGCGATCTCGCCCTCGCGGGACAAGAGCTCGACCGAGCCCATCTCGCGCAGGTACATGCGCACCGGGTCATCGGTGCGGTCGAGCTTCTCGGCCTGCGCGCCGGCCAGCGCGACCTCGCGCGGGCCCTCGGTGGTGACCAGATCGGTCGAGCCCTTGTTCTCTTCTTCCTCGGCTTCCTCGTCCTCGATGATGTTGATGCCCATCTCGCTGAGCATCGACATCACGTCTTCGATCTGTTCCGAGCTGACCTGATCCGGCGGCAGCACCTGATTGAGCTGATCATAGGTGATGTAGCCCTTTTCGCGGGCTTCCGCGATCATCTTCTTGACCTGAGCCTGGCTCATGTCGAGGGAAATTTCGGGCTCCTGATCGTCAGGCTTGCGGTCGTCGGTGTCTTTGGCGGCCATTCATTGCTCCTCATCAGGGGCTGCGGGGCGATTCGGGTCGCGCGAATCATGTGCGCGATGATCTGATTCGTCACCCGGTTTACCCAATTTTCTTTTGCTCTTCCTTAGCAAAACGCATCAGCGTCTGTGGCTGTGTCATTTGCCGGAAAAGCCGATCCGGTCCAAAAGGGCGCCAAAGGCGTCGCGTTCCTCGCGATTGAGACGCGCACCGTTCTCACCCACATCATACTGCGCCTTATCCTCATTTTCGCTGCGCACCGCGCGGTTGCGGGCCTCCGCGGCCTGGCCCAGGCGCCAGGTCAGGGCCTCGTCGGCCAGCCCGCTCAGATCCTCGGTGGCCTCCGCCAGTTCCGCGTCCAGCCCGCGCCCTGCTTCCAGTTTCGCAAATTCCTCTGCCAGGGTCATTGCGGCCAGTTCGGTGTCGCCGGGTTTGCGCAGGCTGGGGATGATTGCCACATGGCGCAGCGCATAGAGGTTTTCAAGGGCATGCGGGCCCAGCGCCCAATCTATTTCCTCGCGCAGCCGCTCCGGCGCTTCAATCCCCACCCGCAAGACCAGGTCACGCAGCGCCGCCAGATCGGGGTCGGCGCACTGCAGCCGCTCCAGCCGCGTTTCAAACTCTGCGATTACCGCGGGCGTGGTGATGGCGGTGGCCAGGATCACCGCCTCGCGCATGCGGGCAAAGGCAGTCTCATCCGCCGCCGCGACCAGCGATGCGCGGGTAGTGGCGCGCGGCTGCGGCACCGGGCCGGGAAAGCCCTTGCCGCGCCAGGGCGCGCGCACGCCCTCGCGGAATCCGCCGCCCCCGCCGGGTTTCAGCTGGTAGCTGCCCTTGCTTCCGCCACTGCTGCTGCCGCGATTGCCGCGGAACAGCTGCCAGCGCAGCTCCTTGATGTCGTCGCCGTAGTGCTTGCGGATCGAGGGATCGCGGATCAGCCGGATCTTTTCCCGCAAGGCTTTGTCGAGCGCCGCCTTGCGCTCGGGGCTGTCAAAGACCTTGCCCGCGGTCTCCCGCTGCCACAGGAGCTTCACCATCGGCATCGCCTGGTCCAGCACCGCCTGCACGGCCTCGGGCCCTTCGCTGCGGATCATGTCGTCGGGGTCCTTGCCCTCGGGCATCAAGGCAAAGCGCAGGGACTTGCCCGCCTCCAGCAGCGGCAGCGCCAGGTCGATCAGCCGCATCGCCGCGCGCAGGCCCGCGGTGTCGCCATCCAGCGCAATGATCGGCTCGTCCGACATCCGCCACAGCATCTGCAGCTGGTTCTCGGTGACCGCGGTGCCCAAGGGGGCCACCGAGGACGGGAACCCGCCTTCGGCCAGCGCGATCACGTCCATGTAGCCCTCGGCCACGATCAAGGGCGCGCCGCGCCCCGAGGCCGCCCGCGCAGGCCCGTGGTTGTAGAGGCTGCGGCCCTTGTCGAACAGCTCGGTTTCGGGCGAGTTCAGGTATTTTGCGCTGTCATTCGGGTCCATCGCCCGGCCGCCAAAGGCAATCGCCCGGCCGCGCGCGTCGCGGATCGGGAACATGATCCGGTTGCGGAAGGTGTCGTATGGCTTGCCGCCCTTGTTCGAGGGCTTGCCCAGCCCCGCGCCAAGGATCAGGTCCTCCGCCACGCCCTTGCCGCGCAGGTGGTCCCAGAGGTTCTGCCAGCCGTTCGGGGCAAAGCCGATCTCCCAGCGGTCGAGCGCGGGCGGCGTCAGCCCCCGGCGCTGCAGGTAGGCGCGCGCGTCCTGCGCCGCGCCGGTCTTGAGCTGCAGGCGGAAGAACTGCACCGCCTGCTCCATCACGTCGGCGAGCAGCGCCCGGCGGTCCTGCTTCTCCTGCGCGCGCGGGTCGCGCTTGGGCATCTCCAGCCCCGCTTCGCCCGCAAGGATCTCCACCGCCTCCATGAAGCTGACGTTTTCGGTCTCCTGCACGAACTTCAGCGCATCGCCCTTCGCATGGCAGCCGAAGCAGTAATAGAACCCTTTGCGGTCCTCGACATGGAAGGACGCGGTCTTCTCGTGGTGGAAGGGGCACGGTCCCCAGTAGTCGCCCTTGCCCGGCTGCGACTTGCGCTGATCCCACATGACCTTGCGCCCGACAACGTCAGACAGGCTGACCCGGGTGCGGAGTTCATCAAGAAAGCCGGGCGGCAGAGACATATCAGTTCGACTTCAGATGTTTCTTCATTTCCTGGATCTGATCCCAGTTCTCCAGGCACTGCTGTTCAAAGATGGCACCCAGATCCGCATTGCGCAGGTCGCGCCGCTTCATCGCGTAGACATGCGCAGAAAGCTGCGGGATCGCATTGGAGTAGGCGTCGGGCCAGTCCGGCCCGCTGGCCAGAATCACCTGCTCCACCTCCTCCTGCGGCACCCGGTCGAGCCGCGCCTTTTGCACCGCGGCCATCACCTGGCCTTGATACTTGCAGCTTTCTTCCTTGGTTTCAGAAGCATAGGCCGGCGCCGCCAGCAGCGCAGCGGCGAGGAAAATGCGGATCATGGATCAGCTCCGGGAATCAGTTCGTGATCCACGGAGGTTACCCCCGCGCCGCCACAGCTTCCATGGCTGTTTTCAGATCATGAACCAGAGTCGCCGCCATCGAGCGGAACACCATGATGCGGAACGCGTCCGGCCCCACGCGCGTGATAGAGGCCATCATGTGTTTCAATTCGCTGCGCGCGGTATGGCCTTCGGGGAAGGCGCGCGCCCGCAAATCCACCGGCACCAGACGCGCCAGCACGTCCTCCGCGCGCTCGCCCTCTAGCCGCACCACCGCCCAGGCGTCGCTCTGATCGGTGAGGGCGGCATGTCCCGCAAGCCCCGCATCCGGCGCCGCACCGAGCAGGAGCGCCATGTCCCTCCCGAACCACAGCGCCTCTACGCCATCGCGTGTCAGGGCGCGGTTTGGCTCGGGAAAGCCCACGCCATGCGCGGCCTCCATCGCCTTGCCCAGCGCGTCCTGCCGGCCCGTGTAGGGCGCAACGCTCCACATCGCCCCCACATGCTCCTCGCTCAGCCGCATACCGCCGGTCACTGCGGGCAGAAGCCCCGCGCAGGAACTTCTTGCTACCAACTCAGCCACGCGCCCGCCCTCCTTCGGGGTCAACAAATACCGGAGATACCACCTCGCACAGCGTATCCACCCCGCGCATGTGGTCGACCAGCCGCACCGTTTCGCCAATCCGCTCCGGCCCTTCCTTCAGGAAGCCAAGCCCGATGGGATGGCCCAGCGCGGGGGAGAAACCGGCCGAGGTCACATAGCCCTGATCCGCCGCCCGCTCGACCGGATCGCCGGGGGTGAAAAGATGCGCGCCCGCGGTGATCTCTTTTGCCGCACCCGCAGGCTTCAAGCCGACCAGCCGCATCCGGTCCTCCGCCACCAGGCCTTCGCGCGCGGCCATTGCCTTGCCTATGAAGTGCTTCTGTTTCGACAGCATTCCCTGCAGGCCTAGGTCAAAAGCCGTCACCGTGCCGTTGATCTCTGCATGGGTAATCAGCCCCTTCTCGATCCGGAGCACATTCAGCGCTTCCATCCCGTAGGCCCCGCCGCCCAAGCCCTCGGCCCGTTTCAGCAGCTCCCGGTACAGGCTCTCGCCATAGCGCGCAGGCACGGCGAGCTCATAGGCCAGCTCGCCCGAGAAGGAGATCCGGAACAAGCGCCCCCGGACGCCCAGCACGGAGACCTCGCCGCAGGCCATGAAGGGCCAGCTTGCACTGTCAAGCTCCTGCTCCAGCAGGTTTCTCAGAAGCTCCCGGGACTTCGGCCCGGCCACGGCAAACTGCGCCCATTGCTCGGTGACCGAGGTAAAGCGCACGTTCCACTCCGGCCGCAGCACCTGGGAGGCAAACTCCAGATGCGCCATCACCTCCCCCGCGGCGGCGGTGGTGGTGGTCATCACATAGTGGTTCTCCCCCAGCCGCGCGGTGGTGCCGTCATCCATGACAAACCCGTCCTCGCGCAGCATCAGCCCATAGCGCACGCGGCCCGGCTTCAAGGTGCGGAACGTGTTGGTGTAGACGAAATCCAGCAGCTTGCCCGCATCCGGCCCCTGAATGTCGATCTTGCCGAGGGTCGAGACGTCGCAGATCCCCACCGAGGTGCGCACCATCGCAGCCTCGCGGTCGCAGGACTGGCGCCAATGGGTCTCCCCTGCCTTGGGGAACCAGGCAGCCCGGTACCACAGCCCAGCCTCCAGCTGCTCGGCACCCCGCGCCGCGCTCTCCCGGTGCGAGGTGAGGAAACGCTGCGGCTTGAAACCCGCATCCGCGGCCCCCGCCCCCATCGCCCCGATCGCCACCGGCACAAAGGGCGGGCGGAAGGTGGTGGTGCCGGTCTCCGGGATCGTGCGCCCGGTGGCATCGGCCAGCACGGCCAGCGCGGAGACGTTCGAGTTCTTGCCCTGATCGGTCGCCATGCCTTGCGTGGTATAGCGCTTCATGTGCTCGACCGAGCGGAAGTTCTCCGCCGCCGCCTGCTGAACGTCTTTCACAGTCACATCGTTCTGGAAGTCGAGCCAGGCACGCCCCTTGCCGGGCACCGCCCAAAGCGGCGTGATGCGGTAGGGATCGTCCTCCGCTTCCGGCAGCTCCGCCGCGGGCGCTTGCCGGCCCAGCGCCTCCAGCACCTGCTCCGCCGCCGCCGCGCCCTCCCGCAGGCAGCCCGCGGTGGAGAAGGCGCCGTTGCAGGCCCCCGCCGCCAGCATCCCTGGCACCGCCCCCTCGGCAGGCACGAAAGCCGCCAGATCGCGCCGCCAGACCGGCCGCGCGTTCAGATGGCAGGTGAGATGCACCGAGGGGTTCCAGCCACCCGACATCGCGAGGCAGTCGGTCTGTATCTTCTCCTCACCGCGGACCGAGCGCAGGGTGATGCTTTCCAATCGCCGCCGCCCCGCCGCGTCGCAAACCTGCGCGCCGCGGATCACCGGCCAACTGCCGCCGCCGCGCTCGGCGGGGCCGTCATGGCGGCTGTCGATCACCGCCGCCACATGCACGCCCGCTGCCGCCAGATCGCGCGCGGTGCGGTGCGCCTGGTCGTTGTTGCCAAAAACAGTCACCCGCTCGCCCGGCGCCACGCCCCAGCGGTTCAGGTAGGTCCGCACCGCACCCGCCATCATGATCCCCGGCCGGTCGTTGTTGCGGAAGGCCACCGGCCGCTCGATCGCACCCGCCGCCAGCACCGCGTGCTTCGCGGCAATCCGCCAGAAACACTCCCGCGGCAGCTTGCTCCCCTTTGCCGCATGGCTGCGCGGCAGGTGGTGGGAGACCCGCTCCAAGGCGCCGTAGGTGCCCTGGTCATAGGCCCCGGTGACGGCGGTGCGGGGCATCAGCCGGACGTTCTCCATCGCCGCGAGCTCCGCCACGGCCTCCTCTGCCCACAGGTGCCCCGGCTTGCCGCCAACCTCATCCCGCTCGGCCAGCAGGCGGCCGCCGAAATGACTGTCCTCCTCGCAGAGGATCACATCCGCCCCGGCGCGCCCGGCCTGCAAGGCGGCCATCAGCCCGGCCGGCCCGGACCCGATCACCAGCACGTCGCAGAAGGCATAGGCCTTCTCATAAGTGTCCGCGTCCACCTCGCCCGAAAGCGCACCCAGTCCCGCCGCCCGGCGAATCGCGGGCTCGTAAAGCTTCTCCCAGAACCCAGCGGGCCACATGAAGGTCTTGTAGTAGAACCCGGCGCCAAGAAAGGGCGCGGCGAGGTCATTCACCGCCAGCAGGTCCCGCTCCAGCGACGGCCAGCGATTCTGGCTCCGCGCCTCCAACCCGTCGTAGAGCTCCTGACGAGTGGCGCGCACGTTTGGATCCTGATGCGCGCCGCCGCCGATGGTGACCAGCGCGTTCGGCTCCTCACTGCCCGCGGTCAGCACACCGCGCGGGCGGTGGTACTTGAAAGACCGCCCCACCAGATGTACCCCGTTGGCCAGCAGCGCCGCCGCCAGCGGCTCGCCTTCAAGCCCCATCATATGGCGCCCGTCGAAGGAGAAGGAGACCGGCCGCGCCTCCGGGTTCAGCCCCTTGCCCGCCAGCCTCATGCCGCGCCTCCCAGCCCGGCATCCGCCGCCAGCTGCACGCCCAGCACCGCGTGACTCACGGTATCGCGGGTCACCACCAGCCAGGTGCCGCAGCCCATCTCGTGATACCAAAGCTCATCCAGCCGCCCGGCCGGGTTTCCGCGCAGGTGCAGATAGCGGTGCCAAGCCTCCAGCCCGGCATTCTCCGCAGGCCGCACGACCGCGGCCCCCTTGACGGAAAACTCCCGCCGGTCTCTTTCACCGCAGATCGGACAGCAGACCCTCATGTCCCCCGCTCCTTCATCTTGCCGGAAATACTCCGGGGGTGAGGCCGCCAGGCCGAGGGGGCAGCGCCCCCTTTCGCAGCAGCGGCCGGTTCAATGCATGTTATGCTGGGCACCGGTCCCCTCCTCATCCATCAGCCCGCGGCCGCTGCGGAACCGGTCGAGCCGGAACCGCTCCGCCGCCGGATGCGGGCGGCCGGTGGCAATCAGATGCGCATAGGCATGGCCCGAGCCGGGCGTCGCCTTGAAGCCGCCATAGCACCAGCCGCAGTTCAGATAGAGCCCGTCGACAGGCGCATGATCGATGATCGGCGAGCCATCCGGCGTCATGTCCATGATCCCGCCCCAGCTGCGCAGCAGCCGCGCCTTGCCGATGGCGGGCAGCATCGCCATGCAGGCCTCCATCGTGTGCTCCGCCATCGGCAGGTTGCCGCGCGCCGCGTAGGACGCGTAGAAATCCAGGTAGCTGCCGAACACCAGCCCGCCCTTGTCCGACTGGCTGATATAAAGATGCCCCTCGGCAAAGGTGATCACGTGGTTGATGATGGGCTTCAGCCCCTCGCTCACGAAGGCCTGCAGCACGTGGCTTTCGATCGGCAGGGTGAGCCCCGCCATCGCCGCCACCTGCCCCGAGCGCCCCGCCGCCGCCAGCGCCACCTTTTTGGCACGGATCACCCCGCGCGAGGTCTGCACGCCGGTGACCCTGCCGCCCTCCACGTCGATCCCGGTCACCTCGCAATTCTGGATCAGGTCCACCCCGCGCATGTCCGCCCCGCGGGCATAACCCCAGGCCACCGCATCATGGCGCGCGGTGCCCGCCCGGCGCTGCATCAGCGCCCCCATGATCGGGAAGCGGTTGCTCTCGTAGTTCAGGAACGGCGCCAGCCTGCGGAGCTGCCCGCGGTCCAGGATCTCGGCATCGTCGCCCTGGTTCACGATGGCATTGCCCCGGCGCACCGCCGCATCGCGCTGGCCGTCGTTGTGAAAGACGTTCAGGATACCGCGCTGCGACATCATCGCGTTGTAGTTAAGGTCCTGCTCCAGCCCCTCCCAGAGCTTCAGCGAATGCGAATAGAACTCGGAGTTGCCCGGCAGGTAGTAGTTCGCGCGCACGATGGTGGTGTTGCGCCCGACGCTGCCGCCGCCGAGATAGCCCTTCTCCAGCACCGCGACATTGGTGATGCCGTGCTCTTTGGCAAGGTAATAGGCGGTGGCCAGCCCATGCCCTCCGCCGCCGACGATCACCACGTCATATTGCGCCTTGGGCTCCGGGTCGCGCCACTGCGGCCGCCAGCCCTTGTTGCCGGTGATCCCCTCGCGCAGCACGCGCCAGCCCGAAAACCGCATGCTCATTCTCCCCATCAGTGCGCCGCCAATGGCCCCGCAGCGCGGCTGGCCGCAGGACATACGAACTGAGCACATCTGTCCAGTCCAAAGTTACCACCCTGTGTCCGCCTTCCGGGAGGGCCGGATCACCCGCAGCAGTTCTTTCCCTGTTGCCCCGGCCGACAAGGCACCGTGCCATAAGAGCGAGTGACGCAGCAATCCCCCACCTTTGGCCGCAGCAGGGCCCAAAAGTAGGGCACCCATAAAACCGCTGGCAGGCGTCTGCCGCGTGCCCGCACTCCGGGCAGGTCAGCGCGCTGTCAGGCGCAAAGGTCGGCTCTGGCATTGTCCCGCCTCGCCGCGAGCCGCTCCGGGAGACAGCCTACACGATCCTGCCCCCTACACGATCCTGCCCGCGCCAAACACCAAGCCGGTTCCGCCTTTATCGCGGAACAAGGCCGTAGGGCGCCGCATGCCGGGGATGCCCGGTCTACCGCCTGAAAGCAGGCCAGCATTCCCCAATACCTGGCAGTGCGCCCTGCAGCCCAATGAAAGGAAAACGGGGCGGAAGGTTTCCCCTCCGCCCCGTAATCCCTCGCCGACAGCCCTGGTTACAGGCCCTTGGCGTGGTAGCTCTTGGCAACCTTGTCGATCGACACCAGATAGGCGGCGGTGCGCAGGTCGGTGACGTCGTCCCGGCTGTGCCAGACCTCGCGCATCGACTGGTAGGCCACCCGCATGGTGTCATCGAGCCCCGAGCGCACCAGCTCCAGCTCGCCCGCGCCCTTCAGGTATTTTTCCTTGAACCGCGGATCCAGCGTCCAGGTCTTGCCCAGGCTCTCCGACAGCTTCTCCAGCTCGTCGATGACCAGCTGGTGGCGCGCCTCTTCCTGGCGCCGCTGCATGCGGCCAAAGCGGATGTGGCTGAGGTTCTTGACCCACTCGAAATAGGACACGGTCACGCCGCCGGCGTTGGCATACATGTCGGGGATGATCACGCAGCCCTTCTTGCGCAGAATCTCGTCCGCGCCCGCGGTGACCGGGCCGTTTGCGGCCTCGATGATCAGCGGCGCCTTGATGCGCTCGGCGTTCTCGAGGTTGATCACCCCTTCCAGCGCCGCCGGGATCAGGATGTCGCATTCCTCCTCCAGGAGCACCGCGCCGTTCTCGACAAACTGGGCGTCGGGGTAGCCGGTGATGCCGCCGTGCTTGACGATCCAGTTGTGCACCGCCTCCACGTCGAGCCCGTCGGCGCTGTAAAGCCCGCCGTCGCGCTCGATAATGCCGGTGATGCGGGCGCCGTCCTCCCCGGCCAGGAAGGTTGCGGCGTGGTAGCCCACGTTGCCCAGCCCCTGCACGATGACGCGTTTGCCCTCCAGGGTGCCGGTCAGTCCGGCGGCGGCCATGTCATCGGGGTGGCGGAAGAACTCCCGCAGGGCGTATTGCACGCCGCGCCCCGTGGCCTCGACCCGGCCGGAGATGCCGCCGGCGTTGAGCGGCTTGCCGGTGACGCAGGCCTTCGAGTTGATGTCGGTGGTGTTCATCCGCGCGTACTGGTCGGCGATCCAGGCCATCTCCCGCTCACCGGTCCCCATGTCGGGGGCGGGCACGTTCTGCGACGGGTTGATCAGGTCGCGCTTGGCCAGCTCATAGGCGAAGCGGCGGGTGATCAGCTCCAGCTCGTGCTCTTCATACTCGCGCGGGTCGATGCACAAGCCCCCCTTGGAGCCACCAAAGGGCGCTTCCACCAGCGCGCATTTGTAAGTCATCAGCGCCGCCAGCGCCTCCACCTCGTCCTGGTTCACCGCGGGCGAGTAGCGGATGCCGCCCTTCACGGGCTCCATATGCTCCGAATGCACCGAGCGGTAGCCGGTAAAGGTATGCATGGCACCGCGCAGGCGGACCCCGAACCGCACGACATAGGTCGCGTTGCAGACGCGGATCTTCTCCTCCAGCCCGGGCGGCAGGTCCATCAGGGAAACGGCTCTGTTGAACATCAGGTCCACGCTTTCGCGGAAACTGGGCTCTGTGCGGCTGCTCATATAAACTTCTCCGTACTCAAACATCGACTCGCTGCCGATGGTGCCCTCACTTTATGCAGAGACGATTACCGAGTGCGACCTTTTTGACCCTTTTCCAATGCAAAGAATCACTCCTTCACCGCAATTTTTTTGATTCGGTCCCGCCCCCCGGCGCCGCTGCTGGCCCTCGCGGGCGGCCGAACCCGGGGTACCGGACCGCCGGATCCGGAACAATTGTACGCATTGCGGCCCGCTTCCGCCCCAATTCGGCCATGTTCACCAAGCATTAACATATAGGAATTGCGCAGCCCGCCTTGCGCCGCGCAGTGCTCTGCCGCCCGGGGGATGTCCACATGTCTGCACGCCATCGCAATACCACCGCCCTCACCAGCCGCCTGCTGGCGCGCGCCCGCGCCTTCCGGCAGCGCGAGGACGGGGTGCTGGCCAAGCCGCTGGTGTTCTTCTTTCTGTCGATGCTCGCGGTCGGCGGTATCGGAGTCGACCTGATGCGGATGGAGCGCGACCGCACCGTGCTGCAGTACACGCTGGACCGCGCGGTGCTGGCGGCGGCCGACCTTGACCAGCCGAAGGCACCGGCAGTGGTGGTGCAGGACTACCTGAGCAAAGCCGGATTGGCAGACTACTACCAGGCGCCGGTGGTGCAGGAGGGGCTCGGCTACAAAAGCGTGGAAAGCACCATCGACACCACCTTCCCTGCGCATCTTCTGAAATTCGCGGGCGGCGACAACCTGCCGCTCTACGCCAACGCCCGGGCCGAGGAAACGATCGGCAGCGTCGAAATCTCGATGGTGCTCGATATCTCCGGCTCGATGCGCTCGAACAACCGCCTTACCAACCTGAAGACCGCCGCGCACAGCTTTGTCGACCAGATCACCCAGAACACCGACGTCAGCAACCTGTCGATCTCGATCATTCCCTACGCCACGCAGGTGAACGTCGGCGAACCCCTGCTGAGCAAGTACAACGCCTCGCAGGAACACAATTATTCCTTCTGCGTGAACTTCATCAAGGACCAGTTCAGCAAGCATACGCTGAGCCGGACCGAACCGCTGGAGCGCACCGCGCATTTCGACACGTTCACCTATTCGGAGAACATGATCTCCTCCCCTGTCTGTCCGACCCGCGCAGGCTCGCAGATCCTGCCTTTCACCAATGACGCGGCCACGCTGCATGCCTACATCGACACGCTGACGGCGGAGGGCAATACCTCGATCGATATCGGCATGAAGTGGGGCAGCGCCCTGCTCGACCCGACCGCGCGCAGCGTGGTCAGCGATTTGATTGCCGAAGGCGAGATCGACCCGGCCTTTTCCGGCCGCCCCACGGACTACGGCAGCGGCGACACGCTGAAGATCATCATCCTGATGTCGGACGGCCAGAACACCAACCAGTACATGCTGAACCCCTCCCGCCGCGAGGGCCTGTCGGACGTCTGGCATAACCCGGATGCCAACACTTACCCGGGCAACGACGGGGCCGGGGCTTACTCCGTGTACCATTCGAACGGGCAGAAAAGCTATTACTGGGCGCATATGAACCGGTGGGAGGATCACCCCTACGGCAACGGCACATATGAAGTCTGCGATAGTTACGGGTGTCAAACGGTGCAGGAAGAAGGCACGGCCACCCGCCTCGAATACCCCGAGCTCTTCGCCCGCGCCTCGCTCGCCTGGATAGCCCGCTACATCTACGAATTCAGCAGCAGCGCCTGGTCGGACTGGTTCACCGCGGGCCGCTACTTTCATAACCGCACCGCCAAGGACCAGCACACCAAGGCCATCTGCGGCATCACCAAAAAACAGGGGGTGATCATCTATTCGGTGGGCTTTGAAGCCCCGTCCAACGGTATGCGGGTGCTGGAGGACTGCGCCAGTTCGCCCGCGCATTTCTTCGACGTTGAAGGGCTGGAAATCAGCGACGCCTTCTCCTCCATCGCCACCTCCATCCGGCAGCTGAGGCTCACCCAATGACCGCCCGCGCGTCAGCACTGCTGCGCCGGTTCCGCACCCGTGAGGACGGCAACGCGACGGTTGAATTCGCCATCGTCATTCCCGCCTTCCTTATGATCCTGATGTCCACGGTCGAGCTCGGCCTGATAAACATCCGCCACTCGCAGCTGGAGCGCGCTCTGGACGAAACCGTGCGCAGCATGCGGCTCAGCACCGGGGCCGACATGACCCACAATCAGATCCGCGACCAGGTCTGCACCCGCTCCGGTTTTATCGAGGACTGCACGACATCCTTGCGGCTGGAACTGTTGCAGATGGATCCTTTTGCCTGGACCGGAATCGATCCGGTGCCGGACTGCGTTGAC
Organism: Cribrihabitans neustonicus; assembly: GCF_048820895.1. Classification (NCBI taxonomy): domain Bacteria; kingdom Pseudomonadati; phylum Pseudomonadota; class Alphaproteobacteria; order Rhodobacterales; family Paracoccaceae; genus Cribrihabitans; species Cribrihabitans neustonicus. Next base: position 63,144 of record NZ_JBMERQ010000004.1, read on the forward strand.
AAGATCGAGAATGTCCAGCCGGTGCGCAATTTCCAGAACGGGCGGTCGAACGAGCTGATGGTTGTCCGCGCCTGCATGAAGTTCAAACCGATCTTCCCGGCCTGGGGCCTCGGCGGCAGCCTTGGCAAGGACGCGGACGGCCGCATCAGCCTCACCGCCGCTTCCGCATTCGTTCAAGAGCCGAGGTAGACCATGCTGACAGCCCTCACGCGAAGCAAGTTTGAAAGCAGGATTTGCCAGGCGCTGGCGCGCCGGTTCGGCTCATTCGCCCGTGACACCCGCGGCAGCGTTTCGATTGAGTTCGCATTCTACGCCCCACTGCTGCTCAGTCTGTTTGCGGCGATCTACACTTTTTTCGACGCATTCCGGCAGGAGAACGTGAACCTGAAGGCCGCATATACGATCTCGGATCTCATTTCGCGGGAAACGAACTACGTGAACGAGGCCTACATTGACAGCATGCATGCGCTGGCCGGGCTGCTGGTACGCGGCGACACCGCCCTGTCGACCCGCATCTCGGTGATCCGCTGGGACGAAACCGACAACCGCTACTACGTCGACTGGTCCAAGGTGCGCGGCGCAGCCTATGCAGAATGGGTGGACGCCAATATCAACACCGTGAAGGACAAGCTGCCCGCGATGCCCGATCAGGAGCGGGTGATCCTGGTCGAGACGAAAAACAGTGTTGAGCCGGCCTTCAACATCGGCTTGCCATCACTGGCGATCGAGAACTTCATCTTCACCCGGCCGCGCTTTGCGCCGCAGGTGGTCTTCGTCGAAAGCAAAGGCAACGGCAACGGCCACAATGATAACGCCGAAAAAGTGAAGTGACCCGCCGCCGCGCGACCCGCTCAGCCGCGCTTGGCGATCATGATGGCGAGCACTTCCGACATCGTCTTGCTCTGCGCGCCCGGGGTGACGCCGCCGATGCCGATGCGGCGCCCGGCCCGCCACCACAAACCGGGCATCCAGGCGCGCGGTCCCGGCGTGCTGGTGCGGATCAGGAAGCCGTTCGAAGGCTTGAAGGCAAAGACGCCGCGGTCCACCGCCTCGATTTCAGCGACCGGCGCAATCACCGTCCCGTCCGAGCAGCGCAGCTCCTCCTCCGTCAGCTCGATCCGGTGCCGGGTCGCCTGCCACAGCCGCACCGCCATCCATAAGGCACCCGTGCCCGCCGCCAGCAGGAATACGATCCACACCGGCGCCGGCGGCACCGCCAGCGCCACATAAACCAGCACGGCACCCACCGTGCCCAGCATCACCGTGCCCATCACCCGGCGCGGGGCCGAGGCCTCCACCGTTGCCAGAATCTCGCTGCTCATCATCTGCTCCCTCAGCCTGCCGGCCGGGGCATAGCTTGAAATCGCAGCCGGATACAGCCCCTGCCGCCTCTATTCTGCGGCGGCGCGGCGGACGTGCACCTCGTAGCCGGGCGCTTCCGGCTCGTCATCCGTCATCTCCGCCGGAAAGCCCGGGGCGCGGATGTCGAGCCCCGTCGCCTCTTCCAGGCGGCGGATGATGTTGGGCGACAGCTCCCGCTCGCCGTAGCGCGCAATGCCGTCGTCAAAGATCTTCACCATTAGCGGGCTCACCTCCAACGGCACCCCGGCCCGGTCCGCCACCTCCTGGAACAGGCCAACATCCTTTTTCACCAGATCCATGGTGAAGGAGATGTCGCGGCTGCCGTTGAGGATCACCTGGCTTTCGGTCTCATGCGAAAAGGAATTGCCCGAGCTGATCCGGATCGCCTCATAGGCCACGTTCAGATCCATCCCCGCCGCCTTCGCCACCACCAGCGCCTCGGCATTGGCCACCAGATGCACGGTGGCGAGGTAGTTGGTCACCACCTTCAGCACCGAGGCGCTGCCGAGATCGCCGGTATGCAGGATGCGCCGCCCCATGGTGGTGAGCAGCGGCAGGATGGTTTCGAAGGTCTGCCGCCCGCAGCCCGCGAAGATCGAGATATTGCCGGTATCGGCCCGGTGGCAGCCGCCCGAAACCGGGCAGTCCACCGCGAGCCCGCCGCGCGCGATCACTTGCGCGCCCAGCCGCTGCACCTCGGCGGCATCCGTGGTCGACATTTCCATCCAGATTTTGCCTGCCGTGACCTCCGGCAGCATCTGCTGCAACACTACGTCCGAAGCCGCGGGCGACGGCAGGCAGGTGATCACCGCATCGCATTCCCGCATCATCCGGGCAGCACTCCCGCCTGCCCGCGCGCCCTTCGCAGAGAAGCGCTGCACCAAATCTGCGTTCAGATCGTGGACACACAGGTCCACCCCGTTGCGCAGCAAGCTCCCAGCCAGCTTGCCGCCGACGTTGCCAAGGCCGATGAAGCCTACTTTCAGATCACATGCCACCGCGCGCTCCCGCATTTACGCCTCTTTGCATTATCGCTAGCTTGACCAAACGCAAAAACGAAACGAATAATAACGCCGCCTGACCCCCGGATTTTTTGTGACACATGCAGGGCCTTCCCAATCTCGTCTGGCTGCGCGCTTTCGAGTCTGCGGCGCGGCTTCAAAGCTTCACCGCCGCCGCGGCCGAGCTCGGACTCACCCAGGCCGCGGTGAGCCACCAGGTGCGCAGCCTGGAGCAGAGCTTTGGCGTCTCGCTTTTCATCCGCCGTCCGCGCCACCTCGAGCTCACCGACCTGGGTGAGGCTTATTACCCGGCGGTGGCCCAGGCGCTGTCCGGCCTGGCCTACTCCACCCGCGGCCTGCTGGGGCCGGGCGAGGCGCGGACCGTGACGCTGCGGGCGCCGGTCTCCACTGCAGTCCTGTGCATCGCGCCCGCGCTTGGCGCTTTCCATGCCGCGCATCCGCAGATCCGCATCCGCCTGGTCTCCGCCGTCTGGGCGGGCAGCGCGCAGGATGCAGAGGTCGATGTCGATCTGCGCCTCGGCCCGCCCGGCCGCTACCAGCGCAGCGCGCACCTGTTGTCGGCGGAGCGCGTGATCGCGGTGGCCGCGCCTGAGGTGGCGGCGGGTATTACCGGGCTGGACCGGCTGGCCGCACAGACGCTGATCCACATCCACGGCTACCAGGACCACTGGCTGCGGCTGGCGCAGCAGGAAGGGCTGGCGCTCGCAGATCAGGCCCCGCCGGTCTCCGTCGACACCTCGCTTGCGGCGATCGAGATTGCCGCTGCGGGCGGCGGCGTGGCGATGCTGATGCGCCGCTACGCAGCACTGCCCTTGGCGCAGGGGCGGCTCGCGCAGGTGCCCGGCGCGGAGATCCCGATGGGCCAGGGCCACTACCTGCTGCCCGCCGCCGCAGGTGCAGGCAGCAGCCCCGAGGCCGCTCGGGTGCGCGACTGGGTCACAGGACTATTCGCCAAAGGCTGACCGTCCCGCGTCAGGCACACCGGAGAACCTCCCGCCCGTCAGCGCCGCCTGCGGCATCGCTTCCCGTTGGGCCGGGCGGTCGGAGCGCCGCCGGCCGGGCTCTGTTCATCCGCGCACAGGCCCCGTGACGCCGGGCCGGTTTCCAGCTGCCCCCGCCGCCCCTATCTTCCCTTCAAGGCCACACCAACCGGAGACAAGCCCATGTCGCTCAGACCCATTGCGGGCATCCGCACCGCCCAGCCGCATATCGAAGGCGCCGGCGTCAAGCTGCACCGCGCCTTCGGCTTCCAGGATCCGTCCGAGCTCGACCCGTTCCTGCTGTTCGACGACTTCCGCAACGAAAACCCCGAGGACTACCTGCGCGGCTTCCCCTGGCATCCGCACCGCGGCATCGAGACCATCACCTATGTGCTCTCCGGCACCGTCGAGCATGGCGACTCGCTCGGCAACCGCGGCACGCTGGGCGCGGGCGACGTGCAGTGGATGACGGCGGGCTCCGGCATCCTCCACCAGGAGATGCCCGCGGGCAACGCGCAGGGCCAGATGCACGGCTTCCAGCTCTGGGGCAACCTGCCGTCGGGCCAAAAGATGTGCGCGCCGCGCTATCAGGACGTGAAGGGCACCGAGATCCCCGAGGTGATCGACGATGACGGCACCCGCGTGAAGGTGATCACCGGCGAATTCTGGGGCAAGCGCGGTCCGGTGGACGGCATCGCCGCCGATCCGCAGTACCTCGACATCCACGTGCCCGCGGGGGTGAAGAAGACCTTCCGCATCGACACCTACCGGCGCGCCTTTGCCTATGTGTTCGAAGGCGCCGCCGCCTTCGCGGATGCTTCGGCGCCGCAGGGGGTTCTCTTGGAGAAGGAGGTCGCGGGCCAGGAGGTGAACATCCGCGACATGTCCGGCAACCGCAGCCTGATCCGCTTTGGCACCGGGGACGAGATCACCCTGCAGGCGGGGCCCGAGGGCGTGCGGTTCCTGCTGATCTCCGGCGCGCCGATCGAGGAGCCGGTGGCCTGGCACGGGCCGATCGTGATGAACACCCAGGCCGAGCTGCAGCAGGCCTTCCGCGAGCTGCGCAACGGCACCTTCATCAAGCCCGCGCATTAGCAGCGTTTTGACAGCGCCGGAACGGCAGGAAATCCGCCCCCGGCGCATGATCATAGGACCCGTTTTTTGTGCTATACTCCTCCCATGCAATTGAAGCATGGGGGGAGCAATGATTATCCGCGTCTTCCGCGCCACGGTCCGCGATGACAAGATCGAAGAATTCAAGACGTTCCTGAAGGACACCGCGGTGCCGCATGTGCGCCGCCAGAAAGGGCTGGTGTCTATTACCGCCGGGCTGCCGCGCCCGGATGCACCAGCCACCTTCTGCGTCGTGATGGTCTGGGAGAGCATCGCTGCACTCAAGGCTTTCGCGGGCGAGGACTGGGAACAGCCGCATGTGCTGCCCGAGGAAGACCCGCTGGTGATCAGCCGCGAGATCGAGCATTACGACATGATCGGCCTGCTGACCTGACCCGTCCGCTGTGCCGGATCAGCCGCGGTCAGCCAGCTCCGGGCACCAGTTTCCGGGCGTCAGTGTCCGGGCGCCTCCGCAGTCCAGCTGTAGACGGTTTCGCCGGCCTGCGCCTCCGCAGAAAACCCAGCGCGCGCCAGCACCCGCGCCGAGGCCGCATTCGCCTGCATCACCCCGCCGCGCAAGGTGACACCGCTGCCGTGGAAATGTGCTTGCAGGGCAGCGAGCAGCTCTCCGGCCAGCCCCCTGCCCCAGACGTCTTCCGCCAGCAGATACCCTAGGCTGCGGATGCGGCTCCCCGGCTCGGGAAGCGACAGGATCACCAGCCCGGCGCCCCGGCCGGCTTCGTCGAACAGAGCAGCCACCTCCGCCTGTTCCGCCAAGCCACCCAGAAATCCCCGCTGCGCCGCAGCCTGTGAAAGCCCCTGAAACCCGGGCGGCAGCCAGCGCACCACGGGGTCCGCAAACAGCGTTGCCAGATCACCCTCCGCCAGGTCCTGCCAGCGACCCGCCCGCAGCCGCGGCGTCTGCAGGTCCAGCAAGCTCACGCGCTCACCGCCTTGCGCACCATCTCCCAGTAGACCCGCTCGACCTCGTCGAGCGACAGCCGCCCCTCGGAGCGGTACCAGGTATTGACCCCGTTCAGCATCGCAATCACCGCCAGCGTCGCGATTTTGGTGTCGGCAATGTCGAAGACGCCTTCCTCCTGCCCCGCCTTCAGGATCGCCTCCAGGCCGTTTTCGTAGTCGCGGCGCAGCCTCTCGATCAGCGCGAAGTTCTCTTCGGTGAGATTGCGCAGCTCCATGTAGGCGATGAACACCGCATCCGGCCGCTGCAGATGGAAGCGGATGTGGAAGCGCACGAAGTCCCGCAGCTGCGCCCGCGCATCCGGCGCCCGCGGCGCGCCGGCCCAAGCCGCCTTCAGGTCCGCCATGTGGCCCTCCATCAGGCTGAACAGCAGGCTTTGCTTGTCCGGCGTGTAGTTGTATAGCGCACCGGCCTGGACCCCGACCTCGCGCGCGATCTGCCGCATCGAGACCGCGGCATAGCCGTGCTGGGCAAACAGCCTGAGCGCCGCCTCGCGGATGCGCGGCCCGGTGATGTCGGAATGGGAACCTTGCGTGCGTGCCATGAGCGGACGATAACTGAACAAGTGTTCAGAAAAAAGAACAAATATTGCGCCCTGCATGAACAGATTGAATTCATTTGTACCCCCCGGAGGAAGCGCCTAGAACCGGCAGGGGAAACGCCGCGGGCCGCGGCGGATCGTGCCGGAGGGAAAACGCGACCATGCGCAAGCTGCTGCAACTGACAGGGTTTCTCGCCCTCGCCGCGGCGGCGGCCTGCACCCGCGTGCCCGAGCTTGAGGACCGGCTCACCCCCGATTTGCGCGATGCCCCTTACCCGGAGCTGCTGCCGCTCGGCACCGCGCTGGAGCCGCTGCCGCCGCCGCGCCAGCAAAGCGAGGCGCTGGAGCAGGAACTCGGGGCCCGCAGCAGCCGGCTGCAAAGGCGGGCACGTGCTCTGCCCCAGCGCGCTCGGGAAGTGCAGGTGGAACCGGCGGAACTCGAGGCCCGCAACAGGCGGCTGCAGCAGCGGGCAGAGGCGCTCAGAAACGCCGAATTCTGATGCCTGCGCGCCGCCGTCCGCCACCGCGCCCGCCCTGCCTGCCGCTGCGCCGTTGCACGCTTGCGCCGAACCGGCTAAGGCGGGGCCGTGAACCCACCGGAACAGAGGACCACCCGCTATGACAGAACCGCTTCGCCTTGGGATCGCAGGTTTGGGCACGGTTGGCATCGGCGTGGTCAGGATCATCCGCCGCCATGCCGCGCTGCTGGAAGCGCGCACCGGCCGCCCGGTGGTGATCTCCGCAGTCTCCGCCCGCGACGCGGCCAAGGACCGCGGAGTGTCGCTGAAGGACTACGCTTGGGAATCCGACCCGGTGGCACTGGCCACCCGCAATGATGTCGATGTCTTTGTCGAGCTGATGGGCGGCCACGAGGGCGCCGCCAAAGCCGCAACCGAGGCCGCGCTGGCCGCGGGCAAGGACGTGGTCACCGCCAACAAGGCGCTGCTGGCGATCCACGGCCAGGCGCTTGCCGAAAAGGCCGAGGCCGCGGGCCGGGTGATCCGCTTCGAGGCCGCGGTCGCGGGCGGCATCCCGATCATCAAGTCGCTGACCGAAGGCCTGGCCGGCAATGAAATCACCCGCGTGATGGGGGTGATGAACGGCACCTGCAACTACATCCTCACCCAGATGCAGGCCACCGGCCAGGGCTACAACGCCCTGTTCGAGGAATGCGGCCGCCTGGGCTACCTGGAGGCCGATCCCAACCTCGACGTCGGCGGCATCGACGCGGGCCACAAACTGGCGCTGCTGGCGTCCATCGCCTTCGGAACCAAGCCTGCCTTCGGGAACGTGCAGCTGGAAGGCATCCAGCGCATTCAGCTCGAGGACATCAAGGCCGCCGCCGACATGGGCTACCGCATCAAGCTGCTGGGCGTGGCGCAGCGCTCGCCCCGCGGGCTGGAACAGCGCATGTCGCCCTGCCTGGTGCCCGCCGACTCGCCGCTCGGCCAGCTTGAAGGCGGCACCAACATGGTGGTGATCGAAGGCGACGCGATCGACCAGGTGGTTCTGCGCGGCCCTGGTGCCGGCGAAGGCCCCACCGCCAGCGCGGTGATGGGCGACGTCTGCGACCTGGCCCGCGGCCTGCGCATCGCGACCTTCGGCAAGCCCGCGGCGATGCTGGAGGACACTCCTGCAGCCCAAACCGGCCTGCCCGCGCCCTTCTACCTGCGCATGGGGCTCCTGGACAAACCTGGCGCGCTGGCCAAGGTCGCTTCGGTGCTCGGCGAGGCCGGCGTGTCGATCGACCGGATGCGCCAGTACGGCCATTCCGCGCCGGTCGCCCCGGTGCTGATCGTGACCCACAAATGCACCCGCGCAACGCTCGACGCAGCCCTCGAAGGGCTCGCTGCCACCAACGTGGTCGATGGCGACCCGGTGGCGCTGCGGATCGAGGAAGTCTGACCGCGCGGCGGCGGCTCTGGTTCCCGGACCGCCGCCCCTTCCCCGCGGCAGGCGGAAAGCGGCAGTGCTGCCGCCGCCGCGGGGCTTTCATGGCGGGGCGCCCGCCATCGCCCCTTGCGAGCCGCCCCCCGGGCGCGCTATTCGGCAGTAGACGCAAATACACTCATTCCCCGCTGACACAGGATTTCCGGTATGACTTCGAACACCTCCGACGCGCCCTTCCATGACCGCATGCTGTCGCTGGGCCTGGCCCGGGTGGCCGAGCAGGCAGCGCTGGCCTCAGCCTCCCTGATCGGCCGCGGCGACGAAAAGGCCGCTGACCAGGCCGCCGTGAACGCCATGCGCGAGCAGCTCAACATGCTCGACATCGCAGGCGTCGTGGTCATCGGCGAGGGTGAGCGCGACGAGGCCCCGATGCTCTACATCGGCGAGGAAGTCGGCACCGGCAACGGCCCCGGCGTGGACATCGCGCTGGACCCGCTGGAAGGCACCACGCTGACCGCCAAGGACATGCCCAACGCGCTTACCGTGATCGCCATGGGCCCGCGCGGCTCGATGCTGCACGCACCCGACACCTACATGGACAAGCTGGCCATCGGTCCGGGCTTCGCCGAAGGCGTGGTGTCGCTGGAAATGTCCCCGCGCGAGCGGGTCGAGGCACTGGCCAAGGCCAAGGGCTGCGCGCCCTCCGACATCACCGTCTGCATCCTGGAGCGCCCCCGCCACGAGTCGATGATCGCCGAGGTGCGCGAGACCGGCGCCTCGATCCGGCTGATCACCGATGGTGACGTCGCAGGCGTCATGCACTGCGCCGAAGCCGAGGTGACCGGCATCGACATGTACATGGGCCAGGGCGGCGCCCCGGAAGGGGTGCTGGCGGCCGCGGCACTGAAATGCATGGGCGGGCAGATCTTCGGCCGCCTGCTGTTCCGCAACGACGACGAGAAAGCCCGCGCCGCCAAGGCCGGCATCACCGACCTCGACCGCATCTATTCCCGTGACGAGATGGTGACCCAGGACGTGATCTTTGCCGCCACCGGCGTCACCGGCGGCTCGCTGCTGCCGCGTATCAAGCGCCAGCCCGGCTGGGTCGAGACCACCACCCTCTTGATGCGCTCGAAAACCGGCTCGGTGCGCCGCATGTCCTACCGCACCCCGCTGGCCCCGCATCACATGTAAGCGCCGGATGGAATCCGAACGCCCGGGAAGCGGCTTGCGCCGCTGCCTCCGGCGGGGATATTGAAGGCCACAAGAAGGGCCGGATCCGATTGGGTCCGGCTTTTGCGTATGGGGGCAGATGATGAGCTTTTTGGGCATTGAGCAATCCTTGAGCGGGCGCCGCTGGGTCGGCCCCGGGGTTGAAATGGACCGCGCCGCGGAGATGATGGCACAGCAGACCGGCCTGCCGCGCGCGGTCTGCCAGGTGCTTGCGCGCCGCGGCGTGCCCGCGCATGAGGCGCAGGCCTTTCTGGAGCCCAAACTGCGCGACCTGCTGCCCGACCCGCGCAAGATGAAGGACATGGAGGCGGCGGCAGAGCGCTTCCTCGCGGCCGTGCGCCGCAAGGAGCGGATCGCGGTTTTTGCCGACTACGACGTCGACGGCGGCAGTTCCGCCGCGCTGCTTCTGGTCTGGCTGCGCGAAATGGGACTCTCCGCAACGCTCTACATCCCTGACCGCATCGACGAGGGCTACGGCCCCAACGTGCCGGCCATGCAGGAGCTGGCGGCCGCGCACGACCTGATCATCTGCGTCGATTGCGGCACCCTCAGCCACGAGCCGATCGCCGCCGCCAGAGGCGCAGATGTGATCGTGCTTGACCACCACTTGGGCGGCGAGACGCTGCCCGACTGCGTTGCCGTGGTAAACCCGAACCGGCAGGACGAAAGCGGCGACCTCGGCTATTTCTGTGCCGCGGGCGTGGTTTTCCTGATGCTGGCCGAGGCCGGCCGCCAGCTGCGCGCCGCCGGTGCGCGCGGGCCGGACCTGATGCAGCTCCTCGACCTGGTGGCACTGGCCACCGTGGCGGACGTGGCGCCGCTCATCGGTGCGAACCGGGCCCTGGTGCGCCAGGGGCTGAAGGTAATGGCCGCGCGCAACCGCCCCGGGGTAGTCGCGCTGTCGGACGTGTCGCGGATGGATTCGGCGCCTGCTGCCTATCACCTCGGTTTCCTGCTCGGACCGCGGGTCAACGCGGGCGGGCGCATCGGCAAGGCCGACCTCGGCGCGCGCCTTCTCGCCACCGCCGACCCGCAGGAGGCGCAGGGCCTCGCTGCACGGCTCGATGAACTCAACACCGAGCGCCGCGAAATCGAAAACGCGGTGCGCGCCGCAGCGCTGGAGCAGGCAGAAGCCCGCGGGCTGGATGCGCCGCTGGTCTGGGCCGCGGGCGAAGGCTGGCATCCCGGCGTTGTGGGCATCGTCGCCTCGCGCCTGAAGGAAAGCGCCAACCGCCCCGCCGTGGTGATCGGCTTTGACGGCGACGAGGGCAAAGGGTCCGGCCGCTCGGTCTCCGGCGTCGATCTGGGCGCCGCGATCCAGAAGCTCGCCGCCGAAGGCCTGCTGGTGAAGGGCGGCGGCCACAAGATGGCGGCGGGCCTCACCGTGATGCGCGACAAGCTGGAACCGGCGATGGAGCGGCTCTCCGAGCTGCTCGCCAAACAGGGCGCGGGCCAGGGCGGCCCGGCCGACCTGAAGCTCGACGGCACCCTGATGCCCCGCGCTGTGAGCGTGGAACTGATCGGACAGATCGAACAGGCGGGCCCCTTTGGCGCCGCCGCCCCCGCCCCGCGCTACGCGCTGCCCAATCTGCAGGTGCGCTTTGCCAAGCGCGTGGGTGAAAGCCACCTGAAGCTGTCGCTCAGCGACGGCATGGGCGGCGGAGTGGATGCAATCTGTTTCGGCGCCTTCGACAGCCCCCTGGGACCGCGGCTTTTGGAGCACGGCGGCGCGCGCTTCCACTTCGCAGGCCGCCTGGAAGTGAATACATGGGGCGGCCGCCAGAGCCCCCAGCTGCGCCTCGAAGACGCCGCCGAAGCGTGAGTTATCAACGGCTTGCCGCCTGTGGATAAGAAAAATCGCAATTCCGTGATTTTCCTCTTGCGGGCCGCAGCCCTTCCCACTAAATACCCGCTCACGCACTGAGTGGCCCGTTCGTCTATCGGTTAGGACGCCAGGTTTTCAACCTGGAAAGAGGGGTTCGATTCCCCTACGGGCTGCCACTTCTCCCCAGAGATACCCACACCGGACCGGCGCTGCATCGAGCGGCTTTTCCGTTTTGGCGTCAGTCACTTAGCCAAAATTTGAGCCGCAAAAAAACTTCTGCCTTCGGCAAAAATCCCCTTGCGCCCGCCCCGCGCAATCAGTAGAACCCGCCTCACGCACTGAGTGGCCCGTTCGTCTATCGGTTAGGACGCCAGGTTTTCAACCTGGAAAGAGGGGTTCGATTCCCCTACGGGCTGCCACTTTCCCCTGATTTTGCAGCATTTCTTCGAACCGCAAACCCGGGCCTTGGTCAGCTTGGCTGCGAAATTCCGGCGGTATTTCAAGAACACCCTCCCGCCGCCGCACCCTCGTCCTCCTGAATGCGGCGCTGACAAACATGCTGCCAATTCGGCCATGCGGAAACGCCCGGGCCGCCTGGGCTCTGCGCCTTTACCCCGAATAATCTGCCCTGCTGCCCGACAGCCTCGCGTCTGCGCTGCGGGACCGCTTCCACCGCCCGCATATGGGGATGCCGCCGGCCAGGCTGTTGGGGCGCGCGGGGGCGGTCAGCCGTGCCCGGAGGCTTACGTGAAAGCAATCGAGGGATTCGAGGACAGGAAAAAAGAGCGATCCCGCCGGATAGCGCCCGCAGCAACCGTGGGATGGGCGATGCCCGGTCAAAAGCGCGAAGTGCTTGCCGTCCCGTGGAACTGCCGGCGCTGCGCCTTCTCCGCCGAACTTACCGAGGCGGACGGCCAGGCCCTCTGCGCTGCGGCCGACCCGGACTCAGCCCCCGGCGGCCCTGCCGCCGCTGCCGCCCTTCTCCATGCCGCCGCGGTAAAAACAGTGCTGTGCCCGGCCCGCCCGCTTGGCGGCATAAAGCGCGAGGTCGGCCTGGTTCAGCAGCGTCGCCGCGTCGGGGTATTGCTGCCAGGTCGAAAGTGTGGTGCCCGCGCTGGCCGATATCCGGCAGGTCTTGCCGGCGAAGGGGATCGGCTCCTCCAGGCGGCGGATCAGCCGCTGCGCCACTGCTTCCAGCTTGGTCTGGTCCAGAACGCCTTCGAGGATCATCACGAACTCGTCGCCGCCGACCCGGGCGATGGTGTCGGTCTGCCGCGTGCATTCCACCATGATCCGCGCGGCCTGCTGCAGCACGGCATCGCCCGCGGCATGGCCGAGCGTGTCGTTCACCTCCTTGAAGAAATCAAGGTCCACATGCATCAGAGCAAAATCCCGGCCGCTGCCAATCAGCCGGGCCAGCACGTGATCCATCGCGCGGCGGTTCTTCAGCCCGGTCAGCGTGTCGGTGAAAGCCTGCTCCTCGGCTGCGATCTTGGCACCCTGCAAGCGCAAATTGAGCTGGCGGGACGCCTCCATCGCGGCGGATTTCGCCTCCACCAAGTAGAGCATCTCAATGGTGAGGTCAGTGGGCGCGAAGTCCGCGCCGGTAAGATCGTAGTCGCGCACCGCCTCCAGCACGGAAATGCCAAATGACAGATTGATAAAGGCTCCCCCCGAGTCCGGCAGCGGCGCAAACACGCCCTTGAGGCCGGTCTGCGGCGCATCGCGGAAATGCAGGTGAAGCTTGCTGCCCGCGGTGCGCTCGAGATCCTCCATCGAGCGCACCCAGCGCGGCCGCGACAGGTCGAACACGCGGAAGAAGCGCCGCCCTTCCCAACGGAGGCCCGGGCGCAGCTTGCGCAGCGTCGGCCCGGCCCGGGTAATGCGCCCCTTGGCGTCCACCATCGCATGCATCGGGCAGACGGTATCGGCCAGCACGGCCAGCTCCTGCACCGTCATCATAACGAATGCGCCCCCAGATCGAAGGCCCGCCCGGCGGCAAATTCGGTTTCCACGAGACTGATCGAAATCACTTCGGCATCGTCCTGGCTGCCGCTGTGGTCAAGGAAGACCAGGTCGCCGTAGTCATCGGCCATGGCACGCAATATTCCCATCATCACCCGGGCATAGCCAGGCAGGCCGGGCTGGCAGATGAGTTCGAACTGCCCCGGCGCCTGCTCCACCAGCTCCAGCCCCGGCAGCTCCAGATCGGAAACCGCCAGCCGGGCCCGGTCCGGCAGGTCATCCAAAGAATGCAGGAAATCAACGTAGTTCACCCCGCCGAAGCGGAGCAGGCGCCGCAGCGCCTCAAGCTGAGGGTTGGAGACCAGAAAGGTGCCGAGATCTTCCAGCATACCGGGCAGCGGGCGCAGCAGCACCGCTTCCATCGCCGCCAGCATGCGGCTGGACTGATCGTCGCTGTAATACAGCATCGCCTCGAAATCGGTGAAGCCGAGCCCCGCAGTATCCATCACCGCCTTCCAGCGGTCCGCGCCGTAGGTACTGGTCACAAAAGCCTGGATCGCTCTGTTGATCAGACCGTGCATGTTCTGGCCCCTCTTTACCCATGCCTCAGTTTTGGCGCGTGTCTCTTAAAAAAGGCCCAACAAAACGTACCCGCAAGCGGATTTATTCACTTTTTGCAGCGCGTTCCGCAACAAGCCGCAACCGCGCGCCCGTTCCGGCGGCGGTATCTTGCTGGCGGGCCAGGACCTGTAGTGCACTGGAGACCACATGGAAGACAAGCCCGCGGCGCGGCGCGGGCTTGTTTTCTTTAATGGGGCGCCTCGGGGCCGGCGCGGTCAGAAATCTGTAGGCGCGCCGCCCTCGGCCTTGCGGCGGGCCACGAAATCGGCCAGTTCCTCGCGGATGCCCGCGTCCATCGGCGGCGCCTCAAACTCGTTGACAATCGCCTTGAACAGCTTGTGCGCGCGCTCCGCGGTCCAGGTGCCCCCCGCCGCCTCCCAGGCCTCGTAGTTGCGCCAGTCGCTCAGGAAAGGCTGGTAGAAAGCCTCGGTGTAGCGGTCCTGGGTATGCTGGATGCCGAAGAAATGCCCGTCGTTGCCGACCTCGCGGATCGCATCCAGCGCGATCTCGTCCGGCCCCGCGGCGGTGATCTGCGGCTGCATGTAGCGCTCGATCTGCTGCAGGATCTCGCAGTCCATGATGAACTTCTCGGGGCTCGCGATCAGCCCGCCTTCCAGCCAGCCGGCCGCGTGGTAGACCATGTTGGTGCCCGATTGAACCGCCGCCCAGAGCGAATTGGACGTCTCCCAGACCGCCTGCCCGTCCGGCACGTTGGCGGCACAGACACCGGACGAGCGCATCGGCAGGCCGTAGAACCGCGCCATCTGCCCGGTCATCTGGGTCGACCGCATGTATTCCGGCGTGCCGAAGGCGGGCGCTCCGGTCTTCATATCGACGTTCGAGGTAAAGGTGCCGATCACGCAAGGCGTGCCTGGCCGGACGTATTGGAACAGGGCTATCGCGCAAAGGCTCTCAGCAATCGACTGCGCCACCGCACCCGCCATCGTCACCGGCGCCATCGCGCCCGCGAGGGTGAAGGGCGAGACCACGATGGCCTGGCCGCGCCGCGCCAGCCGCAGGCAGCCGTCAATCATCGGGAAGTCGTGTTTCAGCGGCGAGGTGGAGTTGATGTTGGTATACATATGCGGGCGCGCCTCGAACTCCTCGTGGCTGAGCCCGCCCGCGATGCGCACCATCTCCATCACGTCCTCGACCCGCTCTTTGCCCAGCGAATAGGCGTGCATCACCTTGTCGGTGAGGGTCAGCTTGTCGAACAGCACATCCAGGTGCCGGGTCGAGGCATGCAGGTCCACCGGCTCCACCGGGTAGCCGCCCGCAAAGTGGATGCAATTGAAATACTGCGTCAGCTTGAGCAGATTGGCGCAATGTTCCCGGGTGCCGGGAACCTTCTTGCCCAGCTCCAAATCCCAGTAGTTCGGCGGTGAGGACACGTTGCCGAACAGCATGTGATTGCCGCCAAGGGGAAGCACGCGGTCCGGGTTGCGCGGCGTAATCGAGAATTCGCGTGGCGCCTTGCCGACCATCTCCATCACGAAATCGCGGTCCATCCTGACCAGCTCGCCCTCGACCTTCACGCCCGCCTGTTTGAAGATCTCCAGCGCCTCGGGGTTCAGGAACAGGACACCGATCTCCTCGAGAATGCGCATGGCGCCGTCGTGGATCGCCTGCACCGCATCCTCGCTCAGGGGTTCGGTGGGGCGGTCTATGTTGACCGGAATCTGCCAGGGCATTTGCTCCAGCACCGCACTGCCGCGCCGCGCCGCTGCCCCTGCCCTGCCGCCGCCGCGTTTTCTGCGAAGGCTTGTCTCTGCCATGCCGGTCTCCCCTTGATCCGAATTCCGCAAGTGCCGATTGCCATCCACTCTGCCAATCCCACCCGCCGCAACCTGTCCGTTCCCGACCAAGGCTGTCGTTTTCGCGCGAAAATCCGGCGCTCGGGGATTTTTCTGTACACTTATGCCCAGTACGCCGCGAAAAAGAACCGGCGCACGGGAATCCTGCGCCGGTTCTTTTGCCCCTGCCCGCCTCCGGCAGCGGGATACGGGGGCTTCTCAGCGGTCGAGCCAGGCCGGGATATGGCCGATGTCGGGCAGCACCGTATCGGCGTGCGGCGCCAGTTCGTCGTGCAGCGCCATGCCGGTCAGCACCGCAATCCGGAGCATGCCGGCCGCCGCCCCGGCCTCCAGGTCGTGGCAGCTGTCGCCCACCATCACGGTACGCCCCGGGGCCACGCCTGTGGCAGCGCAGAACGCCAGCAGCGGCTGCGGATCCGGCTTTGCGCCATGGCCGCTGTCGCAGCCCGCAACAAAGGCAAAGCGGTCCAGCACGCCCGCCCGCTCCAGCTGGCTGCGCGCCGACAGTTCGGCGTCATTGGTCATCACGCCCAGCACCTTGCCGCGCGCCAGCAGCCCGTCGAGAAACTCCGCCAGCGGCACCGCGGGCGCCAGCTCGGCCTCCGCCGCGCTGAGCGCCAGGAAATCCGCCAGCTCCAGCGCGCTCATCGCAGGGACGAACGGCGCGAGCACCGCCGCCACTTCGTCGTTGGAACCGGCAATCACCAAACTGTCGGGGTTGAAGGCCTTCCGCTCCAGATCATAGCTGATCACGGCCGCCATCGCCTCCTTGCGGGCACTGTCGCCCTCCGAAAGGCGCTCCAGCACCCCCGCGGCCCAGCCGTTCCAGGTGGCGGCAAAATCGAACAGGGTTCCGTCCTTGTCGAACAGGAAGGCATCAACGGGCATGAGGTGTCCTTTGTGCAGAATGCCGCGGGCAGGATAAGCCTGGCGCGGGCTCAGCCGCGGCGCGCGGCCCTTACCGCCGCAACCCTATCAGGTCCAATTCACCTGCGCACCGCCCGGCAGCGACATCCGGGCCTGCATCGGCATTTCATACGGCAGCCCCTGCGCGTCGCAGAAGGCAATCACCCAGGCGTCGTCCATCGATAAGAAATCGAGCACCGAGCCCAGGAACTCCGGCTCCGCAGCGCGCGCCCTGAGGTCGGCCTCACTGGCGCCGGTTGCGCCCAGAAACACCGGCATTAACTCCTCATTTGCGGCCAGCCAAGCCAGCGCGGTCAGCGCCAGGGTCTCTGCTTTGTCGGCGGAAAGCTGCATCTTCACCTTATTCCCGGCACATTGCTGCCAATTTAGTAAAAATCCGAAAGAGTTTCTTAACCAGTCTCAGGAAGACTTCCAAGCAGAGGATTTGCAAGGGGCGAAAGGATACCGCGTGCAAGGCACCATCCTGCTCATCGGCGCTAGCGGCCCCAGCCGCATCATGCTGAAAGCTCAGCTTGCCGCAGCCTATTACGACGTGGTGCAGGCAGACACCGCCGCCGCCGGGCTCGCGGAAGCCTGCCGCTGCCGCCCCGACCTGGTGATTTCCGCCCTCTCCCTGCCCGACGGCAGCGCGGTCTCGGTGAAACGGGGGCTGCGCCATGAGGAAGCGCTCGCCGATCTGCCCGTCATCGCCGTCACCTGCACGCCTGCCCCGCAGGCGCGGATCGCGGCACTTGCGGCAGGCATCGACGACGTTCTCCTGCTGCCGGTCGACGAAGGGCTGCTGCAGGCGCGCCTGCGCGGTCTCATGCGCAGCGCCAGCAGCAGCGAGGAGCTGACCCTGCAGCGCGCTGCCTCGCAGGACTGGCTGCCGCCTCTTCCGGAGGGCGGCCCTGCCGCGGCCTCCCGGGAGCTGACCGCCCCTGCGCTTACCGCGGTGGTCACCGGCAGCAGCGTTTTGGCCGGTGACTGGAAAGCGGCACTGGCCGAAGCCTTGCCTCATTCGATCCGCTGCCACCCCTTCGGCGACATCCAGCCGCTGATGGACGCGCCGGTGCCGGAAGTCTTCGTGATCGGTCTGGATGCCGCCACCGCCGCGCCCGGCCTGCGCCTCCTGGCCGAGCTGCGCGCCCGCGCCGCCACCCGCCGCTCGGTGGTGATCGCCGTCACCGCGCCCGAAGACGCCCAGACCGCCGCCGAGGCGCTGGACCGCGGCGCCCACGACGTGCTACACGCAGGCTTCGACGCGGCAGAGCTGGCGCTGCGCCTTTCCGCCCAGCTCACCCGCAAGCGCCACGACGACCAGCTCCGCGACAGCCTCCGCAACGGCCTGCGCGCCGCGGTGCAGGACCCGATGACCGGGCTCTACAACCGCCGCTACGCCACGCCCTTCCTCGACCGCGTTGCCAGCGAAGCAGAGGCCAGCGGCAGCAAATTCGCGGTGATGCTTGCCGATCTTGACCACTTCAAGCGGATCAACGACCTCTACGGCCACCCCGCGGGCGATGCGGTGCTGATGGAAACCGCCAGGCGGCTCGGTGCGGAACTCAAGGCCCAGGACATGCTGGCGCGGATCGGCGGCGAGGAGTTCATGATCATCCTGCCCGGCGCTGCCGAGGCCGAGGCCAGCCTCGCCGCCCTCGCGCTCTGCAACGCGATCAACTCCACCCCTTTCGAGGTCCCGGGCGCGGAGGCGCCGGTGGAGATCACCATCAGCATCGGCGCAGTGATCGGCGGCGGCCCCAAGAGGCAGCGCCCTCCGGCGGCGCGGCTGATCGAGGAGGCAGACCAGGCGCTCTATGACGCCAAACACGCGGGCCGCAACCAGGTGACGCTCAACGCCGCTGGGCCCGGCTGCACCGCCGCCGCCTGACCAAGGCGGAGAGGACGGCGCGATAGGCCCCAAACCAGGCCGGGCTCAAGCCGCCTGAGAGGCGGAGTCCGCGCGGCGGTCCGGATCCGGCCAGCACCAGCGGCTTGTAGGCGGGCCTCAGCCCTCTCCGGCGCCCGCTTTGCCGGCCTTTTTGCCGCGCCGCTCCAGCCGCGCCTGCATCCGGGCGGCAAATGCCGCACGCGCTTCCGGCGTCATCGCGCTCACCTGGCTGACCCAGGCTTCCTGCATCCGCAGATGGAACCGGTGCCGCACCGCGGCCTGCTCCTGCAGAAGCTGCATCAGCACCGCTGCATCGAACGGTTCACGGCTGAGCGCCGCAATCACCGCCTCTGCTTCGGCCCGCCGCCGCGCCGGGAAGCTGCCATGGCCGCCGCCCGCCTCGCGCCGCAGCGCCGCGCGGGTGCCCGGGTCCAGCTCACGGAAAATCATCGCCCCGACCGACGGCGGCCGGTGCCAGCCCCGCTCATGCCCGGCAAAGCGGATCGCCGCCCCTGCGGCGAGGCCGATGACCGCGAGGTTCAGAGCCAGCGAGAGCGCCAGGAGCCATTTCTGCCAGGGTTTCATGCCGGTCGTTCCTTCTTCGCTCATTGCAGATCCCCGTCCAGCACGATGGCAAGGTCGAAACCGTCGTAGGGCAAATCCGCCTCCGTCCCCGCCGTGTCCAGCCCGGCCAGCGCCACCGGGTCCGGCACGAAGTCAGGCGGCGCCAGCCCCAGCCACAGCCCGGCAAGGCCCGCTGCCGCCAGCCCGCCCATCGCAGGCCAGCCGCCAACCGCCGCCGCAAGCTGGCGCCAGCCCTGCCGGTGCGGCCCGGGCCGCGTCCGGGAGGCACGCCCGCCTGGCGCCCGGCCCTTTTCCGCATAGCTCTGCTGCACCCGGACCGCATCAGCCAGGATCGCCGCCTCCAGCTTCCGGGGCAGCCCGGGGCGCTCCGCGCGCACCGCCGCGAACAGGTCCTCGAGCTCCCGCAGGCCCGGGTCAGTACCCATGCCGGCCCCCATGTCAGGCCTCTTGTCCTTGTCAGCCATCGCCATACCCCAATTCCGCGCGCCGCCCGGCCAGAGCCGCTGCCAGCGCCCGCTTGCCCCGGGCAGTGAGACTCTCCACCGCCTCGGTGCTGATGTCCATGATCCCGGCAATCTCCGGGTTCGAAAGCTCCTCCAGGTGCCGCAGCACCACCGCCTGCCGCTGCCGTTCGGGCAGCTGCATCAGCGCCGCCTGCAGCGCATCCTGGCGCGCGCCCTCCTGCAGCCGCTCCGCCGCAGGGGGACCCGGATCCGGCGGCTCAGGCACCGCGTCGAGATCCACATGGCCGCCCCGGGCGCGCCGCTTGCGGTCGATGCAGAGGTTCATCGCCACCCGGTAGAGCCAGGTCGAAACCTGCGCCTGCCCCTCCTGCCAGCGCGGTGCCATCTTCCACAGCCGCAGCATCGCCTCCTGAGTGATGTCCTCGGCCTCGGCGGGGCTGCCCAGAACCCGCATGGCGACTCCGAAGACCCGCGGCCCCAGCCGCCGGGTCAGCTCCGCCGCCGCAGCGCCATCTCCGGCGGCGAAGCGCGCTAGCAGCGCCGCGTCGTCCAGTTCCCCGGACGGCACGCTCACCGCAGCCGGCCTCCCCGTGGGAGGCCGGCGCAATCCGGTGTTTGGCTTCTGCAGCACGTCCGGCCGATCAGTTCTGCTCCGCCTCCATCTCACCTGCCTTGCCCTGTCCGGGCTTGTGGCCCCCGCCGGGGCGGTCCGCATGACGCTCCCGCGCCGCATCGAACTCCGCCTTCGAAAGCCCGCCGCTGTTATCCTTGTCAGCGCGGCCGAACATCCGGCCCGCGCGGGGCGGCGAAGGCAGCTCCGCCTCAGTCAACGCGCCATCGCCGTCGCTGTCAAAGCGTTCCAGCATCCGCGCGGCGCGGGCATCGGCCATCTCGCGCGCCTGGGCCTGCATCTCCGCGAGGGTCAGCTTGCCATCGCCATCCGTATCGGCCTTGGCAAAATGGGCCTGCTTCAGCGCCTGCATCTCAGCTTTGGTGATCTCGCCGTTGCCGTCGGCGTCGATCTCCTCGAACGTCATTATGGGCCCATGCCCATGATGGCCCGCGCTGGCCATTCCGGCGCCCGCGCCGATGGTTCCGGCAGCGGCAAGGATCATCGCGATGAATGCGGTATGTTTCATATGCTCTTTCCTCTGGTCCTGCGGCAGCCCCTCGCTGCCCTATGTGAGAAGACAAACGCCCGGGGCCTGCCGTTCCGTCGCGGGCAGGGAAGAAAAATTTTGAAAGGAGGGGGATCCGTTACCGCGAGCCGCCCATCCCAAGCCGCACATCTCCGGCCCGCACCGGTGTCCGGACCTCTGTGAATTGGCGCCCCCGTGTGCCATCCTGCCGTTTGCGCTGGCGGCCGCGGGCTGCGATGATCATCCGCAGCCCCGCATGGAGGAGCCCGCCCCCGATGACTGTCCCCCACCCCGCCTCAGCTGCGGCCGACCGCCCGGCTCTGCCCGCGCTGGCCAAGGGCTGGCGGCTGCGCTGCCCGCGCTGCGGCGAAGGCGCGCTCCTGCACCGCTACCTCAAGATCCACGAGTGCTGCGGCCACTGCGGACTGGAATTGCACCATGCCCGCGCCGACGACGGGCCGGCCTACCTCACCATCCTCCTGGTCGGCCACCTGATGGCGCCGCTGATGCATGTGGTCTATTTCGCGTGGCGCCCGGCGCCGCTCGTCACCTTTTCCGTCTTCGCGATTGGCTGCCTCGCCGCTTCGCTGTATCTTCTGCCGAGAATGAAGGGCGTGGTGGTGGCCTGGCAATGGGCGCGCCGCATGCATGGCTTCGGCAGGGAGGCGCCCGCAGAGGCCGCAGGGACTCCGGGCGCGAAAGCAGAAACCAAAGAAGGACAGGCAGGATCATGACAGGCAGCACCATTGCAGGCACCCCCCTGAGCGGGATCACCAGCACTGACAAGACCGCCATCCGCAACGCGGCCACGGTGATCGCCGTGCGCGGGAGGCTGAGCGATGACCCGCAGGTACTGATGGGCCAGCGCGGTGCCAAGGCAGCTTTCATGCCCAACAAGTTCGTCTTCCCCGGCGGCGCGGTGGACCCAGAAGACGCCAGCGTGCCGCTCGCCGCGCCCATCAGCGGGGTCTGCCGCGCGCGGCTCGACGATCACGCCCCCGAAGGCACGGCCCACGCGCTGGCGGTGGCCGCCGTGCGCGAGCTCTGGGAGGAGACCGGGCTGATCCTCGGCGCGCCCGGGCAGTGGCCCGGACCGGTGCCCGCCGATTGGAAGGGCTTTGCCGCTACCGGCCACCTGCCTTCGGCTGAGGCGATGCAGTTCGTCTTCCGCGCCCTCACGCCTCCGGGCCGGCCGCGGCGGTTCGATGCCCGTTTCTTCCTGGTGGATGCCGACCGGATCGCGGGCAGCAACGATGATTTCTCCCAGGCTCAGGATGAGCTTGCGCATCTGCAATGGATCCCGCTCAGCCGGGTGCGCAGCTTCGATCTGCCCTTCATCACAGAGGTGGTGCTGGCAGAGGTCACCCGCCGCATCCGCGACGCCAACCCGCCGCAGAGCGTGCCTTATTTCCACAACAATGACGAAGCCAGCCTGTTCCTGCGCCTCAAAGGCTACCCGATGCCTCAGGAGGCCTAGCGTTTTCCGGCGCCCGCGGCGGGCGGAGCGGCTCAGACGGCAAGCACCAGCGCCAGGATCGACAAGACCAGGAGCGCGATGCCCGCCACTTCGCGCGCCGTGATGCGCTCCTTGAAGAACAGCACCGAGGCCATCAGCGACAGCACCAGCTCCACCTGGCCCAGCGCCTTCACATAGGCCGCGTTCTGCAGCGTGAAGGCCCAGAACCAGCAGAACGAGCCGCCCATGCTGGTCAGCCCCACCCAAAGCGCCACCTTGCGCGCCCGCCAGACCCGGGTGATCTCGCCGCGTTCGCGCAGGGCGAGCCAGACCAGCATCATCGCCGTCTGCAGGACCACCACCGCAGCAAGAGTGATCCCGGCGCGGAAGGCGGGCTCCAGATTCCCCAGCTCGAGCGACGCCCCGCGGTAGCTCACCGCAGAAAACGCAAACAGCACCCCCGAGCCCAGCCCCAGCCGCGAGGCCCGCCCGGTCAGATGCCGCCACCACGGTCCCGCCGCCCCGGGCGTGCGCGACAGCACCAGCACGGCGAAAAGCCCGGTCAGGATCGCCACCCATCCCCAGCCGCTGATCGCATCGCCCAGCACCAAAAGGCCGACAATCGCGGTCTGGATCACCTCGGTCTTCTTGAAGGTGATGCCGACCGCGAAATTGCGCGCCTTGAACAGCGCCACCACGCAGACGGTGGCGAGGATCTGCGCAAGCCCCCCCACCGCCGCAAACCCCCAGAAGGACGCGGGCAGCGCGGGCAAACTGCGGCCCGACAGCGCAAGGTAGGC
Organism: Cribrihabitans neustonicus; assembly: GCF_048820895.1. Classification (NCBI taxonomy): domain Bacteria; kingdom Pseudomonadati; phylum Pseudomonadota; class Alphaproteobacteria; order Rhodobacterales; family Paracoccaceae; genus Cribrihabitans; species Cribrihabitans neustonicus. The sequence continues at coordinate 85,733 of NZ_JBMERQ010000004.1, forward strand.
GCCAAGCCCTGCAAGGATGAAGGGTGCCGAATAGGCAAACCGCGCGAAGGTCGCGCCCCCCGGCGACAGGGTGACGCTGCTCAGGACCTTCTGCAGCATGAAGCGCACGGTCTGGAACGCCGCGGCGGCGATGGTGACGGGGACCCAGGTGATCATGCCCCCGCTTATCCGGCCTTACTTCTCCCGTTGCCAGAGCGGATGCGGCACCGGGTCCTTCGCGCGCAGCAGGTAGTTGCGGAAAATCTCCATGTAGCTGCGGTAGACGTAACCGCCATTGGCCTCGAGATAGGCTGTCCGCCGCGCCCGGTAAAGCCGCGGCAGCGCGTACCAGGGCACCCCCGGGTGCCGGTGATGCACCGCATGCAGGTTGTTGTTCAGGAACAGGAATGCCAGCAGCCCGCGGTCCTCGATCACCACGCTGCGGCCCTGGGCGGCCTCATGGGCGCGGTGTTCGAGGAAGGTGCGGATCTTCAACAGCCCCAGCCCGCCATAGGCGCCGACAAGCGCCGTCCAAAGCGGCGCGGGCGAGGCCCAGACCACGCCCAGCACCACCGCTGCGCCTACGGCATGCAGCAGCCAGTCGCGCAGCACAGCACTGTCTCCCGCCCGGATCAGCCGCCAGTCGCCGCGCATGAAGGCCCATTGCCCGATCAGCGGCCCCAGCAGGATCCGCCCCAGCAGCGTGTTGTTCGCCGCTAATAGCCGCCGCTGCCATCCGGGCAGCAACGCCCAAACCGCCGGGTCCTGAAAGTTGCTCTCCGGGTCGTCATAGGGATCCGTCAGCCGCTCGTCCCGGTGGTGCGCCAGGTGGGTGTCGCGGAAGCGGCCATAAGGCACCGCGAGGCTCAAGGGCAGGAACATCAGCGCCTCATTGGCCCAAGCCCGCCGGAACGGGTGGCCGTGGAGTGCCTCATGAGTAAGCGAGGAATGCAGCGCAGCCAGCAGTGCCAGCGCCAGGGCGGTCAGGACGAGGCTCACTTCCGGCAGCAGCCACAGCGCGGCGAGCCAGCCGCCATAACACCCTGAGGCCAGCGCCAGCGTGCCCCATTCCACTCCGTCCGGCAGATAGGCGCGCGGCAGCGCCAGCCCGGGCAGCGCCTCGGCAGGCGTCCACTCCGGGGCGGTGTGCTCAGACATGCCGCCGCCCCCAGCCGATCCGGGCCCAGAGCCGCTCATAAAGCAGATAGGCCGCAAAACCGATACCGGTATTGACCAGCGCCATCGCCCCGCCCGCCTTGGCCGAGCCGGTGGCCGCCAGCCCCACCAGCGTCATCAACACCAGGCCGATGAGGTTCCAGATCACTGCCTTCACGATGGAGCGCTTGCGCGTTTCCATGCTGCCTCCCTAGGTTATCGGGTGTAGATTTTCGGGATACGTCCTGTCAGCAGGGTACGCTTGTAACGGGGTGTGCGGAATTCCGAATGCGGTTAACAAAATCCCGCAATGATGATATTGATCAACACATGCAGGCAAATATCGACAAACGAGTACGCGCAGAACAATTCCGGCAACGGCTCACCATTGCGCTGCGCGACAGCGGGCTGAGCCAAAGCGCCCTCGCGCGCCACGTGGGCGTCGACCGCTCCACCATCTCGCAGCTCCTTACCGGCGAAGGCGCGCGGCTGCCCAATGCCCATGTGATCGGCGCCTGCGCCGCTGCGCTCGGGGTTTCGGCCGACTGGCTCTTGTCGCTTTCCGACCGGCCCGAAAGCGCCGCGGAGCTGCTGGCTGCCAGCCTCACCCTGACCGAAGCGCCGCGGGCGCTGGTGGACGAGCGCATTTTCGAATGGCACCAGGAGGCTGCGGGCTACAAGATCCGCCACGTGCCAGCCGCCCTGCCCGACATGCTGAAGACGCGCGCGCTGCTGGAATGGGAATACTCCCCGCACCTGGGCCGCACCGCCGATCAGGCCATCGGCGCGTCGGAAGACCGGCTCACCTGGATGCGCCGTTCGCCCTCGGACTATGAAATCGCCATGCCGCTCTATGAGCTTGACAGCTTTGCCCATGCCACTGGGTACTACGAGGGGCTGCCGCTGGAGGTGCGGCTGGAGCAGCTGGCGCAGTTCGAGCAGATCTGCGAACAGCTCTACCCCCGGCTCAGGATCTACCTGTTCGATGCCAGACGGCTCTATTCCTCACCGCTGACCATCTTCGGGCCGCTCCTGTGCGTGTTCTATCCCGGCACACACTACATGGCCTTCCGCGACAAGGAGCGGATCGAGACCTTCACCAGCCATTTCGACCAGCTGGTGCGCGAGGCGACGATCACGGCGCGCCAGCTGCCCGGCCGGCTCAGGGCGCTGAGGGCCGCGATCGGGGGGTGAGCGGGAGAAATGCCCGGCGCGCAGCACGGTCCAAGACCGCCGCGCACCCGTCATCCGGAAACTGTACCAGAAGATAATCGTCCTGAGCCGTCGTGCGGCAGCAGGCGCCCGGCCCAGGCTCAGGCTATGCAGGTGTACAACCTGCCGGGTACCGGCTCCAAGAGGGCACGGAACGCGAAGAACGGCTGCTACACCTTCGGGTCCGGATTCACCGTGTGCCCGTCCACCGCAATCACCTGGCCGGAGACCAGCCGCGCCGCGTCCGAACCCAGGAATACCGCCATACCGGCAATATCGCGCGCCTCCACGAAACGCCCCATCGAGGTGCCCGCGGCATAGCCTGCATAAACCTGATCGCGAGTCATCCCCTTGGCCGCGGCCTCGCGTTCCAGCACGCCTTCCATGCGCGGCCCTTCCACCGCGCCGGGGCATATCGCATTGGCGCGGATGCCGAAGGGGCCGAGCTCCATCGCCAAGGTCTTCATCAGCCCGATCACGGCCCACTTCGCTGCCGCATAAGGCGCCCGGTTGGGATAGCCGTACTGGCCCGCCGTCGACGAGGTGATAATGATCGACCCGCTATTGGCCGCCTTCATCATCGGCGCTGCATATTTCGCGGCAAGAAAGGCGCCCTCCAGGTTGACGCTGACGCAGGCGCGCCAGTCGGCGAGGTCCACGTCCTCGATCCGCGCGGTGGGCCCGGCGATGCCGGCATTGGCGCAGAGCACATCCACCCCGCCCCAAGTGTCCGACACCTCGGCAAACAGTGCCCGCATCGCGGGTTCATCCGCCACATCCACCACGCTGCCGCGCCAGCCCTGCGGCAAACCCGCGAGGCTCTCCGCGTTCACGTCCGTTATCCAGACGTCGTGCCCGGCGGCGGAGAAGCCCTCCGCCATCGCCCGTCCGATGCCAGAGCCACCGGCGGTGATCAGCACCCGCGCCATCAGCGCGGCGACCCGATTGCACGGCCCAGCCCCTCCGGCGCCGGCAAAGCGGCATGCGCCTCGGCCAGCTTGATCAGATTGGCCTCGACATGCGGCGCGGGCGGGGCCGAGCGGCGGGTTTTCAGATCCACATGCAGCAGCATATGCTCCCCCGTCGCCAAGAGGCGCTCGCCCGCAAACATCTCATGCCACAAATGCATCTTCTTGCCCTGCCCCATGATCACCCGCGTGCGCACCTGGATCGCGTCGCCCGCATGCACCTCGTCGAGGTGGCGGATATGGGTTTCGGCGGTGAAATAGCTGCCGCCTGAGGCGATGTACTCCGCATCGCAGCCGATGATCTCCATCAGCCGGTCGGTGGATTGCGCGAAGGCATCCAGATAACGGCTCTCGGTCATGTGGCCGTTGTAGTCGGTCCAGTCCAGCGGCACCACGCGCGACTGGGTCAGCACCGGCTGGGACAGGTCCGCGACCTCCTCGAGGCGGCGTGCCAGCCCCGCCTCGCCCATCCGGCCCGCGTCATGGGCGTTCTGCAAGGCGCCCGCGCCCCAATCGTTCGCCGACAGCGCCCGCATCATGCCGACGAGGTTGCTATCCCGGATGCGCTCCAGCTCGCGGATCGAATACTGGCCGGACTGAGCATCGGACTGCCCGGCGATCAGATCGACCAGCTCCTCGGTGAACTCCGGCACGTCCATCAGCTTGGTCCAGGGCCAGCTGAGGGCAGGGCCGAACTGCGCCATGAAATGCTTCATGCCCGCTTCGCCGCCAGCCACCCGGTAGGTCTCGAACAGGCCCATCTGCGCCCAGCGGATGCCGAAGCCGTAGCGGATCGCGTTGTCGATCTCCTCGGTGGTGGCGATGCCGTCCTTGACCAGCCACAGCGCCTCGCGCCAGACCGCCTCCAGGAAACGGTCAGCGACATGGGCGTCGATCTCCTTCCTCAGGTGCAGCGGGTACATGCCGATGGCAGAGATGATCTCCTTTGCCCGCGCGATGGTGCGTTCGGAATTCGCGTCCGTAGTCACCAGCTCGACCAGCGGCAGCAGGTAAACCGGGTTGAACGGGTGCGTGACCACGATCTGGCCAGGGTTTGCGCACCCTTCCTGCAACTGCGAGGGCTTGAAGCCCGAGGTGGAGGAGCCGATCACCGCATCCGCTTCGCAATGCTCTTGCAGCCCGGCATAGACCTTCTGTTTCAGGTCCAGCCGCTCCGGCACGCTTTCCTGCACCCAACTTGCGCCCTGCACGGCTTCGGCCAGCGTGCCGTGGAACGAGAGCGCGCCTTCCGGCGGCAGCGCCACGTTTCCAAGCCCCGGCAAGGAGCGGCGCGCGTTCTCCAGTACCTCGCCGATCTTGCGCTCGGCCTCCGGGTCCGGGTCGAACACCCGCACGTCCCAGCCGTTGAGCAGGAACCGCGCGGCCCAGCCGCCGCCGATCACCCCGCCGCCGATGATTGCTGCTGTTTTCATGTGACTTCCTTTGCGACCCATCCGGCTCTTCTTCTTGCCGTAAATATCCTGGGGGTTTGGGGGCTAGCCCCCAATCCGCCCCTTTTGCCGCAGCGCGGCGCTGTACGGGGGGTGTACGGGCGGTGCATAGATGTCACCGCCCTGCACGGCCTACTTCGACGCCGGCGCCCGCTTCACCAGCCCCAGCTTCTCGCGCACCTCCTGGGCGCCGATTACCCGCGCGCCCATGTTCTCGATGATTGTCCCGGCCCGCTCCACCAACTGCCAATTCTCCGCCAGCACGCCCTTGTCCAGCCACAGGTTGTCCTCCAGCCCGACCCGCACATTGCCGCCTGCAAGCACCGAAGCCGCCACATAGGCCATCTGATTCCGCCCCAAAGCGAAGGCGGAGAACGTCCAGTCCTTGGGCACGTTGTTCACCATCGCCATGAAGGTGTTGAGGTCATCCGGCGCGCCCCAGGGCACCCCCATGCAGAGCTGCACCAGCGCCGGACTGTCCAGGATACCGTCCTTCACCAGTTGCTTGGCATACCAAAGATGCCCGGTATCAAACGCTTCGATCTCGGGCTTCACGCCGAGATCGGTCATCATCCGGCCCATCGCCTGCAGCATGCCCGGCGTGTTGGTCATCACGTAGTCGGCCTCGGCAAAGTTCATGGTGCCGCAGTCGAGCGTGCAGATCTCGGGCAGGCACTCCGCCACATGGGCGACCCGCTCGGCCGCGCCGATCATGTCGGTACCCGCCTCCTTCAGGGGCAGCGGGTTCTCGGGATCGCCAAACACCATGTCGCCGCCCATCCCCGCGGTCAGGTTCAGGACCACGTCGACCTCGGCTTCGCGGATCCGCTCCGTCACCTCGCGGTAAAGCCCGAGATCCCGCGACGGCGCGCCGCTCTCCGGGTCGCGCACGTGGCAATGCACCACCGCGGCGCCGGCCTTCGCCGCGGCGATGGCCGACTCGGCAATCTGCTTGGGCGAACGCGGCACATGCGGGCTGCGGTCCTGGGTGCCGCCGGAGCCGGTCACGGCACAGGTGATGAAGACCTCACGGTTCATATTCAGAGGCATTTTGCCTTTCCCCTCGATGTACAGGGTTTTGCAGCGGGTTATCCCCAGGCTGCTCCCCAGATTCCGATTTGCGCTGAAGCCGACTGTGCCGCAGCCTTGATACCTGAACTTCACAACATGCGAATCGAACTTGATGAAATCCGCAAAAAACATCCTCCAGCCCGAACACCGCCCGCTGAAGACCGCGGTGCTGGTGCTGGACGAGTGCAACACGCTCTCCTTCGCAGCCGCCGTCGATCCGATGCGCGCGGCCAACCGGCTGGCGGGCCGCGGCGCGTTCGATTGGGACTACGTGAGCGCCACCGCCGAGCCGCCGATGCTGACCAGCGGCCTCACCGTGCCCAGCATCCCGCTGGCCCGGCTGGAGGGCTGCGAGCTGCTGATCGTGGTGGCGGGCTTCCAGCTTGCCCGCCATGCCACCCCCAGCCTGCTGGCCGGCCTGCGCCGCATCGCTGCCACCGGCGCCACGCTTGCGGGGATCGACGGCGGCCCGTGGCTCCTGGCGGAGGCCGGTCTGCTCGACGGCCACGCCGCCACCACCCATTGGGAGGATCTGGAAAACTTCGCCGCCCGCTTCCCCGAGGTCGACTGCCGCAACGACCGCTTCACCGTCTCGGAAGGCCGTCTCACCTCCGGCGGCGCCACCCCCGCGATCGAGATGATGCTGCACATCATCGCCGCCCGCCACGGGGCCGGCTTTGCCGCCCGTGTGGCGGGTCTCTTCCTCTACGACGGGCTCACCGCCGGGACCCGGCCGCAAAGCCGTCTTGGCGGCCAGAAGCACACTGCCCTGACGGCCAAGGCCAACGCGCTGATGGAGGCCTCGCTGGACGAGCCGATGCCGCTTGCCGAAATTGCCGAGCGCCTCGGCACCAGCCCGCGCAGCTTGCAGCAGCAGTTCCGCCTGCGACTCAATACCACGCCGCAGGACCACTACCTGCAGCTGCGCCTGGCTGAGGCGCGGCGCCTCGTGACCGATACCGACCTGCCGCTGATGGAGGTGGCGATGGCGACCGGCTTCACTTCGCAGTCAAGCTTCGCCCGCGCCTTCCGCACCGCGCATGGCACCTCGGCCCGCGAGCTGCGCCAGAGCCGCGAGGGTGCAGGCGCCTACGGCCGTACCGGCAGCGGTACCGCCGCAGGGCAGCCCTACCCGCGTTCGCCAGCGCACTGAGAGCCGCAGGCGAGAAGGACAAGGCGCGGACTGCCGCCCGGAAGGCCCAGTCAGCGCGGGTGCCGGCCGCCTGCGCCCGCGCCCACCCGCTGGCAGGCGGCCCGGCAAATCCCGGGCCGCCTGATCCGCTTCATGGACCGTCTGCAACGCCAGCCAAACGCCTCCGGCCCGGCTTCGCAGGCTCCTAATTTACAATCGGAAACATCCTCGGCGGCTCCGATGCCGTGGCGGCCTCTCCCGTGCCGCCGCAGGCCGCCAAGCGGTGCTCGGGGGCAGCCGGTGCAGCTGCAGGCGCGGGAACCACCCGGCAGAGCGTCTCCCCGCGGACGCCACAGAGCGCCCGGGGGCGTGTGCCGCCCCCGCCCCGGTACTCCCTTCAGTAGGGCATCGGATGCGCTTTGTGCGCCGCGTCCAGCTCCTCGCGCAGTTCCGCGCTCAGGCTCAGCTCCGCCGCGCCCAGCGCATGCTCCAGCTGCGCCAGCGTCGTGGCGCCAAAGATCACCGACGCCATGAACGGCCGCTCCCGGCACCAGGCCAGCGCCATATGCACCGGGTCCAGGCCGTGCTTCCGCGCGATTTCCAGGTAGGCCGCGACCGCCCCGTGCACCCGCGGCGTTTCACGCCCGCCGAGCTCGGGGTTGATCGCCTTGCGCGAGCCCTCCGGCACCGCGCCGCCCTCGTACTTGCCGGTCAGAAGCCCGGTGCCCAGCGGCGAGAACGCCAGGAGCCCCACATCCTCGTTCACGCTCAGCTCCGCAAGGTCGGTGTCGAACATCCGGCACAGCAGCGAATACTCGTTCTGGATCGACGCCACCCGCGGCCAGCCCCGCTCTTCGGCAATGCGCAGCCACTGCGCCGTGCCCCAGGCGGTCTCGTTGCTGAGCCCGAAGGCACGGATGCTGCCCTTCTCAACCTGCCGCTGCAGCGCCTCCAGGCAGTCCTCCATATTGGCCAGCGTGGCCCCGCGGTCCTGCCCCGAAGGGTCATAGCTCCAGTTCTGCCGGAACATGTAGCTGCCGCGGTTGGGCCAGTGGAACTGGTAGAGGTCGATATAATCGGTCTTCAGCCGCCGGAGCGAGCCCTCGATGGTGGGCGCGATCGTCTCGGAGGTGATCGGCGCGCCATCGCGCACCGCTTCCAGCCCCGCGCCCGAGTGCTTGGTCGCGAGCACATAGTCCCCGCGCCGCCCGGTTTTTGCGTTCCAGTTGCCGATGATCTCCTCGGTCCGGCCGATTGTCTCCTTGCTGACCGGGTTCACCGGGTACATTTCCGCAGTGTCGAGGAAGTTGATCCCCGCCGCCAGCGCGCGGTCGATCTGCTGATGCGCCTCCGGTTCGGGGGTCTGGGTGCCGAAGGTCATGGTGCCGAGGCACAGGTCCGAGACCATGATGCCGGTGCGGCCAAGCGGGTTCATCTTCATCTGCGCGGTCCTTTCCGGGACGGGGAGGTAGGGGTCTGGCGCGCAGACTACCCGGGCACGGCGGGAGTGCAACCGGCTGCCCCGCCCGGGAGGGCCCTGCAAAAAACCCCGTTCCAGCTACAGAGTGTATTTACCTGCGCGTGTTACAGTTACGGCTGCCGAAGAACACCTGCACCAGCTGCCCTCGCGGGTTAAGAGGAGTCCCTGATGACGAAAGCCATGACAAAAAGCAGCAAGGACCTGATCGCCGAAGCGGAAGCGGTGGTGCCCTGCACTACCGTTGCCGATGCGCTGGCGGCGCAGGCCCGCCCGAAGACCAAGTTCATCGACCTGCGGGTCATCCGCGAAGTCGAAAGGACCGGGACCATCGACGGCGCCTTCTCCTGCCCCCGCGGCATGCTGGAATTCTGGATCGACCCGGAAAGCCCCTATCACAAGCCAATCTTTGCCAGCGACCGGAGGTTTATCTTCTACTGCGACAACGGCTGGCGGTCGGCGCTGGCGGCAAAGACGGCCATGGAGATGGGCCTGCAGAAGGTCTCCTACCTGCAAGGCGGCTTCGAGGCGTGGATCGCCGCGGGCGGGGCCGCGGCCCCCTACAGGTGGTAGCCGGGGCTGCGCACGGGGGCGCGGGCGCACTGTCGCCCTGCTGCTCACACTGAGGCAGCCACTCCCGCCCGGCAGCGCCGCGAGGCTTGCGCCGGGGCAAAAACCCCGGCAGCCTGCGCCCGGCTGCACAGAGAGGACCGGGACAATGCCGCAACACATCACCAGGGGCGTGAAGGCGCTCCTCGACGAAGCAAACCAGACCGTGCAGGCCATGCCGGTGGCCGAAGCCCTGCAGAAAGCCCAGGACGAGGCCTACGTCTTCATCGACCTGCGCGACATCCGCGAACTGCAGCGCTCCGGCATGATCCCCGGCGCCTTCTCCTGCCCGCGCGGCATGCTGGAATTCTGGATCGACCCCGAAAGCCCCTACCACAAGCCGGTGTTCAACCAGGACAAGACCTATGTTTTCTACTGCGCCAGCGCCTGGCGCTCGGCGCTCAGCGCCAGGACGGCGATGGAGATGGGGCTGAAGCCGGTGATGCACCTGGAAGGCGGCTTTACCGAATGGGCCAAACAGGGCGGCCCGGTGGTCCCGCGCGAAGGCTGAAGCTCCGCAGCCCCGCGCAAAGGCTGACGCCGCCCGGCCTGCCGCCTTGCACTGCCCCCAGCCCCCTCTCCCCAGTCTGCCCCCCGACTACCCCAGGCCGCGGCCCTGCCACTCTCCGGCGCCCCGCCGCGCCCGGCTTCCGGGGTAGCCGCTCCGCCCGCCGCCCACGCCACCCCGCGCCGCGCGCCAGCGCGGCGCCCGGCCCAACCGGCGCGGTGCCGCCTGCGGCGGTGCCGGGCCGGGCGGGAGCCGCCCGCCTGCCGCTCCGCGCGCTCCCCTCCGTGTGCCCTGTCTCTCCCCGCTCTTCTTGCGCTCCGCTCTTCTTCCGCTCCGGCCCTGCCGCCTCCCCCCCCGCAGCCCGCGGTTGAGAACAATTGCAGAACATCGTATCATGCCCCCATGCCGACTCACCTGTTCCCCGCTTGCAGCCGCCATGCCCGCCCGCAGCTCTCCCCGCTGAAAGGCGTGACGCTCGCGCAGGGCCGCGCGCATGAGGCCTGCGGCCCCGCCCGCCACCGCTTTGCGCTCTGGCTCGCAGCCGCGGTGCAAGGCCCGGTGCTGTGGATCGCCCCGGCCTGGAGCCGCACCCGGCTGAACCCCGACGGCATGGCCGAGTGCACGGGCCCCGGCCGCTTTCTTTTCGTGCAGGCCGCCCGGCCCGAGGATCTCTTGTGGAGCATGGAGGAAGCCCTGCGCAGCGGCGCCGCGCCGCTGGTGGTGGCCGAGCTGCCCGAGCCGCCCGGGATGACCCCGGTGCGGCGCCTGCACCTGGCCGCTGAAAGCGCCGGCGCAAACGCCGGGCGCACGCCGCGCCTGCCGCTGGGGCTGCTGCTCACCCCGGGCGAGGGCGGCGCCCGCGGCATCGAAAGCCGCTGGCACCTGGCCCCGGCCCATCCGGCAGCCGTGTCCCGGACCGCTGGCGCCCCTGCGCGGGCAGATGCCCCCGGAGCCGCCCCCCGCGAGGCTCACGCAGTGGTTCCGGACGCCCCCTCCCCCGCACCCGCCCCGGGATGGGCCCAGCCGCGGCAGTGGCAGCTGCAATGCCTGCGCGCCCGCACCAGCCCGCCGCGCCGCTGGCAGATCCGCCAGGCCGCCCCCGGCGCCCCGCTGCTCGCCGCCCCGGTCCCCGCCCTCGCAGAGGCGGACCCGCAAGCGGTCCTCCCGCGAGCCCGGCACTCCGCCAGCCCGGCGCATTGAACCCAGCCCTGCCGCGCCCGCGGACCACGCTGGCGCTGGAGCTGGCGGACTCCAGGCCGGCTGCAAACCGCCCGCAAGCTGCCCCCCGCCAAGCCTCCGCCCCACGGTCTGCAAGCTGCCCGCGCCGGGCGCCCGCCCGGCGCCCGGCGCAACCGGGGGCAGCGCGCCGCCTGCTCACGAATGCCCGCGGCAACGTGATCTGCCGCGCAGCACTTTCGCGCTAGGTTCAAAGCCCGCGCCCGCCCCAGCAAAGGAAAGCCGTCAATGCTCCGCCGCAGGAGGGTTCTGAAGCAGGCCGCCGCCGCCTTCGCCGCCGCCCTCGCCGCGGCGGCCCTTCCCGCGCCCGCGCTCAAGGCGGCGCCGCGGCCCTACCGGCTCGACCCTGCGGCGACCAGTGCGGGCTTCATCTTCACCCTCAACGGCGTGGCGCAGCGCGGCAGCATTCCAATCACCGCCGCCCGCATCAGCATCGACGCGCAGGACCTTACACAGAGCCGCGCCGACGTCACCCTCGCCGCGAACCAGGCCCGCACCGGGATCAGCTTCGCTACCGAGGCCCTGCGCAGCCCGCAGGTGCTTGATGCGGCGCACTTTCCCAATATCCGCTATGTGACCCTGCGCGTGCAGCTCGGGCCGGGCGGGCGGCTCTCGGGCGGGGCGCGGCTTCATGGGCTGCTCACCCTGCGCGGGGTGACCCGGCCGCTGAGCCTCGCCGCGGCGCTCTACCGCCCGCCCGGCAGCGCGCCCACCGACCTTGCTCTGCTCGACATCCGCCTCTCCGGCGCGCTGAGCCGGGCGGCCTTCGGCGCCAGCGGCTACCCGGATCTGGTAGGCGACCGCGTCGGCCTGGATATCCGCGCCCGGCTGCTGGCCGCAGGCTGAGCCGCCCGCGCCTTTGCCCCGATAGCCACCCGCAACACGCGCGCCAAAAAACCCGCAGACGGCCCGAAACCGACACCCCCGGGACGCTGCCGGGGTGGCATTGCCCCGCGAGGCTGCCATGGTCGGCGCGTCATGCGCCTGATCATCTCCTTCGCCGCCCTGTTCCTGTCCGTCATCCTGCTGCAGCTCTCCACCGGAGGCGTCGGCCCGCTCGATGCCATCTCCGGCCTCACGCTCGGCTTCAGCAAGGAGCAGATCGGCCTCCTCGGCTCGGCGCATTTCTTCGGCTTCTTCATCGGCTGCTGGTGGGCGCCGCGGCTGATGGGAGACGTCGGCCACGCCCGTGCCTTCGCCGTCTGCACCGCGCTTGGCGCGATGGGCATCCTCGGCCATACGCTGTCGGAGAACCCCTATGTCTGGGCGCTGCTGCGGATCGCCTCCGGCACCTGCGTTGCGGGCTGCTACACGGTGATCGAGGCCTGGCTCAACGCCAAGGTCACTAACGCCACCCGCGGCCGCGCCACCGGCACCTACCGGATCGCCGACATGAGCGCCTCGCTCAGCGCGCAGCTGATCATCGCGGTGCTGCCGCCCGCTTATTACGTCTCCTACAACCTGCTGGCGATTCTCTGCTGCGCGGCGCTGCTGCCGCTGACACTGACCAAGGCGAACCAGCCGGAAACCCCCGAGGCGCCGCGGCTGCGCCCGAAACTGGCCTGGCGCTGCTCACCGCTGGCGGTGGCCGGGGTGATCGTCTCGGCGCTCAGCTCGGCGTCCTTCCGCATGGTCGGTCCGGTCTACGGCCAGGAGGTCGGGCTGGAAATCGGCCAGATCGCCTTCTTCCTCGCCGCCTACGTTCTGGGCGGCGCGCTGGCGCAATACCCGATGGGCTGGCTTGCCGACAAATACGACCGCCGCTGGGTGCTGATCTGGCTCTCCGCCGCCGCTATCGTCAGCTGCACCGTCACCATTGCTGCAAGCGGCACCGGCATGCTGGGGGTGATGCTCGCGGCCAGCTTCTTCGGGGTCACCACCTTCCCGATCTTCTCGGTCTCCGCCGCCCATGCCAACGACTTTGCCTCCTCGCCGGAACGGGTCGAGCTCGCCGCTGCGCTGATGTTCTGGTACGCGCTCGGCGCCATCGCTTCGCCCTACGTCTCCTCGGCGCTCATCGACGCCTACGGGCCGGGCGCGCTGTTTGCCTTCGTCGCACTGGGCCATGTGCTGCTGATCGTTTTCGGCCTCGGCCGCATGCGCGCCCGGCCGGCGCCCGAGGCGCGCACTCATTACGTCTACGCCCCGCGCACTTCCTTCACCATCGGCCGCCTGCTGAAACGCGCCCGCGAAAACCGCTAGCCCGGCGCGGGCAGGGCCGCCGTAAATTGCCGTGCGAAGCCCGCCCGGGGGTTTCCGCGCCCCGCCGCATGCGCTAGACGGGCGGCTGACAGTTCACCTGGATGGATGGCATGGCACGCATTCTGATTACATCGGCGCTTCCCTACATCAACGGGATCAAGCACCTCGGCAACCTGATCGGCAGCCAGCTGCCCGCGGATCTCTATGCCCGCTTCCAGCGCGGCCGCGGCCACGAGGTGATGTTCCTCTGCGCCACCGACGAGCACGGCACCCCCGCCGAACTCGCCGCCGCCAAGGCGGACAAGCCTGTGGCCGAGTACTGCGCCGAGATGCACGGGGTGCAATCCGCGATCGCCCGCGGCTTCGGTCTCAGCTTCGATCATTTCGGCCGCTCCTCCAGCCCGCAGAACCACGCGCTGACCCAGCATTTCGCGGGCAAGCTGGCCGAGGCCGGGCTGATCGAGGAAGTGACCGAGAAGCAGGTCTATTCCAACGTCGACGGCCGCTTCCTGCCTGACCGCTATATCGAGGGCACCTGCCCCAACTGCGGCTACGAGCGCGCCCGCGGCGACCAGTGCGAGGAATGCACCAAGCAGCTCGACCCGACGGATTTGATCAACCCGCGCTCGGCGATCTCCGGCTCCACCGACCTGGAAGTGCGCGAGACCAAGCACCTGTTCCTGCGCCAGTCCGCGATGCGCGATCAGCTCGACGCCTGGATCGACACCAAGACCGACTGGCCGGTGCTCACCACCTCGATCGCCAAGAAGTGGCTGCACGACGGCGACGGGCTGCAGGACCGCGGCATCACCCGTGATCTCGACTGGGGCATCGCGGTGAAGAAGGGTAGCGAGGACTGGCCGGGCATGGAGGGCAAGGTTTTCTACGTCTGGTTCGACGCGCCGATCGAATACATCGCCTGCGCCGCCGAATGGGCCGAGGCCAACGGCAAGTCCGAGGACGAATGGCAAAGCTGGTGGCGCACCGACAAAGGCGCCGAAGACGTGCGCTACGTGCAGTTCATGGGCAAGGACAACGTGCCCTTCCACACGCTGTCCTTCCCGGCGACGATCCTCGGCTCGGGCGAGCCCTGGAAGATGGTCGACCACCTGAAATCGTTCAACTACCTGAACTACGACGGCGGCCAGTTCTCCACCTCACAGGGCCGCGGCGTCTTCATGGACCAGGCGCTGGAGATCCTGCCCGCAGACTACTGGCGCTGGTGGCTGCTGAGCCACGCGCCGGAAAGCAGCGATTCCGAGTTCACTTGGGAGAACTTCCAGCAGTCGGTGAACAAGGACCTCGCCGACGTGCTCGGCAACTTCGTCTCCCGCATCACCAAGTTCTGCCGCTCCAAGTTCGGCGAAGAGGTGCCCGCAGGCGGCGAATACGGGCCGCAGGAGCAGAACCTCATTGCGGAACTCTCCACCCGCATCCATGCCTATCAAAAGCACATGGAGGCGATGGAGGTCCGCAAATCGGCACAGGAACTGCGGGCGATCTGGGTGGCCGGCAACGAATACCTGCAAAGCGCTGCCCCCTGGTCGGTGTTCAAGGAAGACCCCGAGCGCGCCGCCGCCCAGGTCCGCCTCGGCCTCAACCTGATCCGCCTCTACGCGGTGCTGTCGGCCCCCTTCATCCCGCACGCGGCCGACCGGCTGATGGAGGCGCTGAACTCTGACGACCGCAGCTGGCCGGAGGATGTGGCGGCTGCGCTCTCTGCCCTGCCCGCAGGCCACGGCTTCACCGTGCCTGAGGTGCTCTTTGCCAAGATCACCGACGAGCAGCGCGAGGACTGGCAGTCCCGCTTCTCCGGCACCCGCAGCTGACATGAAGGGCCGCCCTCCGGGGCGGCCTTTTCACATCCCGTGCCCGCCCCTCCCGGGCAAACCCCCGGCCGCTGACCTCCCCCGCCCCTATCATCTTTCCCCAAATACTCCCGCCGGAGGCATCCGCCCTCACCACCGCTTCCCAGCGCGGGACCAGGCCGACAGGCCGCCGCGCATCGCCGGCGCGCCCCCACGCGGCGGCGGTTTGGCTGCGGCTTGGTGCTCCCTCGATAGGGCCTACGGACTTGGCAGACATAAACTGCCAGCCACTCCCATTCGGATCGCCACCGCGCGCGCCGGCAATGCGCGGCTCACCGCTCCGCGGAAGCCTCCCGCAAAAAAATTTAATTCCGACTAAAAAACTCGGATTGACATTCCCGAGCAAACCGATCAGGAATAATCCCATTCCAGCCAGCCTGCTCCGCGTCAGGCGAGCCCGAATTGTGCAAACAAACCGAGATCGCCCCATGCCGGACCACTCCCGCCGCCCGCGCGGCCCCAAGCATGCCCCCCAGGACCCTGAAGACGCCCGCCAGCTCTGGCGCGGGGTGTTCGCGGCCTCCGGGGTGCTGTCCGGCTTCTGTCTGGATTGGCTTCTGGACCGGGCGGAATTCAGCAACGGATGCCCGTCATGAATCAGTTTACTCCCATGAACCAGATTTCCCCCGCCCCCTCGGCCGCCGCCGCAGCCCCGGCTGCCGCCGAGGTCTACCCGACCTACCACGCCGAGGAGCTGACCCGCGGCGGTGTGCAGGCCCGCATCCTGCTCAACGGCCAGATCTACTCGCTGCGCATCACCCGCGCCGGCAAGCTGATCCTGACCAAATGAGCCGCGCAAGCCCTCAGCCCCGTGGCGGCGCGGCGGTCGGCCAGCTCGGCTCCCTGCCGCCGCTGGAGGCCGGCGCAGTGGTGAACTTCCGCCACTGGTTCTCCGGCCCGGATGCGCGGGCGCAGCTGCGCGCGGACTTCGAGGACACCCTCGGCCCAGCCGCCGGGCAAGCCGCCTTTGAAACCTTCGGCACGCTTTGCAACTTCTGCGCCACCCATGGCCGCCGCCCGCTGGTGCGCCACGGGCTCACCTGCGTCTGCCTCGGCGCAGACGAGGCCTGTTTTGCCAACCTCGTGGCCGCCGCCGCCGAGGGCGCGGAGGATGACGCCCGGCTGCTCGCCGCGCTGATCGTGCGCCCGGCGGAGGCCCCCGCGCTGGCGGAGCTTGCGGCACATTACGCCGATCTCCTGCACCAGCCCCTGCCGCCGCTCCAGCAGGCCGCGGTGCCGCTCGCCCGCACCCTGCACTGAAATCACCTCCAAAACCTCTGTTATCAGGACATACTTTATGAAACCGCTTTTCCGCGCAGGCACCGCGCTTGCCGCGCTCACCCTCGCCGTCCCGGCCCTTGCCGCACAGCCCGCCAGCAAACCCGAGGTTCTGGCCACCTACGCAAACATCGCCGAAGCCGCCTACCAGGACAGCCTCACCGCCGCGCAGCGTCTGCAGTCCGCCGTCGAGGCGCTGATCGCCGCCCCCTCCGCCGAAAACCTCACCGCAGCCCGCGCAGCCTGGATCGCCGCCCGCGTGCCCTACCAGCAGTCCGAAGTCTTCCGCTTCGGCAACGCCATCGTCGATGACTGGGAAGGCAAGGTGAACGCCTGGCCGCTGGACGAAGGGCTGATCGATTACGTCGATGCCTCCTACGGCGGTACGCGCAGTGAAAACGCGCAAGCCACTCTCAACGTCATCGCAAACCCGGTCTTCGAACTCTCCGGCCAGCAGATCGACGCCTCAGAGATCACCCCCGCGCTCCTCGAAAACACCCTCCACGAGGCCGGCGGCATCGAGGCCAACGTTGCCACCGGCTACCACGCCATTGAATTTCTGCTCTGGGGTCAGGATCTGAACGGCACGGAACACGGCGCAGGCAGCCGTCCCTGGACCGACTATGCGCAAGGCAGCGGCTGCACCGGCGGCAGCTGCGCCCGCCGCGCCGGATACCTGAAGGCCGCGACGGACCTTTTGGTCAGCGACCTCGAATGGATGGCCGCGCAATGGGCCGGCGGCGGCGCGGCCCGCGCCACCCTGATGGCGGACGCGGACGCAGGGCTGTCCGCGGTCATCACCGGCATGGGCTCGCTCTCCTACGGCGAGCAGGCGGGCGAGCGCATGCGTCTCGGCCTGATGCTGAACGACCCCGAGGAGGAGCACGACTGCTTCTCCGACAACACCCACAACAGCCATTACTACAACGGCTTGGGCGTGCAGAACGTCTACCTCGGCAAATACGTGCGGCTGAACGGAGAAATAATCTCCGGTCCGGCGCTGAGCGATCTGGTCACTGCCGCAGACCCCGCGCTGGACGCGCAGATGCAGGGCAAGCTGTCGGAGACCATGCGCGCGCTCGGCAGTATCAAAACCGCGGCTGAGGCCGGCTTCTCTTACGATCAGATGCTGGCGCCGGGTAATGACGCGGGCGAAAAACTGATTATGGCGGGCGTCAACGGGCTCATTGCCCAGACCCGCACGCTGGAACAGGTTGTGGCGGCCCTGAAGCTGGAGGGGGTCGGCATTGAAGGCTCCGACAGCCTCGATAATCCGGGCGCGGTATTCGAGTAAGCGCCGTCGCCCCCCCCGGGCTCCGGAAGCCCCCCATCCCCCCGCAGCCGGGGCCCGGGACCAACTGCCGCGCCATACCAAAGCAAAACACTCTGGATCACCCTTGAAACCTCAGCAAAACTGTCAGATATGATTAACCAACGGAATCACTTGCCCGCCGGGCCGCCCTGTAAGGACGCCGCGACATGATCGTCTGCCACTGCACCAACATCTCGGACCACGACATCCTCGCCGCGATCGACTGGATGCGAAGTGCAGACCCGGCAACGATTATTACCCCCGGCAAGATCTACCACGCCCTGGGCAAGACCGCCGACTGCGGCGGCTGCATGCCCCTTTTCCTCGACACGATGCGCACCAGCGCTAGTCTGGAAGTGCCTGCGCACCTTCGGAATTTGCGCGCAGGCCACATTCGGGAGGAAGTTCATGAAGGGCGACACCAAAATCATCGACTACCTTAACAAGGCCCTGCGCCACGAGCTGACGGCCGTCAGCCAGTACTGGCTGCATTACCGCATGCAGGAGGACTGGGGCCTCGGAAGCATGGCCAAGAAAAGCCGCGAAGAAAGCATCGAGGAGATGGAGCACGCGGACAAATTGATTGAACGGATTTTGTTTCTGGAAGGCCACCCGAACCTGCAAAAGCTCGACCCGCTGCGGATCGGGCAGACGCCCAAGGAAACCCTGGAATGCGACCTGGCCGCCGAACGCGAGGCCCGTGACCTCTACAAGGAGGCCCGTGATGCCTGTCACAGCGCCGGCGACTACGTCTCGATGAAACTGTTCGAGGAGCTGATGAAGGACGAAGAGGGCCACATCGACTTCCTCGAAACGCAGCTCGAGCTGCACGACCGGATCGGTGCGGAAAACTATGCCCAGCTCAACGCGACCAAGATGGAAGAGGCCGGCGGCTAGCGCCGCCCTGGCGGCCGTATTCGCGGCCGCCGCCTGCCCCCCTGCCGCCTCGGAACCCGCCGCCCCCGACGCCGCGACACCCTCCGCGCCCGAGCCCGCTGCCACCGCCGCCGGCATTCCGGTCTCAGACCCTCACCTCTCCGCGTTGCCCCGCACGACCGCTGAACGCGCCCGCATCCGCGCCGTGACCGCGGCCGCACAGGACTTCACCGCACCCGAGCGGTTCGAGACGCTCTCCGCCGGAGCCGCGACCGTGCGCGCCCGCAAGGATACCGAGGCGTTCTCCCTGCCCTCTGCCAACCTCAGCTTCGAGCAGGAGCTTGCCTTCCACCTTGGCAACGGGCTGTTCAAGAAGGTCTGGGTGTTCTCCCCGGCCTCGACCCTGGCCTCGGACGGGCTCGGCCCGCTTTACAATGCGCGTTCCTGCCAGCGCTGCCACCTGAAGGACGGCCGCGGCCACGTGCCGGAGCAGCCCGATTACGCTGCCTCCACGATGTTCCTGCGGGTCTCCGTCCCCGGCCAGGTACCGGAAGAGCTCAGCGCAATAAAGGACTACATCGGCACCGCGCCGGAGCCGGCCTACGGCGGCCAGATGCAAGATTTCTCCGCCCCCGGAGTGGCCCCGGAATACCGCCTGCAAGTGACCTATGACGAATTCGAGGTGCCGCTTGCCGGCGGCGAAACCGCCACCCTGCGTCGCCCCACTTATGCCGCCACGGACCTCGGCTACGGCCCCTTGAACCCGCAGGCGATGCTGTCGCCCAGGATGGCGCCGCCGATGATCGGCCTCGGCCTTCTGGAGGCAATCCCCGCCGCAGACATCCTAGCCCACGCCGACCCCGAAGATATGGACGGCGACGGCATCTCCGGCCGCGCCAGCCTGGTCTGGTCGCGCGAGTTCGGCCAGATCATGCTGGGCCGCTTCGGTTACAAGGCAGGGATGCCCACGGTGCACGAGCAATCCGCAGCCGCCTTCTCCGGCGACATCGGCATCTCCACTCCGCTGTTCCCCGGCCACGCGGGCGGCTGCACCGCCGCCCAGGCCGCCTGCCGGGCCGCAGCGCACGGCGGCGGCGACGCGCGCGGGACCGAGATAGACCAGCCCAACATGGATCTCGTCACCTTCTACGCCCGCAACCTCGCGGTGCCCGCACGCCGCGGCGCCGGGGCCAAAGAGGCGCTGCGCGGCAAGCAGGTGTTCTACGCCAGCGGCTGCGCGTCCTGCCACGTGCCGAAATTCGTGACCCACCGGCTCGCGGACCGGCCCGAGCACTCCTTCCAGCTGATCTGGCCCTACAGCGACATGCTGCTTCACGACATGGGCGAAGGGCTCGCCGACGGCCGCCCCGAGGGCCGCGCCACGGGCCGCGAATGGCGCACCGCGCCGCTTTGGGGAATCGGCCTCACACAGCAGGTCTCGCCCCGCGCCACCTATCTGCACGACGGCCGCGCCCGCAGCCTGCTGGAAGCCATCCTCTGGCACGGCGGCGAGGCGGAGGCGGCAAAGTCCCGCGTCGTGGGCGCCGCGCCCGAGGACCGCGCCGCGCTGATCGCCTTCCTCGAAAGCCTCTGACTAACCACCACTTTTTGCTTTCTGCCCCGCGCCTTCGCCTTCTGGCCCGATCGACGCGGCAAATCCTCCGCACGCTTGCCGCCGTGATCGACACGGAAAACCCGGGCATCAGAGCCTCCGCAAGCCGCGCTTCGCTGGCGCGCGCGGGGGCGATCCCGACTGGCATGATTGGCAGTTCATGTCCGCAAAGTCCGTAGGCCCCATAAAGGGACCGCCAAGCAGCAGCCAAATCGCCGCCGCGAGGGGGCGCGCCGGCGATGCGCGGCGGCCTTCGGCCTTGTTCCGCGCTGGCGGCAAAAATATGGCCTAGCCGCCAAACGAAAACGCCCCGTGACATATCGAACGCGATACGCTAGTGATCGGCGGCGAAAGGAAAGTAAATGGACGCCACACGCCGCCAAAACGAAATCGTCTCGCTCCTCGACCGGCACGACCGGGTCGAGGTGGAGGAGCTCGCCCGCCGCTTCGGCGTCTCGCTCCAGACGGTGCGCGCCGACCTGCGCGACCTGTCCGCCCGCGGCGTGCTTTCCCGCGTGCACGGCGGCGCCGTGCGGCTCTCCTCCGCCGCAAGCCAGGGCTACGCCGACCGCCGCAAGCTGAACGCCGCAGCGAAACAGGCAATGGCTTTGGCCGCGGCAGAGCTGATCCCCGACAACTGCTCGCTCACCCTCAACATCGGCACCTCGACCGAGCAGGTCGCCCGCGCGCTTTCGGGCCACCGGGGCCTCACGGTAATCTCCAACAATATCAACATCATCAACATGATGCTGGGCGGCCAGCCGCAGGAGCTGATTCTCGCAGGCGGCACTGTGCGGCAAAGCGACGGCGCCGTGGTGGGCGAGGACGCGGTGGAGTTCATCTCCCGCTACAAGGTCGACTTCGCCGTCATCGGTGCCTCTGCCCTGGATGCCGACGGCGCGGTGCTGGACCATGACGCCCGCGAAGTTTCCGTCGCCCGCGCGATCCTGAAGAACGCGCGGCAGAAAGTGCTGGTCTGCGACGGCAGCAAGTTCACCCGCTCCGCCCCGGTGCGCATCTGCGACGTCTGCGATCTCGACGTGATGATCACCGACCGCCCGGTGCCGCAGGAGTTTGCCGCCGCGGCGCGCGCCGCAGGCACCCGAATCGTCACCGCTTCGCCCGAAACCACCGCCCCCGAAACCGCCAGCCAAAACGAAAGCAGCGAAAATGCCTGACGACACCCAGCTCACGGATCTCTTCATTATCGGCGGCGGCATCAACGGCTGCGGCATCGCCCGCGACGCCGCCGGCCGCGGTCTGTCGGTGAGCCTCGCGGAAATGAACGATCTCGCCTCTGCCACATCCTCGGCCTCCACCAAGCTGTTCCACGGCGGGTTGCGCTACCTGGAATATTTCGAGTTCCGCCTGGTCCGCGAGGCCCTGATCGAGCGCGAGGTCCTCCTCAAGGCGATGCCCCACATTTCCTGGCCGATGCGCTTCGTTCTGCCCTTCCACAAGGACATGCGCTTTGATAGCGATACGCCGACGTCTAAGCTGCTCACCACCTTCATGCCTTGGATGAAGGGGCGCCGCCCGTCCTGGCTGATCCGCGTCGGCCTGTTTCTCTACGACAGTCTCGGCAAGCGCGGCATCCTGCCCGGCACCGCCAAGCTGGATCTGCGCACCGACCCCGCGGGTGCGCCCTTGCAGGACAAGTTCCAGACCGCGTTCGAATACTCCGACTGCTGGATCGAGGATGCCCGCCTCGTAGTGCTGAACGCCCGCGACGCCGAAGCCCGCGGCGCCGAGATCCTGACCCGCACCGAAGTTACAAGCGCCGAGCGCAAATCCGATCACTGGGTGATCCATCTGAAGAACCGCGCCACCGGCGAGACCTTCGAGCGCCGCGCCAGGATGCTGGTCAACGCAGGCGGCCCCTGGGTGGCCGATGTCTTGCGCCAGAAGCTCGGCCAGAACAGCCGCGAGAACGTCCGCCTGGTGCGCGGCAGCCATATCGTGGTGCCCAAGCTCTTCGACCACGGCCGCTGCTATTTCTTCCAGGGAACGGACGGGCGGATCATCTTTGCGATTCCCTACGAGACCGATTTCACCCTGATCGGCACCACCGACGCCGACCACCCGGACCCGGACACGGCCCCGGAATGCACGCCCGAGGAGCAGCAGTACCTGGCTGACTTCGCGTCCGGCTACTTCAAGCAGCCGGTCCGGCGCGAAGATATCGTCTGGACTTACTCCGGCGTCCGCCCGCTCTATGACGACGGCGCCAGCTCCGCCACTGCGGCGACGCGCGAATACGTGCTGACGCTGGACAAGGCGCAAGCACCGCTGCTGAACGTCTTCGGCGGCAAGATCACCACCTACCGCAAACTGGCCGAGGCCGCGCTTGCCAAGATCGGCGAGGTCTTCCCGCAGATCCCGGGCAATTGGACCACGGGCGTGGCCTTGCCGGGCGGCGATTTCGCGGTGACGGAGGTCGAGACGCTGACGCAGAAGCTCGCGGCCGACTACCCCTTCCTCACCCCCTACTGGGCCGGCCGGATGATCCGCGCCTACGGCACCGAGGCCTGGCAGGTGCTGGGCGACGCCAGGGAGGCCGCGGACCTGGGCCAGGACTTCGGCGCCACCATCACCGCGCGCGAGCTGGACTGGGCGGTGCAGAGGGAATGGGTGCGGAGCGGCGACGACTACCTGTGGCGCCGCACCAAGCTCGGCCTGCGCCTGGACGAGACCCAGCGCTCGGCGGTGGATGCCTATGTCGAGGGCAAGGCCGCGCAGCTGGCGGCTTGAGGCGCAGGGTGCGCGCGGCTTCGGTCCGGTGCGAAACACCGGCTGCGTATCACGGACGCACGCTCCCCGGCCTTCAGCCGGGCGCGCGGTTTCTCCCCGCCCAGTTGCCCCCATCAAGGGCAGGCCAGGCATTGAGCACCGGTACGCGCGGAACAAGGCCGGAGGCCGCCGCGCATCGCCGGCGCGCTCGCACGCGGCGGCGGTTTGGCTGCGGCAAAGCGGTTCCTCGAAAGGGCGTGCGGATTTGGCTGGGATAAACTGGCAGCCAGAACCCGATGGACCGCCCCCGCGCGCGCCTGCGATGCGCGGCTTCTATTCCTCTTCCACCCTTTTATTCCTCTTCCACCGTTTCGGCAAAGCCGGGTCCGTGCCGGACCGCCTGCCGCCCGCTGGCGCCCGGCAGACCGGTATATCACCTGCCCGCGTTGCCCCGCCCCAGATATCCGCGCCCGCAGGCACTGCAGCGCCTACAAAAAGTATCAGCCCGCCTGCCCCGATGTTTCGCACGCGAAACAACGGGGCAGCATTTCTGACCTTAGGTGCCGAACGAACCGGAAGCACTCCCGCCCCTTCCGCGATGCGCCTCGCGGCGCCCCGGAAAGCGTTGGGCCGGGCGGGGGCGGCGCCGCAGGCGCCGCCCCCGCCCCCCGCGATTTGCGAAGCAAAGCGCAAAACCTCAAGCCGGTGATTTCAACGCAAGCCGAGATACCCCAAGCCGGAACGTTTCAAGGCCTGGCGCCGCGTCCGAGCTTATGCCGCCTGCCGGAGCCTCCGGAGAAAACGGCCGCGAAATCCTCAGAACTCGACGCCCTTCTGCGCTTTGATGCCTGCGCGGAACGGGTGCTTCACCTGGCCCATCTCGGTCACCAGGTCGGCGACCTCAATCAGCTCCTCTTTGGCGTTGCGGCCCGTCAGCACCACATGGGTCATCGGCGGCTTGTGCTCCACCAGGAACTCCAGCACCTCCTGCAAATCGAGGTATTCATAGCGCAGCGCGATGTTGATTTCATCCAAGAGCACCATTGCGTTGCGCTCATCCAGAATCATCTCCTTGGCCTTCTCCCATCCCTTCTGCGCGGCAGCGATGTCGCGGGCCTTGTCCTGGGTCTCCCAGGTAAAGCCCTCGCCCATCGCGTAGAACTGGCAGAGATCGCCGAAGTTCTCCTCGATCAGCGTCCGCTCCCCGGTGGCCCAGGCGCCCTTGATGAACTGCACCACGGCACAAGGCATCTTGTGGGCGATACAGCGCATGATCATGCCGAAACCGGAGGACGATTTGCCCTTGCCCGGGCCGGTGTTGACGATGATCAGCCCCTTCTCGCCCTCCTTTGTTTTCATCATCCGGTCGCGCGCAGCCTTCTTCTTCGCCATCTTCGACGCGTGGCGGGCGGCTTCTTGCTCCGAAATGCCGGTTTCAGACTTTTCACTCACGGGGGGCCTCCTGCTGGTTTACCCATGTCTTGACAAAGAAGCCCGCGATAGCGCAAGGGGGTTTTGCTGGTTCCTGCAACCGCAGGCGAAGAGGGAATGTGAAGGCCCGGCCCCCATGAATTTGGGGGAGGGCTCAAGAACAGCCGCCCCCGCGACCGTGACCGGAGAGGTTGCCATGCCACTGGCCGCGCATCTGCGCGCCGGGAAGGCAGGATGACCGTCAGGGCCAACCGGCTCTGGGATCCGTAAGCCGGGAGACCTGCCAGCGACGTGAATTCAACGGGCGGACGGGGTGTGCCGCGACCGGTTGAGGGGCCTGCACCCGTGCGCCCCTTTCTGGCCGTCCCCGCCTGCCTGCCGCGACAGGAGACGCACGAGATGGCTGATGATCAGGCGGCAGACCCCGCCAGCCCGCAAGACCCGGTGACCCTGACCGTTTGCCTGACCTGCCGCCGCGAGGGCACAGATCCCGAGGCGCCGCGCCCCGGCAGCATCCTGCTTGCAGCCCTCAAGGAAGCAGGCATCCCCGAGGGCGTGACCGTGCGCGGCGTGAAGTGCCTGTCGGCCTGTTCGCGCGGCTGCTCGGTGGCGCTCACCGGCGGCGAGGAACGCTGGAGCTACATCTACGGCGACATGGACCCGGACCAGCACGTGGGCGAGATCCTCGAAGGTGCCGCCGCCTATGCCGCTACTGCTGACGGTCTCGTGCCCTGGCGCGAGCGCCCCGCCGCTTTCCGCAAACAATCTGTCGCCCGCATCCCGCCGGCCGGCTTCCCTTCCGAGGAGTAATCATGAGCGATCTCAACAAGATCCCTGTCACCATCATCACCGGCTTCCTTGGCGCGGGCAAAACCACGCTGATCCGCCACCTGATGCAGAACCCGCAGGGCAAGCGCCTGGCCGTGGTGGTGAACGAGTTCGGCACCGCCGGAGTGGACGGCGACATCCTGAAGTCCTGCGCCGATGAAAACTGCCCGGCGGAGAACATCATGGAGCTCGCCAACGGCTGCATCTGCTGCACCGTGGCGGATGATTTCATCCCTACCATCGAGCAGCTGATGGCCCTGCCCGAGCAGCCCGACCACATCGTGATCGAGACCTCGGGCCTGGCGCTGCCGAAGCCGCTGCTGAAGGCCTTCGACTGGCCCGCGATCCGCTCGCGCATCACCGTCGACGGGGTGATTGCGCTCGCCGATGCCGAGGCCGTCGCCAAGGGCCAGTTCGCCCCTGATCTCGACGCCGTGCAGGCCCAGCGCGAGGCCGATGACAGCATCGACCACGAAACCCCGCTGTCCGAGGTGTTCGAAGACCAGATCTCCTGTGCCGACATCGTGCTTCTGTCCAAAGCCGACCTGGCCGGCGATGAGGGGGTGGAGAAAGCCCGCGCCGTGATCGAGGCCGAGGCGCCGCGCAAGCTGCCGATCCTGCCGATGAGCGAAGGCGTCATCGACCCGCGCATCATCCTGGGCCTGGGCGCCGCCGCCGAAGACGATCTGGAGGCCCGCCCCAGCCACCACGACGGCCACCACGACCACGAGCATGACGATTTCGAGAGCATCGTGGTCGAAATGGGCGAAGTCTCCGACCCGCAGGCGCTGCAGGATGCCATCGTGAAGCTGGCCCGCGAACGTAACATCCTGCGCGTCAAAGGCTATGTCGCGGTGGAGGGGAAGCCGATGCGGATGCTGGTTCAGGCTGTGGGCGAACGCCTGCGCGCGCAGTACGACCAGCCATGGGGGGCGCAGCCGCGCAAGACCCAGCTGGTGGTGATCGCCGAGCATCACGACATCGACGAGCAGGCGATCCGCGCCGAACTGGGGGCGTAAACCTGATGCGGGCGCAGCGCATACTGACATGCCTGGCCCGGCCGATAGGCCGGGCCGCGCCCGGCCTCCCCGTCAAACCGGAGGTTTGCCTCCGGCAAAACGGGAGGGCGCTTCGCACCCACCCGAGGCCGGGCGCAGCCCTCCCGGCTTCCAAACGACCCTCAAGGCAGTGGAACTGACCCATGCACGTCGTCTTCCGCGAAAGCCACGGCCTTGACGAAACCGACACCCCGCAGGACCTCGGGCAGACGCCTGGCGACCTCGTGGTGCTATCGTTTTCCGACAGCGATCTCGGCGCCTTTGCGGCTGGCTGGCACCGGGCAGACGGCAAGCTGCCCTCGCTGCGGCTCGCCAATCTGGTGGCGCTGAAGCACCCGCTCTCGGTCGATGTTTACGCGGAACAGACGCTGCAGGGCGCCAAGGGTGTCCTCGTCCGCCTGATCGGCGGCGAAAGCTACTGGTCTTACGGGCTGGCAACCCTCCAGGACCTTGCCCGCCGCAAGGGCATTGCGCTGGCGGTCCTGCCCGCCGACGGGCGCGAGGATGCGCGGCTGGATGAGCTCTCCACCCTGCCCGTCTCCACCCTGCGCCGCCTGCAGGCCCTGTGCGACGCTGGCGGAGCCGTTGCCGCCCAGGCTGCCCTGGCCCAGCTCTCCCTCGCGGCAGGCCTCTACGCAGGCCCTGTCCTTGGCCTCAAGACCATGCCCGAACACGGCTTCTACGACCCGGCCAAAGGCGTGCTGGCCGACCTGCCGCCGCAGGACAAGCCGCTGGTGCTGGTGAGCTTCTACCGCTCCTACCTCACTGCTGCCGACACCGCGCCGGTGGATGCGCTGATCGCGGAACTGCGCGCCCGCGGCTATGCGGCATTCGGCGCCTTTGCCGCCAGCCTCAAGGCCCCCACCGCTGCCGATTGGCTGCGCGACAAGCTGCCCGGGCTGAACCCGGCTGCTATCATCAACGCCACGGCGTTCTCCGCCCAAGGCAGCGACGGCAGCGCCTCGCCGCTCTCCGCCACCGGCTGCCCGGTGTTCCAGGTCGCCCTCTCCACCGCCCGCAAGAAGGATTGGGCCGGGGCCGGCCGCGGTTTGTCGCCCGCCGACCTCGCCATGCACGTCGTCCTGCCCGAAGTGGACGGCCGCATCTTCGCAGGCGTCGTCAGCTTCAAATCGCCGGGCAAGAAAGACCCGGACCTGCAATATTCCCGCTTCGCCCACCGCGCCGACGCGGACCGCATCAGGGCCGCCGTGGACCGCGTCGAGGGCTGGCTGCACCTTGCCAAGCTGCCGAACGCAGACAAACGCCTCGCCCTGATCCTCTCCACCTACCCCGGGAGAGACCACAACCTCGCCCATGCCGTCGGCCTCGACGCACTGGCGTCCTGCGACGAGATCCTGCGCGAACTCTCCGCCCAAGGCTACGCCGCCGAAGCGCTAGAAAACACCGGCCTGCGGCTGATGGAAGAGACCCTCAGTGTCCCGCTGGAGGATTACCGCCAGGCCCTCGCCATCCTGCCGCAAGAGCTGCAGGACACCCTGGCAGAGGCCTGGGGCAACCCGGAAGAAGACGCGGAGTGCCGCGACGGTGCGTTTCATTTCAAGGCCTTGCGTTCTGGCAACGCCCTGGTTGCCTTGCAGCCCGAACGCGGCGAGGTGAAAACCCGCGTCGACGACTACCACGACCTGGACCGCACCCCGCGCCACGCCTATGTGGCCTTTTACCTGTGGCTGCGCACCCAGGCCGACGCCCTCATCCACATCGGCGCCCATGGCACGCTGGAATGGCTGCCGGGCAAGGCGGTGGCCCTCTCCGGCACCTGCTGGCCCGAGGTGCTGACCGGCCCGCTGCCCGTCGCCTACCCCTTCATCGTCAACGACCCGGGCGAGGCCGCCCAGGCCAAGCGCCGCATCGGCGCCGTCACCATCGGCCACCTGCCGCCGCCCCTGGCCCAGACCAATTTGCCCGAGGGTATGGCCCGGCTCGAAAGCCTGCTCGATGAATATTCCACCGCCGACGGGCTGGACCCCGCCCGCCGCGACCGGCTGATCGGCGACATCCGCGCCGAGGCGCAAGGCACCGGCGTTGAGGCCGACCTGGGCCTGACGCCTGACACCTCCCCGGCGGAGGCGATCACCCGCATCGACGCCTTTGTCTGCGACATCAAGGAAAGCCAGTACGGCGAGGGGCTGCACGTTTTTGGCACCGGCCAATGCGGGCCTGAGGAACGCGCCGGGCTGGCCGCCGCGCTGGACGGGAGGCTGGTTTCCCCCGGCCCCTCCGGCTCCCCTTTCCGCGGCCGTGCCGATGTGATGCCGACGGGCCGCAACCTCTTTACCACGGATCCACGCGCGGTGCCGTCGCGGGCGGCGCATGCGCAAGGGGTCAAGCTGGCGGAAGAGCTGCTGCGCCGCCATCTTCAGGACCACGGCGACTGGCCGAAGGGGCTGGTGATCGACCTCTGGGGCTCTGCCACCATGCGCACCGCAGGCGAGGAATTCGCCATGGCGCTGCACCTCGCAGGCCTCGCGCCAATATGGGACGAAGGCTCCGAGCGTGTCTCCGGCTTTGAGGTGCTGCCGCTTTCGATGCTGAACCGCCCGCGCATCGACGTGACCCTGCGCGTCTCCGGCCTGTTCCGGGATGTGTTCCCCGGCCTAGCCCAGATGTTTGAAAGTGCCGCCGCTGCCCTCGCGTGCCGCGAGGAGACCCAGGCCGACAATCCCTATCTCACCGAGACCCCGCGCGTCTTCGGCCCCAAGCCGGGCCAGTACGGTCTTTCGATGAATCCGCATCTGGACGGCTACAGCGACGAGGCCCGCCAGGCCGCGGGCGAGGCCTGGCTCAACGCCTCCTCCCACGCCATCGACGCCAAAGGCACCATCCATGACGCCCGCGAGGCGCTGGAAACCCGCCTGCAGGGCGCCGACAGCTTTGTGCACCTGCAGGACCTTCCGGAAACCGACCTTCTGATCGCGTCCGACTATGCCGCCCATGAGGCCGGCTTTGCCGCCGCCATGGCCCGCATCGGCCAGACCGCACCAGCGCTTTACCACATGGACGCCACCCGCCCCGGCAAGCCACAGGCGCGCAGCTTGGGCGAGGAAATCGCCCGGGTGACCCGCGCCCGCGCCGCCAACCCGGACTGGGTGACGTCGATGATGGCGCACGGCTTCCGGGGGGCTGCTGAGGTTGCCGCCACGCTCGATCACATGGCGGCTTTCGCCCATCTGGCGCAGGTCGTGCCGCCGCATCTCTTCGATCTCTATTTCGAGGCCACCTTGGGCCGCGAGGACCTCGTGGCCTTTATGCAGGCCGAGAACCCGCAGGCGCTGCAGGCGATGCGCGACCGCTTCCGGGCTCTGCATGACGCCGGGCTCTGGGTGACCCGCCGCAACTCGATCATGGCGGAGCTGGAGGGGGCTGCATGAGTGCCGCCGCGCCAAAGGTCTACGGCTGGTGCCCCGGGGCTCTGCGGCCGATGATGTCGGGCGACGGGCTGGTGGTGCGGGTGCGCGCGCCGCTGGGACGGCTCACGCCGGAACAGGCGCGCGGGCTCGCGGAACTGTCGCAGGCGCATGGCAACGGGCTGCTGGACATCTCTGCCCGTGCCAACCTGCAATTGCGCGGCATCCGGGAGGGCGCGTACGAGGCGCTGCTTGACGGCCTGCACGGGCTGGGCCTGCTCGATCCGGACGCTCGGGCCGAGGCGCGGCGGAACCTGGTGGTGCAGCCCTTCTGGCAGGCGGGGGATGAGACCCATGCCATTGCAACCGCCTTGAACGCAGCGCTGGCCGACGCCGAGAATCTGGATCTGCCGGGCAAGTTCGGCTTTGCCGTCGACTGCGGCCCGGCGCCGCTGCTGCGGGACGCCTCTGCCGACATCCGCATCGAGCGCGGGCCGGAGCGCCTGATCCTGCGCGCCGACGGCGCGGAGGCCGGCCTGCCGGTTACGGCCGGCACCGCAACTGAGGCAGCGCTGGCGCTGGCCCGCTGGTTCCTGGACCAAGGCGGCGCGCCGGAGGGGCGGGGGCGGATGCACCGTCTGATTGCGCGCCGCGGGCCGCCCCCGGCGCATGGCGCAGACCGCGGCTCCCCCGCGCCACAGCCGGCGCCGGGGCCTGCCGCCGGTGGAATTCTTGCGGCACTGGAATTCGGCCAGATGCCCGCCGCCACCCTGGCGCAGCTGGCAGATCACGGGTCTTTGCGGCTCACCCCCTGGCGGATGCTGCTGGCGGAAGGAACGGGCCATCTTCCGTCCCTGCCCGGCCTGATCCTTGATGCAACGGATCCGCGCCTGCAAGTGACCGCCTGCACCGGGGCGCCCGGGTGCCTGCAGGCGCTCTCGGCCACCCGCGCGCTGGCCCGCGATCTTGCGCCCGGCCTGCCCGCGGGGACCCGCCTGCATGTCTCCGGCTGCGCCAAGGGCTGCGCCCATCCCGGTCCCGCGCCGCTGACCCTCACCGCAACGGGCAGGGACGATTTTGCCTTGATCCGCAACGGCTCCGCCGCGGACGCTCCGCTGAAAACAAACCTGAGCGCGCGCGCCCTGCGCGCCGCTCCCACCATCCTGACAGAGGGCAGCTGACATGCTCCACACCTATGAAACCGACGGCGCCGCGATCTATGCCGAGAGCTTTGCCACCATCCGCCGCGAAGCCGATCTCGCGCGCTTCAGCAAGGACGAGGAGAGCGTGGTGGTGCGGATGATCCACGCGGCCGGCATGGTCGGGCTGGAAGAGCACGTGCGCTTCTCAGACGGCATGGCAAAGACCGCCCGCGCCGCGCTCGCAGATGGGGCGCCGATCCTGTGCGACGCCTATATGGTGAGCGAAGGCATCACCCGCCCGCGCCTGCCCGCGGATAATGAGGTGATCTGCACCCTGCGCGACCCGAAGGTGCCGGAACTGGCAAAGGAAATGTCCAACACCCGTTCGGCCGCCGCCCTCGAACTGTGGCGCCCGAAACTGGACGGCGCCGTGGTGGCCATCGGCAATGCGCCGACCGCGCTGTTCCACCTGCTGAACATGCTGAAGGACCCCGCCTGCCCCCGCCCCGCCGCCATCATCGGCTGCCCGGTGGGTTTTGTCGGCGCGATGGAATCGAAGGAAGCGCTGATGCAGGATCTCCCCGTGCCGTCGATGGTCGTGAAAGGCCGCCTCGGCGGCTCTGCCATCACCGTCGCCGCGGTCAACGCACTGGCGAGCTGGAAAGAGTAACCGATGGGCAAAGTCATCTGCACTGGGCTTGGCCCCGGGGACCCCGACCTGATGAGCGTGCGCGCGCACCGGCTGATTGCTGGCGCGCGCCATGTTGCCTACTTCCGCAAGGCAGGCCGCCAGGGCCAGGCGCGGACCATCGTCGAGGGCATGCTGGCGGAGGGCGTGACCGAACACGCGATGGAATATCCGGTGACGACCGAGATCCATTTCTCCGACCCCGAATACAACCGGCTGCTCGCGGAGTTCTACGACCGCTGGGCAGAGACGCTGGCGGAGATCGCCAAAGGCGACGACGTGGTGGTGCTCTGCGAGGGCGACCCGTTCCTCTATGGCTCCTACATGCACCTCTATACCCGCTTGAAGGACCGCGCGGAGCAGGAGATCGTGCCCGGCATCACCGGCATGTCCGGCTGCTGGACCGCCTCGGGCCAGCCGATCACCTGGGGCGATGATGTGCTGACGGTGGCAATGGCCACCCTGAGCGAGGATGAGCTGGCCAAACGCGCCACCGAGACGGATGCGCTGGTGGTGATGAAGATCGGCCGCAATCTGCCCAAGCTGCGCCGGGCGCTGGAGCGTGCGGGCCGGGCCGGAGATGCCTGGCTGGTCGAGCACGGCACCATGCCGGGTGAAAGCGTGCGGCGGCTGTCGGAGGTGAATGGCGAGGTGCCCTATTTCTCCATCGTGCTGGTGCATGGGCAGGGGCGGCGGCCATGAGCGGGGCACAGGACGGCTGGCTGGTGATCGCGGGGCTGGGCCCGGGCGGCGAGGCGCTGGTCACGCAGGAGGTGCGTGAAGCCATCGGGCAAGCCACGGATATCGTTGGCTATATTCCTTACGTGAAACGGGTGGAACCGCGCGAAGGGCTGACCCTGCACGCGAGCGACAACCGCGTCGAGGTCGACCGCGCCACTCATGCGCTGGAGATGGCCGCGGCGGGCAAACGGGTTGTGGTGGTCTCCTCGGGCGATCCCGGCGTTTTTGCCATGGCCTCGGCCGTGTTCGAGGCTCTGGAGAACAGTGCCCAAGCCCGTCCGGAATGGCTGGACCTGGAGATCCAGGTGCTGCCCGGCATCACCGCGATGCTTGCCGCCGCTGCCGCCATCGGCGCGCCGCTCGGGCATGACTTTGCGGCCATCAACCTCAGCGACAACCTGAAACCCTGGAGCCTGATCGAGAAGCGCCTGCGGCTGGTGGGCGAGGCTGGGCTGGCAATGGCCTTCTACAACCCGCGCTCGAAGTCGCGGCCGCATCAGTTTGCCCGCGCGCTGGAGATCCTGCGGGAAGCTTGCGGCGGGGACACGCTCATCACCTTCGCCCGCGACGTGACCAAGCCGGGGCAGGAGCTGCTGACGGTGCCGCTCTGCGAGGCGGTGCCGGAGATGGCGGACATGCGCACCGTGGTGATTGTCGGCAATCGCGATACGCGGCGGGTGGGGCGTTACGTCTACACGCCCCGCTATGCGGCGGAAGGATGAGAGAGCCAGTCCATAACCTCCGCCACGCTGCCCATGACGGGCCGCGCGGGCACCTGCGGGCGGGCGATCATGATCACCGGCAGGCCAAGCCTGCGCGCGGCGGTGAGCTTGGCTGCGGCCCCGGCGCCGCCAGCGTTCTTCGCCACCACATGGGTGATGCCGTGGCGCTGCATCAGCGCGGTATCGCCTGCCGCGTCAAACGGGCCGCGGGCGATTTCCACTGTGGTCCCGGGCAGCGGCAGGGGAGCTTCCGGCGCGTCCACCAGCCGCAGCAGGTAGTGATGCTGGGGCTTGGCGGCGAAGGCTGCGAGGTTCTGCTTGCCGATCGCCAGAAATACCCGCGCCGGGGTCTCCGGCAGGGCATTCACCGCCTCCGCAAGGCTGTCCACATGCAGCCAGTCATCGCCCTCCCCCGCGTGCCAGGCCGGGCGTTCGAAAGCGCAGAGTTCCACCCCTGCCAGCTCGCAGGCATAAGCCGCGTTGGCGCTCATCTGCGCGGCGAAAGGGTGGGTTGCATCGACCACATGGGTGATGCCCCCGGACTGGAGGAAAGCGGCGAGCCCTTCTGCCCCGCCGAAGCCGCCGACACGGGTGGGCAGCGGCTGGGGGACGGGCTGCGCGGTACGTCCTGCGTAGGAGAACACGGCGTCGAGGCCAGCTTCGGCGAGGGCAGCCGCCAGCCGCGAGGCTTCGGTGGTGCCGCCGAGAAGCAGGATGCGTGTCATGTCTGAGTGTCCTTCCAATCCCTGGCTCACGATCATCGGTCTTGGCGAAAATGGACTGGAATCCCTCAGCGGCGCAAGCCGGAAGGCGCTGGCGGAGGCCGAGGTGATCTTTGGCGGCCCGCGGCACCTGGCGCTGGTGGAGGCGGGCAGCCGGGGGCTGCCCTGGCCGGTGCCTTTCTCGGTTGCGCCGGTGCTGGAAATGCGCGGGCGAAAGGTCGCGGTTCTGGCCTCTGGCGATCCGTTCTGGCACGGCGCGGGCGGGTCGCTGGCGCGGCATCTGAAAACCGGCGAATGGGTGTCGCACCCGGCGCCGTCTGTTTTCGCGCTGGCGGCGAACCATCTGGGCTGGAGACTGGAGGAAGTGTTGTGCCTTGGGTTGCACGCGGCACCCTTTGCGCGGCTGCGGCCGCTGCTGGGCGGCGGTTGCCGGTTGCTCTGCACGCTGCGCGACGGGGAGGCTCCGGCAGAGCTGGCGGTATGGCTTGCGGCGCAGGGTTTCGGCACATCGCGGCTCACCGTGATGGAGTGCCTCGGCGGGCCGCGGCAGCGGGTGCGTTCCGCCAAGGCCGAAGGGTTTGATTTGCGGGAGATTCAGGCGCCGGTGGCCGTCGCCATCGAGGCCGCGGGCCATAAGGGGCTGCCGCGGGCTTCGGGGCTGGCGGATGATCTCTTTGCCAGCGACGGTCAGATCACCAAGCGGCCGATCCGGGCGCTCACGCTTTCGGCGCTGGCGCCGCGCGCGGGAGAGATGCTGTGGGACATCGGCGGCGGCTCGGGGTCGGTCTCGGTCGAGTGGTGCCTCGCGGCGCCAGGCGCGCGGGCGGTGACGTTCGAGCCGCGCGCGGACCGCCTGGAGACCATCCGCGCCAATGCCGCGGCTTTCGGGATCGAGCACCGGATGCTGCCCGTGCAGGGCAAGGCGCCGGAGGTTCTGGCAGGCCAGCCCCTGCCCGATTGCGTCTTTATCGGCGGCGGCGGCAGCCGGGCGCTGCTGGACCACCTGTGGGAGCTGCTGCCCGCGGGTGCGCGGGTCGTGGCCAATGGCGTGACGCTGGAGACCGAGACCCTCTTGATGCAAGCCCACGCGGCGCGCGGCGGGCATCTCTTGAAGGCGGAGATCGCCGAGGCCGGCCCATTGGGCAGCATGCGCGGCTGGGAGCGTTCGCGGCCGGTGATCCAGTGGAGCGTCACGCGATGAAGGTGGCAGGCATCGGATTTCGCAGGTCTGCCACGGCGGCAGATTTGCAGGCGGCGCTGGCGCTGACCGGCGAACAGGTGGATGCCGTCGCCTCCATCGCAGAGAAGGCCGCGGCCCCCGCCATGCTGGAATTTGCCCGCGCTGCCGGTCTGCCGGTGATTGCGTTGAAAAATCAGGATATTGCCGGGGAGCAGACGCTGACCTGCTCGCCCCGGATCAAGGCGCGCTTCGGCACCGGCTCGCTGGCGGAAGCCGCGGCGCTGGCTGGTGCCCGCCATGGGGCCCCGGGCGCCGGATCGCGCCTGCTCGCCCCCAGAGTTGTCACCGCGGATGGGCTTGCCACCGCGGCCATAGCAGAAAGACTTGAGCCATGACCGTTCACTTCATTGGCGCCGGACCGGGCGCCGCCGACCTTCTGACCTTGCGCGGGCGCGACATCATCGCCTCCTGCCCGGTGTGCCTGTATGCCGGCTCGCTGGTGCCGGAGGAAATCCTGAGCCATTGCCCGGCGGACGCCAGGATCGTGAACACCGCAGCAATGGACCTGGATGCCATCATTGCGGAGATCAGGGCCGCGAATGAGGCGGGCCAGGACGTGGCCCGGCTGCATTCCGGCGATCTGTCGGTGTGGTCGGCGATGGGCGAGCAGATCCGGCGGCTGAAGGCGGAGGGTATCCCGGTGAGCGTCACCCCCGGTGTGCCGTCGTTTGCGGCGGCGGCTGCCGCGCTGGGGACCGAGCTGACCCTGCCCGGCCTTGGCCAGTCGGTGGTGCTGACGCGGACGCCGGGGCGGGCCTCTTCGATGCCTGCGGGCGAGACGCTGGAGAACTTCGCGAAGACCGGCGCGACGCTGGCGATCCACCTGTCGATCGGCAACTTGGATCACGTGGTCGAAAGCCTGACGCCGCATTATGGCGGGACGTGCCCGGTGGCCGTGGTCTACCGGGCGAGCTGGCCGGATCAGCAGATCATCCGGGCGACTTTGGAGACCTTGAAGGACGCGCTGGACGAGAAGATCTCCCGCACCGCGCTGATCCTCGTGGGCCCGGTGCTGAACGGCGAGGGGTTTGACGAGAGCTGCCTTTATGCGGCGGATTATGACCGCCGCTACCGGCCGCAAAGCGCGGACAGCCCGTGGTCGAGCTGGAGCCATGGGGATGATTGAAACAGTGTCACATGCCGCTGGCGTGAATTCAGACCTCTGCAACGCCAGCACAAAAACGCTAAGGGCCGCGCCGGACCGCGGGGCGGCGCAAACGCGCCGCCCCGAGGGGGCGGGCCGGCGCGGCCCGGCCTGCGGCCGGGCGGGACTAAAGGAGACCGCGCAATGACCCCTCCCGGACTGATGATCTCGGCCCCCTCCTCCGGCACCGGCAAGACCACCGTGATGCTGGGCCTCCTGCGGGCGCTGGCCGAGGACGGGCTCACCGTGCAGCCGTTCAAGAGCGGGCCAGACTACATCGACCCGGCCTTCCATCTGGCGGCGGCGGGGCGGGCGTCCTTCAACCTCGACACCTGGGCAATGGACGGCGCGCTGCTCGACGCGGTGGCGGGCCAGGCGGCGGGGGCGGAGATCTGCATCGGCGAGGGCTCGATGGGGCTCTACGACGGCGTGGCGACGCGCGGCCAATCCGGGTTCGGGTCTTCGGCGGAGACCGCAAAGCGCATGGGCTGGCCGGTGGTGCTGGTGGTCGATGTGGGCGGGCAGGCGCAGTCGGCGGCGGCCACGGCGCTGGGGTTCCGGGCCTATGATCCGGAACTGCCCTTTGCAGGTGTGATCCTGAACCGGGTCGCCAGCCCCCGGCATGAGCGGCTGACGCGGCTTGGCATGGAGAAGGCGGGCATCAGGGTGCTGGGCTCCCTCCCCCGCCGCGGCGACCTCACCCTGCCGGAGCGGCATCTGGGCCTCATTCAGGCGGTGGAGCATCCCGATCTGGAAGCGGCCATCGCGGGTTATGCGGCGTTCCTGCGGGAGCATGTGGACCTGGAGGCCATCAAGTCGGCCGCCCTGGCGGGCGCGGCGCCCGGCCCAGCCACGCTCCCCGAACCGCCCGCGCAGCGGATTGCGCTGGCGCGCGATGCGGCGTTTTCCTTCACCTATCCGCACCTGCTGGAAGGCTGGCGCGCGGCCGGGGCGGAGATCCTGCCGTTCTCACCGCTGGCGGACGAGGCCCCGGCCCCGGACGCCGATCTGGTCTGGCTGCCCGGCGGCTATCCTGAGCTGCATGGGCCAGCGCTGGCCGCGGCAGACACCTTCCGCGCGGGCCTGCGCAAGCACGCTGAGACACGGCCGGTGCATGGCGAATGCGGCGGCTACATGGCGCTTGGCGAGGCGCTGATCGACAAGCAGGGCAACCGGCACCGGATGGCCGGGCTGCTGGGACTGGTGACGTCTTACGAAAAGCGCAAGTTCCACCTTGGCTACCGCCGCGCCGTTCTGGAGGCGGGGATGCCGGGCTTTGCCGCGGGCTGCGCCCTGCGCGGGCATGAATTCCACTATTCCACCATCCTGGACGAGCCCGACGCGCCCTTGGCCCGGGTGATGGACGCCGACGGAAACCCGGTGCCCGAGACCGGATCGGTCAAGGGGCATGTCACCGGCACTTTCTTCCACCTGATCACCGGAGAGCGCGCATGAGCGGTTTCGTGAGTTTCGTCTCCTCCGGCCCCGGCGACCCTGAACTGCTGACCATCAAGGCGGTGAAGCGGCTAGAGGCGGCGGATGCGGTGCTGTTCGACGACCTGTCGTCGGGGCCGATCCTGTCCCACGCCCGCGCTGACGCCGATCTGGTCGGCGTCGGCAAGCGCGCAGGCCGCCCCTCGCCCAAGCAGGACCACGTAAGCCAGCTCTTGGTGGAATACGCCTCTTCCGGCGCGCATGTGGTGCGGCTGAAGTCCGGAGACTCGGGTGTCTTCGGGCGGCTGGAAGAGGAAATCACCGCGCTGCGCGCAGCCGGCATCGGTTTTGAGATCGTGCCCGGCGTCACCGCGGCCTCGGCGGCGGCGGCAGCAGCGAACATCCCGCTCACCCGGCGGATGACGGCGCGGCGGCTGCAGTTCATCACCGGCCATGACGTGACCGGCGGGCTGCCGGAGAACCTGAACCTCGCAGCCCTCGCGGATCCCGAGGCGACCACCGTGGTCTACATGGGCAAGCGCACCTTTGCGGCGCTGGCGGAAAAGCTGATGCAGGCGGGGCTGCCGCCGGAAACCCATGCGCTGGTGGCGCTGGGGGTCTCGACGCCTGCGCAGTCGCTCTATTGCCACACGGTGGGCGAGCTGCCGCAGGTCCTGCGCAAGATGGAGACCAGCGCGCCGGTGCTGATCCTCTACGGGCCCTTGGCGGACAGCGAGCTGCCCGCCGCACCAGACCACGCATCACCGAACGCATGAGCCGCCCCGCCATCACCCTCTGCCGCACCTGCCGCGATGCCGCTCCGGAGCTGCTGCCGCAGCTGGCGGCTGCCTTGCAGGAGGCAGGGCTGGCGGCGGATCTGGCTGAGGCCGATTGCATGTCCGGCTGCCGCCGCCCGCAGACGCTGGCGGTGCGGCAAAGCGGCAAGACCGCCTATCTGTTCGGAGGAATCAGCGCCGCCGACCTGCCGGACCTGATGACCTTCCTGAGGTTGTATGCCGGGAGCCTCGATGGCGATTTCGCCGATGCCCGCCCGCTGGGAGCCCTGCGGTTCAAGGCGCTGGCCCGCATCCCGGCGCACGGATGCTGAGCCGCCGTCTGCCGCGGGCGGGAAAGATTCCGGCCCGGAATTTTGGCCGGAGAATCTCCATTTTCCGGGGCCCTGCCGCGAAGCATGCGCAACAGGACGGTTTCAGCCTTGACCAGAGCGGTGCGCGGCGGGCAAAACAAACTGATACGGTGTCCAGTGGTGCCAAGCGCCAGGACTGAAACGGGAATGAGGAACGGCGGACCAAATCGCGGCGCCGCAGCCTCAACCGCCCCCGCGACTGTGAGCGGCGAGCGGCCGTCCAATGCCACTGGCGCAAGCCGGGAAGGTGGACGGCAGCAGCGACCCGCGAGTCAGGAGACCGGCCGTAGCGCAACGGAACACTTGTGCCGTCGGGTGTGACGGCAAGGAGGACAAGACATGACGACGAAAACGCTTAAGGCATCCGCCGCCGGCACCAGCCTGATCCCGGCCCTGTTTGCCGTGGTTCTGGGCCTGGGCATCATCACGCTGACCGGCCACGTGCAGGCCTCCGCCCTGCATGACGCCGCGCATGACGTGCGCCACGCCACCGGCTTCCCCTGCCACTAAGGCCATGTTCAGCCGTATTCTGACCAGCGGCCTTTTCGCTGGTGCTGCAGCAGGGTTGATTACCGCCCTGCTGCAGCTCGTTTTCGTGCAGCCGGTGCTGCTGCATGCCGAACTCTATGAATCCGGTGAGCTGGTGCATTTCGGGGGCGCGGCCATCTCGGCGCATCCCGAGCTGCCGGGCGCTGACCTGATGCGCGACGGGCTCAGCATCATCTTCACCATGCTGACTTACACCGGCTATGCGCTGGTGATGGTGGCGCTGATGTCGCTGGCCGAGCGCCAGGGCCATGCCGTCACCGCCCGCAGCGGCCTTCTGTGGGGTCTGGCGGGCTTCATCACCTTCCACTTTGCGCCCGGCCTGTCGCTGGCGCCCGAGGTGCCGGGGGTGGCGGCTGCGGACGTGGGACTGCGCCAGGTCTGGTGGACGCTGACCGTCGCCGCGGCCGGTGTTGCCATGTGGCTCATTGCCTTTGGCGGCGGGCTTACCGCCTATCTGATCGCTGCCGTGCTGCTGCTGGCCCCCCATGTGGCAGGCGCGCCGGAGCCGGAAAGCTTCTCCGGTCCGGTGCCGACCGAGATCGGCGCGCTGTTTGCCGCCCGCGCCTTCGGCGTCGGCATGGCGGCCTGGGTGCTCTTGGGCACATTCGCCGGCCATTTCTGGCAGGCGGAAGGCAAGCGCGAAGCGGCCGCGGCCTGATCCGCAGCACTTTCCGCCCCCGCTGGCCGCAGACCGGCGGGGGCGTTCTATTGATGAGGATGAGAAAATGTCCCGCTCTCTTGCTCTTTTTGCCATCGGGCTGGTCTTTGGCGGCGGCGCGGGCTTCGTGACTGCGGCCGGCAATGGCGTCACCTTCGACGGCCACGACCATGGCGGCCCGGCGCATCACGGCGGCGGCCAGGCGGAGATCGCCGGCCATGCCCATGGCACCGCCACCGACCTGCCCGCGGGCGGCGATGCGCCCCGGGTGGCGCTCGAAGTGATGAAGGACCCGATGTCCGGCTGGAACCTGCAGGCCACGACGGAGAACTTCCGCTTTGCACCGCAGAATGCCTCTGCCGCGGATGCAGCCGGAGAGGGCCATGCGCATGTCTATGTGAACGGCGAGAAGGTCGCCCGGCTGTACGGCGAGTGGCTGCATATCCCCTCCCTGCCCGCGGGCAGCGCCGAGGTGACGGTTTCGCTCAACAGCAACAGCCACAGCCCGCTGACGGTGAAGGGCGAGCCGGTCACGGCCAGCGTCACCGTGCAGTCAGATGGCGAAGGTTTGTGAGTGAAGCGCAGGCTTGCAGACGGCAGGCTTGCGGACAACAGCGCGCGGCGCCGTCTTTGGTAAGCCGCGCATCGAAGATGAAGGCCCTGGCATGATTGACCTCACCCTGATCGGCATCGGCACCGGCAACCCCCAGCACATGACGCTGCAAGCGGTTGCGGCGCTGAATGCGCAGGACGTGATCCTGATCCCCACCAAGGGCGCGGGCAAGGATGACCTCGCCGGGCTGCGCAAGGAGATCTGCGCGCAGGCGATCACGGGGGGCGGCCCGCGGATCGTGGAATTCGCCCTGCCCCGGCGCGATGAGGCAACCCGCGATTACCGCCAGCGGGTGGAT
Source organism: Cribrihabitans neustonicus (assembly GCF_048820895.1). Taxonomy (NCBI): domain Bacteria; kingdom Pseudomonadati; phylum Pseudomonadota; class Alphaproteobacteria; order Rhodobacterales; family Paracoccaceae; genus Cribrihabitans; species Cribrihabitans neustonicus. The sequence continues at coordinate 126,189 of NZ_JBMERQ010000004.1, forward strand.
GACTGGCATGACGCCATCGCGGATATCTGGTGGCGGGCGCTCATCGAAGCCCTGCCCGGCGGCGGCAAAGCGGGGTTCCTGGTCTGGGGCGACCCGGCGCTTTATGACAGCACCATGCGGATCGCCGAACGGCTCCGGGCGCGGGCGGATCTGCGGCTTGCGGTGATCCCCGGCATCACCTCGATCCAGGCGCTGACGGCGGCACATGCGGTGCCGCTGAACGAGATTGGCGCGCCCTTCACCATCACCACCGGGCGGCGGCTGCGCGAGGAAGGCTGGCCGGACAGCGCCGATACGCTGGTGGTGATGCTGGACGGTGAATGCTCCTTCCGCGCGGTTGCGCCCGAGGGCGTGGAGATCTGGTGGAGCGCCTATGCCGGGATGGCAAACGAGATCTCCATTGCCGGGCGTCTGGCCGAAGTCGCGGAGCAGATCGTCCAGACCCGCGCAAGGGCCCGCGCCGAGCATGGCTGGATCATGGATATCTACCTGCTGCGGCGCAGCGGAGGCTAGCGGCTCAACCCCTCCTGCAGAGGGCCTGAAACCGGGCCTGCGCGGCCGGGCTGGCAAAGGCCTTGAGGCGCTTGCCGAGCCGGGCGCGCGTGGCCCGCTGCTCCTGGTGCAGCAGTGCAACCAAAGCGCCAGCGGCCAGGGCCGCCTTGACCCCGGCCGGGTTGGGATCACCGCCGGGGGCGGCAAATCCGCGGGCGGCGAATTCCAAAAGCACGGTCTCCTGCTGGGCACAGTCGTTGAAGCGGCCGAGACGGTTCTGCAGGCGCCGCAAGGGCTTCAACGCCTGGGCCAGCGCCTCTTCCGGAAACAGCGGCGCAAACAGCTCCAGCTGGTAGCGCAGCTTCTTGCAGCCGATGCGCAGCGCGTGGATGTCTTCATCGGGGCTTCGATCGGTGATCTGCCTGGCCTGGCCGCAGAGCTTGGCGTGGCGTTTCCGGATCAGCTTCCGGGCCAGCGGGCCGATGGGCTGCGCCGCGCCGGGATCCTGAAGCCGGGCGGTGGCAGAGGCACAGGCGGCTTCCGCGGTCAGCCCGGCCATGTGCCAGTGGTAGGACGCGCCGCAGAGGTGGCGCGCCACGGTTTGCTGGCAGGCGGCGCGCTCTGCGCTGATCGCGGCAAAGAGAGCCGCGAGTGCAGGGTGCAGCGCTGCGGGCAGGCGCGCGCGGATGCGGTCCTGTTCCAGAAGGAAGACATCGAGGTCGCGCAGACGGCCTGTCCTGCTCATCAGTGCCGATAGATCGCGTCGCAGGCGGACGGCGGCACCGGCGCCCAGAACACCCTTCATCCCGGAGAGCAGCGCCCGGCTGCGGCGCAGGGCGATGCGGTAATCGTGCAGGAACTCGGTGTCGAGATCGGAGATGATGCCCAGCTCATTCTGCCGCGCGGCTGCCAGGTGCGCAGCGAAGATCTGGCCCGCCGCCTGGCGGGCGGGCAGATCCGGCATGAGCCGCAGCATCGGCTTGGCATGGCCGTGCGGCTGCTCTGGAGCCAGCAGCGCATAAAGCGCGGCAGGTTCTCCAGGCGCTGCGCCCAGCGCTTCGAGATGGCGCTCCAGCGCGCGCAGGGTTTTGCCGCCCGAAAGCTTGCTGCAAATGAGGCTGGCAGTGCCGAGCGGTGTTTCGAGCCCAAAGACCATAAGCTCCCCGCGCGGCTTGTCCCTGCGGGCAGGGCGGAACCAGAACCGGGTGAGCCGGCCTTCGGCCACGGGGAGCAGGCGGCGCAGCGGGCAGAGCTTTTTGAGCACGCGCTGCACCGGGCCGCCGGGCAATCCGCTGACCAGCCCGCCGGCCCCGGGCTGGCTGAGCCTGCCGCGCGGGCCGAACAGGCAGAGCCGTCCGCCGCTCTGCAAAAGCAAGCGGCCGCTTTCGCGCAGGGTGCCGCAAAAACTGTCCAGAAGCTGCACCGGGGCCGGGTCATCCAGTGCGGGGGCGCCGAGCGTAAGTCCGGCACTGCCTCCGGCCAGGTCCCGCGGGCGGCAAAGACGGCCGGGAAGAAGATGGCAGCGGCGGTATTCTGGCATGAGCTCCGGGCCGGGATAAATGAGCGGCAGGGCCGCGGGCGGCGCGGCGGCGGTCTAGAAGAAACCTAGGCCGCCCGGCCGCCCCGGCCAGCAGGGCGGCAATACCGGGATACTGGCTGGCCGCTGGCCGGGGTCCGGAAGCGGCCGAAAGCGCTTCCGTCCCAAAGCCGCACGCTATCGGAGACGCGGGGGCTCCCGTGAGAATGGGTTTGCCGGGATGCGTGGCACAAAGGCGGAACCGCCGCGCCGTGACAAACGTTGGTCCCTGTAGTGAACCGAGGAATTCCCATGGCTCCGCGCGCTGTTTGGAAAGGCCAGCTCCGGCTGTCTCTGGTCTCTATCCCCGTCGAGATCTACTCGGCCACCAAGAGCGGTGCCCGCGTGTCGTTCCGGCAGATACATAAATCTACTGGCAAGAAGGTGCGTTATCAGAAGACCGTGCCGGGCGTCGGGCCGGTGGACCCGACGGACATCGTCAAAGGCTATGAGATCGGGGATGACGAATACCTGCTGATAGATCCCGAAGAGATCGACGCGATCAGGCTTGAGACGAAAAAGACCTTCGAATTGGTGCAATTCGTGGATGCCTGCGAAATCCCGCCAATCTATTTCGACAAGCCCTACTACATCTCTGCATCGGATGATCTGGCCAAGGACGCCTACCGCGTGGTCCGCGACGCGCTTCGCCAATCCAACAAGGTCGGGCTCGGCCAGGTCACGATGCGCGGAAAGGAGCATCTGGCCGCGGTCAAGCCCTGCGGCGATGGGCTTCTGATGGAGACGCTCTATTACGAGGACGAATTGCGCGAGGCCGATCAGGTGTTTACCGGGATTGAGGACGACACCGCCGATGCCGAACTGCTGGAGGTCGCCACGTCGCTGATCGACCGCAAGACCGCGCCATTCGACGCCGGCGCCTATTCCGACAAATACGCCGAAGCTTTGCAGGACCTTCTGGAAGCCAAGCGCAAGGACAGAAAGGCGCCGCGGGCGCGTGACGGCAGTGAGCGGAAAGCGGACGCCGGCGGCAACGTCGTCGACCTGATGAGCGCGCTCAAGGAGAGCCTGAAGGACGCCAAGGCAGGCGGCAGGAAGAAGCCGCGCAAAAAGGCGTCGTGATGACCCGCGCGGCTGACAGCCTGTCCGAGTACAATGCCAAGCGCGACTTCTCGCGTACAGACGAGCCGGAGGGCCGCATCGCCGCGGCCGGGGGCGAAACCCGCCGCTTTATCGTGCAGAAACACGCCGCCCGCCGCCTGCACTATGACTTCCGCCTGGAATGGGAAGGCGTGCTGTTAAGCTGGGCCGTGACCAAGGGGCCTTCGTCTGATCCGGGAGAGAAACGGCTGGCAGTGCGCACCGAGGACCATCCGCTGGACTATGCCGATTTCGAGGGCACGATCCCCAAGGGCGAATATGGCGGCGGCACCGTGATGCTGTGGGACGATGGGACCTGGACACCGCAGGAGGATTTCGCCGAGGGGCTGAAGAAGGGCAAGCTGAAGATCACGCTTCAGGGAAGCCGGATGCGCGGCGGCTGGGCGCTGGTCCGCATGCGCGGGGAAAAGGACGGGAAACGGGAAAACTGGCTGCTGATCAAGGAGCGCGACGATTACGCTCAGACCGGCGGGAACGCTTTGACCGGCGCGTTTGAAACCTCGGTCAAGACCGGGCGCAAGATGGGCCAGATCGCCGATGGAGCCGCCCCGGCCAAAGACCCGGTCAAACCGGAAGCACCCGCAGTAAAGCGACGCCGCAAGCCGCCTGCATTCGTCAAGCCGCAGCTGGCCACACTGGCGGGCGCGGCACCGGAGGGCGACGGCTGGCTGCATGAGACGAAGTTCGACGGCTACCGGTGCCTTGCCGCGCTGGGGAAAGGCGGGGCGCGGCTGTATACCCGGTCAGGCAAGGACTGGACCGGCAAGTTCGGAGAGCTGGCTGCAGCGTTCGACCCCCTGCCCTGCGGCACCGCCCTGATCGATGGCGAGGTGATGGCTGCCAGCGTCGAAGGCTCCGCGTTTTCCTCGCTGCAGCGGGCATTGAAGAATGGCGGCGGCCTTCTGTTCTTTGCCTTCGATCTCCTGTGCGTGGACGGCGAAGACCTCAGCGGCATGGGCCAGCTCGACCGCCGCGAGAGGCTGGCCCAGCTGCTGTCAGGCCTGGACCCGCAGTCTCCCCTGAGGATGAGCAGCCACGTCCGCGGCAACGGCGCTGAGGTGTTCGCAGCCGCCTGTGAAGCCGGGGCCGAGGGTATCATCTCCAAGCGCGCCGACGCCCCCTATCGCGGGCGGCGCAGCAAGGCGTGGCTTAAGGTCAAGTGCACCCGGCGCCAGGAGTTCGTGATCGTCGGCTACAGCCCCTCGGAGAAGAAGGGCCGGCCTTTCGCCTCCCTGCTGATGGCCACTCATGAAGGCGGCAAACTGCGCTACAAGGGACGCGTCGGCACAGGGTTTTCCGAGGCCGCGATGGAAGATCTGGCCGCCGCCTTCGCGGTTCGCAAGGCACCCCCGGCCGGAGACGTGCCCGCCGGGATCGCCCGTGTGGCGGTCTGGCTGCGCCCGGACCTGGTGGCCGAGGTGGAGTTCAGCGAGTTCACCGCCGACGGACATATCCGGCACGGCGCGTTCCTTGGCCTCCGCGAGGACAAGAGCGCCGAACAGGTCAGCCTGGAGGAGCCCATGGACCAGGACAGAGAACTGGAAGTCAGCGGTATCCGGATCAGCAGCGCCAGCCGGGAGGTGTTCCCCGAAGCAGGCTGCACCAAAGGGGACGTGGCACAGCATTACGACCGCTTCGGTGCCCGCATGATCGAATTGATCGGCCAGCGCCCGCTGTCGCTGTTCCGATGCCCCTCGGGGATCGGCGCGCAGTGCTTTTTCCAGAAGCACGACAATGGCGGAATGCCGCCGGAACTGGGCCGGGTGGAGATCGAGGAAAGCGACGGGAAGGCCGAAGACTACCTCTATGCCACGCGCGCGCAGAGCCTGGTCGCCGCGGCCCAGATGGGAACGCTGGAATTCCATATCTGGGGCGCCCGCCGGGACCGGCTGGACCGTCCCGACCGGCTGGTGTTCGACCTCGACCCGGACGAAGGGCTGGGCTGGCGGGATGTGCGCGCGGCCGCGCTGGACATCCGGGACACTTTGCAGGGCCTCGGCCTGGAGACTGGCGCCATCGTCACCGGGGGCAAGGGTGTGCACGTCTGGGCCGCACTCCGGCGCACCCGCAGCTGGGAAACGCTCAAGCTCTTCGCCAAGACCTTCGCCCATGGGATGGCAGCGCGGGAACCCGAACGTTTCACTGCCTCCATGTCCAAGGCAAAGCGCAAGGGCCGCATTTTCATCGACTGGCTGCGCAATGAGCGGGGGGCGACCGCTATCGCCCCCTACTCCCTCCGCGCCCGCGCCGGCGCGCCAGTAGCGGTACCGGTGACATGGAACGAATTGAAAGAGGTGGAATCTCCCGGCGCGTTCACGCTGGAGAATGCGGCGGCGAGACTGGATGCACCCTGTCCCGCGCTGGCCGTGCAGGAGAACTTGCAAACCCTGTCCGGCGGCGTGATCGCTGCGCTGGAACGGTTCCTTGAGGAAGGCTGAAGGCCGGCGGGGAACACCGGCTGCGCGGGCGAGGTTGCTCACTAGGAAAGGAGGATAGTTATGGACCCGCAGGAAATGGATAAGATGAAAACCGGGGACCGGCAGCCGGGGCATGAAGCCCGCATGGACCCGCCGCCGGAGTACATGCCGCGCTATCCGGGATCGGGGCGGCTCGAGGACAAGGTGGCGATAATCACTGGCGGCGATTCCGGCATAGGACGGGCCACCGCGGTCTTGTTCGCCCGGGAAGGAGCCGACGTGGTGATCGTTTACCTGGATGAGCATGACGATGCAGAAAAGACCCGCAGCCTTGTCGAGGATGAGGGCCGCAGTGCCCTTCTGCTGGCGGGCGACGTGGGCAGCAAAACGTTCTGCGAGGAGGTGCTGCGCCAGACACTCGGTAAATTCGGGCGGCTGGACGTTCTGGTCTGCAACGCAGCCGAACAGCACGCGCGGGAAGACGTCACCGAAATCTCCGAGGAGCAGTTGTTCCGCACCTTCCGAACCAACTTGGGAGGGCAGTTCTTCATGGTTCAGGCGGCGCTGCCGCATCTGAAGGAAGGAGCGTCGATCATCTGCACGACCTCAGTCACCGCCTACCGGGGGCAGGATCTGCTGGTCGACTACGCCTCCAGCAAGGGGGCGATACTGTCCTTCGTGCGCGCCATGTCGTCCAAGCTGGCACCGCAGGGCATCCGCGTGAACGGGGTTGCGCCCGGTCCGATCTGGACCCCGCTGATCCCCGCCTCGTTCCCGCCGGACAAAGTGAAGGATTTCGGCAAGTCTTCCCCGCTCGGCCGCCCCGGGCAACCGAACGAGGTCGCTCCTGCGATGCTGTTCTTGGCCTGCGAGGATGGATCCTACGTCACCGGACAGGTGCTGCACCCGAACGGTGGCGATCTGATCGGCGGCTGACTGATGGCGCAGGTGGCAGGCCCGCCCGCGGACGCTGAATGAGGGAGTACACGTGGCAAAAGCTGCCGGCGGCAAGCGGCATAGCACACCAGCCGGTGCTGCCGAAAGCCCAACCGGTGCCGCCGGCAGGACGGAGGCACTCGAACTGGGGAACCGTCCGCTGCCCCCCGCGAGCGGGACTCCCGCAAAGTACCGGCCTGCTGCGCGATGGCAGCACCGGACGGCCGCCGCAATTGCAGCGTGTTTCCAAATCGAGGAGTGTCCAATCCGTCCCGCATAACCCCCGCAGACCACGGGAAACCCGGACCGGAGCCAGATGGAAGAACGCTTTTGCTGAGGCTTGTGGCGGGGAGACAGGGATTCGAACCCTGGGAACGCTCTCACGTTCAACGGTTTTCAAGGCTGGCGGAAATCAATCGGAATCAGTGCACTAGTCGTATTTTTTCCCACGACAAATCGTGAAAAAAAGGATGAAAGTGGGAAACTAAAAAGGCCCCGCCATCGCGGAGCCTTTCTGGGAAACGTTGGTTGCTTGCGCCCTGTTTACTCTGCAAAATTCTGGAATGGTGACGCCATCTCAGACAAGGGACTATTTGCCTGCAGACCGGCTCCCAAGATCGAGCCTCACTGAAAGAATAGAATGTCGGACAGATCTGCACCGCCCACGTCCAAAACAGTTATCACCCCAGAACCGGTATCTATCTGAAGATCTCCTGACGCGTTTCTAGTCGACAGGTTATCTTCACTCAGCCCATCCAGAATGATGGCATCTTCTCCGACAGTGAAGTCGCGGATGACGTCACGCCCAAAGCCGCTACTAAAGACAAACTCATCATTGCCAGCACCGCCGATCAGAGTATCGCGGCCACGCCCACCGATTAGAGTATCATCACCGCCGCCGCCAGTCAGCCTGTCGTTTCCGGCGCCGCCATCAAGACGGTTGTCGTATCCGTCTCCGATTATCTTATCGCGGCCACGGCCCGTCTGAACGTTTTCGATCCCGTCGAAAGTGTCGACTTCCTTGCTTTTCTTCACCTTCGCCTTACCGGCCGTCATTTTGACCACAGCCCCTTTGGGAGACGTGAAGATCAAAGTGTCGGTTCCAGCACCTCCGTGCAGCTCATCGCGCCCCCGACCCCCAGAAATGATATCGTCACCATCACCGCCGAAGATAGTGTCCGCGCCACCATATCCCTGAATATAGTTGTCAATTCCTGCAGCATTGATCCGGTCAGCTTTTCCGGTTCCTTCCACCAAGTATGCGTCTGATGCAACGGAAAGCGTGAAATCACCGGTGTCTGAGTAATCTCCGCCAACCCTGACAAATACTGTTTCGGAGCTGTCTGCCGTGAATACGATAGGCTTATATGCTTCGTTTCGGCCATGCTCTTGGATTGTGTTTCCAAGGTCGTCTACTACCTCGAAAACGCCGTAGCTCAGAGCTCCGTTCCCTACGCTATCAGTGAACGTGATTGTGTAAGTTGTTCCGGCCTCGACTTCCAAGGCATACGTATCGACGTCTCCAGCTACATCGATGGTTCCTGAGATTTCGCTGCCATCGATCAAAGCATGTTCAGTTCCTAAGTCACTTCTCACAACGTCTTCACGATCGAGAACAATTCGGTAACCCCAAGTGGAGTAGACAGTTGAGGGGTCGATCCTCAGAGTAAAAGTTCCGGATTCTAGCTGCGTCCAAGAAGCGCCAGGTGCGGAGTAGCCACTGGAGTAAATGTATCTGCCAGTTTCAGGGTCGAAAATTGCAGTGTCCACATCATGAGAGATGTCTTGCCCAGCGCCGACATAGGCAGCGGTATGGAAATCGTAGGTGATACCCTGTTGCAGCGTAATACTGTGATACGAAAAGTCTTCTGACGGGTTCGTAAGATAGCTGCCAGTGAAAGACAAAAACGATGTTGGCATTGGCGTTTACATCCCATTTAATCAATTAAGCGCTTGGGATCGAAAGCAATATCCCCGCTTCTCCGCAAGCGCCCTATCCTTAAAACTTTAGGCAACTCGAGACTTGAGCCAGCGCATCCTGCCGACCTTTTCGCGCAGGTCACTGCGACTGGAACGTTTCTGCCGTAATCGCCGTTTTGTAGCCGCCGTTGTCTAAGACGTGGACAGCCCGCGTGATCAGCCATTCGCCGTCGACATAGGGCCGGAACCCGGCCACTCGCAGCTTGGCCTCGGCCATGGCATCTGGATCGCTTGGCATCGACACCGACAGGGACCGCCCAGCGCGTTGCAGGCGCTGCAGCTCCGCCTCGGCCGCCTTCTGTGCCGCTGCTTGGTTTGGAAACCGGCGCTTGATCCGCTGGACAGGCTCGCCCTCGCCCGCGGTGCATTCCACCGGTTTACCTTGGCCGAGGTCCTGATAGACGGCGACCACCGAACCGGCCTGCTCCCGGGTGCTGTTGCGGTAGCGCCAGCGGCTTACCTTCTTCGGCGTCAGCGCCAGCACCGGCATCGGCTTGCCGGAGGCAGTCAGGCTCTCGCCCCGCTTCGCCATAACCAACCGACCATTCCCGGGCTTAGCGATGGCGTCGTGATCGCGCGCCACACGCGACAGCAGGTTAATGTCGCTTTCGTCGATTTGGTCGATGTGCGGCAGCTCCACCCCGCCCAGGCTTTCGGAGACCGCATGCTCGAGGCTGTGCTCGCCCGCGATCTTCTCGACCATGGCACCGATGGTGTTGCCGAGCGGCCAGCTGCGTTTTTTCTGATCGGTGAGAGCTGTCTTGCCGCCGGAGGTTTCTCCGTTCACCAAGGCCACGCCGGTGATCATCATCTGGTCAGGCGGCCCCGCCACCTCGACACTGTCGGCGGTGAACAGCCCCATGTATTTCAGCTGCAGAGGGTAGCCGAGCCAGACGCGGATCTCGGCACCGGCCCGCGGCTCGGCCAACTTGGCGAACAGCGTGGTGTCGCTGAGCGTGATCTGCACCTGGTCGGACTGAACACCCGCGGCATCGGTCAGCGTCAGGCTCACCAGCCGCGGCGCAAGCGCGCTGCTGATGTCCTTTCCGTCGACCACCACGCGGAAGAACGGCCGGAAGTTCATCAATCCCATAGCCGCACCGCCTCCGCCTCTTTCGGCGTCTCGATCTCTGGCAGCTCGATCCGGGTGCCCAATGGCAGAAATGGCCCCAAGGCGGCAAGCCCCGGGTTCGCCTGCAGCACGATCTCGAGCGCCCCGGCGACCTGGTTGCCATAGTGGCGCCAGACGATTTCGTCGGCTGTCTCGCCCTCTTTAGAACGGTAGAAGACTGCGGAGCCCGCCATCATATCTCCTGATGCTGATTGTGAAGTCCTGCCGCAGCGGCGCGCCCTGGGCGGCAAAGCTGCGCTGCCCCTCGCTGACGCCCTCGATTACCCACACGCCGAGCACCCGGCCCGTGCCTGCCACCAGCGGCAGCGGGAACCCCAGCGATGCCGTTAGGCGCATCTTGTCGACCTGGCCGAGGCCGCCGCGGGAATGCGGATAGATCACGCCCTGCAGCGTGATCGTATCCGAGCCGAATCCGGTGAATTGCAGCGCGTCGGCGGCGCCGATCCGTTCCTGCGCGGCCCAGCGGTATTCTGTCGATCGCTGCAGGTTCTGATACGCCGCATTGTCTATGCTGAACTGATAGCTGCCGAGCTGCAGCATTGTGCCTGCCATCATCCGCCCCCGTACTGGCCATAATCATGCGCCTGGTCATAGAGCGCGCCTGCCTGCGCAGCGCGGCCGCGGCGCTCCAATTCTTCGGCGATCTGCGCGGCGCTCAGATGCTGCGCGATAATCTGGGCATGAATTACCACCGGGGCCGGTTGCGGAGCCGGTGCCTGGGCTGGTATCGCGGCCGGTGCCATGCGTTCGGCGGCCAGCTGCACCTGCTGCACCACTGGCGCCGCCGCAGTTTCGGCCTTGGCCATAGCATTTCGCAGACCACCACCCAGCGCATCAAGCAACGGTGCAGCACGGTCGGACAGCCGCGCCAGCCGCTCGGTCGCATTGGCATGCGCCACATAGCCGCCTTTCGAGGTCCAGATCGTTTCCGGCCCCTGCTCACCCACTTCGCGAAAGCCGCGCCCGATCGTGCCGCCCAAGTAAGAGCCAGAGATCTTTTTCGGTACAGCGCGCCCGCTGCGCGGATTGCTTGGGGGCGCAGATTGCTCCGCTGGTTCCCCGGTTTGACTGCCGGGCTGCCCCTGGTCTTCCCCATTCCACCAACTGCGAATGCCCGAACCGATTCCCTGAACGCCTTCGACGGCCCCGGCGCCCTTGTCGCGCAGCCAGTACAGCTCGTTCAGAACAGGCTCCAGCTTGCCCATCAGCCAATCGAACTTCTCGCCGAGCCAGTCGATCACGGCCCCGACGGAGGTTTTGATCGCCTCCCAAGCCGCCGAGATCCCCCCGGTCGCGCCCAGCGCCTCGATCACCGGGCCGATGGTGCCGTCATACGCGCTGCGCAGCGCGGTGCCGATCCCGGTCACCACCGTGTCGATCCCCGCCCGGGCCCGTTTCCACGCCGCGGTGATCGTTTCGGTCACGCCCAGCTTGTCGGTGACCGGCTTGATGGCATTGGACCACACCGTCTGAAACACGCCCCCCAGCGCGTCCAGAGAGTTCGACAGAACCGACTTCGCGCCATCCCATGCGGTGCCAAGCCCCGCCGCAGCCCCGTCCAGTTCGCCCCGCCACACGCCGCTGACAAAATCGCTAAAGCCGCCAAATGTCGTCTTGATGCCGTCCCAATGGCGTTCAAACCACGGGCCAACTTTGGACCAGGCACCGGTGATGCGATCCGTAATCCCCAGCTTGTCGGTGATCGGCTTGATGCCGTTGTCCCAAGCAAACCGGAACGCAGCGCCGATTCCATCGAGCGCATTGGAGAAGACGGCCTTGCCACCCTCCCACGCAACCGCAAGCCCGGCGGCCGCCGCGTCCATGTCGCCACGCCACGCGCCGCCGACGAACCGGCCGAAGCCGCCAAACGTCGCTTTGACGCCGTCCCAATGGCGTTCAAACCACGGGCCGACTTTGGACCAGGCACCGGTGATGCGATCCGTAACCCCCAGCTTGTCGGCGATCGGCTTGATGCCGTTGTCCCAAGCGAACCGGAACGCAGCGCCGATTCCATTGAGCGCATTGGACAGGACGGCCTTGCCACCCTCCCACGCAACCGCAAGCCCGGCGGCCGCCGCGTCCATGTCGCCACGCCACGCGCCGCCGACGAACCGGCCGAAGCCGCCAAACGTCGCCTTGACGCCGTCCCAATGGCGCTTGAACCACCGACCAACCTTTGCCCAGGTTTCGGTGATGTGGTCCGTGATCCCCAGCTTGTCAGTGATCGGCTTGATGCCTTTGTCCCAGGCGAACTTCTCCATGCCCATATCGATGTCGGTCGGGCCGTCCATGCCGCCTGCGCGGTATTCCTCGGCCGCCACCGAGGGGCTGGCCGGGGTATAGTCGCCCAGCTCGCCCGCGAAGCCGCGGCCATCAACGAACAGGTTGAAGTTCTTCAGGATGTTGCGAATAGCCATCAGCCCAGAGCCTCCGAGATATATTCATTGGTGAGATGCGAGCGGAAGGTCACCCGCTCGGCCGGATAGGGCGGCGTGAAGTCGAAGTTGAACCACACCTGCCCGTTCTGGATGCTAGCCGGGGTGTTCAGATCCGGATCAGCCCAGCACTCGCCGCCCAGCAGCGCCCCTTGAGCGATCAGCGTGGCAATGAAGCCGTTCACGCCTTCGACCACATCGTCGATGTAGGTCTTGGTGATCGCCCGATCGACGGCCCACATATGGGCGCGCTGGATGCTTTCGTTCAGCACGTCCGCGGTGCGGCGCACGCACAGGAACTGCCATTTCGGATCCGCGGTCGGCACCCGGTTGCCCCAGAGGCGATAACCGTCCTGGCGGATGATGGTCGCGACGTCGTTTTCGTTCAGCAGGTTTGCGCGGCTCGACTGATCGCCGAGCTTGAAATCGACCGGCCGCGACGTGCCGATGATGCCATAGATGCCTTGGTTGGACGGCGACACCCAGAACCCGCGGTCATTGTCGGTGCGCGCAATCACCCCCGCCACGCGGGCCGATGCCGGTTCATCAACCACATCACCGGCGCTGTCGAGCACCTTGACCTATGGGTCGACCACATAGATGCGGCCCGATGTGCCCCAGCCACCCGCATAGAGCTGTGCCGCTGCATCGGTGGTGTTCGGCCCGTCCGCAATGATCACCGCCCCGATGCGATCAGCGATCCCCTCCAGCTCGGCAATAACAGGATTGGCAAGGTAGGTGCCGGGGTTGCCGGTATCCTCCGGGCGCTGGTGGGTCCAACCCGGCGCGCAGAGAATGCGCGGGGCATGGCCGACAACGCTCTCGGCGCCCAGCAGCGCATGCACGCCCTCAAACTGGCCAGTTCCTGAGTTCACGCCGCCGAGCACATTGGCCAAAGTCTCGGCATCATCTGCACCCTCATCAACGCGCACAACGATCACCACCGCCCCGATCTGGTCGAAGATGCCGTCGAGCGCTCCCGGCAGGGTCCCGCCGCCGCTTCCATCTTCCGTGGTGTCCAGCTTGGACGCCTCGACGCGGCTGCCCGCGACCAGAACCGGAGTGTTGAGGGGGAAGGCGTTTGCGTCGGCCTGCGGAGCCGTGCCGACAATGCCAATGACGCCAGTGGAAATGGTGCGGATCGGGCGCGGGCCCGTATCGATCTCGAGCACCTCGACGCCGTGGAGAAAACCAGCCATTTCATCCTCGCTGCTAACTGCATGTTGCAACGATCATGAAAGAAGACAGGCGCCCCTCCCTCTGGCGGTTTTCCATTCGCCGGAGGCAGGGGCGCCAATCCGCAAGTCCAGGCAGAAATCAGTAACGATCGATCACCGCAAGTACTTCCGCAGGCAGTTCTGGCCAGACCGCATCCGACTGGTAGTCTGCGGCAGGATCCGCTGTCAGCGCGTCGACATTGGCCCGCATTGCAGTCACCCATTCCAAGGCCAGGCCAACACCGGCCAGAATGCCGTTTTCATCTTCAGAGCGGTCAGTCTCTGGCTTGCCGGAAATGACAGATGCAGCGGTTGCTATATTCATTTGCGTTTCTACGCTGGCGGCGGCATAGATCCGGCGGCGGCACTCGGCGCTCACCGTACTACGGCGACCCTTCAGTTTCGCGCCTGCAATTACATCCGCGGGCACGCCAGCTTGCAACGCATCCTGTTCCGTCCACTGCTCGTACCGGTGACCATTGTAGTCGAAAGAAAGCATGATGCCACACTCCTGATTTTATAGAGTTTGAATGTTTGTGGTGATGTTCCGGACATCTTCAGACGGCGTATTCGCGAGCACGTCGACGAGATATTTGCCCGCCAGCGCTTGCGGTGCAGTCAAGGCGTCGACCATCACAAGCCACACTCCGCGACTGAACAGGTAGGTGAACCAATCCGTCTCCGGGATGTCGATAATACACCAACGGATACTGACCGGCCCAGCTACGCCGAAGCTATACCCGCCCGAAAGACCGTAGCCGAGATTAAGGTCGGGGCGATGATCCACAGTCGTTTCCCAGTTTGGACCCGCTCCCACCAACACAACGTCCCGTCCGTTTCCATGCAGCTGGGCAGTGGTCGTGTATTGGCCTCGAATGAACACCTTCACACGCGACCGAAAAGGGGCACGGTTAATTGCAGCTTGAATGCTGGCCAGCGGAGACGCAGCCGTTCCGTCAAAATCATCATCTCCAGCAGCCTGATCCACGTAATAAGAAGTCTCGAAACTGTCCCAGCGATCCGCTGCAGCTTTCAACGTCTCGTCGATTTCGGCCACCTTGCCATTATAGGCAGAAGCTGCACTGTGCAGTGCCAGAATGGCAGCGTTCAGCTGCTCTGTTGAAGTCGTCATTTTGGTCTCCTCAATAGGTGCCGTGCGTTGCGCGATAGCGCTCCAACTGACGCATTTGCTCTTGATGAAGGGTTGCGAAATTGTGCGCTGTGGTCACCGCCAGATCGAACAACGCGTCATCAGGCGCGTTCACGATAAGCACCCCCTCTGCGACCCGGGAGAAGCTCAGCACATGGTCCACAAGATAGGTGATCGCCCCCGTCTGGCGCGCCTGCACATCATTCCCCGCCCAGATGGCGATCAGATCGCCGTCCGCATCGAAGAAGCCCATTTCGCGCACGTAGAACGCCGGGGTTTCCGGTCCGAGCTCTGCCTTCACACGCCAGGCGTTGCCGCCGACGATGTGGCGGTTCTCGATGGGCTGGCGCGCCAGCTCACGCTGCAATGCGGTCTGCGAGAATCCGGGGCCGTAGTTCGAGCCGTTCCCGTCCCCTAGCGCGATATGCGTGATCGCGACCTGGGTTCCGGAACCGGCGGCGGCCGTGATTTTCGCCTCCGCTATATCAGTCAGAAGTGTCGACGGCATTAGACTGCAGCCCTCCTTTTCACATCGTGGAATTCTAGGCTGATCAGCGTCACGCGGGCGCCCAGCGCGATACCGGCACCGGAGCGCGCCAGCCTTGCCCGCGGCCGCGGATCATGCGTTACCTCGGACAGGAGCACCGCGCGGGAACCTGTGCGGAGATGCGCTCCAGCATCTGCCCGGGCCGGGCGCAGCCCCGCGTCGGTCTCGAGCCGGTGCAAGTATGCGGGGCGGGTGCCGCTGCGGATCTCGACTGCCCCCTTGAATCTCTCTCCGATCCGAAGCTCGAAATGGGAGCGCGCGGGCTTCACGGTTTCGATCGTCCGCGTCACCCGGGCCAGTAGGCCAGCGTCGATCTGCTGCCCGGCTTCAAAGATGTCCTCGCCGAACGCGTCAATTCGGAAGGTATGAGGATCGCCGCCATGCTCGAACCATTCCGACAGATCAGTGCTAAAGCCGATAGCCGCCAGCGCGGTCTCCACGGCTTTGCGAGTGCCCTTCTTCCGATGCACCTCAAAGCTCCGGAGAATGACTTCCCGTTTGGCCTTTTCCGACCACTCTGGGTTCCAGACATCGACAGAGAAGGCAAAAGCAAGCCAGGGCAGCAGGTCCGCCGGGCAATTGTCCGGGTCCCACACCGCGCGCAGCAGTACAGCCGGTGCCATCGCCGGGCCGGTCACTGCTTCGAGCGCGCGCTCTTGCCTGGTCGCGTTATGGGGCAGCAGGGTGTCAGACACCTGTGCCTCCCACGCTCACGGAAATTCCGGTGCAATAGGGCGCCTGCCCGGCGTCGGCCACGATGTCCGCGGTCGGGCTGGCCAAGGCCACGTTCTGGACACCCGGCTGATGAAGGGCAGCGCGAAGGCCTCGATCAGGCTTTCCTGCAGTTCCTGCCATTGGTCGCGCTCGCTCAGCACCCCGTGCCGGATGCTCGACAGGTTCACGCCTTCCAGATCATTCGCCAGATCATTGTAGGCAACCCCGAGCGCAGACGCCGCGCCGCGCAGCATGTGCTTGGAAAAGATCGCCAGCTCGCCATTCGGGTACTGGCTTTCCACCTCTTTCATGCGCGCACCAAGGGGCATCTGATGGTAGATCCCGCTCTCGCTTTCGAATTCTATCTCTTCGAAGGTCTCGCCTTCCTCGCCTTCCTCGATCGCCGGGCCATAGCCCTCGTCCCACTCGATCACGCCGACCTTGTTGGCGGCTTCGCGGGCGTTGTTCAGCGCGCTGCGCTCGAACTCGCCCAGCTGTCGCATGCGCAAAAGCGCCGTGGCCATCCAGGGCAAGCCCCGTTTCTGGCCCACAAAATCCTCTTCAAACCAATGAATGATTTCATCGGCTGGCACCCGGATGGACGCCCGCCCGGAATAGTGGTAATCCGCCTGCGACGGTTCCAGCGTGGTGAAGTAATAGGCCACGGGACGGCCCATCTTGCTGTATTCGATACCGGCCCGGATGAAGCGCCCGCCGGGCCGCTTTTCCTCGTCGAAATCCACCGGGCACAGAACCGGATCGAGCACCTGCAATGCAAAACCCCAAGGCCCGGCATCGCGCCCATAGACCAGACGCACCATGAACTCGCCATCGGTGCAAAGACCGTTCACCAGAGTTTTCTGGATCTGGCGGAAGGTGCGGCGGCCTTTCACATCGCAATTGCGGGCTTTGCACCAGTTCAGCCATGCCGCCTCGATTGCCTTGTTTGCGCCTGCGTCTGGCTTGCCATCTCCCTCGGACACCTGCGCCTGCAGCACCAGCCCCTTTTGGCCGATCAGATTGCGGCGCGCGCTCGCCTTAAAAGCCTTGGCATAACCGTTGTTGGCGGCCTGCTCGCGCGATCGCGCCACCAGCACCCGCCAATTGCGGCGGATGATCTGATCAGCAGGCATAGGCGTGTTGGTCCAACCGCTGGTCATGCGGTCAGTTTCAGCCGCGGCAAACATGCGCTGCCCCCGGCGGCGCGGCGCCGTCACCGAAGCAATCGACAACTGGATCGCCAAGGCGTGCCCCACGCCCGCCGAGACCACAGGAGCGGAATGATGGCTGCGCCTCGCCAACAAATCTACGCCGCGGTTCAGGACATGCAAAACCGCGACAGGTTCGGCCAGGCGATGCTGCTCTGGTCGCTGGGTGGCAAAATCACACCTGGCAGCATCCATTGTGGCGACCGCTTCGATTTCGATGCGATGCGGTGGCACGTCACCCTGCTGAATATCTCAGCCAGCGGCGAGGACATGCCCAACGCGCTTGATGCGTGGATCCGGGCAGCGCGCCTTTTCCATACACTCGACGGGTCACGCCGAGCGACCGATGGGCGCTCCGATTGCCCCTATAGTGGCCAGGCACCCTTGACCGAAAACCTCCCTGTTGCGGCAGCTAGAAACACGCCCCCGCAACAACTTGCACAAAAATAGACTCTCTACTGTTCCGCACGCCCCGCGGGCTGGCACCCGCTATGCCCGGGCGCGGCAGCCACCACTCACGAACCGGCCGCGCCCAGCACTCTCAATCCAACAGGAAAGACCACGATGGCACCAATGCGTGTATTGATTGGCTGTGAGACCTCTGGCATTGCTCGCCGCGCCTTTACCGATCGTGGCCATGACGTGTGGTCCTGCGACATCGAGGCGGCCGAGGACGGCTCAAACCGGCATATCCCCTGCGACATTCGCGATGGCATCCTGCAGGAAGACTGGGATCTGCTCGCGGTGATGCATCCGCCCTGCACCCGCCTCTGCCGGTCCGGCCGCCGCTGGATGTCCGGGCCGGGCAAATGGACGAGACCCAAGCAGCTGCCGAAAGGGCGTAGCTGGAACGATATGCGCGCCGAGTTCGAAGAGGGCGTCAGCATCTTCACCGCTTGCTCTGCGGCGCCGATCCCGCGCGTGGCGATCGAGAACCCTGAGATGAACGATCTCGCCCGCGACCGGATGCCCGCCGATCTGCCAGCCCCGCAGATGGTGCAGCCATTCTGGTTTGGCGAAGCTGCCTATAACGCGACAGGCTGGTACTTGCGAGGCCTACCGCAGCTGACCGAGACCCAGCGCCTGCCGGAACCTGAGCGGGGCACCGACGCATGGAAGAAATGGAACCGGATCCACCGGATGCCGCCCAGCGCGGAGCGCGCACGTCTGCGCAGCCGCTCCTTCCCTGGGATGATGAATGCCGCGGCCGATCAATGGGGCAGCTGGGTCAATACACAGGCGGCTGCGGCATGATCCAGCCCAACTCATCCCTCCTTACCAAGCACCCCCTATAGAACACGGAGACGATTATGGGGAGAATTGCACCCATTGCAGTTGCGGAGAAAGGCGCAGCGCAGCTTCTGGACATGAAGCCCGCCGAATTCCGCGCGCTCGTCGCCCAGGGCGTGCTACCCCGGCCCCGCAAGGTCGGCCCCTATGAACGCTGGGATGCAGAAGAGCTGCGAGCGGTGATGCGCGGCGACTTCGTCGATGGGTTCGAGGATGTGAAATGGTGAAGAAGAAATTCACGACGACCAAGAAAGTCAAAGGGCGGCTGTACCAGTATTTTCGTAAGGACGGCCGCTATGTTCGGCTACCTGACGACCCGACCAGCGAAGAGTATGACCGCGAGTATTGGCGGCTGATGCGAGGCGGTGGCGTCCTCTCGGCGAAGTTTACCTTCGAAAAGCTGATCTCAAGCTACAAGCAGTCACCTAAATGGGACCGTCTGGCCGCGCGAACCAAGTCGGACTATTCGAAGGTTCTGGAATATCTGTCCGACACCATTGGTAGCAGAGATCCGACCAAGATGCGGCGCTCCACCATCATAGAAGCGCAAATGGCAAACCGGCACCGGGCACGCATTGCGAACTACATCCCGCACATGTTGTCCATCCTTTTCGAACACGCGATCGATCTGGACTGGCAGCGGGACAACCCGGCCAAGGGGATCCCCAAGATCAAAACTGGTGAGGGCCACAAGCCTTGGCCCGCCTCGGCCATTGCGATCTTCCGCCAGCATGCCGATGGCCTGGCCCTGCTGATTTTCGAGCTTGCACTAGGTACAGGACAGCGCGCCTCAGACCTCACCCGAATGGAATGGGACCATATCGAGGATGGCGGCATCTGGGTTACCCAAGGCAAGACGCAAGCCCGCCTTTGGATACCCGTCACCGCCCGCTTGGCTGCCACGCTGGCGAACACTAAGCGCACCTGCTTGCGCTATATACTTGCCGACGAATTCGGCCGGGCGCTGAACTACGACCAGCTACAAAAGAAAGTGATGGCCGTGCGGAAAGCTGCAGGTCTGACCGCATACTCGTTGCACGGGCTTCGCTACAGCGCGGCTGGCGAACTCGCGGAAGCTGGCTGCACCGATCAGCAGATCGCGGCCATCACGGGGCACAAAAGCCTTTCGGTGGTCCAGAAATATTCGAAGGGCGCCGGCCAGAAACGCCTCGCCAAAGAAGCCTAAGACCTCAGAGAACGGAACAAAAACAGACCATGAACGTGGGAAACTTTTTGGGAAACCCCCAAAACACCGCCTCAAAGCGATCTGATCAGGTGGCAGCTAAAGTATTGATTTAGTGGCGGGGAGACAGGGATTCGAACCCTGGGAACGCTCTCACGTTCAACGGTTTTCAAGACCGCCGCATTCGACCACTCTGCCACCTCCCCGGTCCGCCTGCGGTTTAAGACGCCTCCTCCGGGCTGGCAAGGGGAAAACAGTGGGGAAATTCGGGCGCCCCATCCCTGGCAGGGCCTGCGAAGGCGCGCGAAATCATGCCGCCCTCTCCGCAGGCCCTATTACCGGGGCCGGTCAGGGTTTTCATGCTCCCGCGGGCAGGCTATGATCCGCGCAAGCGAAAAAGGACCGGGAAACCCGGACGCTTGCGCGCAGCAGCGCGGCGGGTGCAGGCGAGACAGGCAAGGAAGAAAGCATGACAAACCCCAATCCTGCCCGAAACCAGGCTGGAGAACCGGCCGGGCATCAAGCCGGAATTCCGCCGGGCAGTCAGGTGCGGCAGGCCGCCGCCGGGCGCAGGCGCAATGCGCGGCTGGTGGCCGCCGTGGCCGGGCTGCTGCTTGCGGCGGGCTGCGCGGAAGGACCGCAGCTGCCGTTCCTGCAAGCCAAGGACAAACCCGTCACCCAGTCCAGCAGCACCCGGCTGGTGGAGCGCGATGTCGAGGCGCCGGAGGTGTTCCAGGTGACCGAGGCCGGGCTCTGGGACGGGCGGCCCTCGGTTGGCGGCGTCTGGGTGGCGCATCCCGACACCAAGGAGCCCGAGCGGGTGATCATCCGCAACAACGCCAACGGCCAGTTCGTGATCGGCGCGCTGTTCCGGCGCGAGCGCGAGATCCCGGGGCCGCGGCTGCAGGTATCCTCGGACGCGGCGGCGGCGCTTGGCATGCTGGCGGGTGCGCCGGTGGAGCTGAACGTGACGGCGCTGCGCCGCGAGGCCGTCGAGGACGAGGCTCCCGCTGAGGACTTGAACGCGGCCGGTCTGGACCTGGATGCGCAAGCGGATGCGGCGGAGGGCGGCTCTGCCGCGCTGGCGGCCGACGCCGCCGCGGCGATCACTGCCACCGCGCTCGACCCGGCCCCCGCAGCCGCTTCGGTGGAGGCAGCCGCTGCGGCGGAGGCGCCGGCCCGTGCGCCCGCCCGCCCGAAACCGCAGGCCTCGGGCCTGGACAAACCCTATATCCAGATCGGCATCTTCAGCGTCGAGGCCAATGCCGAACGCGCCGCCGGCATGATGCGCAGTGCGGGCATGGTGCCCTCGGTGCAGGAACAGAATTCAAGCGGGAAGACCTTCTGGCGGGTGCTGGTCGGCCCCGCGCAGAACAAGTCCGAACGCAGCCAATTGCTTAACAGCGTAAAGGAAACCGGATTTTCGGATGCCTATGCCGTCTCCAGCTAAAACCGTCCCCGCCCGCGTCCGCAACGGACTTCCGCTTGCCCGCCTGCGCGGCGTCTTCGCCCCTGCCTTGCGGCTGAGCCTCGCCGCGAGCCTGTCGCTTGGCCTCTCCACCCTCGCCGCCGCCGCCTTCGAGACCAAGGCACGCGCGGCCTATGTGGTGGACCAGGGCACCGACACGGTGCTTTTGTCGAAGAACCCCGAGGAGCCGCTTCCGCCTGCCTCGATGTCCAAGCTGATGACGCTCTATGTGGCGTTTGAGGCGCTGCGGGACGGGCGGCTGACGCTGGACGAGCGGCTGCCTGTGAGCGAGCACGCGATGAGCTACGGCGGCTCCACCATGTTCCTCGACACCACCGACCGGGTGCGGGTCGAGGACCTGCTGCGCGGCATCATCGTGCTGTCGGGCAACGACGCCTGCGTGGTGATCGCCGAGGCGCTGAGCCCGGATGGCACCGAGGCGGGTTTTGCCCGCTACATGACCAAACGCGCCCAGGACATGGGCATGGAGAACTCCAACTTCGCCAATTCCAACGGCTGGCCCGCGGCTGGTCACCGGATGTCGGTGGAGGACCTGGCGATCCTGGCCGAACGGCTGATCGAGGATTTCCCGGAATACTACCCGCTGTTTGCCGAAACCCGCTTCGAGTTTGATGGCCGCGCGCCCTCCAACACCCGCAACCGCAACCCGCTGCTGCAGCTGGGCATCGGCGCGGACGGGCTGAAGACAGGGCACACCGAGGAAGCGGGCTACGGGCTCGTCGGCTCGGCCAAGCAGGGCGACCGGCGGGTGATCTTCGTGATCTCCGGCATGCCCAGCACCTCCTCCCGCGCCGAGGAGGCGGAGGCGCTGGTCAACTGGTCGTTTCGCCAATTTGCCAAGAAGACCGTCGCCAAGGCAGGCGTCCCCGTCGCCGAGGCCGAGATCTGGCGCGGTGCCAAGCGATCGGTAGGGCTGGTGCCGACCGAAGACCTGGAGATCCTGCTCCCTGCCCTTTCCGATGACAAGATCGAGGCCGAGGTGGTTTATACCGGCCCGGTGGATGCGCCGGTGAAGAAGGGCCAGCGGCTGGCCGAGCTGGTAATGAAGCCAGAAGACCTTCCCGAGGTGCGCCTGCCCCTGGTGGCCGCGGAGGACGTGCCTGCGGGCGGCTTTGCGGTGCGGGTCAAGACAGCGGCGCAGGTGCTGATGAAACGCTTCCTGCGGGGCCCCGGGGACGCCTCGTGAGTACTGGATCTTCCGGCGGTCCGGCAGCCCTGCTGCCGCGCGGCCTGTTCATCACCTTCGAGGGCATCGACGGCTCCGGGAAGTCGACCCAATGCCGCCTGCTGGCGGACAGCTTGCGCGCGGCCGGCCGCGAGGTGGTGCTGACGCGCGAGCCCGGCGGCTCGCCCGGGGCGGAGGAGATCCGCCGCCTGGTGCTTGAGGGCGACCCGGACCGCTGGTCGGCGGAGACCGAGCTCTTGCTGTTCACCGCGGCGCGGCGCGACCACCTGGAGCGCACCATCGAACCGGCGCTGAAGGCGGGCAAGGTGGTGATCTGCGACCGGTTTGCCGACAGCACGCGGATGTATCAGGGCCTGTCGCGCGGGAACTTGCGCGCCGCGGTGGACCAGCTGCACGCGCTGATGATCGGGCGCGAGCCGGACCTCACCATCCTGATCGACATGGACCCGGCCGAGGGGCTTGCCCGTGCCAAGGGCCGAAAGGGCCATGAGGAACGCTTTGAGGATTTCGGCGTGGAGCTGCAGGAGAAGATGCGCGCGGGCTTCCTGGCGCTGGCGCAGGAGTTTCCCGCCCGCTTCCGCACGGTCAATGGCGCCCGCCCGGCGGAGGACGTAGCCGCGGACGTGCGTGCGCTGGCAGACGCAGCCGTGAAGGGCGCCGCCCGTAAGGACAGCGGCGGATGAGCACTCCGGACGAGCTGCCCCGCGCCGACCAGGCCGAAGGCGCGCCGCACCCGCGCGAAACCCAGCGCCTCATCGGGCAGGATGAGGCGGAGCGTGATTTCCTGACCGCCTACAACTCCGGCCGGCTGCATCATGCCTGGCTTCTGACCGGCCCGCAGGGCGTCGGCAAGGCAACATTAGCCTGGCGCATCGCGCGGTTCCTCCTGGCAACGCCTCCGGCGGAGGAAGGCCTGTTCGGCGCGCCGCCGCCGCCCGAAACACTGGACATCAGCCCGGACCACCCGGTCTCCCACCGCATTCAGGCGCTGGCGGAACCGGGGCTGGCGGTCATCACCCGCAGCTACAACGACAAGGAAAAGCTGCGCAATGAAATCGTGGTGGAGGACATCCGCGCGCTGAACCGCTTCTTCGGCCTTTCCGCCACCGATGGCGGGCGGCGGGTGGTGATCGTCGATGCCGCGGACGAGATGAACGTGAGCGCGGCCAATGCGCTTCTGAAGATGCTGGAGGAGCCGCCCGCGCGCACCACGCTGCTGCTGATTTCGCACCAGCCCTCGCGGCTGCTGCCGACGATCCGCTCGCGCTGCCGGACGCTGCGGCTGGGACCGCTCCCGCCCCATGACATGCAGGCGGCGCTGGCGCAGTCGGGCGTGGAACTGCCGGACGAGATGGAGCATCTGGCGGCGCTGTCTGCCGGGTCGGTCGGGGCGGCGCTGCGGCTCATCAACCTCGGCGGGCTGAAGATCTACGCGGAACTGGTGCAGATCCTGAACTCGATGCCGCGGCTGGACCGGCAGCGGGCGATGGCGCTGGCCGAGGCCGCCGCCCAGCGCGGCCAGGCGGCGCGCTTCGAGCTTCTGCTGTCGCTGGTGGAGATGGCGCTGGCCCGGCTCGCGCGCACCGGGGCCACCGGCGTTCCGCCAGCGCCCGAGGCGGCAGCGGGGGAGGCCGCCGTTCTGGCGCGCCTGGCGCCCGATCCGCGCAAGGGGCGGGCCTGGGCGGACCTGGCGGCGGAAGCCACGGCGCGCGCGCGCCATGGCCAGGCGGTGAACCTTGACCCGGCGGCGCTTGTCCTAGATACGGTTTTCAAGATGCAGGACACCGCGTCGCGCTGAGAAGCGCCGGACGCTGCTTGTCCCACGCCGCGCATTGGCAAGGCCAGCAGAGGACCCATGACCGAGACTTCCCCCCAGACGACTTCCGAATCCCCGGCCCAGATCACCGACAGCCATTGCCACCTGGACTTCCCCGATTTCGAAGGCCAGCTGGACGAGGTGATTGCCCGCGCCGCCGAGGCCGGGGTGACGCGGATGGTGACGATCTGCACGAAGCTGCGGAACGAGCCTTCGGTGCGCGCCATCGCCGAAGCCCACGCGCCGGTGTTCTATGCCGCGGGGACCCACCCGATGAGCGCCGCCGGCGAACCGCTGGCGACGGTGGACGAGCTGGTTGCGCTGGCGGAACATCCGAAATTCGTCGGCATCGGCGAGACCGGGCTGGATTACCACTACACCGCTGACAGCGCCGCCGTGCAGCAGGAGTCCCTGCGCATCCATATCGAGGCGGCGCGGGAGACCGGCCTGCCGCTCATTATCCACGCCCGTGCCGCCGATGATGACATGGCGCGTATCCTTTCGGAAGAGATGAAGAACGGCGCCTATAGCTGCGTGATGCACTGCTTCTCCTCCTCCGCGGAACTGGCGCGGGCGGCGCTGGACATGGGATTTTACCTGTCGATGTCGGGCATCGCCGCCTTCCCGAAAAGCCGCGAGCTGCGCGAGATCTTTGCCGCCGCCCCCGCCGATCGCATCCTGGTGGAGACCGACGCCCCCTACCTCGCGCCGCCGCCCTTCCGCGGCAAGCGCAACGAGCCGGCCTATACCGTCCATACCGCGAAGGCGGGCGCAGAGGCGCTGGGGATGGACTACGCCGATTTCGCGGCGCAGACGCAGGCCAATTTCGACCGGCTGTTCTGGAAGGCCGCAAAGTACGAGGCCGCCGCCTGATGGGAGAGCTGCGCTTCACCATCCTTGGCTCGGGCTCCTCGGGCGGGGTGCCGCGGATCGGCGGGCACTGGGGCGATTGCGACCCGGAAAACCCCAAGAACCGCCGCCGCCGCTGCTCCCTGCTGGTGGAGCGCGAGGGGCCGAAGGGCACCACCAGGGTGCTGATCGACACCACGCCGGACATGCGCAGCCAGCTCCTGGACAGCGGCACGGGCGAGCTGGACGCGGTGGTCTACACCCATTCCCACGCCGATCACCTGCACGGGCTGGACGATCTTCGGATGGTCTATTTCAACACCCGCACCCGCATCCCCGTTTATGCCGACGGCGATACCCAGAACGACCTCTTGTCGCGCTTTGGCTATGCCTTCGTGCAGCCCGAGGGCTCGCCCTACCCGCCGATTCTGGAGCTGCGCTCTATCGACGGCCCCTTCACGGTGAGCGGTGCGGGCGGCAAGATCGGCTTCCGCCCCTTCAAGGTCGAGCATGGCTCGATCGACGCGCTGGGGTTCCGCATTGGCGGGCTGGCCTATCTGCCGGATGTCTCGAAAATCCCCGACAGCGCGCTGCCCGCGCTGCGCGGACTGGACTGCTGGATTCTCGACGCGCTGCGCCGCACCCCGCATCCGACCCATTTCAGCTACCCCGAGGCGCTGGAGTGGTTCCGCCGCATGGCGCCCAAGCGCGGAATCCTCACCAACATGCATATCGACATGGATTACGCCACCGTCGATGCGGAGACTCCGGACCACATCACTCCTGCCTATGACGGCATGGTGATCCGCTACCAGATTTGAACGGCCGCCGCCCCCGCCCGGGCGGCGGCCGGCTATATTGACTGAATTGCCGCGCCAGGGCGCGCTCCTGCGATGCCCGCGATTTGAGGCCCCATGTTTCAAAGCCTGATCGACGTTATCCTGCCGGTGTTCCTGGTCATTGGCGCAGGGTATTTCTCGACGCTGAAGGGCGTGTTCAGCGAAAGCCACATCGACGGGCTGGCGAAATTCACCCAGGGCTTTGCCATCCCCTGCCTGCTGTTCCGGGCCATGGCGACGCTGGATTTGTCGGCGGGCTTCCACCCGGCACTCTTGGCCAGCTTCTACACCGGCGCCTTCACCTGCTTCCTGATCGGCCTGTTCGGCGCCCGCTATTTCTTCCGGCGCGACTGGGAGGACTGCGTTGCCATCGGTTTCTGCTGCCTGTTCTCCAACTCCGTTCTCCTTGGCCTGCCGATCACCGAGCGCGCCTTCGGGGCGGAGAACCTCACCGGCAACTACGCGATCATCGCCTTCCACTCGCCGTTCTGTTACGGCATCGGCATCACCGTGATGGAAATCGTGCGCAGCCGCGGCGCGGGCGGGGTGCGGATGGTGTCGTCGGTGCTCACCGCAATGTTCCGCAACGTGCTGATCCTCGGCATTGCGCTGGGGTTTGCGGTGAACCTCTCCGGCCTCACGATCCCGCTGGTGGTGGATGAGGCGCTGCAGCTGGTGATCCGCGCTGCCCTGCCCGGCGCGCTGTTTGCGCTTGGCGGCGTGCTGGTGCGCTACCGGCCCGAGGGCGATCTGCGCGCGATCCTGTTCGTGTGCCTGACCTCGCTGATGATTCACCCCACGATCGTCTGGAGCATGGGGACAGCGCTGGCATTACCGCAGGACCTGTTCCGTTCGGGTGTCCTGAACGCGGCGATGGCGACGGGCTTCAACGGCTACATTTTTGCGAACATGTACGGGCGGGCCAAGCGGGTGGCGGCGTCGTCGGTGCTGATAGCCACCGGGGCCAGCATCTTTACGGTGTGGTTCTGGCTGCTGCTGCTGGCCTGAGCGCATTGCCGGCTTCGCGCACTGCAACTCCGGCGTTGAAAAGCGCCGCGGCGCTGTGCATGGTCAGCGCAAGCATCAGGCAGGAGTGCCGCATGACCGCCCTCACCTTCCGCACAGGCCACCCGGCATGAATGCGCCGCAGACTGTTGTCATCGGCGCCGGTATCAATGGCGCCGCCGCCGCGATCTGGCTTGCCCGTGCGGGCCATGAGGTGACGCTGATTGACAAGGGCACACCGGGCATGGGCACCTCCTATGGCAATGCCTGCCTGCTGGCGAGCTGCGCGATGGTGCCGGTGACGGTGCCGGGGCTCGCCTTGAAGGGGCCGAAATACCTGCTCGACCCGGAATTCCCGCTGTTCCTGCGCTGGCCCTACGCGCCGCGCCTGCTGCCCTGGCTGGCGCGCTATCTCTCCCACGCCAACGACCGCGGCACCCGCCGCATCGCCCGCGCGCTCACCGGTATCACCGCCGACAGCCTGGAGCAGCACCAGGCGCTGACCGCCGGCACGCCCGCCGCGAAATGGGTGCAGCCCAGCGAGTACAACTTCGCCTACGAGAGCCGCGCCGCTTTTGAGGCGGACGCCTATGGCTGGGCGCTGCGGCGCGAGGCCGGCTTCATCCCCGAAATTATCGAAGGCCCCGCCGTGCAGGAGAAGGAGCCGATCCTGTCGGATGCGATCCAACTGCTGGCGGTCAACAAAAACCATGGCTACATCCTGAACCCGGCGTCTTACGTGCAGGACCTCGTGACGCTGCTGGAGGAAATGGGCGGGCGCTTCGTGCGGGCCGAGGTCAGGGATTTCGATCTCGCGGGCGGGCGGCTTGCCGCAGTGGAGACCAGCGCGGGCCGGTTCGATTGCACCGCCGCGGTGCTGGCCGCCGGGGTCTGGTCGAAGCCCCTGATGCGGAAGCTGGGCCTCAGGGTGCCGCTGGAGTCCGAGCGCGGCTATCACCTCACCTTCCGGGGCCCCAGTCAGCGGCCGCAGAACCCAATGATGCTGGCCTCGGCCAAATTCGTGGCGACCCCGATGGAGCAGGGCCTGCGCTGCGCCGGTGTCGTGGAGTTCGGCGGGCTGACCGAGGTACGCTCGAAGGCGCCGCTCGGCTTCCTGCGCCGCAAGGTGCGCGAGGTCTTCCCGCAGATGCAGGCCGAAAGCGTGGATGAGTGGATGGGCCACCGCCCTGCCCCGTCCGACAGCCTGCCCCTGATCGGCGAGGTTGCCTCCACCGGCGTCTACGCCGCCTTCGGCCACCACCACATCGGCCTCACCGGCGGCGCCAAGACCGGCCGGATGGTGGCCGCCCTGATCGCGGGCCAGCCGATCAACACCGACATGCGCCCGTTCAGCCCGAACCGCTTTGCCTGAGCCGGACCGGGACCGGCAGGCACAAGAGCGGCCCGGCATCGGCGCATGGGCGAAAGCGCCTGTCCCGCGGCCCCGCCGCGAAGCGCTATGCCGGCGGCACAGGCCGCAAGATCTCGTGAATTCTGATTTTCTTGGAAAGGGAACTTGGCCCCAGGGGGCCAGATGGTGCGGTCGAGAAGACTCGAGTCTCGGACTTTTCTCGCAAGTATTGATTTTAAAAGGAAAATTTGGAAACGTCACACGGCAAAATGCTACGTTTTGTGTGACGTTTTTGAGGCCTAAGTTTCGTTCTCTGATGCGCTCAGAGCCTTAAAATCCGCGTGGGTGTGGACTGCCGAGTCACCATCGCGCCCGGTGCTTTTAGCGACGAGGCTGGTAACTTTGTCGAGGATAGCGCCGAGCGCTTCGACGTCCACCCGGGCGGCGGATTGCGGCGCGGGCGCGTTAGCGCCAGCCGGCCCCACTTCCGCTTCATACATCCCCTGAATCTTGGATAGCGCCGTCACGGCATGGTTCATCTGCCCGGCCTCTTCCGCCGCTTCAGCCAGCCGCCGGTAGCACTCGGCGAAATAGCGACGATTATAACCGGCCTCTGTGAGGCTTTGAGGGTTGGCGCACAGCGGCGA
Organism: Cribrihabitans neustonicus; assembly: GCF_048820895.1. Lineage (NCBI taxonomy): Bacteria > Pseudomonadati > Pseudomonadota > Alphaproteobacteria > Rhodobacterales > Paracoccaceae > Cribrihabitans > Cribrihabitans neustonicus. The sequence continues at coordinate 154,770 of NZ_JBMERQ010000004.1, forward strand.
AAGCTCCAGCGGCAGCGTCTCAGCCCGTCTCTCCGCCCGGCGATCCTCTCTAAGCTGGCTGATCCTCTCCGCCACGTCCCCGCGCTGCACAAGGCGCTGCGCGGACTGCTTGGCGCCAGAGACCTTACCCCCGTACGCCCACCTGTAAGCCGTCGTCTGGTTAGCGCCCTTGGCTACTAGCTGGGCGAATTGCTCGTGCTTCTTGTTCTTCAGCGTCATAGTTTGTTGCTCTGTAGGAGTAGTTCGAGTTCGGCTGCGGTGACCACGAACATGCCATTGGGACTGCGGCTGCGGGCCACGTCTGGGGCCGCCCCGATTTCCAATAGCGCGGCCTGCGGTGCCCGGTTTGTGATATAAAATTGCTGATATGGATCGTCGAAGGAGACGGACTCGAAGGTCGCCCAAGCTATCGCCTCCGCTTGGGGCCGGTTCGGTTCGGTGCCGAGCGGCATATTGTTGGTTCCGGGGGTCGGCTCAAATCCGGCCTTTACTAGGCCGCTGTACGGGGCGCCTGCCGTCACGACATAGTTAGCCACGGTCTGCCCGGACCAGACCGGCGTCCGCGCTATGAGCCTGCGCAGCCCTTCGCGGACGGTATCTCGGACGCGGTCGCGGAACCGGTCTTCTGCCTCTATTTCTGCAAAGTCGAGAGACTTCAGGAACTGCGCTTTGTTCAATATGACGCTCATCGGATCACCTGCGAAAATGACGAAATCATAGCTCTTGGAGGCGCGCGCCGCGCGGATTCAGAGCGCCGCCGTACATCATGCCCTCTGCCATTTTTTCTTCGATTAGCCCCTCCAAACTTTCCCGGATATGGACGCCGATCTTCATCGCGAGACCGTCGTCGTCCTCACCATTGGACTCGACCTGCACGTTGATACCGCCATTCAGGGTCAGCCCGCCGCCGGTGCCGCCTCCCCCCAGTTCCACAGGGATTTTCCGGCCGCGCGACAATGGCACGACAGCTTCGTTCGGGTGCAGGATCGACGGAATCCCGTTTGTGGTGTTTGCAGTTCCTTCCGCATAGTGCGGGGCGTTCAAGAACGCCCTCAGGGGGGCCGAGTGAACGGTCATCCCGGGGCGATCTGAATAGCCACCTTCGGAGAATCCGAAGAAGGAAAACAGGTTTCCGGCTGACGCCGGCGCGCTGGCAACTGAGCCTGTCGCTATCGCCTGCGCGTACAGAGACGCCCCGGTCGCAGAGGCGGAAATCATCGCGCTGGCAATCGTCTGGCCCGATGTCACGGCGCCGACATCAAACAGTTGGTCCAGCCCCAGCGCGTCGGTAATTTTGGACGCCATGCCCTTGGCAACTGAGCTTGCCACCTCACCCTGAATGGCCCTGCCGAAGTCTGCTATTGAGACCTCGTTACCGGTGAGGCCGTTTCGGATGGCGGTTTCGAGGGCATTCTCTGTGCCCGCCGCCAGCGCCTCGCCGAAGTTGTTGCCGCTCTTGGCCATCTCGGCATTCCGAACTGCCAGCTTGTCCACATTTTCGATCAAGGCGGCGGTTTGCTCAGAGATAGTCCCCTTCCCTTCGGCCATGGCCTCAGCCCAGAGGCGCGCAGCCTCGCGGGACTCGTATCGCTTGGAGGTCAGCGCGGCGGTTGCGAGCGCCTGCTCCTGCAGCGATTGCGTGGTTCGGGTGATGCCATCGGAAAGACTCTTGGACCTGCCGCCGCTGCCGGCGGATGTGGCCGCTTCCCGGGCGGCGGCGCGCGCCGCGTCTAGCTGCGCATCGAGCGCTTGGCCTCTTTCAAACTGGTACTTTTCGGCGCCGATAAGCTGCCGCTCAAACCAATTTGCACCTTGGCTGCGGGCACCCCATTCGATCTCTTTCCGCGCGCGGGCTGCCGCTGACGCGGCCTCGCGGATACCTTTGCCCTCTTTCAGGCCGGCTAGTTCCGCAGCCTTTGCGGCATTGTCTACCAGCCCACCGCCGATCCCACCTAGACTGACTTTGATGGCGTCGATCTCCGACCGGACGCCTGCCATTCGGGACGCCCATGCTTCTGTTTGCCCAGTCACATCGCCGGTCAGGTCCGCAACACGCCGCTGCGCCTCTTCAGTGCGAAGGATCGCGCCGTAGAATGACCGCTGGGCGGCGGTCATGTTCTCTGTGCCGCCCGCTGCATCTAGGAGCAATTGGCGCACCGCTGCATATTGTTCCGCCGCCTCGCGGGGAGTCTCCGCGCTCATTGCGCGCTCGAGTCCTTGGTACAGTTCACCAGCGGCGCCAACGGATAGGTGCAGTTCATGTTGAAGTTTGCGCATCCGGCCCGCCGCATTGTCTGCGTACGTGTCAAAGAACGAGTCAGCGGTTAGTTCTTCCTGCGCTCCCTTCAGGGCGTCGGTCGCGTTGAACAGTGCTAGCTCAGCCTGCGCGCGGGTGAGGCCCTTCACCGCGTCGGTGACGACTCCGTATTTCTCTGCCATGGCGTCAAGTGACAGGGCCTGCACGGCGGATTCCAATGTGGAGAGGGAGTCCCCTAGCCGGTCGGTCTCTTTTTCCGTCGCGCCCATGGCGCCAATCAGGGTCGTGCCAAGCACGCCAGCCACGGCGCCCGCCGCGATGCCCACCGGCCCGAAGCCTAGCGCCAAATCTGGAAGCTGCACGGCCAGAGCTTGCAAATAGTTGCCAGTCACGGCGCCTTGCTGGCCAACTTGGCTAAGCTGCATCGCGATCTGCCGGGCGTCCATGTTCTGCCCCCAACCGGCCCGGGTGCCGAAGAGCCTAGCTTTCTGGGCCGCTGCATTCGCGGCGGCGGCGCCGACGCTGATATATTCCTGCTTCGCGGCGGCGAGCGCTCTATTCATCTGCGCGGTGCTGATAGCCCCGGAGCGATGGGCCTGTTCAATGGCTAGCTGCGCCCGCCGATATGCATGAGTCCCGGTGGTGGTGGCGTCGAGTGCTGCTGTCGCGCGCTGGAACTGAGTCCGCAGCCTCTGTATCTCGGTGGCGTCCCGGGCCTGCTGCCGCACTTCGTGGAAGGCCTGCGCAAGGCGGTCCTGCGCGGCGCGTAGTTCAGTGGTGGTGAGGGCGGCTTGGGTGGTCTCTTGCCGAAAGGCTTCCAGCGCGGCGTCGGTCTTCTTCAGCCCCGCCACATTGCCGATTTTGTTCAGTTGCCTGTGGAGCGTGGATGCCGATGACTCGGCGCTGCGGAGCGCGGAATTGATGGCAGTGAACTGCGCTTTGACGTTCTTTGGCGCGGCTGTTTTGGCGGTGGCGGAGACCTTCTTAAAGAGGCCGTCCGTGTCGCGCTCTAGGTCCGCCATCGCTGCCTTGATCGTCTTTATGGCGGCGGTGTACTCCCGGGCGCCTTGCTTGGCGAGGCGGGCGTCGATGCCCAATTTTAGTTCGGTTGTCATTTAGCTTTCTGGCCTCTGCGGGATGGTGGTAGGAGGTGGTGCAGCCCGCGTCGGGTCAGGGCCATGTAAAGCCCCGGGTTCTCCCGGAGCATTTGAGTGCGGGTTTCATATTTCCGCGCCTCGCGGATTAGTTCTTCGACATCCCAGCAGCGGCGGCGGGACGGCATGTGCCGAAAACAGGTCTCGACTGCCGCCGGGCCTGCTCTGTGAATCCGGCGATACAATGCCGGGTCTTTCCGCATAAGTTCGGTGCGCGTGCGGTAGCCTAGGCAGCGCTCTTTTAGGTTCTGGAGGGCGGTGTTCATGTCGCCCCCATCATCGTTTCGGCATCTGGATAGCCCCGCATCCGCGCCTTGATATCTGGGAGGTTCGGGAACTGATCTTCGTCATTAAGGAGATTTTCGAACTCTTCGCGGTCCATCCAATCGGGAATGACATCGGCATTCTGGAGCGCATCAAACAGCACGGTCAGAGGAATGTGGCCTTCTTTGTAGAGCATATGAAGGGCGCGCAGTTCCCGCGCATCGCTCCGCTTTTTCGTCACGAAATCGCGCGGTAGCTTGAAGGTCAGATTTTGGGCTGATTTGGGCGCGTTGCTCCAGTCCGCCAGCCATCGCAGGACCTGCGTGAAGGCCCCATCGACGCAGTCCGCGATGTTCAGCAATAGAGTCCGTTCGTCAAACTCCCGGCGGCGCAGCGCGTTCTTACCCTCGCCGGGAGCGCCATCGGTGGTGGGCATCATGCGTCCGCCAATGGCGGCAATTTGAGCCTCTTTTTGTGTCAGGGCATGTTCAAGGGAGGTCAGGCCTTTGCCCGCAAATTCGAGAATCTTGGCCTCGCCATTCTGGCCCAGTTCCCAGACCATGTCCGGTCCGACGAAGTACTCGCCAGCTTCGCCGTCGCCGGTGTCGCCGCTCACGGTGTAAACTGGGCTCGCGGTATAGAAGCGTCCCTGCTCCAAGTGGGCGTAGGACTGATAGTGGCTGAGGTTCAAAGTCACGATGTCTAGGAGCGGCGGCTTCTGTACATCGGGATGGATGGTGACCGGGCCGACGATGACGAACGGAATATGATCGAGGGTGCGTCCCCGGACGGTGGGCATAAAGCTTTGATCCGGAAGCCCCCGGGTGTCGGGAATCCCGGAGCCGTCGCGGTCGTCATATAGATATACTGTGTACTGCCACCCGGAGGGCGATGGCTCCAGACACAGGACCCGGAAGCGGCTGTTTATCTGGTGTGGAGATGCATCCGGGGACCGGTCGAAGGAAGCTTCGCGCAGTACAACGCGGCTGAGTTTCACCTCGCCATCTAGCTCCGCCACTTCCCAGTCCATTATGTTTTCAGCGGTATACGTGGCGACGAACGGGGACCCCTTGCCGTCAGCGTCAGCGTCTACAAGCATCCCGAAGCGGCCCAGCGTCACGACCTCGCGGCAGGCTGTTTTAGCTGCCAGCGGGAGCGATAGGCCGTCCTTGGTCAGCCGCCCCGGGATATCGAAGCCGTGGGTGTTCACCACCGGCTTTTTACTTGTCAAACTGCCGTACAGCGCGTTCACCGTTTTGGACGTCATGTTGAAGTACGTGGCCCGCTGGAGGAATGATTTGTACTGTTCCGCGTCGTGGCCGGCGAGCTTGGGCAGGTATTGCTGCCCCTTACTTTTGATCTGCACTTCACCGAGTTCCGCATCGCGGATTTTCAACCAAATCGGCGCCCAATAGGTGTAATCTGGATGCAGGGCACCCGTCTGGATAATATGAAACTGTGCCGCGATGCCTGCGCGCGGATTGGTAGAAAATGACATTATTTTTTCGGGTCTTCGATGTCAGTATCGTTTCTGACATTGTAGCAAATTTTTACTAAATTTCCTAATTTCGCTCAGAAAAGGGTCAACCGTGGGAGAGCCAGATACCGGGTTATCGGCTTGGTGATTATATTCCGACTTCCGCCAAGTCTGTCTTTGCTGTTGGCAGGTCAAACACGGAGAACTATGCACCTTCCGACCCCACACTTTCAGAGCTTATGAAAGATCTGAGTTCAGTTTCTAGTTGACTGCGATGTCTTTCAGAGCTTCTGTTGGCCTGTAAATTCTTGGAACAGGAGGCTTCTTAGATGAAGAAAGTATTGGCTGCCATGTTTTCGGCCATAGCGCTAGCAGGCTGTGCGGAACCGGTAGAGAGAATGGTACAGACCCCATCGGGGCGGCCGGAAGTGAGTTTTGCGTCTAAGAGTGCAGCATCGGTCAGTGAAAAACTTACGGCTATGTGCGCACAAAAGGGTTGGCTTATCCAAAAATCTTCACCGCAAGAGGTTGTATGCGGCGGCACCATGCAAGGCGGAGGTGCTGTTATGACACAGTTATTGATAGGAAACTCATACTCAACCACGCCTGAACAGTATGCGAGATTTACCATCTACCCCGTGAATGGACAAACGAGGGTGCAACTTCACCAGTGGGTCGAAACACAAATGGCTTTTGGTCAAGTTAAAAAGCTAGAAATTAACGGAAACGCGCAATTTAACAATGCGATGAAAGCATTGATTGACATGGGCGGAAAGCCGGTAACCGTCGGGAGCTAAACGGATGCGTTTGGGATGCTGTAGACGTCAAACAGATACCTAACTAAACTGTGGAATTGTAATCCTGCCTAAGTGCGAGTCCCAGTTTTTTTTGGGGAGGGGGGTGCTGGTCCGACAAGCCGAGGGGCGGGTCCCCTACTTACTCTGGTAGCGAGTCCCGGGTGCTGCGCGCCCTCACGGGCGCCACGGGTATCCCCGTGACGGGTCCCCAGCGGCTTACACAGTGGATGTTGACCCTGCCCCGCTCCCGCGGGCCTCCACCAAATCACCGCCTCCCCACGCCTCTCTCCTGCCCTGTCCGCCGCCTTGGAGATATGCTAAACTAGAAAGACAGCGATTTAGTCGCAAGTGTAACAATGCGCTATAATCTTTAATTATGTTAAGTTTCGAAAGCGGTATTGGGGTACTTCCGCGCGTCAGCGCGCATGTCTCTCAAAACGGTTGAAATGGTGGTTGTGCGCGTCAGCGCACAATGCTTAGATTCGGTCTAAGTCATTAATTTCGAAAGATAAATGGGGTTGGGTGGTGGAGAGTTGGTAGGTGCCCGCGTCAGCGAGCTGTGCGGTGCTGATAATGGGTCAACTTTGCTTACCTATATGCTTGTATCCCTTGAGACCGGCGGCCACTGCAGAAGGCATTCTCGACATTTCCATCAGGCTGTTTTACCCCTTAGCTAGAAATTTTGTAGCGGTTTGACGGGGATATCATCGTGGGCAAGGCAAAGAAGGAAAAGACGTGCTTCGTAATCTCGCCGATTGGTGAAGAGCACAGCGAGGTTCGCAGGCATGCCGATTGCTTTCTTGAGTACATCGCAAAGCCAGCGCTTCAGGGTACTGATTACGGTGAACCAGTCCGGGTGGACAAACTGGACAAGTCCGCACACATCACGACAACCATAATCCAACACTTGATGGATGCCGACTTAGTTATCGCAGACCTTTCAGGCGTGAATCCTAACGTCTTCTATGAGTTAGGTATCCGTCACGCAGCGCAGAAGCCCTGCATCATGCTCTCGAACTGGAATCCTGCGCCGCCTTTCGACGTTTCAGGGGTCAACATCATTCGCTTCGTTCATGATGATCCCGGTACGCATAAAACCGCCATCGAGAGAATTCAAAATCAGATACAGCAGATGGAAGAGGAAAAGGGGGTTAGCAACCCCGTGACCGTCGCCGGTGCTTACGCCGCAGTCGAAAAGAGCGGCACAGAACAGGAAAAGCTCGTCGTGCACCTAATGAAGCGTGTGGAGGAACTGAAATCGGACGTAATAGATCTGAAAATTGAACGAGAAAAAGAAAACGCCCTCGCAAATGGCCGCTATTTCACGTACGTAGACGAACCCGTTCAGTTCGGAACGCAGCGCAATGCCTTGGCCGACTGGAGCACTAAGAGTCCTGGTTCCGGTACGATATTCAACATCTCATCAGAGGACGCGGTGAGAATTAGTACAGGGGTAGATCCCGCGAAGAAATCTCCTAAAGGAGATTAATTCACCCTCCTTTAGAGTAGTATCTTCGCTGCTAATGCACGCCCGGACGGGTTGAACGGAAAAACGATCCACGTAAGCCGTTCAGACAAACCCCTGATTTTTATACCTGAACGGGCCGAACGGGCTGGACGGGCTGTAAATACACGCACATAGAGCGGCCCAGCCCCTCGCAGAGTTTGGGTAGTTGGCCTTGTTTTGAAGAACTATGCAATATCTATCCCGTCTAGCCCGTCCTGCCCGTTCACCCCTTATTTATATGGACGAAACCGAACGGAATTTGGTTATCCGTTTTTCCGTTCAGCCCGTTCAGATAATCCGTTCGGCAGGGGGAATGCGAAAGGGCCGCTAACGCGGCCCCTCACCCTCACCCTCACCCAATATTACCGGGTCACATTTCCAGCACACTTCGCCAGATACGCACGTTGGAAACCTTGCGGACTCCCCCGCCGTCCGTCTCGACCGCCTCAGGTAGTGACCTGTGCGCGTTGTTACCGCCGCTCTTCTCGATGGCTTGGAGTGCATTCAATGCCTTCGCAAGGCCTGTTCTGGTGCCATTGATACCTTTCGGCAAAGGCGCCAGTTTGTCCCACATCAGAATGATTTGGTCATCTGTATACCAGCCGATCACCGCTTGGTAATTGGGACGGGCATCAGGGTCGGAGAACGCGTCCGCCTTAACGACGGTTTTACCCATCTCCCCCACCAACCACGCGCGAAACTCACTCAAAAGCTTGTCGTCGCCTTCAAGGCCCTCACCTTCATCAGTACCCTTGAACGCCACAAACGCCTTCTTGACCGCCGGGAAGACATCGCGGTCGATGATGCCCGCCTTTTTGGCCTGTTCGCCCGCGAGCGCCACCAGCGCGAACACTGCGCCGGCCTCCTTCAGGCGGTTGCTTTTCGTCACTCCCACCAATTTAGAAGTGAGTTCGTTCCGCCGTTTGTGTAGCGTCTGCGGGCTTTCGTGGTAGCCGTTCGCCACAAGCCACCGGACGAACATAGGCCCGGCGTGGGCGAAGTTGCGTTCTACGCCTTTGACCTTGGCTAGCACGTCGTCGTCGATCTTCACTCCGGCATTGGTGTCGATGGTAGGAAACCGCCGTCCCAGCCCATTCTTGTACTCCCCGCCTGCGCTCTCGATCACGTCCCGCATGGAACGCTCGGACGAAAGCAGAAAGAACGGACAGAATTCGGCGGTCTCAGCCAAACCCGCTCCGCGCCCTTTCTTGCGGTCTTTGCCTGCACCGGTTGATAGGCCGAAAAGCGTTGCGGGCAGGTCCTGCGGGCGCTTCATGGCTCCCACCTCATCCAGCACACATACTGAACCTGTGCCAATCACCGCCAAGTCCTCGACCGCGTTGGTTGTTGAATCCAGCGTCCTGAACAGCCCGCGTTTCGCTGTAATTGTCGTCCAGGGCGATATGGCCAGACGCTCCGCATCGGACTTGCCTTGACCGGACTCCCCAAAGAAATAGAGGCCTACCGGATCAATTTTCATAAGCCCCATGATCGGCCCAACAAACCCCGCAGCGGCTCCCACCGACCAATAAAAGTTCTCATGGACATCCATCGCAGCGTGCACACTATCGCGCCACCCAGCGAAACTTCCCATCTTCCCCCGGTCTTTTACGAGCGCATCGCTGTGCAACCGGACGGCACCCTCCTGAACGGGGATATGCTCGCCGGTCGGGCACATGAAGCCGGTGATCTGGTCCGCCCTATCGCGCACCCACCCGGGCACATGAACAACCGGGACTTGCCGCTTCGGCGTGATGTCGTGCAGCAGGTCCAGCAGACGATCATTCGCGCTCTTTCCGCGCCCCGCGATCCTCATTCCGCGATCAGCCAACATTCGCACAACAGCGTTCCCGTCCGCCATAATATCGGCGCGGGAGATGGTCACTTCCACCCGCTCGGCGTTCTCGTTCTGAAACGAGATAATCCGTCCCGCGCCCTCAGTGCCATCAGCATTTGAAGAGCGCCCGACAACGTCGAACTGCCCGCAGATCAGCTTGCCCTTGTCCTCGCCTTCACTTGCTTTGAGGGCGATAGTAAAACCGTTCGCGGTGTACTTGTAGGAGGGCAGCCAGTCTTCAACCGGTTCAAACTCGCCCGCTGACGCGGCCCCGTTCTCTCCCACTTCCTCGCCCGGCTCCAGTTCGGCTAGCTCTTCGTCGCTCAGTACAATAAACGGGCTATCCGCCGCGATGTCGTCTTCGACAAACCAGCCGTCTTGCAGCGCCTTTTCGACGTACTCAAGCCGGTCGCGGGGTTTGCAGGAATGGTGCTGACAGCCCCACTGCCAAGCGCCGTCCTCCGCGTCCTTCACGTAACCGCCGCCTTCGTCGTTCGAATGCTCGCCACCAAACGGGCAGATAACGTCCAGAAAGTCACCGGTGCCTTTACCGGTGTCAAAATCGGACCCTTCCAGTAACGCCGCCGGCTGAAACCCGCGCCCGTGTTTGGCGACCCACTGCACAAGGTCTGCGCCTGACGGCGCCGCGTAGCTCTTGCGCCCTTTCTCTTCGGCACCCGCTCCCTCGAACGGATTTGCAGAAGGCTGGATTTCCTCCCACGTTACCCCCCGACCGCGCACAAGGTACATCTCAAACGCCGCGTCCGGTTTATGGCGGGGCGTGTAGAACAGGCGGGACGGGTCGGTCGCTGCGTCGTCCACTTTGACGCCAAGGTCCGCCCCCAATTCCTTCACCGCAGCAGCCCAGTTCTTTTTGCGCGCGCGGTCGTCTGCACCCCGCATGTGCCGGGTCACGGTCTCACTGAAAAAAAGGACCACGCGGAATTTTTGGATCGGAATGGTACGCGCAATGATCTTGCTGCCGTCCGCCGTCAGGCGGTCGGGGTCTTCGATGGTCAGCGCGTCGATAACTGCTTCCGTGTAATGGTGGTTGTCGTGCTCGCGGAAATAGCGGCGCAACTGTTCGTCGGTCAGGTCATCGCCGTCGATGTCCAGTTTGCGCAGGACGTTATCGCGCTTCACGTCCAGTTCGTCGGAGAGATGCGAGTGCGTCGTGTAAACCAGAGCGGCAAGCCCGCGCTCTACCACCTTTGCGACCACCTCGCGCAGGTCGCTGCCGTTGTCCACGTCGAGACCGATGGCGTCCATCGTGTCCATGGCAGCGGCCTTCCGCACACCGTCAGCACCTACGCCGGTGACGATGCACTTTCCGTCCTTCTTAGCGTCTTCAGGGTGTGCAGTAAGACCAAGCTGCCGCCCGCTGCTATCGGCGCGGCTGAGCCATTCGCGTAGGGTATACGTTTCCGGCTTCCATTTTTTTGCTTCTGCCTTGCCGCCGCGCATAAATGTAAGAGGGCGATCCAGAAGGGCCTGCCATTCCGGGGAATCCTCGCCACGGATAATTGCGTCGTTTAGGCGGCGACCATTCGCGGTCTGCTCCCGGCGCATCTCTTCGCCAAGGTCGATTAGGTCGCCTGTTTGCTTTGCCTGCTCTTCGGTTAGTTCATTTGCGGCCTGAGCCGCCACAGTCTTATTCATTGTGATCCTTATACATGTGCCAAAAACTTCGCCGTTATGCACTTTTTAAGTTGTGCTAGGTTGCTACATCCCCGGGAACATGGTACTCTGTACCCGGTTGTTACACCGCCCTCCTGATCCGGGGCGGTCTGAGGCGGGCCTTGCAGGGCCTGCCTCTTTTTTTGTGCCCGCACGTTAGCGGAGGAAGCCTGAAAAGTCAAGGAAAATGCTATTTTACAGTGACTTGGGTCATTAAGGCGATAAGTTCGTCAGGCCATTTCTGCGGCGGCTACCTCCTGCTCGACCAGCGCGGCGAGTTGTGCCAGCACCTCTTTCTTGCGCTTCGCGATCTGCATGTCTGGATTGAGTAGAACCAGACCGCCCAGTTCTTCCGCCAGTTCCATTTGCTGCGCGATGCTTGCCTCGATTGCCTTATTCATCGGAATTATTTCCTTTTTCTCACGGGGTAATGTCGCCATAAGCGAGACTTTTCCGAACAGAAGTAAATGACAGAATTGCCCTTGACGATAATATTTTCAATTCGGACGAAAGGAATCAGCGAATTGTTATCTCCAGTAACTTTATCCATTACTGCAGATCACATGTGCGCAAAACGTTATTTGAGGTGGCAGCGGAGGAGCAATTTCCGCCGCCACCGGCCCGCTGGTTGATCGGAGAGAGAATCAACTAGCGGGCGATTCGTCGAAGAGGCGGACATGCGGCGCGCCCGCGATGGCGAACCAAATTGCACTTTCGTCGTGGCGCCAGAAGCCAGCCAGCCGGAGGGCTTTGCCCACGACGGGGGGGCGGACCTTGTACCGGTCGCGAACGTCGTGGGCATAAACACTCACAACTGTTATGCCATTTTCTTCGCCAGTGAGGTCGAGGCCTTCGCGGAGCTTGGCTGCTAGTTCTTCCGCCGTCATACTGCCGCCCCTTCGCTGTCTACGCCGTCGGAGTGTAGGTCGATCTGGAGGCCGCGCTTGTTCCATCGGCGCCCAATGCCATCCGCGTTGAGGCCCTTGGCCTCTGCCAGTTCAGCAGCTTTTTGCACTAGACGCGCCTCTTCTGCCCGGCGGTCATCGTCGGACATCTCCGCCCGCAGCGCATGGGCGCGCCGCCACCGGTGCTCGCGCTCTTTGATCCGCTGTTTCGACCGGCGCTGATCTGCAGTCGCCGCCTTAAAGTCAGTTTGCCACGTCATCAGCCTTGCCCTCCGCTCTTCCGGGCATGGGTTATCCGCTCCGCTGGCGTCATCTGCTCCAGCGGCTTGCTCGCCTGATAGGCTGCAATCTCGCGATCTGGGCGCGCTTCTAGGCTAGAAGGTCCGCGCACTTCTTGCGGCAGTTGCGGGCCGTCGAGGCCCAGCTTGCGCGCCAGCGCGATCCGCGTGGAGGGACCGAACCGCGCGAGGTCTTCGTATGTTAGTTGACCTTCCTCGCCGATCGGTTCGACGCCCGCCGCGCGAGCCTCGTCGGCGGCGAGCTTCATGCGCACCGCTTCACATTGGCGAAGGTTGAAGAGGGCATTGGACATGTCCACGGCGTCCAGCCCGCCCTCAGTGTGAAACACAGCGTCGCGCACCTGAACGAGACCCGCGACGGCCTCCAGCGGGACCTCCACCCCATATTCGGCACGGGCGGCAGCGCTGATCTGGTGGGCCACCGTCATCAGCCGCGCGCCCTGCGCCGGTGAAAGGTTGGCTAGAAGGGCCTCCAGCCCTCCGGGGTTACTGCTCATAATATGATCCTTTTTCTGTAATATTTTGGATGGTGTCGGGAAGGGCGACCGCCGCAATGTGCTGCGCGACGTAGTCGCCCCACGCGTCTCGCGTGGTCGGGAAATCGTCGGTCCGCTGGGCGGCAAGAACGTAGGTCAGTACCGCAGGGCGGAGGACAAGAAGGTCAAGATTGGCCGGAAGGTCCGCTTGATGGGCACGCCCCCAGAGGGCGTAGACCGCGCCCTGCCCCGCCCACTTCTTCACCCGGGCGAAGCGCTCCGCCTCTTCCGGCGACAAGTGCGCCAACATTTCGGCGGCACGCTCGCGGGCGTCGTCGCCCAGATAAGAGGACGGGTCGCAGGGAGCGCCTACCACGTCCACCAGTGCGCGCAAATCGGAGCCGGTTAGCCCGCGCTTGCGCCTCTGTCTCAGGGCGACGACCACGTCGCCAAGGCGATAATGCTTAAATGTCGAGCCGCCGCCTTTCGGGATACCGAAGAACGTCCGCTCAGATGGCAAGTGACGGGTCCACCGCTTCCACGACGCACGGGACGCGCCGATGGCGGTACGCGCCTCCAGCGCGTCGATAACAAAGGTCAAAGTGACCTTCCTTTTTCAGGGGATGCAGACCGTTTCCCACCCGTAGCGGTACTCGCCGTCGCCTGCTATTTTGTGATTGACAATGGTCTATTTTTCTGGACCCAGAATAACGCCAGACGAATCACTTGTCAAAGGACCGGGTCAAAACGGGTCAAACTTTGACCCGGTCAAGAAAGAGGCCCGCTGACGCGGGCACCCACCGTATCAGATATAACAGCGCGTCACTCGCGCAGCGGGTCAACCTTCGCCAGCGACTCCAGCAGGTACTGCATGGCGGCACCTTCACCATAACCGCCCTCCGCCGCATTGGAATTTGCCCGCCCGGCGAGATACCGGCGATGCGAGTCCGAGATACTGGCATTATCGCAGGCATCTTGGAACCGATGCCTGAAGGAATGAAATACCGCCTTGGAATCCTTGATACCGATCTTAGACCGCAGCAGATACCCGAACCGTTTGCCATAGTCCGCGCTGACGCGCCCCCGGGCGTCCGGCGTCAGTTCTTCCAGCTTCTTACTATAGCGCCCGTACTGATTGAATGCGAAGGCGTCCGCCGGGCGCACCTCGACAACTCTGCGCAGGCCAGCCGAAATAAGAGCCGGGTGAACCGGGACCCACCGCACAGAGGCCGCGTTCTTCGTTTTTTGGTCCTCACCTTCGTCAGTGATCCTCATGGACCAGACGCCGCCGACTTCCTTAAAATCGGACGTCCGAAGTTGGCAAACTTCTTGAAGGCGCAGGCCATGATGCGCCGCGATCCACGGCGCCCAGCGATCCACGGTGGAGTCTCCGAACTGCGGCGCATTGGACCCCTTCACATAGTCGAGAATCTGCCGAACCTCTTTCGCGGTGAACGGGCGGCGCGGCGCTTCGGCGCTGTGCTTTCGCTTCGGCTTTACCAGCTTCATCCCGGCCCACGGGTCCGCCTCTAGGAACCGCCGCCCCACTGCGTGAGACATGAGGCCTTTCAGCATATCGAAGTACTTTTTTTGCGTGGTGCAGCCGATAGTCTCGGCGTCGGCTTTCCTCGCGTCTTCCAGCAGTTCGGGCAGGGTCATTTGACGCCGCTTGCCGCTCTGGACCTTCGGAAGACCCTTCAATGCGTCGGTGAACTCGCGCAGGTGCGCGCCTGTGAGGTCGGCAAGCGCAATCTCGCCGTGAAGCTCACCAAAGCGCTTGACGTAGGTCCGGGCATTTTCCGCAGTATGCATATCAACTCCCGGCGCCCAGTCCTCCACCAAATCACGGAGGCTGAAAACGTCCCCGACTAACTCGACATCCTTACCGACACCCCGCAGCGCCCGCCCTCGCGCATTGGTCTGCCCCCGTACGGCGCTGAGGCGCCCACGGTGCTCTGCCGCTTCGACTTGCAGTTCTTCGGTGTCAGCGACGTTGCCAGTCACCACTTTGACAGGCGCTCCGCTTGGCCCGTCATCGATCTCGATGGGGCCTGGGTCAGCAGGTGCGCCAGCCTCCAGAAATGTGAGCGACGCCTTGCCCGCCTCGAACTGCTTCAGAAGCCCGGACAAGCCGCCTGCCGCATCAAGAAGCGCCCTTTGGTCTGGCGGCAGGTGCCGGGCCAGCGCCCGCCAGCCCTCTTCAGCCTTCGCCTGATCTAGCTGCGCATCCATGATTGCACGAAGCGCCCGGACCTCTTTTTCAGCGGTGCGGGGATCTGCAGTCTTGAGGCTGCGGCGCAGCATTTCTTTGCCGCCGTACAGTTTCCGGATCGGCTCGGGCACCCGGATATTCGAGTGATACCTACCGTTTTTCTGGATGGTCCCCTCGACCTTCGGCAGCGCCATGCCGTCACCTCACAAATGGAATCGTCACACACAACTGTGTGACGTTTTGTGTGACGTTTTTCAAGCCCAAGGGCTTGGCTTTCTTTATTTTCTTTACTTTCAAAGGGAAAGTGATGGTGCGGTCGAGAAGACTCGAACTTCCACTCCGGTTAAGGAACAGCGACCTCAACGCTGCGCGTCTACCAATTCCGCCACGACCGCACTGTCTCAGGCTTGGTGTAGCGGCGTATAGACCAGCCCGCTGGGGATGTGAAGATGTAATCAGAATTTTTTTCAAGAATCCGGAAGCGCGGCGGCGGCCGGCTGCAAGCCGGGGAAATCCGGCAGGATTTCCGCCGGTTACGGGCCAGGAAGCGCGGGGCGGCCGCAGGCGGACAATGCGGCATTCGCACCGGGATCTGGCCATAAGGAAAACGCCAGCCGCGGTGCCGCTCCCGTGGGACCGGAAGCGGTAGCAGGGAAACATGCGGCGCGCGGCAAGGCCGCCGGGTTCAGTCCGCGGCGGGCAAACCGGCGGTGCCGGGATTTGCCGCCTCGGCCTGAGCAGGCGCCGGGAGGGCACCCTGGCTTGCGGCCGGGACCGGCTGCACCGGCGCGGTGCCTGCCAGCGCCGCGGAGGCGGCCCGGATTACGCCGCTGCGCTCGGGCTGGCCAGGGGCGAAAACCGGCTCGGCGCCGCTATCCAGCGCGGCTTGAACCATGGCGTACCACTCGCCCGCCCTGCTGGCGGATTTCGGCGTGCCGAAGCCCAGCGCAAGGTGGTGGCCGACCAGCTCGCCATAGGGAGGCTGGCCGGTGGCCGCGAGCAGCAGCGCCGCTGCCAGCGCCACCCCCATGTCGTCACGCCGGTAGCCCGAGAACAGGCAGATCGCGGCAGTATGCGCAAGCTGCTGCGCCGGAATCCGGGCCCGCTGCACGATGACCTGCACTTCCTGCATCACCGCTGCGCTGTCTGCGCTGTGAAGCCTTGCCAGCACCGGCTCCAGGGCCGGGCCGAAGGCGTCGCATTGGGTATCGGTATGGGCCTGATCCAGCCCCAGGACCTTTGCGGCCAGTGCTTCGCCCTGGCTCAGCGCGTAAGAGCGGGCAAGGCAGAACTGCTCGCCCAGCGCCAGTTCCGGATCGGTCATGGCGGCCGCGGTCACGAAGCCGCCGTTGGTGGCCGTGACCAGGTTCACCTTGCCGCAATGGCTGGTGAGCGAGGCGGCGGGCGCGGGCTGGCTGGCGGGCGGCGCAAAGAGAGTGATGCCGCTGAGACTGCCGGAGGGCGCGGTTGCCGCCGGGCCAGTGCTGGCCTCCTGGAAACTGCCCTGCCCGCTGGTGCCTGGTTCGGTGAAGCCCTGGGAGGTGCCGCCAGGAAGCGGTATGCCAATATCTGGCCTGTTCAGAGCGGAAGCCTCCTGCACCGGAGTGCCCGGCGCGGGGGCGCCCGGAAGGGCTTCGGCCTGGGGCGCGGCTGCGGCAGCCGCGCCCACAGGCGCGGACGGTATTGTGCCTTCAGGGCCGGACGGCGCGGCGAAGGCAAACTGCTCCTCTCCCGCGCCGCTCCGCTGCATCCGGCAGTTGCCGCGCTCGCAGGCGAAATCGGCCAGCGTCACATCGTGGCCGAGGAAGTCGTTGCGCTGGTAGCCCTGCGGGGTGGAGGCAAAGACCATCACCGAACAGGCCGAGGCGCCGCACCAGAACGAACTGCCGGAGGCGGAGGTGTCGATCAGGTAGTCGTTGCGGCCGTCGCCGTTGAGGTCGGCAAGCTGCAGAAAGCCGCTGCGCTGCAAGAGCTGCTGGGCGCTGGGTTCGCTGCTGGCGGCGATTTCGTCCACTGCCTGGCTGACCTCCACCGGCAAGCCGCCATAGCCCGCCCCGGCGCCGTAGCCTGCCGCCACGCCGCCGTGGCCGCCCGCGGATTCGCTGCGCCAGCGGTGCAGCAGGCTGCGCACGCCGGCGGGAGCCTGCATCGCCTGCATCACCTGCGGGCCGCCGATCTGGGCCCGGTTGTAGGAAGTGACCAGGAAGTCACGCTCGTAGGGCGAAAGCTGCCCGGTGGCGGGAAAGCCCATGTGCCCCTGATACTGGGCGATGGCGGCGCGCGAGCGGCGGCCGAGGATGCCGTCGGCGGTGCCAGCCGGGAAACCGAAATAATTCAGCGCCACCTGGGTTTCGCGGTTCTCGGCGCGCTCGGCGGAATAGGCGGGCGCCTTGCGGTAGGTCCGCTGGACCGGCGCGCGCTGGCGCTGCTTGTTCTTGTGGATCTCGTTGACAATGACACCGCCAATAACGCCTCCCACGATTGCGGCGCCCAGTTCATCGGCAACGGAAGGTCCCGCGGCCGAGGATGCCAGGAATGCGGCAGCCACGGCCGGCTTGAGCGGCTTGGTAAACATGATACTCGCTCCTATGGAAACAAACTGTGGAATCAGGATACTCCACAGGAACGGCCGGGACCTAGGTTTTTCACGGTAGTTTCCGCCCGCCGCCGCCCGCAGGGATAGAAAAAGGACAGCAGCAGCCATGGTGGAATGGATCACGTCGGAGGCACCGGTCGGCTACGAGGAGGCGGTCGCCTTCATGGAGGCGCGCGCCGCCGCCATCGCGGCGGGCACCGCGCCGGAATGCATCTGGCTGCTCGAGCACCCGCCGCTCTACACCGCCGGCACCTCGGCGCGGCACGAGGACCTGACCGATCCGGACCGCTTCCCGGTCTTTGAGACCAAGCGCGGCGGGCAGTACACCTATCACGGCCCGGGACAGAGGGTGGTCTATGTGATGCTCGACGCCGGCGCCCGCGGGCGCGACGTGCGGCGTTTCGTGGCGCAGCTGGAGGAATGGGTGATCGCGGCGCTGGCGGAGTTCAACGTGCAGGGCCACATTCGCGAGGGCCGGGTCGGCGTCTGGGTCGAGCGGCCGGAGAAGCCGCGCACGGCCTCCGGCGCTGTGGCCGAGGACAAGATTGCTGCAATCGGCATCCGCCTGCGGAAATGGGTGAGCTTCCACGGGATCTCGATCAACGTGGAGCCGGATCTGTCGCATTTCACCGGCATCGTGCCCTGCGGCATCCGGGAGCACGGGGTGACCAGCCTGGTCGACCTCGGCCTGCCGGTGACGCTGGCGGATGTGGACGTGGCGCTGAAGCGCAGCTTTGCGCAGGTCTTCGGGCCGGAGTGACCTGGCCAGGGCGCGGCGCAGGCGCGGCTTACCCTCTTTCCGGCGCGGCAAAACCGCTGAGCGCCTCCAGGATCAGTTCGGGAAAGGTGTAGAGCAGCAGCGTGCCTGCGTCCCGGCAGACCCTGAGCTGGCTCCCCTCCTCCGCGGCCACCGCCTCGCGCATCCGGTGCAGCGGCGTGGTGCGGTCGTCGCCGCCGTGCAGGTAAACCGAGCGCACGCCATCGCCCGCTCCCGCACCTTTGCCACTGCTGCCGCGCCATCCCTGGCGCAGCACTGCGAGATCGGCCGCGAACCCGGCGCCTTTCTGGGCCAGGAACAGTTCCTGGCTAAGCCCCAGGACCCCGCGCAGGTCGAGCTGCCCCAGCAGGTGCCGCTCGCGGCTGCCCGGGGCCGACTGGGCGTGCAGAAGCGCCGCGCAGCCGCCGGGCCAGCTGCTGACCAGCAGCGGCAGCAGCCGGGGCGCACGGTCTGCAAGGAGTGCAGCGGCGCGGTTGACCCCCTTCAAATCCGGCGGCGGCTGTTCCGGCAGCATGGGCCCGGTGGCCGCCGCAACCACCATACCCGGCACCCGGCCCCGCAGCCGTTCGGCCGCAGCACGGGCAAACGGCGCGCCGCCGCGATGGGCCAGCAGGATCGGCCGCTGCAGGTTTTCCTCCAGGATCAGCGCCTTAATCTGCTGCATGAAGGCCTCCACCGGGCGCTGACCGCAGGGCACCGGGCTGGAGGCGCCGTAGCCGCCGCGCAGCGGGGCATAGACCCGCAGGCCGAGGTGCCGCAAATGCGGCTGCAGCCGCTGCACCGGCGCAATCACGTCCATCAGCCCGTGCACAAAAACCACCGGCCGCCCGGTGTCGGCGCCGAGGCGGAAATACTGGGTGCGCCGGCCGCCCGTGCCGAGGAGTTCGCGGCTTGGCGGCAGGCGCTCGCCGCGGGCGATGGCAAGGTCGTCTGCCTGCTCCTGCAGCAGGAAGGCCACCAGCCGCACCAGCTCGGCAATTCCCGGCGCCCCGGCCAGTGCGGCGATGCGGTCCAGCGCCGCCAGGGCCTCGGGGCAAGGCGCCTCCGCCCCCGCCATCAATCCGCGCAGGGGCGTCAATCCGGTTTCGCCCACACCAAAGGCGCCGGCCACCCGCGCCGCCGCGGCGGACTGCCACTCGAACTCCAGCAGTTCCGCCATCGCGGCCACCGGCACCCCTTCCCCGGCACCGGTCCATACCGGACGGCACAGCAGCTTGCGCTGAGGCTCTGCGGTTTCCAGGACCAGGACCTCGTTCCAGTCGAAGGCCCTGCTGCGCAGCTTCTCCAGAAAACCCTCCCAGCGGCGGCGGCTGCCCGCGGTCAGCTGCATGACAGCGCCGGGGCTGCAGGTCCCCCCCAAAATCTGCTGCGCCTGGCGCGACACCCGCAACAGGCGGCCGCGGGCGTCCGCCAGCAGCCAGGCCCGGGCATTATCGTCATAAAAGCCGCATGGATGCGGCCGCCCGGAGCGAACCCACTGCCGGTCCTGGATTTCGCGGGCGCGGCCGAAATGCGCCTGCAGGCCAGGCGCCGGAGCCGGCACCCGCGGCGCGGCCCGCCAGCCGCCGCAGGTATTGAAGCCGCCCGGCTGCTGGAACGGAGAGAAGCGGTCGTACTGCTCGGGCCGGATCATGGTTTCGTAGATGGCAGCGGCCACCTGGTCCTGGGACAGTGCGGCAGCGGGACTAAAATGCGGCACAGGTGCCCCCAAATGTTTCAACCGCCTTCCCGCGGCTCCGTCCGGCCCGTGCCGGGCAGGGCTGGCCGCCCGCCGCCCCCAGGCATCCGCCTGCCTGGCCCGGGAAGCGGGGCTATTCCGGCTGGAACATGGATACGGATAAAATACACCGCCCGCCGGACTTGCACATAAGCGTCAAGACCGGTTCGGGTTTGCCCGCCAGCGGGTGAAGCCGCCAACAGGAAGGAAGAGACATATTTTTTTCAAATTCAGGCAATTTCAACCACTGGTACAAAATACGATACATTAATACAACCCTAAATGGATGCAGCCCGCTGAACCGCGGACTGCCCGTCCCCGCGGGTCAGCCCTGCCCCCCGACGTCTGCCAGCGCCGCGCGGATCTGCGCCGCCTGCTGCCGGATCTGCTCCATGTCCCCCATCTGCCCCGGCGGGCGCAGCTTGTCGCCTTCCCGGCGCGGCAGAACGTGCACATGCAGGTGGAACACCTCCTGGCCGCCCGCCGCCTCGTTGAACTGCTGAAGGGTGACGCCGGGCGCGCCAAAGGCCCGCTGCACCGCGCGCGCCATCTTCTGCGCCGTCGCCATCACCGCCGAGATCTGCTCCGGGCTGGCATCGAGCAGGTTGCGGCAGGGCGTCTTTGGGATCACCAGCAAATGGCCATCGGCACGGGGCATGATGTCCATGAAGGCCATCGTGGCGCCGTCCTCGTAAACGGTTTCCGAGGGGATCTCCCCGCGCAGGATCTTGGCGAAAATGTTGTCGGGATCATAGGCGGTCATTGGTCTGTCTCCGTTCCGGTCAGCAGGCGCCGGGCTGCGCGGCGCCCGGCCATTGCTTCCGGTTGTGCGCGGCGGCTGCCCGAAGGTCAAGCGCGGCGGCCGCCCGGGCGTTCCCTTCGCGCGCCCTGTGGCCCTGCCCCTCCTGCGGCAATTATTCTTGACCCAGATCAAACTCCGGCATTGAAGGCCTCCGCCCCCCGCTCTAAAACGCCCGTTGAGTCTAAGGCCGCCCGGAGTTCCTCCCCGTGGCCTTTCGTTTATGCAACAGGAGGCACCTAAATGGCAGACGCAGCCATTCATGGTCACGGCCACGAGGACGACCGCGGCTTTTTCACCCGCTGGTTCATGAGCACGAACCACAAGGATATTGGCATTCTCTACCTGATCGTCTCGGCGGTCGCAGGTCTCATTTCCGTCATCTTCACCGTTTACATGCGGCTGGAGCTGATGGATCCCGGTGTTCAGTACATGTGCCTGGAGGGCGCGCGGCTGATCGCGGATGCCTCCGCGGAATGCACCCCGAACGGGCACCTCTGGAACGTGATGATCACCGCCCACGGCATCCTGATGATGTTCTTCGTGGTGATCCCGGCGCTGTTCGGCGGTTTCGGCAACTATTTCATGCCGCTGCAGATCGGCGCGCCGGACATGGCGTTCCCGCGCATGAACAACCTGTCGTTCTGGATGTATGTTGCAGGCACCTCGCTGGCGGTTCTCTCGGTTGTCTCCCCGGGCGGCAACGACCAGCTGGGTTCCGGCGTCGGCTGGGTTCTGTATCCGCCGCTGTCCGTGAACGAAGGCGGCTACTCGATGGACCTGGCGATCTTCGCCGTGCACGTCTCGGGGGCCTCCTCGATCCTCGGCGCGATCAACATGATCACGACCTTCCTGAACATGCGCGCGCCGGGCATGACCCTGTTCAAGGTGCCGCTGTTCTCCTGGTCGATCTTCGTCACCTCCTGGCTGATCCTGCTGTCGCTGCCGGTTCTGGCCGGTGCCATCACCATGCTGCTGATGGACCGTAACTTCGGCTTCACCTTCTTTGACGCGGCCGGCGGCGGCGATCCGATCCTGTACCAGCACATCCTGTGGTTCTTCGGCCACCCGGAAGTCTACATCGTGATCCTGCCCGGCTTCGGCATCATCTCCCACGTGATCGCCACCTTCGCGCGCAAGCCGATCTTCGGCTACCTGCCGATGGTCTGGGCGATCATCGCGATCGGCGTGCTCGGCTTCGTGGTCTGGGCGCACCACATGTACACCGTCGGCATGTCGCTGAACCAGCAGGCCTACTTCATGCTCGCCACCATGGTGATTGCGGTTCCGACCGGCGTGAAGGTGTTCTCCTGGATCGCCACGATGTGGGGCGGCTCGATCGAGTTCAAGGCACCGATGATGTTCGCCTTCGGCTTCCTGTTCCTGTTCACCGTCGGCGGCGTGACCGGCGTGGTGCTGAGCCAGGCCGCGGTGGACCGTGCCTATCACGACACCTATTACGTTGTGGCCCACTTCCACTACGTGATGTCGCTTGGCGCGGTGTTTGCGATTTTCGCGGGCGTCTACTTCTACTTCGGCAAGATGACCGGCCGCCAGTACAACGAGCTGGGTGCCCAGATCCACTTCTGGCTGTTCTTCATCGGCGCCAACCTGACGTTCTTCCCGCAGCACTTCCTGGGCCGCCAGGGCATGCCGCGCCGCTACATCGACTACCCGGACGGCTTTGCCTTCTGGAACAAGATCTCCTCGATCGGCGCGTTCATCTCCTT
Source organism: Cribrihabitans neustonicus (assembly GCF_048820895.1). Classification (NCBI taxonomy): domain Bacteria; kingdom Pseudomonadati; phylum Pseudomonadota; class Alphaproteobacteria; order Rhodobacterales; family Paracoccaceae; genus Cribrihabitans; species Cribrihabitans neustonicus. Next base: position 177,252 of record NZ_JBMERQ010000004.1, read on the forward strand.
CGCCTCGTTCCTGCTGTTCTTCGGCGTGGTGATCTACTCGCTGCTGCGCGGCGCCCGCGTCACCCAGAACAACTACTGGAACGAATACGCGGACACGCTGGAATGGACCCTGCCTTCGCCGCCGCCCGAGCATACCTTCGAAATCCTGCCCAAGCAGGAAGACTGGGACCGTTCGCACTCCCACTGAGCGGCGTGAGCCCCTGACATGAGAAATGGCCCCGGCGCGAAAGCTCCGGGGCCTTTTTTGACTGCCAAAGGGCAGTGGACTTCGCGCCCCGCCGCCACATTTTTTCAGACAGGACTTACGCTACGGACGCCGACCGCCATGCCCTACAACTGGATCCGCCCGCAGCCGGGCAGCGAACGCGAATTGCACCTGTGGCCGCACCAGTCCCTGCCGCCGCAGGGCTACGTGCGCTTCCTCGGCGCCACAGCGGCGCTTGCCTGCGTGCCGCTGATGGCGGTCCTGGGTTCAGTGGTGCTCTGGGGTCTGCTGCCCTTCGTGCTGCTGGCGCTGTTCGGAATGAAATTCGCGCTCGACCAAAGCCGCCGCGACCGGCAGATCCTTGAAGTGCTCACCCTCAGCCCGCGCGAGGCGCGGCTTGAGCGCTCGACAGCGCGGGGCACGCAGAACTGGCAGTGCAACCGCTACTGGGCCACTGTCGAGCTGTATCGTGACAACGGCCCGGTGCCAAATTACGTGACCCTGAAGGGGTGCGGCCGCGAGGTCGAGATCGGCGCCTTCCTCTGCGAGGAAGAGCGTCTCGCGCTATACGAAGATCTCAAGGCCGCCTTTGCCCGCTAATCCCGCTTCCCGCGGATGCACCGCAGCGGCAGATGGCCGCGCGGGAAACGCAAGGCCCGGCGCCAGGCCCCTGCCCTCCCGGGGATATCCGGCCAAAGCCTGGCTGCGGGCGCCGCAACACGAAAAACCCCGCGCGGGGGGCGCGGGGCATGTGCCACGTCCTGATTGAGAATACCCGCGCCGAAGGCAGGCTGAGCCCGGCGTCCGGCCCGGGGTCAGCAGCCGCCCTGGGTGCAGAGCTGGTCTTTCACCAGCGGGCCTGCCTTGGCGAAATCCATCTGGCCGGTGTATTTCGCTTTCAGCGCGGCCATGACCTTGCCCATATCGCGAATCGACTCGGCGCCGGTTTCCTCCACCGCCGCCTTTACCGCGCCTTCGACTTCCTCGTCGCTCAGCTGCTTGGGCAGGAACTCCTCGATGATGGCGATCTCGCCGAGTTCCTGCTCGGCCAGGTCCAGCCGCCCGCCCTCCTCATAGGCGCGCGCGCTTTCCTTGCGCTGCTTGGTCATCTTGCCAAGAATGGCAAGGATTTCCTCGTCCCCGATGCCGCCCTCTTCGCCGTCAGCGCGGGCCGCGATTTCCCGGTCCTTGATCGCTGCGTTGATGAGCCGCAGCGTACACAGCCGGTCCGCCGCCTTCTCCTTCATCGCCTGCTTCAGGGCCTGGTTGACCCGGGTTTGCGTATCCATCTTTCTGAGCATCCTCGTGGTTGCCGGACACCGATGGTTAGCCATTTTGGCCCCTCAGTGCAAGTTCACCGCCGCGCAGGCCCCGCGAACCCTGCGTCAAGCCAGCAAAAATTCATGGTGTTCCGGCCCGGCCGCCCCGCCGCTTCCTGCCTTCTTCCCGTCCCGCGGGCCGCAAAGCCGCAGGCTTGACCCGCGCCAGCCCGCCCCCTAAAAGCCGGTGAATTTCACCCGCATGGAGACTCGCGCAATGGCCGCATCTGCCCCGTCCAAGCCCACCGCCTGCCTGGCGCTCGCCGATGGCACCGTCTTTTACGGCACCGGCTTCGGCGCCACCGGCGAGACCGTGGCCGAGCTCTGCTTCAACACCGCGATGACCGGCTATCAGGAGATCATGACCGATCCTTCCTACGCGGGCCAGATCGTCACCTTCACCTTCCCGCATATCGGCAACACCGGCACCACGCCGGAGGATGACGAAACCGGTGATCCGGTTGCGGCGGGCATGGTGGTGAAATGGGACCCGACGCTGGCCTCCAACTGGCGCGCCACCGAAGAGCTGAAGGAATGGCTCGCGCGCACCGGCCGCATTGCCATCGGCGGCGTCGACACCCGCCGCCTGACCCGGGCGATCCGCCAGCAGGGCGCGCCGCATGTGGCGCTGGCGCATGACCCGGAGGGCAATTTCGACATTGAGGCGCTGGTGGCCAAGGCGCGCGGCTGGTCCGGTCTGGTCGGCCTCGACCTGGCCAAGGAGGTCTCCTGCACGCAAAGCTACCGCTGGGATGAGATGCGCTGGGCCTGGCCGGAAGGCTACACCCGCCAGGAAGCACCCAGGCACAAGGTCGTCGCGGTGGATTATGGCGCCAAGCGCAATATCCTGCGCTGCCTCGCCTCGGCCGGCTGCGACGTGACCGTGCTGCCCGCCACCGCGACCGCCGAAGAGGTTCTGGCGCATAACCCCGACGGGCTGTTCCTGTCGAACGGCCCGGGCGACCCCGCCGCAACCGGCGAATATGCGGTGCCGATGATCCAGGAGGTGCTGAAGACAGGCATGCCCGTCTTTGGCATCTGCCTTGGCCACCAGATGCTGGCGCTGGCGCTGGGTGCCCGGACCGTGAAGATGAACCACGGCCACCACGGCGCCAACCACCCGGTCAAGGAGCACGCGACCGGCAAGGTGGAGATCACCTCCATGAACCACGGCTTCGCGGTGGATGCGCAGAGCCTGCCGGAGGGCGTCGAGGAGACCCATGTCTCCCTGTTCGACGGTTCCAACTGCGGCATCCGCCTGTCCGGCCGCCCGGTCTATTCGGTGCAGCACCATCCGGAGGCCAGCCCCGGCCCGCAGGACAGCTTCTACCTGTTTGAACGCTTTGCCGAGGCGATGGCGGAGCGCAACCCCGCGTAAAGATTGCCCCGGCCCGCGCCGATTTGATGGATGGTTAACAGCGCATTAACCACTCCTTAAGCCGGCCCCGCAACCCTGTCCCGGAGAGCATCTTTCCGGGGCTGGCCGACCTATGCAGCAGAACGACCTGGCAAAACTCCGGGACACCGCCCAGCTGCAGCCTGGCTTCACCGCCCGCGGAGGGACCGGAAAACGGGCCGGGCCAAACGCCCGGGCCGGTGTCGGCCCCGGCACCGGGGAAAGCGCGGGGGCCGCGGCGCTGAGGGCGCTTGTGCTGCGGCGGCACGGCAAGCAGGATGCGGGCCGCGCGCTGCTCGCGGGCGGTCATGCCAGCGCCGGCGAGATTCTTGCCTCCCAGGCCCGGCACTACGGGCTGCCGCGCGCCGATCTCACCGGCCAGACCCCGCCGCGCCGCCTGCTCTTGCGCCGCCCGCCGCAGTTCTGGCTGCACCACTCTGCGGTGCCGCTGTCGCAGATTGGCCCGTCTGTCACCATCGCCACCGCCCGCCCCGGCCGCCTCGATGCGCTGCGGGAGGATTTGCGGGACAGTTTTTCCAGCGTGGTGCCGGTGCTGGCGAGCGAGGCGCAGATCACCGCGCTGCTGGCCCGGCAGTTCGGCGCCGGGCTGGCGCGGCAGGCCAACTGCCGGGTGCCGCCCAGGCTCAGCTGCCGCAGCCTGCCGCTGGAGCGCTGGCAGCCGTTGGCGGCGGCGAGCCTCTTGCCCGTGCTGCTGGCGGCCTGGCATTTCCCGGCGCTCGCCTTTACCGGAATGAGCGCGCTGGCGCTGGTCTCGGTGCTGCTGTTTTCGCTCCTGAAGGCGGCAGGGCTGGCTGCGGCCGTGACACGCGGACCAGGCCCCGGAACCAGGAGCGCCGCGCTCCGGGAGGACGCGCTGCCGCTGATCTCGATCCTGGTGCCGCTCTACGAGGAAGCCCGCATCAGCAAGGCGCTGGTGGCGCGGCTGAGGCAGATTGAGTACCCGCCCGCACTGATGGATGTGATCCTGGTGCTGGAGGCCCATGACTCCGTGACCCGGCGCGCGCTGGAGGGGGCGGAGCTGCCGCCCTGGGTGCGGGTGATCGAGGTGCCGGGCTGCGGCGGGCTGACCACCAAGCCGCGGGCGCTGAACTATGCGCTGGACTTCTGCCGTGGCAGCATCATCGGGGTCTGGGACGCCGAGGACGCCCCGGAACCCGGCCAGCTGCGCGCGGTGGCGCGGGCCTTTGCCGGCGCCCCGGAGCGGACCGCCTGCTTCCAGGGAGTGCTCGACTACTACAATCCCCACGCCAACTGGATCGCGCGCTGCTTCACGCTGGAATACGCAAGCTGGTTCCGCATAGTGCTGCAGGGAATCGCGCAGCTGGGGCTGGTGGTGCCCTTGGGCGGCACCACGATGTTCATCCGCCGCGAAGTGCTGGAGGAGCTTGGCGGCTGGGACGCCCACAATGTGACCGAGGACGCAGACCTTGGCGTGCGGCTCTGCCGTGCGGGTTACCGCACCGGGATGCTCCCCTCCGCCACCTTCGAGGAGGCCAATTACCGCCCCTGGCCCTGGATCAAGCAACGCTCGCGCTGGCTGAAGGGCTTCATGATCACCTATCTGGTGCACATGCGCGCGCCGGGCCGGCTGCTGCGGGATCTGGGCTGGCGCCGCTTCCTGGGGTTTCAGGCGTTTTTCCTGGGCACGGTGGGGCAGTTCCTGTTTGCGCCCTTCCTGTGGTCCTTCTGGCTGATCGCCGCCGGGCTGCCGCATCCGAGCGCCGGGGTGGTGCCGCCCGCGCTGCTCACGCTTGCGGCGCTGGCGCTGGTGGCCTTCGAGCTTCTGGGAATGGCCATCGCCGTGACCGCGGCCTGCATTTCCCGGCGGCCGTGGCTAGCCATCTGGGCGCCGGCGCTCTTGCTCTATTTTCCGCTTGGCGCGGTGGCGGTGATGAAGGCGGCTTACGAACTGCTGGCCTGCCCCTTCTTCTGGGACAAGACCGCGCATGGGCTGCCGCTGGCAGGGAGGAAACGGCGGCCCCGCCGCTTCAGCGCCGCCCGCGCCCGCCTGCGTCCTGCTTCAGCCGGGTCATGAAGGCGATGGAGATATGCTCTTTCAGCGCCTGGCTCGCGGCCTGCTCGTCGCGGCGGGTGATGGCGTCGACGATGCCCTTGTGCTCGGACTGGGCGATCTCGCTGCGCCCCTCCGCGGCAAGCGAGGTGGTCGCCATCAGTGCCATGGTCCGGTGCACGAGGTCGAGCTGCTGCACCAGATAGCGGTTGTGCGAAGCGAGGTGGATCTGCTCGTGGAAGCGGCGGTTGGCGCGGGCAAGCTCTGCCGGGTTGCCGATCAGCTTGTCGTCGGCCTCCACCATGTCCTGCAGCACCCGGATCTCCTCCTCGGTGGCGTGGCGCGCCGCCAGCCGCGCCGCCAGCCCCTCCAGCTCGCGCCGGACCACGTAAAGCTCCGCCATCTGGTTGTGGTCGAGCGAGGCCACGATCAGCGAGCGCCCGTCGCGTTCCAGCAGCGACTGCGTCTCCAGCCGCTGCAGCGCCTCGCGGATCGGCGTGCGCGACACCCCGAAGCGCTCCGCCAGGTCGCTTTCCACCAGCCGGTCGCCCGGTTTGTAGACCCCGGTGTCGATCGCTTCGAGGATCAGGGCATAGGCGTCGGTCTGGCTGCTGCGGCTCTGGTTCATGGAGGGTCCTGTCATCATGCGTCCGCCCATTCCTACAGGCTGGTTTCCGCCAATCAAGCCCGCTGGGACAATTGCGCACGCTTCCCGGCGCGTCTGCGCACCGCGGATTGCCAATCCGGCGCCGCGCCCTTACACCGCAAGCCATGGTCAAACAGTCTTTCTCCCACGTCAGCCAATGGGTGTTCGATCTGGACAACACCCTCTACCCGCCCTCGGCCCGTCTCTTCGATCAGATCGAGGCGAAGATGACCGGCTACGTGATGGAGGCGCTGAAGGTGGACCGCGGCGAGGCAAACCGGCTGCGCGCGCACTACTGGCGCAAGCATGGCACCACGCTCGCAGGGCTGATGCGCGAGCACGGGATCGACCCGGTGCCCTATATGGAGGCGGTGCACGACATCACTCTCGACCACCTGAAAGAGGATATGGCGCTGGCCCGGGGCATCCGCAGCCTGCCGGGGCAAAAGATCGTCTATACCAACGGCTCTGCGCCCTATGCCGAGCGGGTGCTGAAGGCGCGCGGGCTGGAGGGGCTGTTCGACGGCATCTTCGGTGTGGAACATGCGGATTACCACCCCAAGCCCGAGCGGCGCGCCTTTGACCGGGTGTTTGCGCAGGCCGGGATCACCCCGGGCAAGGCCGCGATGTTCGAGGATGACCCGCGCAACCTCGCCGCGCCGCACGAAATGGGAATGCGCACCGTGCATGTGGCGCCGGAGCCCTTTGAGGCCGCGCATATCCACCACCATTCCGACGACCTCGCGGGCTTCCTCGCCCGGATCATCTGAACTCTCCGCAGCGCGGGCGGCGCGGCCTTGCCCGCTGCCTCAAAGGCCCGGCGCGGCCGGTTGCCGCTTGTCATTGCCGGGGCAGCGGGCCTATCTCTTGACCCGGAACGAAAGGGCAGAGACATGGGCGACAGCTGCGACATCTTCATTTCCGGCGGCGGTATCGCGGGGCTGACCGCGGCGGCCGCCTTTGCCTCCGCGGGTTTCAGCGTGATCTGCGCCGACCCTGCCAAGCCGGTGACCACGCGCGACGCCGAGGGCGCGGACCTGCGCACCACCGCCGTGCTTCAGCCCGCCCGCACGCTCCTGGAGCGCTGCAGCCTCTGGCCCCGGCTTGCGCCGCATGCGGCGCCGCTGCAAGTAATGCGCATCGGTGATGCCGGCGGCGAGGTGCCGGAGCTGCGGGTGGTGAAGGATTTCAACGCCGCCGACATCTCCGGCCAGCCCTTCGGGTGGAACCTGCCGAACTGGCTTCTGCGGCGCGAGCTGCTGGGCCGGCTCAAGGAGCTGCCGGGCGCGGACCTGCGGCTCGGCACTGCCGCCACCGGGCTGTTCACCCGCACCGGCGAAGCGAGGGTCGCCCTGAGCAGTGGCGCCTTCGTCCAGGCGCGGCTGGTGGTGGCCTGCGACGGTCGCAACTCGCCGATGCGGGAGGCCGCGGGCATCCCCGTGAAGACCACCCGCTACGGCCAGAAGGCGCTGGCATTTGCGGTGACCCACCCGGTGCCGCATGAGAATGTGTCGACCGAAATCCACCGCACCGGCGGGCCTTTCACGCTGGTGCCGCTGCCCGATCACGATGGCCGGCCGTCTTCGGCGATTGTCTGGATGGAGCGCAGTGCAAGGGCCGAGGCGCTGCTGGAGATGCCGGTGGAGGAGTTCGAGGCCGCGATCACCCGGCGCAGCTGCGGCGTGCTGGGGGAACTGAAACTGGCTTCGCGCCGGACCATCTGGCCGATCATCAGCCAGTCAGCGGCGCGGCTCAATGGCGAGCGGCTGGCGCTGATGGCGGAGGCCGCCCATGTGGTGCCGCCGATCGGCGCGCAGGGGCTCAACATGTCGCTGAGCGATCTGCGCTGCCTGCTGGAGCTGGCAGAGGCCCGCCCCGAAGGTCTCGGCGATGCGCAGATGCTGGAGGCCTACCACCGCGCCCGCCACCGGGACATTCTGATGCGGGTGAAGGGCATCGACCTTCTGAACCGCACCTCGATGCTCTCCCCGCGCCCCCTGCGCGACCTGCGCGCCTTTGGTCTCAACGCGCTTTATTCGCTGGCGCCGGTCCGCCGGACACTGATGCAGATGGGTCTGGGCGTGAAGTGACCCCCCCCGCGCGGGACAAGGCCGAAGGCCGCCGCGCATTGCCGTCGCGCCCCCACGCGGCGGCGATTTGGCCGGGGCTGGGGGTGTCCTCGAGAGGGTCCGCGGACTTCGCCGGGATAAACTGCCAGTCACTTGCGTTGGATCGCCTCCGCGCGCGCCGGCAATGCGCGGCTAACTCCTGCGTCTGGCACATAAAAAAATTGGGCCTTCCCCTTGCGGGAAAGCCCATGCCCTCGGCGGGGGTATTGCCGGTCGGAAAGCGGCCCTTGGATTATAGCACCTTGTCGATGGCCGCTTTGAGGCGGGCCAGCGTGGCGTCCACGTCGTAGAGCTTGTCGAGGCCGAAGAGGCCGAGGCGGAAGGTGCGGAAGCCGGCGGGCTCATCACACTGCAGCGGCACGCCTGCGGCGATCTGCAGGCCCTCGGCCGCGAACTTGCTGCCGTTCTGGATGTCCGGGTCGCTGGTGTAGCTCACCACCACGCCCGGCGCGCCGAAACCATCGGCGGCGACCGAGGTGACGCCTTTCTCCTTCAGCATCATGCGCACGCCATTGCCGAGCTTCCACTGCGCCTCGCGCAGGCGTTCGAAGCCGTACTCCTTGGTTTCCAGCATGGTGTCGCGGAAGGCGCGCAGCGCGTCCGTGGGCATGGTGGCGTGATAGGCATGGCCGCCGTCCTCGTAGGCCTGCATGATCGCGCGCCATTGCTTGAGGTTGAGGGCAAAGCTGTCCGACGCGGTCTCGTCCAGCCGCTTGATGGCACGGTCCGAGAACATCACCAGGCCCGCCGAGGGCGAGGCGCTCCAGCCCTTCTGCGGCGCCGAGATCAGCACATCGACGCCGGTGGCCGCCATGTCGATCCAGGCGCAGCCGGAGGCGATGCAGTCGAGCACCATCAGCGCGCCTGCCTCATGCGCCGCCTTCGCCATGGCACGCACGTAATCGTCGGGCAGGATCACGCCCGCTGCGGTCTCCACATGCGGGGCAAAGACGATATCCGGCTTCTGCTCCCTGATCGCGGCGACCACGTCCTCGATCGGTGCGGGCGCGAAGGGGGCCGGGCTTTCGTTGCCGGTCTGGCGCGCCTTCATCACCGTAGAGGAAGAAGTGAGTCCGCCGGTCTCGAAAATCTGGCTCCAGCGGTAGGAAAACCAGCCGTTGCGCACCACCAGGGCCGATTTGCCGCGCGCGAATTGGCGCGCCACCGCCTCCATCGCATACGTGCCGCCGCCGGGCACCAGCGCTACCGCGTCGGCGGTGTAGACCTCCTTCAGCATTGCGTTGATGTCGAGCATCACCGCCTGGAAAGCTTTCGACATGTGGTTGAGCGAGCGGTCGGTGAAAACCACCGAGAATTCTTCCAGACCTTCCGGGTCCACTGTGTCCAGCAATGCCATTGCGGCCTCCTTTGTCCTGTCTTTTCTGCGGGCCGCTTGGCGGCGGCCGGGCGTTCGCGGCGATATTGGCGGAGCGGGAGGGAAAAGACAGCCCCGGAACGGCAGAAAATATCCGGTTTTGCGCCAGCAGGCTGCCGGGGAGGCTGCGGCCCTGCCCCGCCCCGGCCTTCAGCCCAGCGGGCCGGGGCGGCGTTCTTCGCTCAGGAGCACGTTGGCCTCCACATTGCCTGCGCCCGGCAGCGTCATGATGCGGCGGCGCAGCACCCGTTCGAAGTCGGAGATGTCGCGCGCCGTCACCCGCAGGCGGTAGTCATACATGCCCAGCACATGCTCGACCGTCTGCACCTCCGGGATGGCGGAGACCGCGCGCTCGAAATCCTCCAGGCTCACGCGGCCCTTGGTGGCGAGTTTCACCCCAAGGAAAACTGTGACGCCGAAGCCCAGCTTCTCCTTGTCGAGGTCGAGCTTGCGGCCAGCAAGGATGCCCGCCTCCTGCAGCCGCCTGATACGGCGCCAGGCGGCGGGCTGGCTGAGGCCAAGCCGGCGGCCGAGCGCGCCCGCCGATACAGTCGCGTCCTGCGCCAGCGCCTTCAGGATCGCGAAGTCGAGGTCATCGGGCTGGGTCATAGCGGCAGCGCCTCATCGGATTTGATGCGCGCCACATGCATCAGCGCCTCGATATCGGCGATATGCGGCAGGGTCAGGATGCGGCTCCGGTAGATGTCCTGATAGTGCGGCATGTCCCGCGCGATCACCGAAAGCCGCACGTCGACCTGGCCGAGGAAGGTCTGGATCTCCAGCACTTCGGGGATCTCGCGGGCGGCAGCGATGAACTCGTCGAAGGCGCGCGGGTTGGTCTTGTCGAGCGTGACCCGGAGCGAGACCTCGACAGCGTAGCCCAGAGCGCGCCAGTCGATCACCGCGCGCTGCCCGAGGATCACGCCCCCTTCGCGCAGCTTCTCCAGCCGCCGGGCAAGCCGCGAAGCGGTGAGGCCAAGCCGGTCGGCCAGGTCCGGAATCGATTGCGCCGGGTCGCCCTGGAGGTGGCGGAGAATGCGCCGGTCGAGATCATCAAGCATGAATTTGTCGCTATCATGAAGATTGGCGAATGACTACCGCGAAAACTCACGGAAATTCACGCCCGCACCCCGTCGCTTTCCCGGCCCGCTTGCCTATGATGCCTTCAAACACCAACGGAAAGGACGTGGATCATGCGCGTTTATTACGACCGCGATTGCGATGTGAACCTGATCAAGGACAAGAAAGTGGCGATCCTGGGCTATGGCTCCCAGGGCCATGCCCACGCGCTGAACCTGCGCGACTCGGGCGCCAAGAACCTGGTCGTGGCGCTGCGCGAAGGCTCCGCCTCGGCGAAGAAAGCCGAAGGCGAAGGCCTGCAGGTCATGGGCATCGCCGAAGCTGCGGCCTGGTGCGACGTGATCATGTTCACCATGCCCGACGAGCTGCAGGCCGAGACCTACAAGAAATACGTCCACGACAACATCAAGCCCGGCTCGGCCATCGCATTCGCGCACGGCCTGAACGTGCACTTCGGCCTGATCGAGCCGAAGGAAGGCGTCGACGTCATCATGATGGCGCCGAAGGGCCCGGGCCACACCGTGCGCGGCGAATACACCAAGGGCGGCGGCGTGCCCTGCCTGGTCGCGGTGCACAACGATGCTTCCGGCAAGGCGCTGGAAACCGCGCTCTCCTACTGCTCCGCGATCGGCGGCGGCCGTTCGGGCATCATCGAGACCAACTTCCGCGAGGAATGCGAAACCGACCTGTTCGGCGAGCAGGCGGTGCTCTGCGGCGGTCTGGTCGAGCTGATCCGCTGCGGCTTCGAGACCCTGGTGGAAGCCGGCTACGCCCCCGAAATGGCCTATTTCGAGTGCCTGCACGAGGTGAAGCTGATCGTCGACCTGATCTATGAAGGCGGCATCGCCAACATGGACTACTCGATCTCCAACACCGCGGAATACGGCCAGTACGTGACCGGCCCGCGCATCCTGAAGTACGACGAGACCAAGGCCCGCATGAAGGCCGTTCTGGAAGACATCCAGCAGGGCAAGTTCGTGCGCGATTTCATGCTGGAGAATGCCGTGGGCCAGCCCACAATCAAGGCGTCGCGCCGGGCCAACGACGAGCACATGATCGAGGAAACCGGCGCCAAGCTGCGCGCCATGATGCCCTGGATCTCGGCCGGCAAGATGGTCGACAAGGAAAAGAACTAAGGCGCCCGCGGACGACCTCCGCAGCCTTTTTCCTCTGCAGGGCGCCCCATACCGGGGCGCCCTTTTTCATATCGGTATTTCAACAGGTTTCGTCGTCATGCCCAATACACCCGGTGCGGCCAACTGGGCCAAGCTTCTGTGCCTCGGCGTGATCTGGGGCGCTTCCTTCATGGCGGTGTCGCTGGCGCTGGAAAACGTCCCGCCGATGACCATTGCCGCGCTCAGGATCAGCCTGGCGGCGCTGTGCCTCCTCGCGGTCCTGCGCGCCCTCGGGATCCCCCTGCCGCCGCTGCGGGACCGCGAGGGGCGCATCATCTGGGCATGCGCGCTTGGCATGGGCGTGTTTTCCGGCGCCCTGCCTTTCACCCTGCTCAGCTGGGGACAGACCTATGTCGCCAGCGGGTTTGCCGGCGTGTCCATGGCCGTGGTGCCGCTCTTCGTGCTTCCGCTGGCGCATCTGCTGGTGCCGGGAGAGCGGATGACCGCGTGGCGCACGGCCGGCTTCCTGACCGGCTTTGCCGGGGTGGTGGTGCTGATCGGGCTGGATGCGCTGCGCACCGCGGGCAGCGATCTTGAATCGCTCGCGCGGCTGGCCTGTCTCGGGGCGGCGCTGTGCTATGCGGCGGGGTCGATCATCACCCGGCTTTGCCCGGCGGTGAACCTCCTGGCGCTGTCGGCGGCAGCGCTGATCTGCGGCGCCGCGCTGATGCTGCCGCTGGCGCTCTGGGCCGAAGGCGTGCCCGCGCTGCCCGGGCCGGTGCCGCTGGCGGCGGTGGTCTATCTCGGGCTGCTGCCAACGGCGCTGGCGCAGGTGCTGCTGGTGCAGATCGCCCGCAGCGCCGGGCCTGCCTTTCTGTCAACGGTGAACTACCAAGTGCCGGTCTGGTCGGTGCTGTTCGGGGCCGCCCTCCTGGACGAAGCGCTGCCGCCGCAGCTCTTTGCCGCGCTGGCGCTGATCCTCACCGGGCTGCTTCTGGGCCGCGGTGCGCGGCGGCGCCCGGCCTGAGGCCGCGGCCCGCCCGCCTCACTCCGCGACCGCGGCTTCCAGCGCGGCAACCACGCTGTCCACGGTGAGGGCCATCAGGCCGGCGTCCTCGCATTCCGCCATCACCCGCACCAGCGGCTCGGTGCCGGACTTGCGGATCAGCAGCCGCCCCTGCCCCGCCAGCGCGGTTTCGGCGGCGGCGATGGCCTCTTGCACGCGGGCATCCTCCAGCGGCGCCTGGCCCGGCTGGTAGCGCACGTTGCGCAGCCGCTGCGGCACGGTGTCGAACTGATGCGCGAGGTCCGACGCCTTGCGGCCGGTCTGCACCATCTCGGCCATGAACTGCAGCCCCGCCATCAGCCCGTCGCCGGTGGTGGCATAGTCGCTCATCACGATGTGGCCGGACTGCTCGCCGCCGAGGTTGAAGCCGCCTTCGCGCATCCGCTCCACCACGTAGCGGTCACCAACTGCGGTGCGCTCCAGCCCCAGGCCCTTGCCCTCGAGGAAGCGTTCGAGCCCGAGGTTCGACATTACCGTGGCCACCAGCGCACCGCCAGTGAGGCGGCCGTCCTCGGCCCAGCGCGCGGCCAGAAGCGCCATCAGCTGGTCGCCGTCCGCCACCGTGCCGGTCTCGTCGATCAGGATCACCCGGTCGGCGTCGCCGTCGAGGCAGATGCCGACGTGGGCGCCATGCGCCACCACTGTCTCCGCCGCATGCTGCGGCTGGGTGGAGCCGCATCCGCGGTTGATGTTGAGCCCGTCCGGCGAGGTGCCGACCGGAATCACATCGGCGCCCAGCTCCCACAGGACTTCGGGCGCGGCCCGGTGGGCGGCGCCGTTGGCGCAGTCGATCACCACTTTCAGCCCGTTCAGCCGCAGGTTGCGCGGCAGCGAGCTTTTGACCCGCTCGCCATAGCGGAAGCGGGCATCGTCGATCCGCTTGGCGCGGCCGATGCTGGATGCCTGGGCGGGCTCGACGCCGGCTTCGACCAGCGCCTCGATCTCGGCCTCTGCGGCGTCGGAGAGTTTAAAGCCGTCGGGGCCGAAGAACTTGATGCCGTTATCTTCGGAGGGGTTGTGGCTGGCCGAGATCATCACGCCGAGATCCGCCCTCATCGAACGCGTCATCAGCCCCACCGCAGGCGTCGGCACCGGCCCCAGAAGCAGCACGTTCATGCCGGTGGAGGTCAGCCCGGCGGTGAGTGCGTTTTCGAACATGTAGCCCGACAGCCGGGTGTCCTTGCCGATTACCACCCGGTGCACGCCGGTGCCGTCGCGGCGGAAGTAACGCCCGGCGGCGGTGCCGATGCGCAGCGCCATTTCGGCGGTCATGGGATGAATGTTGGCGGTGCCGCGCACGCCGTCGGTGCCAAAGAGTTTACGCATTCTGCCCCGTTCCTGCCGGTCCAGCCGGTCCTGTCCAGTTGATTCAGCGCGCATGCCGCCATGCCCCGCCACGGGCCGCGCCGCCTGCGGGCCTCAGCGGACGGCCTGCCAGAGGCGCAGCGCCTGTACCGTTTCGGCCACGTCATGCACTCTGAGAAATTGCACGCCTTGGGACACGGCTGCAAGCCCCACCGCGATGGAGCCGGGGGTCCGGTCCTCTGCCTTCGGCGCGTTGCCAAGCGTGCCGATGAAGCCCTTGCGCGAGACGCCCAGCAGGACCGGGCAGCCGAGCGCGTGGAACAGGCTGATGTTGCGCAGAAGCGTGAGGTTATGCTCCAGCGTCTTGCCGAAGCCGATGCCGGGATCGATCACGATCTGCTCGCGCACGACGCCGGTGGCCTCCAGCCGGTCGACCTGGTCTGAGAGGTAATCGTACACGTCCAGCAGCACGTTACCGTACTGCGGATTGTCCTGCATGGTGGCGGGGTCGCCCTGGGCATGCATCACGCAGACCGGCACGCTGGCCTGTGCCGCAAGCGGCGCCAGCGCCGCGTCGAAAGTGAAGCCCGAGACATCGTTCAGCAGGTCCGCCCCCGCCTCCAGGGCTTCAAGGCCAACGGTCGCCTTGCGGGTGTCGATGGAGACCGGCACGCTGCTGGCGGCACGGATTGCCGCAATCACCGGAGCGGTGCGGGCGATCTCCTCCGCCTCGTCCACTTCCAGGGCACCGGGACGGGTGGATTCCCCGCCCACATCGATGATGCTTGCGCCTTCGGCCGCCATCCGCAGCGCCGCATCGCGCGCGGCCTCGACCCCAGCGTGGCGGCCGCCGTCGGAGAAACTGTCGGGGGTAACATTCAGGATGCCCATGACCTGCGGCTGGGTCATGTCCAGACCGGCAATGGTGGCGCGGCGCGCGCTCAGCCGCCGCCGCTCCAGTTCCGGCAGCAGGCCCGCGGGCTGGCGCCGCGGCGGCGCATCGCGGCTCAGGACTTCGACCTGGGTAAACCACAAGGACCCGCCCGCCAGCGCCAGGGCACCTTCGGGACGGGTCTCCCCATGCTGAACCAGAGGCCGGTAGTATGTCACAGTTGCGATTGCTCCACATCGACTGCCCGCAGCGGCACGCCGGGATTATCGGGCAGCTCGCCGCCGATCACAACCATTTCGCCGGCCTCAAAGGTGGCGGCGAACCAGGCCGCCAGCGCAATCGAGTTCGACGGCGGCGCCGAGGGGCCCTCGACCGCGTCGAGCACGATCTTGGAGGGCGCCCAGACGCAGATCTGGCGGTTCTTCATCGCCCAGTCCAGCTCGGTCCTGGTGGAGACCACGACGCAGCGGTCGTCCTTGGCGGCGAGCCTCCAGGCGTTCTGCTCGATCGCCAGCAGGTCGATGCGGCGCTGGGTCCACTTGTGCCCGGTGGTGGGAACCGCCAGCGGGTGGGTGCCAACGCAGAGGATCAGCGGCCGCTTGCGGCATTCCATCTGGTCGATCCAGCCGGTGAGGCAGGGGCTGTCGATTGCCTCGTTGGAGAGAAACATCAGCCGCGGATGCGGCCGTTCGCCATTCTCCGTGCCGGGGCTCATCTGGTCTTTGGAGCGCACGATCTCCACCCCCAGCGCGCCAGGGCCGCGGTCCAGCTTTTCGATCCGCACGAAGGCGCGCACCGCCTGATGCTCGAGCAGAATACGCTCGGCGACGCGCTCGGCGAGGGTTTCCAGCAGGTTCAGCCGCTCCGCCGAGAGCTCGTAGGCAATCGCTTCCGTCACCTTGTCGTAGGAGAGGATCCGGTCCACATCGTCATCCAGATCCTTTGGCAGAGGGGCGACCTCGACCACCACGTTGAAGCAGATCCGCTGGGTGGTGCCGCGCTCAGCCTGGAAGGCGCCGATCTCCACCTCGACGATGTGGTCGCGCAGGGAGATGCGGTCCAGCGGTCCGGGGCCCGCGGTGGCGGCGGAACGTTCAGAGGGATGCGCAAAGGCAAGTCGGATTTCTGTCGGCATGGCGGTCTGGCCCTTGCTTGGCTGGCGGTTGGCAGGTGCTGGGTCCCTACCATACTGTCTGCCCATCCGCTTAACAGTCCCGCATACGCCGCGCCAGAGGCAGAAAACGGCGCACCAGGCGCCGCATTCGAACCGTCAGTCGTTGAGCGCGGTGCGGTAGCGGTCGTCCCGGTAGAACAGGTGCGTCCCGATGCGCGTTGTGTTTGTGAAGGTCCGGCTCCAGCGCGGTTTCACCGCGGTGGTGTGGTAGTAGGTCGCGCCGCCCGTGAGCTCGGTCTTGAGCCCGTCCAGCACCGCCCGCGCCACCTTGGAGACCCGCTGGTAGGCGCGCTTCTCGTTGATGACTTCCTTGTAGCCGTCACAGGTGTAGGTGAACTGGCACTGGTACTTGCGCCCGGTGCCCTGCTTGATGACGCCGCAGAGCGAATTCGGAAACTGGGCGCTTTTCACCCGGTTCAGGATTACCTCTGCGACCGCGAACTGGCCCTTCACCGTCTCGCCGCGCGCCTCGAAGTAAAGCGCCTCGGCCAGGCATTCGAACTGTTCGCCGCCCGTGGCCGCGGGCCGCGAATCCAGCCAGTCCTTGGTGTAGGCCACATCCAGCTCCCGCGCCTTCGGCCGCTTCGAGCCGAAGTTGAAGTAACCGTTCATCTTCCGCGATGAGACCGCATTCAATCCTGCCTGTTCCTGCTGGATCAGCTCGTCCAGCCCCGTGTCGGCAGCAACACCCTTACCGATCGTGATGGATGCGGCCACCACGGCAAAAAAAGTCAACAATTTCATCCAGGGTTCCCTCGTCCTAAAGCTTGCGCCCGGCCTCCCCATTCTCACGCGGGGGCATCCCTTAAAGGAAATGGCACTTTGCGTCCAGCCGCGGGGGCGCGCTCCCCGGCCGCCGAGGCCCGGAACGGGCCCCCGCGGCGCGCTGGCTGCGCCGCAGAAACCATCAATTTCTTAATATTTTGCGTATGTTGGAGCCACCTGCCCGGTCTGTTCCGCGATCGCCAGCTGAGCGGCGGCTAACCGCGCAACGGGAACCCGGAACGGCGAGCAGGAAACGTAGTCAAAGCCCGCATCGCGGCAGAAAGCTATCGATTCGGGGTTGCCGCCGTGCTCGCCGCAGATCGACAAAGTGATATTTTCGTTCTCCGTGCGGCCGCGCTGCACCCCCAGTTTCAGCAGTTCCCCCACTCCGTCGGTGTCGAGCACGTGGAAAGGATCTTCGGGAAAGACGCCCTGGTTCACGTATACCGACATGAACCGCCCGGCGTCGTCACGCGACATGCCGTAGGTCATCTGGGTGAGGTCGTTCGTGCCGAAGCTGAGGAAGGCCGTATGGGGTGAGATCTCCCCGGCTCTGAGCGCTGCCCGCGGCGTCTCCACCATCACCCCCAACCGGTAGGTGAAGCTGCGGCCGCGCTCGTATTTCACCGCCGCCGCCACCGCGTCGATGCGGGCTTTCACCAGCTCCACTTCGCGCTTGGCCGATACCAGCGGGATCATGATCTCCGGCACCACCGGGTCACCTTCCCGGGAGGCGTCCAGTGTGGCCTCGAAGATGGCGCGCGCCTGCATGTCGTAGATTTCCGGCACCGTCACCCCCAGCCGCACGCCGCGCAGGCCCAGCATAGGGTTGTATTCGCCCATTTCCTCGACCCGGCGGGTGACATCGCTGACCGGTATGCCCAGCGCTTCGGACAATTCGCGCTGGCCGCTGGTGGAGGTCGGCAGGAACTCGTGCAGCGGCGGGTCGAACAGGCGGATGCAGACCGGCAGCCCTTCCATGATGCGGAACAGCGCGTGGAAGTCGGCGCGCTGCATCGGCAGGAGCCGCGCGAGCACTGCCGCACGCCCTTCCGAGGTTTCGGCAAAAATCATCTCCCGCATCACCGTGAGGCGGCCCGGGTCGAAGAACATGTGCTCGGTACGGCAGAGGCCGATGCCCTCGGCGTTGAACTTGCGCGCGGTCTCGGCGTCCTCGGGCGTGTCGGCATTGGCGCGGATGCCGATGTCGCGGGCCTCGTCGGCCCAGGTCAGCAGGGTCTGCACCGCGCCGTCCTGCGCCGCCTCCAGCATCTCCGGCTCGCCCGCCAGCACCTCGCCGCTGCTGCCGTCGATAGTGATGATGTCGCCGCGTTTGAAGATGCGGTCGCCCCGGCCAACCAGCATCCGGCGCTTGCTGTGAAATTTCATGTTGGTGGCGCCGACGATGCAGGGCAGGCCCAGCCCCCGGCCGATCACCGCGGCGTGGCTGGTGATGCCGCCGCGTTCGGTCAGCACGCCCACCGCCGCATGCATGCCGCGCACGTCCTCGGGGGAGGTTTCCCGCCGCACCAGAATGCAGGGCTCGCCGCGTGCCGCACTGGCCTGGGCTTCCGCCGCGGTGAAGACCAGCCGCCCGGTGGCTGCCCCGGGGCTTGCCGCAATGCCGCGGCCGATCACATCGCGCCTGGCGCCGGGGGCGACCTGGCGGTGCAGAAGCTCGTTCAGGATATGGGCATCGACCCGCATCACCGCCTCCTGCCGCGGGATAATGCCATCCTCGGCCAGCGCCACCGCGATGCGCACCGCCGCCTGCGCCGAACGGGTGACGCGCACCCCGTCGAGGATATGCACGCGGCCGTTCTCGATCACGAATTCCACTTGCATCTCCTCGCGCAGGCGCGCCCGCATCAGGGCGGCGTGGGCCTTGAGGTCGGCAAAGGCCTGCGGCGCGAAGTCTTCCAGCGAGGGGCCGCGCGGGTCCTTCTCCAGGAACAGCGCGCCGGTGGCTGCGCCCAGCGCATCGCGGCCCTGGCTCTGGCTCAGATAGCGCCCGGTGAGCTGCGGCTCGCCGGTGACCGAGTTCACCAGCTGCAGCACACCCGAGCCGCATTCGCCCTGGCCGACCCCGGGTACCATCTCCTGCACCACGAGGCCGAGGCCGGCATCCGCGGGCGCCCCCTTGGCCTGGCGCAAAAGCCGCGCCGAGGTGCCCTCCCACGCCCGCGCCATCGAGCGCAGCACTTCCGCGAGCTGCTCTTCTGGGTCCTGAGGGAAGGGCTCGTCGGTCTCCGCCTCGTAGGCGTGCAGGATCTCGCTCAGAGCCTCCGGGCCGCCGTCCTCGACATCGTCGAAGACATCCGGGTCGAGCCGCGCCACATGCACCGCATAGGCCTGCACGAAACGCAGGTAAAGCGCCGCCGCCGCCTGGCGGCCGAGGCTGTCGCACAGTTCGACGTAGCGCGCATCGTTCATGCCGATATTGAGGATCGCCCCCGGCCCGCCCCAGTCCGGGTCTTCCGAGGAGGGCCGCACGCAAAGCAGCGCATCGGCGGTAAATTCGCGCAGAACCGCCGCGAGGTCCGGCATCCTGCCCTCGGCAATCCCATGCACCGCGTCGAAGGACAGGGCCACGGTGCGCGGCACCGGCAGCTCCAGCCGCACCAGCCGCTGCAGGCACTTGGCGCGCCCGCCGTGGGTCGCGTTGGCAATCGGCGCGGTGGCGGTGATCAGCGCGGCGGTCGGGATCGGTCCGAAGTCTTTCTGCACTGCAGCGTCCTTTCTTTGCACGGCAGAATAAGCCGATGTTACAGCGGCGCAAGCTTCTTGTCGCGGAAGTTGCGGCTCAAGTGGCTTCGGGGAAAGAAAAAACCGGCCTTTCCAGGGGAAAGGCCGGGGCCTCCGGCGGTGGTACTCGCGGTCAGAAAGAGGCGCAGGGCCGCCTTAGCCCTCGACCCGGGTGAGGTCGGCGGCCTGGGCGCAGGTCTGGCGGATCTGGCTCAGCAGGTTCAGCCGGTTGCGGCGCAGCACCGCGTTGTCGGAGTTCACCTGCACCGCCTCGAAAAAGGCATCGAGCGGGCCCCGCAGCGCTGCCATGCCGCCCATGGCGGCCGCGAAATCTTCCGCCTCGATGGCGGAAGAGATCGCTCCCTTGCCAGTTTCCAGCGCGTCGAACAGTGCGGTCTCAGTCGGGTCCTCGGCAAACTTGCGGTCGGCGCCGAAGGAGTATTCCACGCCGTCCTTCTCCTCTGCCTGGGTGAGGATGTTGTTGGCGCGCTTGAAGCCCAGCAGGAGGTTTTCGCCGTCCTCGGTCTTCAGGAAGTCCTCCAGCGCGCGGGCGCGTTTCACCAGGAGGGTGAGGTCGTCGCTGCCCGGCATCGCGACGCAGGCGTCGATCACGTCGTGGCGGATGCCCTGGTCGCGCAGGAAGACCTTCAGGCGGTCGTGGAAGAAGGCGAGGAGGTCGGAAGCGAGCAGACGGTAATGCGACAAGACCCTCTCTTTTGTCTTCTCTCTCTCTTTTTTCTCCTCCGGGTTTCTCTCCTCTTCTATTGGGTGGCTCTTCTCTAGATCGTGAACCATCCAGAGGTCAGCTAGCGCATGAAAATGCTCATTAGCCCTAGTCGCAAAAGAACTTCCCAGCCTTTCGACCTCTTCACGGGACATCGAACCACTAGAGGCTCGTTTCACGGCAGCTAATAGGTCATGCAGGTAAGGGCGGACATCGTCGCCTCGGTTTTCCGAGTAACCCAAAAGAAAGTTATCGTTCAAAAGCCCAGTTGCGACCCCTTCTTGAAACTCGATGTCGCCAAACCCTGAAATCGCACTATGAAATGCGTTCCACCGCGAATAATCGTGATTATCAAACAGCCGGAATATAGAATTCTCAAACAATTTGGTGAGCCCAACTCGCACATCATTCTCCAGCACCAGCCGGATCACCCCCAGGGCGGCGCGGCGCAGGGCGAAGGGGTCCTTGGAGCCGGTGGGCTTTTCATCGATGGCCCAGAAGCCGGTCAGCGTGTCGAGCTTGTCGGCGAGCGCGACGGCAACTGAGACCTTTTCCGACGGCACGTCGTCGCTCGGCCCGAGCGGCGAATAGTGCTGTTCGCAGGCGTTGGCAACCTCCTGCGGCAGGCCCGCAGCCTCGGCGTAGTAGCGGCCCATCAGGCCCTGCAGCTCGGGGAATTCATAGACCATCTCCGACGACAGATCGGCCTTCGCGACCTTCGCGGCCTGCTCCGCCAGATCGGCATCGGCGCCGACGACGGGCGCGATCTCGCGGGCCAATGCGGCGATGCGGGCGATGCGTTCGCCCTGGGTGCCGAGCTTGTTGTGGAAGGTCACGTTGCCGAGGTGCGCGACCCAGGCCGTCATGCCGGTGCCGGACGTCGCGGTGCGCAGGTCGTTCTCCCAGAAGAACTTGGCATCGGCCAGACGCGCGCTCAGCACCTTCTGGTTGCCCGCGAGGATCGTCGCGCCATTGTCCGCGGTTTCGCGGTTGGCGACGGTGATGAAGCCCTCGATGCGGCCGGTCTTGGGGTTCTTGACCGAGAAGAACTTCTGGTGCTCCTTCATCGAGGTCTGCAGCACCTCCGGCGGCAGTTCCAGGAACTCGGCGTCGATGGTGCCCATCAGCACCACCGGCCATTCCGCAAGCCCCGCGACCTCGGCCAGGAGGCCCTTGTCCTCGACCACTTCCAGCCCGCTGGCGAAGGCCTGGTTGGTGGCCTCCTGCCAGATCGCGGCCTGGCGCTCGGCCGGGTCCAAGAGAACGTTGGCGCGCTTCAGTTTCGCGGCGTAGTCGTCAAAACCGGTGACGGTGATCTCCTCCGGCGCCATGAAGCGGTGGCCGCGGGTGCTGTTGCCCGCCTTGATGCCGTCCACTTCCATGTCCACAACCGAAGCGCCGTTCTCGTCCGAGAGTATGCAGAGGATCGAGTGCAGCGGCCGCACCCAGCGCAGGGAGCCCGCGCCCCAGCGCATCGACTTGGGCCAGGGGAAGTTGCGGATGGTGTCCTCGAGCACTTCGGCGATGATTTCCGCGGCCGGGCGGCCCGGCTTCTCGATCAGCGCGAAATAGACCGCGCCCTTCGGCGTCTCGCGCTCCTCGAGCTGCTCTCGGCTGAGCCCTGCGCCGCGCAGGAAGCCTTCGATGGCCTTGTCGGGCGCGCCCACCTTGGGGCCCTTGCGCTCCTCGCGGATGGTGGGGCTTTCGGCCAGGAGGCCCTCGACCGCCAGCGTCAGCCGCCGCGGGCCTGCCAGCGCGTGGGCGCCGGCATAGGTCAGCCCCGCCTCCACCAGGCCGCCGGTGATGCGTTTCTTCAGGTCGTCGGCCGCGCGCGCCTGCATGCGGGCGGGAATTTCCTCGGAGAAGAGTTCAATCAGCAGATCGGGCATCGGGGGTCCTCAAGCGGGGGCCGCGCACAGCGGGCGCGGCGGGAGTTCGTGACAGGTGGCAGCGGGCGCGGGCGTCAGCCGCCCTCGCCTGCATCCGGGCGGGGCGGGCATTCCTCGCCCACCACGGTGCCGTCATAGGCTTTCTTGCCGCAGTTGTTCAGCTCGTGCCAGACATAGCCGCGGCCGTCGTCGGTGATGGCGGCGATGCGGTCGACGCCATAGGAGATGTTCTTTTCCGAAAGGAACGCAGTGGCGGAGCCGTCGGCGAGCTGGGCTCCGATGGCGGCGGCGTCGAAACAGCCGAACCAGCCCGGCGCGTTGCGCGGCTCCACCTGGTCCGAGAGGGTGAAGACCTGGGAGAGCTGGTCGGGCTTCAGCGCGGTCTCGAAACAGGCGCGGTAGCGGATCGGAGAGCTGCCCGCGTCGATTGCTTCGAAGTTGGTGTAAGCGATGGGCTGCGGGTCGCCGCCGTCAAGCGGAACCAGACGCACGTCCTGGCCGGGCTGGGCCGCCACGTCCTCGTAGTAACCGTAGACCTGCAGGTAATACATCGCCGCCCCGGCCGCGAGGCCGGAGAGCACCAGGACGAGCGCGAGAAACTTGCCCATGCCGCCTCTCCCCCGCTCAGGCGCCTGCCGCGGCGGCCTGGCCGCCTGCGTCCGTTTGCACGAAGGCATCGGCGCATTGCTTGGCCAGCGCGCGGACACGGCCGATATAGGCCTGGCGTTCAGTGACCGAGATCACCCCGCGGGCATCCAGCAGGTTGAAGATGTGGCTTGCCTTGATGCACTGATCATACGCCGGATGCGCCATGACGATGCGCTTGCCGGTCTTCGGGTCTTCATGCTCCTGCGCCAGGATCAGGGCGCATTCGGCCTCGGCTTCCTCGAAGTGGCGCAAGAGCACCTCGGTGTTGGCCACGTCGAAGTTCCAGCGGGCGTATTCTTCCTCGGTCTGCTTGAAGACATCGCCATAGGAGAGCGGGATCGGCGCGTCCGGGTCGTTGAACGGCATCTCCATCACGTGGTCGACGCCCAGCACATACATCGCGAGGCGCTCCAGCCCGTAGGTGAGTTCCCCTGACACAGGGTGGCAGTCATGGCCGCCGACCTGCTGGAAATAGGTGAACTGGCTGACTTCCATGCCGTCGCACCAGACTTCCCAGCCCAAGCCCCAGGCGCCCAGCGTCGGGCTTTCCCAGTCGTCCTCGACAAAGCGGATGTCGTGCAGCGCCATGTCGATGCCGATGGCCTCCAGCGAGCCGAGGTACAGCTCCTGCAGGTTGGGCGGGGAGGGTTTGATCAGCACCTGGTACTGGTAATAGTGCTGCAGCCGGTTCGGGTTCTCGCCGTAACGCCCGTCGGTCGGGCGGCGCGAGGGCTGGACGTAGGCCGCGGCCCAGGGCTTGCTGCCGAGTGCCCTCAGGGTGGTTGCGGGATGGAAGGTGCCCGCCCCGACTTCCATGTCGTAGGGCTGCATCACTGCACAGCCCTTGGATGCCCAATAGCTCTGGAGCCTCAGGATAATCTCTTGGAAGGAGCGCGGCGCGCCATTGGTCTGGGTCATCTCTCATCCCTCTTGGGGCAGCGTTTACCGGCTCGGCGGCGGATGGCCTCCGGGCCTGCATGCACCGGCAGCACATGCGGGCATCTTCCTATGCAAGGCTCCGGGCAGGGTCAACGCCCTCTGCGCGGGGAGCGGCCGGGAGCGCGGCGGAAAGCACTGCGCGGGCAGCGGCGCGTGCCCCTGCGGCGCAGGCGCCGCAACCGCAAAATTCCCCCTGCGTGGTGTGGCGAAGGGCGTTTCCTTCCCCGCCGCAACATGATTAACCTCGCGCCGCAACCACAAGAGCTGTCCGGGAGTGAGGTCCTTTAATGAAAAAACTGTTTACCGCCCTGCTGCTGCCGCTGATCGCGCTGGCGATGGGGGCCGCGCTGGCCATTTCCTCTCCCGCCGCGGCGCAGAGCAGCCGTGACGGGGTCTGGATCCAGATCGCCGCACGCCCCACTCTGCGCGCAGCCGAGGCCGAGGCGCGCAAGTTCGCGGCCAAACTGCCGGACGTCGCTGGTTTCGCGCTCGGTGGCGGCTGGTACGGAGTGCTGATCGGACCCTACACGCGCAGCGATGCCGAGCGGGTGCTGCAGGTCTACCGCGCCGAGAACCAGATCCCGCGCGATAGCTTCATCGCCTTTTCGCGCAACCTGCGCGGCCAGTTCTACCCGGTGGCCGCGGGCAGCAGCACGAGCCCGGAGCCCGCACCGCAAGCCGCCGCCGAGCCGCAGCCGGAGCCGCCCGCGCCGCAGCAGCCTGCCGCGGACGAATCCGGGGTGGAAACCGCGCTCAGCACGCTGCCCGATGAAAGCCCGGCAGAGGCGCGGCGCAGCGAAGCCCGTCTCAGCCGCGAGGAGCGCATGCAGCTGCAGGTCGCGCTGAAGGCCTCAGGCTTCTACGACGCCGCCATCGACGGCGCCTTCGGCCGCGGCACCCGCGCCTCGATGAGCGGCTGGCAGGCGGCCCGCGGCTATGAACCCACCGGCATTCTCACCACCGCCCAGCGTGAAGCGCTGATGGCGGAATACAACGAGCCGCTCAATTCGGTGGGCATGACCCGCGTCGAGGATCTGAAGGCGGGCATCGCACTCCAGATCCCGGCCGGTGAAGTCGCCTTCGACCGCTACGAGTCGCCCTTCGCCCATTACACCAGCAGCGGCGATCTCGGCGCGCAGGTGCTGCTGATCAGCCAGCCCGGCAGCCAGCGCACGCTGCATGGGCTTTATGACATCATGCAGTCGCTGCGGATCGTGCCGCTCGACGGCCCGCGCCAGCGCGGCTCCCAGAGTTTCACCATCGAAGGGCGCAACGATCAGATCGTCTCCTACACCGAGGCGCGGCTCGAGGGCGGCGAGATCAAGGGCTTCACCCTGGTCTGGCCCGCCGGTGACGAGGACCGCCGCACCCGGGTGCTCGCCGCGATGCAGGACAGCTTCACCCGGCTCGGCGGCGTGCTGGACCCTGGCACCGGCTCTGAGACCACCCAGGACATTGACCTGGTCGCGGGGCTGGAAGTGCGCAAGCCGCGGTTGTCGCGCTCGGGGTTCTATGTGGACGAGAACGGCAGCGTGCTGACCGCTTCGGACGCGGTGACGGGGTGTTCGCGGGTGACGCTGGACCACGGTTACGAAGCCAAGGTTGCCTTCGACAGTGCCGACGCAGGCATTGCCGTCCTGCGCCCGGCCGAGCCGCTGGCGCCGCCCGCGGTGGCCGGGTTCGGCGCGGACGCGCCGCGTCTGCAGTCGCGGATCGCGGTGGCCGGCTTCTCCTACGAGGGCATCCTGGGCGCGCCGAGCCTGACCTGGGGCGAAGTGGCCGGCCTCGAAGGCCTGGATGGCGGCGCGAACCGCTCCCGCCTCACGCTGCCGGCCCAGCCCGGCGATGCCGGCGGCCCGGTGCTGGACGGCACGGGCGCGGTAGTGGGCATGCTGCTGCCCCGGCCCGAGGGCAGCCGCCAGCTGCCCGAAGAGGTGCATTTCGCCACCGATGCCGCGGCGCTGAGGGCGGCGCTCTCCGAAGCCGGGATCGCTCCGGCCGAGGCCACCGGCCAGGCAGACCTGCCCAGCGAGGCGATGCTGCGCCACGCCACCGGCATGACTGTGCTGGTGAGCTGCTGGGACTGACCCCGCCGAAGCTCACGGGACACGCCGCCAAATGTGCCCGCGCCGCGCTTGCGCGGCGCGCGGCCCAAATCCGCCAGCAGGCCCGGCGCCGCCGGGCATGCGCGGGCGCGGGAGCCCGCCCGCGGCGGAGGAAGTTTCCTCTGGAGAATTCCGGAGACCGGTGGCTGGCACAGCCGCTCAGAACGAGTGAATGCGCCCGTCCCATGTATGGAAGCAGCCGGTGGTATCGAGGCACAGCATCTCGAACTCGTGCATCAGCCCGGCCGCCGATTCCGCCACCGAAATCTCGCCCTCATCGCCGCCCATGCCGGTACGCACCCAGCCGGGATGGTAAATGCCCACTGCGATACCTTCAGGCTTGAGATCCGTGGCCAGGTTGCGCCCGATATTGAGCGCCGCCGCCTTGGAGGCGCGGTAGGCGTAGCTGCCGCCTTGCGCCCGCACCTGGCTCGCCATTTGCGAAGAGATGATCGCGATCCGCGGCGCCTCTGCCAGCCGCAGGTTCGGCAGCAGCGCCTGCACGGTCAGGAACACACCGGTCACATTGGCCGCAAGCGTCTTGGCCCAGACCTCGGCGGTGTAGTCCTCCAGCGCCATCGCCTTGTCGAGATAGACCCCGGCGTTGCAGACGAGGAGGTCCACCGGCCGTCCCTTCAGCTGCGCGGCGAAGCGCGCCTGCTGGCCCGGATCGGTCACGTCCAGCCGCACGCCCGAGGAATGGTCGCGCGAAGTCCCGGTGACCTCGTGCCCCGCCGCGGCGAGCTGCTTTGCCAGTTCCTTGCCGATGCCGCGGCTGGATCCTGTCACGACCACATGCATGCCTGGCGCACCTCTCAGTTGCTCTTGCGGCCGGGCCGGAAGGGCAGCGGCAGAACCGGCACGCCCTCCTCGATCAGGGCGCGGGCTTCGTCCGGGCGGGCCTCGCCGTGGATCGGGCGTTCCGGCACCTCGCCCAAGTGCATCGCGCGCGCCTCGGCGGCGAAATCCTTGCCCACGTAATCTGAATTGGCCTCCACCTTGCTGCGCAGCTCGGCGATGGCCTTTTCCAGCGCTCCGGAGGGCTGGCTCAGCAGGCCGCGGCCCGGAGTCTCTCCGCCGCGGGCCGCCTGGACCGCGGGAACCTGATGTCCGGGCTGGCCGGAGGTTTTCGCGGTTTGCGGCTGAGCAGCCGCTTCCCCCCCGCCCTTCGCAGCGCTGCGGGCCGGGCGCACGCGCGGGGCCATCAGTGCCTTTTCGACATTGCTGCTGCCGCAGACCGCACAGGCCACCATCCCCGCTGCCGCCAGCTTGTCGAAAGCCGCGGCCGATTGGAACCAGCTGTCGAAGCTGTGGCCTTCGGCGCATCTGAGGCTGTAGTGTATCATCACATCCCTTCCAGCAACTGCAGGCGATTAAATACGCCGGGCCGCCGAGTGCAAGGCCCCGCGCGCGCGCTGTGCCCGGCTTGCCCTGATCTGCGCCGCAAATGCCGCAAGCCGCTCAGCCGGGCAGCCGCGCGCGCAGTTTCCGCACCAGCTCCTCCGGCGCGGCATCGGCTTCCACCGCGAGCCGGCGCAGTCTGAAGTGCACATGCGCCATCTCCCGGTAATAGCCCGAGAAGACATAATTCACCGCGGCGCCTGCAAAGGCGCCCGCCACCGGCACCGCTTGGGCTGCGAGCTTCTGGCCCAGCACCACGCCGAGCCGCGGCGCCACCTGGGCGATCAGCTTGTGGATGCTGCCCGGAAGGCTCAGCCTGAGTGCGGCAAAGCCGAGGTCGGCGCCATCGTCATTCCCGAGGGGGCCTGCGGCGGAGAACACCTGGATGCAGTCGAACTTCACGCTCTCGGCCTCCGGATCGAAGCCCTCGGCCGCTGCCGCGCCCTGGATGCCGCGCAGCAGAAAAGCGGTAGTAGCCGGCAGCTCGACCAGCGCGCCGGGCAGGCCCGCAGCGCCGCCCGCCGCCCCCATCGCGGCGCTCACCAGCCGGTCGAGCGCAGGGTCCTGATCCGGCACCAGGCGGCGGGACTGCCCGGCACCCTCGAGCGCCAGCCGCAGCCCCGCCGCGGTGGCCTCGGTGAGGCCCGCACGCACCGGCGCAGGCAGCCGCTCCAGCAGCGTCTCACCACTGCTGCCAAGCCGGTTCAGCAGCGCCACGCCCCTGCCGCCGGCGGCGCGGTAGCGCTGCGCCAGGGCGTCAAGCTCCGCCTCCACTTCCTGAGCCGTCAGCACGCGTGTCTCGGGCAGGATATCCGTCAATTGCCGCCTCCTATTCCGTTCTCAGCAAATTGGCAGGCCGGGGCGGCTTTTCAAGAGCGCGGCGGGTCCCGAAGGAGAGATATCAGAGGGATGCGCCTTCCCAGCGTGTGACCGGCCCGGCCACGCCCGCCCAGGCGCCCGCCGCAAGCTCGAGTCCCAGCACCCGGTCCGGGTTGGTCGGCGGCGGCATCTCCACGCCCTCGAGCCGGATGAAGCCGAAACGGCGGTAATAGGGCGCATCGCCCACGAGGAGGACCCGCGCCCAGCCGGTCTCCGCCGCCTTCGCGAGGCTGTCGCGAATCAGGGAGCCGCCCAGCCCCTCGCCCTGGCGGGTGGGGTGCACCGCAACCGGCCCGAGGAGCAGCGCAGGAACCCCGCCCGCGAGCACCGGCCAGAATCGGATCGCGGCCGCGAGGATGCCGTCGCTGTCGCGCGCCACTTGGCTGAGGCCCGCGACCGGCGGCACGCCTTCGCGCAGGCGGTAGGAGGACAAGGCCTCGCGGCCAGGGGCAAAGCACAGGTCGTAAAGCGCCTCGACCTCCCACCGGTCTTCCGGCTGTTCCGCTGTCAATTCGATCACGCTGCCCCGTCTCCGCAATATCCCCTGCAGGCTGGCATTCGCCCTAGCACGCGCGTAAGCCTTGGGCAAACATATGACAAACAGACGGAGACGCAGATGTTCTACCGCCCCGAGGACGGCCACGGCCTGCCGCACAACCCGTTCAACGCCATCGTGACGCCGCGCCCGATCGGCTGGATCTCGACCCGCTCGGCCGCGGGCATCAACAACCTCGCGCCCTATTCCTTCTTCAACGCGGTGGCCTACACCCCGCCGCAGGTGATGTTCGCCTCCACCAGCGCCAAGCCGGACCAGCCCGGCACCAAGGACAGCGTCGCCAACATCGAGGAAACCGGCGTTTTCTGTGTGAACGTGGTCTCCTACGCCCTGCGCGATGCGATGAATGCCACTTCCGGCCCGCTGCCGAAGGAGACGGACGAATTTTTGCACGCGGGTCTCGAGCCGGTGGAGTGCGAGACCATCCCCTGCGCCCGCGTTGCCGCCGCCCCGGCAGCACTGGAATGCCGCCTGACCGAGATCGTGACCCTGCCGGGCGAGGCCAACCGCGTCGTCTTTGGCGAAGTCACCGGCGTGCACATGCGTGACGAGTGCCTGAGGGACGGCCAGTTCGACGTCACCAGCTTCCAGCCGCTGGCGCGTCTTGGCTACCGCGACTACTCGGTGGTGCGCGACCTGTTCTCCCTCGCCCGCCCCGGCGACTGAGGCCCGCGATGCCGCTGCCCGATCCCTCCCTCAAGCACCCGGTGATCCTCCCGGACGGCACACCGCACGCGGGCACCGTGATGCTCTCCGAAGTGCTGGACCATCCGAACATCCAGGCGGGCGCCTACAGCTACGCCTCGGATTTCGACCCGCCGCAGGACTGGGCGCAGCACCTTGCGCCCTATCTCTTCCCCGGTGCGCGCGAGCGGCTGGTGATCGGCCGCTTCTGCCAGATCGCGCATGGGGCGCGCTTCATCACCGCCTCGGCCAACCACGCGCAGGAGGGCTTGAGCTGCTATCCCTTCCCGGTGTTCGACCCGGCGCAGATGGGAGGGTTCCAGCCCGACACCCGCGACACCGTGGTGGGGAACGACGTCTGGATCGGCTATGGCGCGCTGATCCTGCCCGGCGCGCGGATCGGCGACGGCGCGATCATCGGCGCAGGCGCCGCGGTGCGCGGCACGGTGCCGCCCTATGCGATCGTCACCGGCAATCCGGGCACGGTGCACAGCTACCGCTTTTCCAAGCCGCAGATCGCGCGCCTGCTGGCCTTGAATTGGTGGGACTGGCCGCCCGAGCTGATCGCCCGCGCCGAACCGGCGCTGCTGTCCGGTGATCTGGACATGCTGGAAACCCTCGCTCCGGACTGAGCCCTGCCCCGGAGTGCCAAGCCGCGCGAATGCGGCGCGCGCGGAGGCGATCCACCGGTGCGAGACCGGCAATTTATTCCCGCCAGGTTCGCATGTGATTTCGGGGGGGGGGGGGCCGCCCAGCCTCTGCCAAGCCGCTGGCGCGTGGGACGCGCCGGCGATGTGCGGCGGCCACCGGCCTTGTCCAGCGCAAGGGAACAAACGGCATCAATCCAAACCGGTCCGCCGCCCAAATGTGAAAAAACCCGCGGATTGCCAGATCCGCGGGTTTCCTTATCTCCTCCTCCCGGCTCAGTGCCCGCCGAGGATCCCGGTCCTCACCGTGTAATCCACCGCGACGCCGTATTCCGGGTCATCGTCGCTGTCGATCATCAGGTGGCCTGCCTTGGCCAGAAGCTGATGACAGTCGCGGCTCAGGTGGCGCAGCACGAGCACCTTGCCTGCGTCTTCATACTTGGCCGCCAGCGTCTCGATCGCCTGCAGCGCCGACTGGTCCACCACCCGGCTGCGGGCGAAGTCGACGATCACCCGCTTGGGGTCGCCTGCCACGTCGAACAGCTCGATGAAGCCGTCGGTGGAACCGAAGAACAGCGGGCCTTCGATCTCGTAAACCTTGGCGCCCTTGTCGGTCGCCGACTCGCGCGTGGTGGCGCGGATGCGGCGGGCGTTGTTCCAGGCATAGGCCAGCGCCGAGACGATGACGCCCACGACCACCGCAATCGCGAGGTCGGTCATCACTGTGACCACAGTCACGAGAACGATCACAAAGGCATCCATCGGCGGCACCTTGGTCATGATCTTGAGCGAGTTCCACGCGAAGGTGCCGATCACCACCATGAACATCACGCCGACCAGCGCCGCGAGCGGGATCTGCTCGATCAGCGGCGAGGCGACGACGATGAACAGCAGGAGGAACAGCGCTGCGGCGATGCCCGCAATCCGGGTCCGCCCGCCCGATTTCACGTTGATCATCGACTGCCCGATCATCGCGCAGCCCCCCATGCCGCCGAAGAAACCAGTGACCACGTTGGCAGCACCCTGTGCGATGCACTCCTGCGACGCCCCGCCGCGCTTGTTGGTGATCTCACCCACCAGGTTCAGGGTCAGGAGGCTCTCAATCAGGCCGATGGCAGCAAGGATCACCGCGTAGGGCAGGATGATCTCAAAGGTTTCCCAATTGAGCGGCACCATCGGGATGTGGAAGGACGGCAAGCCGCCTTCGATCGAGGCCATGTCGCCGACGCGCGGCACATCGAGCCCCAGCGCGATCACCAGGATCGCGACGATGCCGATGCCTGCAAGGGGCGCCGGGATGATGCTGGTGATCTTGGGCATGCCCCAGATGATCAGCATGGTGAGCGCCACCAGCCCCAGCATCAGATAAAGCGGGGTGCCCTGCAGCCACTCCGTCCCGCCCGAGCCCGGCAGCTTGAACTGGGTGAGCTGAGCAAGGAAAATCACGATGGCAAGGCCGTTCACGAACCCCAGCATCACCGGGTGCGGCACCAGGCGGATGAACTTGCCCCAGTGCATCACCCCCGCGATCACCTGCAGGATGCCCATCAGAACCACGGTGGCAAAGAGGTACTCGACCCCGTGCTGCGCCACCAGCGCAACCATCACCACCGCAAGCGCGCCGGTCGCGCCCGAGATCATCCCGGGCCGGCCGCCGAACACCGCGGTGATCAGACCGACGAGAAAGGCCGCGTACAGACCGACCAGCGGGTGCACACCGGCGACGAATGCAAAGGCCACCGCCTCCGGCACCAGCGCCAGCGCCACGGTAAGGCCGGACAGAAGCTCGATGCGCAGGCGCGACAGGCTGAAACCCTCGTCCTGCATGATGGAAAGGTTGGGCGGGGATATCTGCTTGGCCAGCAGGGCCATTGCGGCGCGTCTCATGGGGTGTACCTGTGCTCGAAGGGGAGTGTTCGCTGCCCCGCCCCTAGCGGAAATGCCCCGAAGGGGCAAGCCGCAGGGGCCCGAAACCCCGCGCGGTACGGCCCGTGCCCGCCCCTGCGGCACAGGTCAGCCCTGCTGCCGCATTGTTTCGCGCGCGAAACATCCGGGCAGCACCGCTGCCCTTCCCTTCAAAGGACAGCAGCCAAGGCTGCGGTGGTCGCGGCCCTTCATCTTTCCCCAAATACTCCCGCCGGAGGCAGCGCGCTTGTCAAAGCGCGCTTTCAAAGGCACAAACCGGAACATCAGCACCAGACAGGAGCAGGACGCGTGACCCAGGAGACCATGATTGCCGTCATCGGCGGCTCGGGCATTTACGAGATCGACGGGCTGGAAGGCGCCGAGTGGCTGGCGGTGGAGACGCCCTGGGGGGCGCCTTCGGACCAGATCCTCACCGGCACGCTGGAGGGCGTGAAGATGGCCTTCCTGCCGCGCCACGGCCGCGGCCACGTGCATTCGCCCTCCGAGGTGCCTTACCGCGCCAATATCGACGCGCTGAAGCGGCTGGGGGTGACGGACGTATTCTCGGTTTCCGCCTGCGGCTCGTTCCGCGAGGAGATGGCGCCGGGCGATTTCGTCATCGTCGACCAGTTCATCGACCGCACCTTCGCCCGCAGCAAAAGCTTCTTCGGCACCGGCTGCGTGGCTCATGTGAGCGTCGCGCATCCGACCTGCGAACGCCTCAGCGATGCGGCCGAGACGGCAGCGAAGGACGCGGGCATCACCGTGCACCGCGGCGGCACCTACCTGTGCATGGAGGGGCCGCAGTTCTCCTCGGTGGCGGAGTCGAAGATGTACCGCGAGCAATGGGGCTGCGACGTGATCGGCATGACCAACATGCCCGAAGCCAAGCTCGCCCGCGAGGCCGAGCTCTGCTATGCCTCGATCGCCATGGTCACCGATTACGATAGCTGGCACCCGGATCACGGCGCTGTGGACATCACCTCGATCATTGCGACGCTCAAGGGCAACTCCGACAACGCCCGCGCGCTGGTGCGCCGCCTGCCGTCCCTGCTGGGCAAGGAGCGCGCACCCTGCCCGCATGGCTGCGACCGGGCGCTGGAATACGCGCTGATGACCGCACCGGAAAAACGCGACCCGGCCGTTCTGGCCAGGCTCGACGCGGTGGCGGGCCGGGTTCTGGGCTGAGCCCGGCCCGAAGCGGCCGCCCCGCCGCGCCAGCGGCGGGCCGCGGCGGCTGAGCGGCCTTGGCCCGCGAGAGTGCGGGGTATTCGCATGGTTTGAGCAGCTGCCGCGGGTCCGCGCCGCCGGGCAAATCACGGCCGCGCGCCCCGCAGCCGCCCCTTCCCCCTTGCAAGCACGCGCCGCTTCGGCCAAACCCGCGGGGTCCGGCCCGAGGGGCCGCTTCTGTCCACCGTTCCGCCGCAAGGAGCCCCGCCATGCCGAAGAAATCCGCCGTCAAGGACTACATCCGCACCATCGTCGACTTCCCGCACGAAGGCATCATGTTCCGCGACGTGACCACGCTGTTTGCCGATCCGCGCGGCTTCCGCATGGCGATCGACCAGATGCTGCACCCCTATGCGGGCGAGCAGATCGACAAGGTGGTCGGGCTTGAGGCACGCGGCTTCATCCTCGGCGGTGCGATTGCCCATCAGCTCAGCGTCGGCTTCGTGCCGATCCGCAAGAAGGGCAAGCTGCCCGGCACCACCATCAGCCAGGAGTACAAGCTGGAATACGGCGAGGCGATCGTGGAGATCCACGACGACGCGATCCAGAAGGGCGAGAAGGTGCTGGTGGTCGACGACCTGCTGGCCACCGGCGGCACCGCGGGCGCGGGCATCAAGCTGATCCAGCGGCTCGGCGGTGAGATCGTCTCCTGCGCCTTCATCGTTGACCTGCCGGAACTTGGCGGCCGCAAGCTTCTGGAGGACATGGGCATGGATGTTCATGTGCTTTGCGAGTTCGAGGGGCTCTGAGCCCCGCGGCTGACCGTTCTACGGCCATTTCCAGTTCAATCGCCGGCGGGGCGCGCCCGCCGGATCTGCGCCTGTGCCTGTGCCTGCGCAGAAGCCGGCCCCGCTTTGACGAGGCCCTCCACACGCCTAAGGCAGCTGCAAAAGCGGTCCGCGGGTGCGCGCGGCGCCCGGCCCAATGCCGCCAGGCGGCCCGGCGCAGCCCGGACAGGTAAAGAACGGAGTTACTCCCTGCCCCTTTGAGTTACGCCGGGTGGATTAGGAATATTGCCCTGGCGAGGCTTTGTACCCATTCAGGGCAGTACACTTCACTTCTGGATTAACTGCTTCGGATCAAATTTGGCCGCTCAGGGGCTTTGGTACTCCTTCCGGATTACGCCCATTGGTTAGGTCCAGGGGACGGCAAGATGCGCTTTACCGCGGCATGATCAGCCGCGCGGCAGGATGACGCCCGGGTTCATGATCCCGTTGGGGTCGAGAGCCCGCTTGATCGCCCGCATCGCGGCCAGGCGCGCCGGGTCGCCATAGCGCTCCAGGTCGCCGGTCTTGAGCCGCCCCACCCCGTGCTCGGCGCTGAAGGAGCCGCCGAAGTCCCGCACCAGGTCATGCACCGCTTGCTTCACCGCGCCGCGCAGGTGGTCGCAGGCGGCACGCCGCTGCCCCTTGGGCGGGAAGACGTTGTAATGCAGGTTGCCGTCGCCGAGGTGGCCGAAGCAGTTGATGCGGAAATCTCCCACTTCTGCCACTGCCTTTGGGCCGGACTCTATGAAGGCGGGGATTTCCGACAGCGGCAGCGAGATGTCGTGGCTCGACACGGATCCGATCGCCTTGTTGGCCAGCGGGATGTGCTCGCGCACCGTCCAGAGCTCCTGCCGCTGGGCGCCGGATTGCGCGATCACCCCGTCCGAGACCAGGCCCGCCGCCTCGCCCGCCTCGAACAGCGCTGCCAGCGCCGCCTCTGGGTCGAGGCCGCGCGGCAGTCCCAGTTCCACCAGAACGCACCATTCCGGCGCTACGGCGAAGGGCTGGCGCACCTGCGGCAAAGTCTCGGCCAGGAACTCGAGCCCCTGGCGGTGCATGAGCTCGAAGGCGCTCACCGCCTCGCCCAGCTGATCGCGGGCGCGCGCCAGCAGCTCCAACGCCGCTGCGGGATCGCGCACGGCGAGCAGAGCCGTGCCCTGCGCTGCCGGCACCGGCGCGAGTTTCAGCGCCGCAGCCGTGATCACCCCCAGCGTGCCTTCGGACCCGATCAGCAGGTTTCTGAGGTCATAGCCGGTGTTGTCCTTTCTCAGCCGGGTCAGCCCGTGCCAGATATCGCCCGTGGGCAGCACCGCCTCCAGCCCGAGGCAGAGATCGCGGGCGTTGCCGTAGCGCAGCACGCCCACCCCGCCCGCGTTGGTCGCGAGGTTGCCGCCGATCCGGGCCGAGCCCTCGGCCGCCAGCGAGAGCGGGAACAGCCGGTCTGCGGCTTCCGCGGCGGCCTGCACATCGGCGAGGATGGCGCCGGCCTCGGCGATCAGCACGTTCTCCTGCGCGTGCACGGCGCGGATCGCCGCCATGCGTTCGAGCCCCAGCACCAGCGGCGCCGGGCCGTCCGGCATCACCTGGCCGCCGACGAGCCCGGTGCCGCCGCCGTAAGGCACCACCGGCACCAGCGCGGCATTGGCTTCGCGCAGGATCAGTGCCGCCTGCTCCACCGTCTGCGGCAGCGCCACGAGCCCGGCCTGGCCGCGGTAGCGGCCGCGCGGCTCTTCCAGGAAGCGCGGCTCGGGCTGGCGCAGGACGCCCTCGGGCAGGCGCCCGGAGAAGCGGGCAGCAAACTCCGGGCCGGCCGGGTTCAGCGGCGGCGGGGCGGCGGAGCGGGCGGAGGCCGGGGCTGCGGGCTCCGGTGCGCCGGAGCGGTTCGCGAGGGCGGAGGGTTTCGGGCTGCGGGTCATGGGTTATCCATGGCCAAAAGCG
Source organism: Cribrihabitans neustonicus (assembly GCF_048820895.1). NCBI lineage: Bacteria > Pseudomonadati > Pseudomonadota > Alphaproteobacteria > Rhodobacterales > Paracoccaceae > Cribrihabitans > Cribrihabitans neustonicus. The sequence continues at coordinate 212,808 of NZ_JBMERQ010000004.1, forward strand.
GTGCGGCTGGCAAGGGGCTGGCCTGAGGCCGAGAACTGCGGAGACCGGACAGCACATGCGGGCCTGGTCCGGTCCCGGACCCGGCGGCATGCGCCGGGGCATTCGCTAAGGGCTGGCCGGCCAAGGGCCTTTTGCCGGATGGCAGACGGCAGCAAGTGGCGGGGCTAGGCTTGGGCTAGAGACAGCAATCAAGCTGCCGCGCCGCGGTCGCCGGGAAGAACCGGACAGGACGCCTCACTCCTCCGCAGTGAGGTACCGGGGCCGCAGCACCACGATCTGCGGCCGCTCGGGCAGGCTGCGCAGAGAAATCTCCAGGTCCGAGGCGCCCTCATTCACCACCGGAAAGACTTCGCCCGCCTCGCTGAGGAATCGCTGCAGCGTATAGTCTCCGAACCAGTGCATCGGGATCACCACCGAGGCGCGCAGCCGGGCCAGCACCTCCATCATCTGGTCGAGCGGCAGCGTGGTGCCGCCATCCACCGCCGCCATCACCACGTCCATGCGCCCGAGGGCTGCGTATTGCGCGGGCGTCGGCACGTGGTGCAAGTGGCCGAGGTGGCCGATGCAGAGCCCCGCGGCCTCGAAAACGAAGATCGAGTTGCCCAGGGGCTCCACCCCGCCGTAGCGGGAGCGGATATCGGTGGAGACATTGCGGATCAGCACGCTGCCGAGGTCGAGGTGGTGCTCGATCCCCTCGCCGAACGGCCCCCAGCCGCGCAGAACGTGCGGGATTGCCGGGTCGGGATGCGCCGTCCAGTGGGTCTCATGGGCGTGGTTCATGGTGACCACATCGGGGATCACCGGCGCGGTGCCGATGAAGCCGGTGTAGTCGGTGACGATGTTCAGCCCGTCCTCGGTCTGCAGCAGGAAAGAGGCATGGCCGAGATAGCGTATGCGCAGATGGTGTGCGCCGACGGGCTCCTGCCAGCTTGCGGGACGGAGGTATTGCAGCCCCGGTGCGCTGCCAGCCAGGGCGATGCAATGGCTCGCGCGGCGCTCCTGTGCGGCGGCGGCGGTGAAGAGGAGGCCGGCGGCGAGAAGAGCGAGGGCAGAGAGGAAATGGCGCATGCAGGAGTTTTAGGGCGCCAAGGCCCGCTGTCACGTGAAAGGCCTGAGGGCCGGGACGGGAAGGCTTCCCTGCGCCCGCAGGGCGGCACGGCGGCAGGCTGCATCCTGCCTGACGGGGCAAAGGCGCAAACCGCCTTGGGGTGCGCCGCGGCCTCAGGCCTAATCCCGCACTGGGGAACACAGGCCTGAGGCCCAATTCTTCCTGAGCGGAAGCAGACCAATACGGTGACCGGCCGGTTCCCTGCTTGCTGGCGATGAAGTTGGGCTGACCGCGGGAAACCCGCGTGTCGGGACAAGGATGATTAAGGACGATGCCGCTGCGGATGCGGGGCCCGCCGGGCCCGGCAGGCCGCTGCTGCCCTACCCTGCCTGGGTGCGGCCGCGGCGGTCGTGGCGCAGCGCGGCGTAGAGCACGTGGGTGCGCCAGCGGCCGTTGATCTGAAGATAGCTCTGCGCGACACCCTCGTATTTAAAGCCGGATTTCTCCAGCAGACCGCGCGAAGCGGAATTTTCCGGCAGGCAGGCGGCCTCGATCCGGCTGAGGTCCAGCTTGGTGAAAGCGTGGTGCACCACTGCGCCGATCGCCTCGCGCATGTAGCCATGTCGGGCGTAGGGCTGCCCGGTCCAGTAGCCGAGCGTGCCCGCCTGTGCCGGGCCGCGGCGGATGTTGTCGAGGGTGATTGCCCCGACCAGCACCTGATCCTCGCGCCGGATCAGAAACAGTGGCAGCGCCGTGCCCGAGGTCACCGAGCGGCGTGCCCAGTAAACGCGGTTGGTAAAGGACTTGCGGCTGAGGTGGTCGGCGGCCCAGCCGGGCTCCCAGGGCGTCAGATACGCCTGGCTGTTGAGCCGCAGGCCCGCCCAGGCGTGAAAGTCGCCATGCACCGGCGGCCTGAGGGTCAGGCGTTCGGTTTCAATGGCGACCTTCGGACGGCTGAGCAGCATCAGGCGGTGCGCCTCTCCTGCAGAGCGGCAAGCGAGGGCGCCTTGGCAAGCGGGCCGTAAAGCGCCAGTGCCGCCGGGGAGCTCGCGGCCATGGCTTCGGCCATTTCGCGCACGTCCCTGAGGCTCACCGCGTCGATCCGGGCGATGGTCTGCTCGAGCTCGGGCACCTTGCCCCAGATCTGCACCAGCCGCGCCAGCCGCTCGGCCCGGTTGGAGGGGCTTTCCAGACCCATCAGCATCCCCGCCTTCATCTGCGCGCGGGCGCGCTCAACTTCCGCGGCACTCATGTCCCCGGCAGCGCGCTTCATCTCGTCGATGGTGATTCCCGCGAGCTCGCCGAGCTGTTCGCCCGAGGTGCCGGCATAGATCGTTACCGAGCCGGTATCGGCATAAGACCCTGCCTGGGCAAAGATCGTGTAGCAGAGGCCGCGCTTCTCGCGCACCTCCTGGAACAGCCGCGAGGACATGCCGCCGCCAAGGGCGCCCGCGTAGATCTGCGCGGTGTAGACCGCATCGTCCCGGTAGCCCGGGCCTTCGAAGGCGAGCGCGAAATGAGCCTGTTCGAGGTCCTTGTCGCGGCGCGCCTCGCCGCCTGTGAAGCGGGCGCCTTCGGCATCGCTGCCGGGGCGCGGCTCAAGATGGCCGAACATCCGCTCTGCCAGTTTCACCAGTTCGTCGTGATCGACCGCGCCGGCCGCCGACAGGATCATCTGGCCGGGGCCGTAGTGCTGCTTGACGAAGCCCTCGAGATCCTCGCGGGAGAAGCTTCTGACGCGCTCCGCGGGGCCGAGGATGGTGCGGCCGAGCGGCTGATCGCGGTAGCATTCCTCCTGCAGCCAGTCGAAGATCACGTCATCCGGGGTGTCGAGCGCCTGGCCGATCTCCTGCAGGATCACGCCGCGTTCGACCTCGATCTCGCGGCCGTCGAAGACCGGGTTCAACAGGATGTCGCCGATCACGTCGAGCGCCAGCGCCACGTCGTCCTTCAGCACCCGCGCGTAATAGGCCGTGACCTCGCGGCTGGTATAGGCGTTGATGTAGCCGCCCACGTCCTCGATCGCCTCGGCGATCTCGAGTGCCGTGCGGGTTTTCGTGCCCTTGAACGCCATGTGCTCCAGGAAATGGGCGATGCCGTTCTGCTCGATCCGCTCGTGGCGGCCGCCGGCGGTGACCCAGATCCCGATGGCGGCCGATTCCAGCCCCGGCATGTGCTCGGAGACGATGCGGAAGCCGTTGGCGAGAGTGTGCTGCTGTACTGTCAATGCGCGATGTGCTTTCTGATGTGATCCTCGAGGGCGGCCAGGTCGTTGGCGATCCGGGTCACCCGTTCCGGCTTCTCATACAGATCAGACATGCGCGGGGGAAGGGGCGGATGGATGCCGCTGGCGTCTTCGACCGCGGCGGGGAATTTCGCGGGGTGCGCGGTGGCGAGCGTCACCATCGGGACGTCCGCATGGCGGTGCTCATTCGCGACCTTCACGCCGACGGCGCCATGCGGGCACAGAAGCTCGCCCGAGGCTTCGACCTCGGATTTGATGGTGGCAAGCGTTTCTTCTTCCGAGGCGCGGCCGGAGGCGTAGGTCTCGCGCAGGGCTTCCATAGCGCCCTGCGAGACATTGAAGCCGCCGCCGGATTTCAGCTCGTCCATCAACTGGGCCACCGCGCTGCCGTCCTCGCCATAGGCGTAGAACAGGGCGCGTTCGAAGTTCGAGGACACCTGAATGTCCATCGAGGGCGAGATCGAGGGGATGGTTTCGCCCTTGAAGTAGCCCTGCCCGGAGAGGCAGCGGTGCAGGATGTCGTTCTGGTTGGTGGCGACCACCAGCTGCTCGATCGGCAGGCCCATGCGCTTGGCGATGTAGCCAGCAAAGATGTCGCCGAAGTTGCCGGTGGGCACGGTGAAGCTGACCTTGCGGGCGGGCGCGCCGAGGCTGACGGCGGCGGAGAAGTAGTAGACCACCTGCGCCAGCACGCGGGCGAAGTTGATCGAGTTCACGCCCGCGAGCTTCACCTCGTCGCGGAAGGCGAAGTCGTTGAACATGTCCTTCACCGCGGCCTGGCAATCGTCGAAATCGCCATCGACGGCGAGCGCGTGGACGTTGGCGTCTTCGGGCGTGGTCATCTGGCGGCGCTGCACCTCGGAAACGCGGCCATGCGGGAAGAGGATGAAGACGTCGACCGCATCGAGCCCGCGGAAGGCCTCGATCGCGGCGGAACCGGTGTCTCCCGAGGTGGCGCCCGCGATGGTCACCCGCTCGCCGCGCCGCTTGAGCGCGGCCTGGAACAGATGGCCGATGAGCTGCATCGCGAAGTCCTTGAAGGCGAGCGTCGGCCCGTGGAACAGCTCCAGCAGGAAGTGGTTGGGCGCCAGCTGCTTCAGCGGGGCACGGGCGGCGTGGCCGAAGGGGGCGTAGGCCTTGGCGATGATGCCGCGGAATTCGTCATCGGTGAAGCAGTCGCCGAGGAAGGGGCGCATCACCCGGAACGCGGTTTCCTCGTAGGAGAGCCCGGCCAGTGCGGCGATATCGTCATGGGACATCTGCGGGATTTCGGCCGGCACGTAGAGGCCGCCGTCGCGGGCCAGCCCCGTCAGCATGGCGTCTTCGAAGGTCAGCTCGGGCGCCTGGCCCCGGGTCGAGATGTATTTCATCGCCTCAGCTCTCAAGATTGGGTGCGGCTGCGCCGCAGGAAATAGAGGGTCATCGCGGCCCAGATGAAGGCCAGCGAAAACCAGGTGATCGCATATTGCAAGTGGTCATTGGGGATGGCGGCGGTGCTGACCGGCACCGGACGCGGAGCGCCCTGCCCTGCCGGCACGGCGGCGTCCTGCCACTGCGGCGCGCTGCGCAGTACCGCCATCACCGGCTCTGTCCCCAGTTCCGCAGCCATGCGGGCAGCGTCGCGGGCGTACCAGATGTTGCCGTCCACGTCCGGCGCCGGCGTGTAGCTGTCGGTCTCGTCCGGCCAGTGCAGATTGGCTTCCACCGTGGCGGGGCCCGCGCGGCGGGCGGCGTCCTTGGCGGCGGCCGGGATGAAGCCGCGGTCCAGCAGGATGCGGCGGCCGTCCTCGAGCGTGAACGGGGAGATCACCCGGTAGCCCGCGCCATCCTCCTTGAAGGAGATCAGCACATGCAGTTCCTCCTCCCCGATCTGGCCGGTCAGCCGCACCGGAGTGTACTTGTCCGCTTCCGGGTCCAGCGCGGCGGGCAGGCCCGCGGCGGGTTCGGCGGCAATGCGCGCCTCGATGGTGGCGAGGATGCCTTCCTTCCAGGCCTTGCGCTGGAGCTGCCAGCCGCCGAGGCCAAGGAGCGCCGCCAGGCCCAGGCCGCCGATGACCAGAAGGAAGATGACACGCCGCATCCGGGCCGCTCCGCTAGAAAGAACTGGGGCGCGCAAGCCCTTGCCTGCGCGCCCCGTGTGATACGTCATGTCCGCCGATATTCAACCGCAAACATGTACCCGGTACAAACCGCCCCTTACAGGCCGGAGGTGCCCCAGATGTAGACGGCGAAGAACAGGAACAGCCAGACCACGTCGACGAAGTGCCAGTACCAGGCGGCGGCTTCGAAGCCGACGTGCTGCTCGGGGGTGAAATCGCCCTTCATCGCGCGGATCAGGCAGACGGTCAGGAAGATGGTGCCGATGATGACGTGGAAGCCGTGGAAGCCGGTGGCCATGAAGAAGTTCGAGTAGAACTCGTCCTCGCCGAACTTCCAGCCCTCGTGCAGAAGGTGGGCGTACTCATAGCCCTGCAGGAAGGTGAAGGCGACGCCAAGCGCGATACCGATGGCCAGGCCCTGGATCAGCGACTTGCGGTCGTTGTTGTGCACCAGCGCGTGGTGCGCCCAGGTGACGGCACAGCCGGACAGCAGCAGGATCAGCGTGTTGATCAGCGGCAGGTGGAAGGGATCGACCGCGTAGATTTCCGGCGGGATGTACTCGCTGCCGGTGTAGGTCTCCATCGGGTACATGGCGTGTTTGAAGAACGACCAGAACCAGGCGAAGAAGAACATCACCTCGGACATCACGAAGAGAATGAAGCCGTAGCGCAGGCCGATGCGCACGACAGGCGTGTGGTCGCCCTGGCGGCTTTCGGCGACCACTTCGGACCACCAGGCAAAGGCCGCGTAGAGCACTGCGACAAAGCCGATCCAGAACGGCCAGGCGGTCATGCCCTTCATCCAGAGCACCGCGCCCAGCAGCATGACAAAAGTGCCTGCCGAAGCGGCCAGCGGCCAGATCGACGGCGGCAGAATGTGATAATCGTGATTTTTTGCGTGCGCCATTTAAGTGTCCCTACCTAGCGGCCTAGTTCGTGGTTGGATCTGCGCCGGCATCCGCGCCGGCGTCGAGGGCGGCAACACCCTCGGGCAGATCGGTTTCGTAAAACGTGTACGACAGAGTGATCGTGTGCACATATTTGGCGTCCCGGTCGTCGACGATTTCCGGATCGACAAAGAAGGTCACGGGCATCTGCACCCGCTCGCCCGGCTGCAGCACCTGCTCCCCGAAGCAGAAGCAGGCAATTTTCTCGAAGAACCCGCCGGCCTGGTAGGGCGTCACGTTGTAGGACGCCGTCCCGGCCACCACGCGGTCGGTGGGGTTGTAGGCCTCGTAAAAGGCCAGCCCGGTCTCGCCGATGCGCACTTCCATCTCGCGCTGCACCGGCTTGAACTCCCAGGGCATGCCGCGCTCCTTGGAGGCGTCGAAGCGGATCTTGATGGTCTGCTCCAGGATCGTGTCCGAACCCTGCTCGGCCACGCCGGTGACGCCGCCGAAGCCGGTTACCCGGCAGAACCAGTCGTAAAGAGGGACCGAGGCCCAGGCGAGGCCGCCCATCAGCACGACGACGCCTGCCAGCTTTGCGGCGGTCTTCTGCGGTGCATTGAATGCCATCAGTTCTGCTCCGTCCGGGTTTCGCTGCCGCTGCCGTCGCCTTTGCCGGGGAAACTGAAGCCGCTCGACGTGACCTTGACCATGGTCAGGGCCAGGATCAGCACAACGAAGGCAGCGAGCAGCACGCCCACGCCCATGTTGCGGCCGAAGCGGCGCTTGTGCAGGTCATGGTCCTTGCGCAAAGCCATCTTACCACCCCCCAAGCCCGTAGGGCTTCAGCAGCGCTTCGGCCAGGATCGCGCCGAAGTGCAGGAACAGGTAGAGCAGCGACAGCTTGAAGAAATTGCGCTCCACCTTGAAGTTGTCGGCTTCGCTGTCGTCCTCGTTGCGGCGCCAGATCTTCACGGCGCCCTGCAGGAACAGCGCGTTCAGCACCACCGCCACGGCCAGGTAGACCGGGCCCCCGATGCCGGAAAACGCGGTGCCCACCGCCAGCAGCGCCAGCAGCACGGTATAGACCAGGATATGCACGCGGGTGGAGCGGCGGCCGTGGGTCACGGTCAGCATCGGCACGCCCGCGTCGTCGTAGTCCGAGCGCATGAACAGCGCCAGCGCCCAGAAATGCGGCGGCGTCCACATGAAGGTAAGCGCGAACATCAGCCAGGGCTCCACCGCCATCGAGCCGGTGGCGGCAACCCAGCCGATCACCGGCGGGAAGGCGCCCGCGGCGCCGCCGATCACGATGTTCTGCGGCGTCGCCCGCTTCAGCCACATTGTGTAGACCACCACGTAGAAGAAAATGGTGAAGGCCAGAAACGCACCTGCAAAGACGTTGGCGGCCAGCGCCAGCATGATCACCGACAGGCCCGAGAGCGCGAGACCCAGCACCATCGCCTCGCCCGGCTCTACCTTGCCGGCCGGAATCGGGCGCGATTTAGTGCGCTTCATCACCCGGTCGATGTCGGCGTCCCACCACATGTTGAGCGCGCCGGAGGCGCCGCCGCCGATGGCGATGAACAGGATCGCGGCAAAGCCGATCACCGGATGCACGCTCACCGGTGCGGCCAGCAGGCCGACAAGCGCGGTGAACACGACCAGCGACATGACACGCGGCTTCAGCAGGGCGAAGTAATCGCCGAAGCCGGCCTCGTTTTCACTCACTTGGCTCGCGTTGATGCTTGCGTCGCTCATCTCGATCCCTTTAGCGGCAGCCGGGTGCGCAGCAGCTGCGCACCCTCAGATTCATGGGCAGTTGGCCCGGGCCAAGACGGCACGGGCACGGCCGGTCTTAGTTCGAGGCGACCTGGTAAGACTGCGGGATGCCCGCGTATTCCTCGATCGCGCCCTGCAGCCAGGCGTCGTATTCTGCCTGGGTCACCACCTTCACGGTGATCGGCATGTAGGCGTGATCCTTGCCGCACAGCTCGGAGCACTGGCCGAAGTAGATGCCTTCCTTGCCCTCTTCGACCCGGAACCACAGTTCCGCCAGACGGCCCGGGACGCCGTCCTGCTTCACGCCGAACGCCGGGATGGTCCAGGAATGGATCACGTCGGCCGCGGTCACCTGCATCACCACGGTCTTGCCCGAGGGCACGACGACGGCGGTGTCGGTGGCCAGCAGGTATTCGTCCTGAGAGTAGCCGTTCTCTTCCAGCTTGTCTTTGGGCAGCAGGAAGCTTTCGAAGCCGAACTCGTGGTCGGTGTACTCATAGCCCCAGTACCATTGGTAGCCGGTCACCTTGATGTTGATATCGCCTTCCGGGATTTCCTGCTGCGCAAACAGCTGCGGCAGGGAGAAGGAGCCGATGAACACCAGGATCAGGATCGGGATCACGGTCCAGGCGATCTCGATCGGGGTATAATGGCTGTACTTGGCCGGCGTCGGGTTGGCGCGGCGGTTGTAGCGCACGATGGCGTACAGCAGCAGGCCGGCAACAAAGATGCAGATTGCGGTGATGATCACCAGAATCATGTAGTCGAGCCGCTGAAGCCCTTCGGCCAGCGAGGTCGCCGCCGGCTGAAAACCCATTTCGCCGTCCGTGGGCGCGCCAATAATCTCAAGGCTTTCCTGCGCCATGGCGGGAAGGCTGGACAGGCCGGCAAACAGGCCCGAAAGCATCAAAGCGTTCTTCATATCTTGTCCTGATCGGTTGATCGCATTGTTACTGCGGCACCGCGCGGCGGGGAATCAATGATTCCGCAAAACGCAATAGCCCCGTTGTCTTTGAGGGCGCTTAAAATCATATTCCTCCGTACAGATAAAGAGGCAGGCAAGCGTCAAACCGTCGCTTTCTTGGCTCAGATCAAAAAAACCGGAGCTCTGCACCATGGAAAACCCTGCCTTCCGCCCCTTCGAAACTGTGCTGCCGGAAGACGAGGCGCTGCCGCTGCTGCGGGCCGCGCTGGATGGGGCGGAGGATGGCGAGATCTTCGCCGAGCGGCGCAAGTCCGAGGCGCTGGTCTTTGATGACGGGCGGCTGCGCAGCGCCAGCTATGACGCTTCCGAAGGTTTTGGCCTGCGCGCGGTCAACGGCGATGTGGCGGGGTACGCGCATTCCACCGATGTCTCCATCGCAGCCCTCCGGCGCGCGTCGGAGACCGCGCGGCTGGCAGTCGGCGACGGCGGCGGCACCTATGCCGCGCCGCCGCAGCCCACCAATACGAAGCTTTATACCGACGCCGACCCGATCAGCGCCCTGCCCTTCCCCGTGAAAGTGGAAACACTGCGTGAGATCGACGCATTTGCCCGCGGGCTGGACAGGCGCGTAGTGCAAGTCTCGGCCTCGCTTGCGGCTTCCTTGCAGGAAGTGGAGATCCTGCGCGCTGATGGCGTTCGCGTGAGTGACATCCGCCCGATGGCGCGATTGAACGTCTCGGTCATCGCCGAGCAGGACGGGCGGCGCGAGAGCGGGTCGGCGGGCGGCGGCGGGCGCCTTGGGCTGGACGGGCTGATCGACCCGGCCAACTGGCAGGCGCAGGTCAAGGAAGCGCTGCGCATCGCGCTGGTGAACCTGGAAGCGGAACCGGCGCCCGCGGGCGAGATGGAAGTGGTGCTGGGCCCCGGCTGGCCCGGCATCCTGCTGCACGAGGCCATCGGCCACGGGCTGGAGGGCGATTTCAACCGCAAGGGCTCTTCTGCCTTTGCCGGGCTGATGGGCCAGCAGATTGCCGCCAAGGGCGTCACTGTGCTGGATGACGGCACCATCCCCGACCGCCGCGGCTCGATCACCGTGGATGACGAGGGCACACCGAGCCAGAAGACCACGCTGATCGAGGACGGCGTGCTGGTGGGCTACATGCAGGACCGCCAGAACGCCCGGCTGATGGGGGTTACCCCAACCGGCAACGGGCGGCGGCAGAGCTACGCCCATGCGCCGATGCCGCGGATGACCAACACTTACATGCTGGGCGGGGATGCCGACCCGGGCGATCTGGTGGCGCAGATCAGGGATGGCATCTGGGCGGTGGGATTTGGCGGCGGCCAGGTCGACATCACCAACGGCAAGTTCGTGTTCTCCTGCACCGAGGCTTACAGGGTGAAGGACGGCAAGGTGGGCGCGCCGGTCAAGGGCGCGACGCTGATCGGCGACGGCGCCACCGCCCTGAAGCAGATTCGCGGGCTTGGCAACGACATGGCGCTGGACCCGGGTATGGGCAATTGCGGCAAGGCGGGGCAATGGGTGCCGGTGGGCGTCGGCCAGCCCTCGGTGCTGATGGACGGGCTGACGGTGGGCGGCTCGGCTGCCTGAGGCACCCCTTATTTGTAAGCGGCCGGGCTGCTGGTGTGCCGGCCGGGCGCTTCCGGCGCAGCCCTCCGCGGACCGGAAAAAATACCCACTTAGTATTAGATGCTTCCGCAAATTAGCAAAAAATCACGGAAAAATTGTTGTCCGTTCACCACCTGTTAACCCCCTTAAGGCTAATTCTGGTCTTGCAAACAGGCGGAGCCGCGGATGACTGAAGAAGCACATTCTTCCACTCACCCCCCACTCCCACCCACCACGGAAGAGCTTCAGTACTCGTGGCTTCGTCTGTTGCGCTCCAAGCGGGTCGGCGCGGTGACCTTTCACCGGCTGCTCGCGCAGTACGGTTCAGCGCAGAATGCGCTGGACGCGTTGCCTGAACTGGCACGCACCGCAGGTATAAAGGGGTATGAAACATGCCCTGCCAAGGCGGTAGACGCCGAACTCAAGATCGCAAAAGCCGCCAAAGCGCGGCTTTTGTGCTATGGCGGCCCCGGGTATCCCGACCTTCTGATGACCCTGAACGACGCCCCGCCCCTGCTGTGGGCGATTGGCGACATTAACCTTCTGGCACGCCCGGCGGTGGCACTTGCCGGCGCGCGCAACGCGTCGTCGCTCGGCACCCGCATGGCGCGGGCGCTGGCGCGCGAACTGGGCGCAGCTGGGCATGTGGTGGTCTCCGGCCTCGCCCGCGGCATCGACACCGCCGCGCATGAAGGCGCGCTGGAGACCGGCACCGTTGCGGTGCTCGCGGGCGGCGCCGATGTCATTTATCCCGCTTCCAATGCGGCCCTTGCCGACCGCATCCAGGAGGCCGGCGTGATTCTGTCGGATCAGCCGATGGGGCTGGCCCCGCAGGCGCGCCACTTCCCGCGCCGCAACCGGATCATCGCCGGAATCGCCCGCGCCACCGTGGTGGTGGAGGCCGCGGCCCGCTCCGGCAGCCTGATCACCGCCCAGCAGGCGCTGGACTACGGCCGCGAGGTGCTGGCGGTGCCGGGCCACCCGTTCGATGCCCGGGCCTCGGGCTGCAACATGCTGATCCGTGACGGCGCCCAGCTGGTGCGCGGTGCCGAGGACGTGCTTGCCGCCCTGCCGCCGCTGCCGCAGGCCGCCCGCCCCACGCCGCCGAAGGACCTGGAGGCCGCGATGGCGGACCTGCCCCCTCCGCCGCCGCAGAAGCGCAGCCTGGCCGAGACACAGGCCCTGCACCAGCAGATCCTCGACCGGCTCGGCCCCTCCCCCACGCCGGAGGAAGCGCTGATGCGCGACCTGGCGCTCGCACCGGGCGACCTCGCGCCTGCGCTGACCGACCTGGAGCTGGAAGGCGCGCTGAGCCGGGGCCCCGGCGGCCTGCTCTGCCGCCCCGCCACACGCGGCGGCTGACCGCTGCGGCCACCTCTCAACCCTCTTCAGGGACCGCGAATTCCCGTGCACCGGCGCCGCGTCCAATGGCTGCGGATTGACAATCTCCTCTTGCACCCCACATCTTGCCCCGCCTAGAACGCGCCAAATCACTCCCGAGAGGTTACTGAATTAATGCCCGTTGTCGTTGTCGAATCCCCAGCCAAAGCGAAGACGATCAACAAGTACCTTGGCTCGGACTACACCGTTCTGGCGTCCTACGGGCACGTGCGCGACCTGCCGGCCAAGGACGGCTCGGTCGACCCCGACAACGGCTTCGACATGACCTGGGAAGTCGGCGCAGACAGCCGCAAGCACGTGAAGGCGATCGCCGACGCGCTGAAAGACGACAACGCCCTGATCCTCGCCACCGACCCCGACCGCGAGGGCGAGGCGATCAGCTGGCACCTGCAGGAGGCGCTGACCAAGCGGCGGTCGATCAAGAAGGACACCGACGTCAAGCGCGTGACCTTCAACGCGATCACCAAGGAAGCCGTGGCCGAAGCGATGAAGAACCCGCGCCAGGTCGACCTGCCGCTGGTGGAAGCCTATCTGGCGCGCCGCGCGCTCGACTATCTGGTCGGTTTCAACCTGTCGCCCGTGCTGTGGCGCAAGCTGCCGGGCGCACGCTCGGCGGGCCGGGTGCAGTCGGTCTGCCTGCGGCTCATCGTCGAGCGCGAGATGGAGATCGAAGCCTTCAACCCGCAGGAATACTGGTCGGTCCGCGCCAGCCTCAAGACCCCGCGCGGCCAGGATTTCGAGGCGCGGCTCACCGTGCTGGGCGGCGACAAGCTCGACAAGTACAGCCTGGCCAACTCCACCGCGGCGGAACTTGCAGTGCAGGCAGTCGCTTCGCGCCAGCTCAAGGTGCAGTCGGTCGAGGCCAAGCCCGCCTCCCGCAACCCCTCGGCCCCCTTCATGACCTCCACTCTGCAGCAGGAGGCCAGCCGCAAGTTCGGCATGGGCGCGCGGCAGACGATGAACGCGGCGCAGCGGCTTTATGAGGCGGGCCACATCACCTACATGCGGACCGACGGCATCGACATGGCGCCGGAAGCGGTCGAGGCCGCGCGGGCCGAGATCGGCCAGCGCTATGGCGAGGAATACGTGCCGGGCAAGCCCCGGATCTACAAGAACAAGGCAAAGAACGCCCAGGAAGCGCACGAGTGTATCCGCCCCACCGACATGGGCCGCGACGCCGCCTCGCTGAAGGTGAGCGATGACGACCAGCGCAAGCTCTACGACCTGATATGGAAGCGCACGCTGGCGTGCCAGATGGAAGGCGCCCGGCTTGAGCGCACCACTGTCGACATCGGCTCGGACGATGGCCAGGTGGTGCTGCGCGCGACCGGCCAGGTGGTGCTGTTCGACGGCTTCCTGCGGGTCTACGAGGAAGGCCGCGACGATGTCACCGACGAGGACGACAAGCGCCTGCCGCAGATCATGGAAGGCGAGGCGCTGAAGTTTGCAGGCACTTTGGCGGCGCAAGCCGAAAAGGCGGGCAAGGATGCGTCGGTGCTTTCGGAAGACGCCGCCGTGCTGGCACTGCAGCACCACACCCAGCCGCCGCCCCGCTACACTGAGGCAACGCTGGTCAAGCGTATGGAAGAGCTCGGCATCGGCCGACCCTCGACCTATGCGTCGGTGATCACCACGATCCAGGACCGCGAGTACGTCCGCAAGGACAAGAACCGCCTGTTCCCCGAAGACAAGGGCCGGATCGTCACCATCTTCCTGCTCAACTTCTTCCGCAAGTACGTGGGCTACGAGTTCACCGCCAACCTGGAGGAAGAGCTCGACGACGTGAGCGCGGGGCAGCGCGACTACAAGGACCTCCTGGGCCGGTTCTGGCGCGATTTCTCCGCCGCCATTGCCGAGACCTCGGAGCTGCGCATAACCGAAGTGCTGGATGTACTCGACGATGCGCTGGCGCCGCAGCTCTACCCGCCGCGGGAAGATGGCTCCGATCCGCGCATCTGTCCGAAATGCGGCACCGGTCAATTGCACCTCAAGACCTCGCGCACCGGCGGCTTCGTGGGTTGCGGCAACTACCCGGAATGCACTTATACACGGCCCATCGCCGGCGAAGGCGCCGATGGCGACGAGCGCGTGCTGGGAGTGGACCAGGGGGACGAAATCCACTTGAAATCGGGGCGCTTCGGGCCGTACGTGCAGCGCGGCGAGCCCACACCCGAGAACAAGAAGCCACCCCGCGCGAGCCTGCCGAAAGGCTGGAGCAAGGACGAGATGGACCTTGAAAAGGCGCTGACGCTGCTGAACCTGCCGCGCGAGATCGGCGTGCACCCGGAAGGCGGCACGATCTCCTCGAACTTCGGCCGCTTCGGACCCTACCTGATGCACCAATTGCCCGATGAGGAGAAACCGGTCTACGCCAACCTCAAGGACCCCAACGACGTCTTCGAGATCGGCATGAACCGCGCGGTGGAGCTCTTGGCGGAAAAACGCGCGAACCCCGGCCGCCGCGGCAGCCAGGCGGCGGCGAAGCCGCTTAAGGAGCTCGGCGAGCACCCCGGGAGCGGCGGCGCGGTTAACATCATGGACGGCCGCTACGGGCCCTATGTCAAATGGGAGAAGGTGAATGCCACCCTGCCCAAAGATGTGGAACCCAAGGACGTGACCATGGAGATGGCTGTTCAGCTGATTGCCGAAAAGTCAGCGAAGGGCGGCAAGAAAAAGGCAGCCCCCAAGAAGAAGGCTGCGCCCAAGAAGAAGGCCACCGCCAAGAAGGCCTCCACCTAAGACCCGGGGCGGATGGCGGCCCGCATCAGTGCCGCCATTGCCGCCTCATAGGGCGCTGCCTCCGCGCCTTCGGCAATGGCAAGCGCGGCCCTGTCGAAGGCAGCCGACATGACCACCGCCAAGGCATCAAGCCCGGCCTCGTCCAGGCCCGTATTCGCCGCCTCCAGCCCCGCGCGCAGTGCTCCGCGCCCTCCGCCGGCATCGATCTCACCCATTGCGTCAGCGCCAAGCACGGCGGGTCCGTCCACGAGCAGTATGCGCGCCCGGCCCGGAACGGCCATTGCGGCGAAAAACGCCCGGCTGCCAGCCTCCAGCCCTTCCACCTCCGGCACCTTGGAAGCGGCTTCGATGGCTTGAGTGACGGCATGCGCCTCAGCCTCGGCAACAGCGCGGAACAGCGCCTCCTTCCCGTCAAAGTGATGATACAGCGCGCCGCGCGTGACCTCCGCAGCCCTAACGATTTCCGGCGTCGATGTCCCGGCGTAGCCTTTTTCCGCAAACAGACTGCGGGCAGCGGCAATCAGCCGCTCGCGCATGGCGGCCCGGCGCGCGGCGTTCGGGACGGGTGTATTTCTCTCTTGCATACATTCAGCCTGTATGTTTACCTCTGCATACATACAGGCTGTATGTTTTTGAAAAGAGGTGCAACATGAAAGTGACCCAATTCTACCCGGTGCTGCAGACCAGCGATGTCGCTGGCACCGCTGCATTTTACCAAACTTACTTTGGCTTCCGGCCGGCGTTTGAATCGGACTGGTATGTGCACCTTGAGTCGAGCACTGATCCCGCCGTGAATCTGGCCGTTCTGGACGGCACCCACCCCACCATTCCCGAAGCCGGGCACGGCAACAGCGCCGGTGTCATCCTGAACTTCGAGGTGGAGGACGCCGCGGCCGAATACAGCCGGCTGACCGGCGCGGGCCTGCCTGTCCTGAAACCGCTGACAGACGAAGCCTTTGGCCAGCGCCACTTCATCACCGCGGACCCGAACGGCGTGCTGATCGACGTGATCACCCCGATCCCGCCCAGCGCGGAGTTCGCGGCGCAATATGCCGAAGACGCCCTGCCCGCGTGACGCTGCCAGCCCTGGCGGGCCGCCGGGAGGCACCGGCTGCCCGCCGCTCCGTAGAAATACGCAAACTTCTCCGTATCGTTGACTTGTGCCCGCCCCGGCGTCAGAACCACTGTCAAACGGTAGTTTTTGGGAGAACTCCATGAAAAAGGTATATTCAAATGCCGCCGAAGCGCTGGACGGGCTGCTGTTCGACGGCATGTTCATCGCTGCGGGGGGCTTTGGCCTCTGCGGCATCCCCGAGCTTCTGCTGCAGGCAATCAAGGACGCGGGCACCAAGGACCTGACCTTTGCCTCCAACAACGCGGGCGTGGATGATTTCGGCATCGGCATCCTGCTGCAGACCCGGCAGGTGAAGAAGATGATCTCCTCTTATGTGGGCGAAAACGCGGAGTTCATGCGCCAGTACCTGTCCGGCGAGCTGGAGCTGGAATTCAACCCGCAAGGGACCCTTGCCGAGCGCATGCGCGCGGGCGGCTGCGGCATTCCGGGCTTCTACACCAAGACCGGTGTCGGCACCCAGATCGCCGAGGGCAAGGAGCATAAGGACTTCGACGGCGAGACTTACATTATGGAGCGCGGCATCTTTGCCGATCTCTCCATCGTCAAGGCCTGGAAGGCCGATGACACCGGCAACCTGATCTTCCGCAAGACTGCGCGCAACTTCAACCCGCCCGCCGCCATGTGCGGCAAGGTCTGCGTCGCCGAGGTGGAGGAGATCGTGCCGCGCGGCTCGCTCGATCCCGACCACATCCACCTGCCCGGCATCTACGTGCACCGCATTATCCAGGGCGAGCACGAGAAGCGCATCGAGCAGCGCACCACCCGCAAGCGTGAGGAGGCTTGAACCATGGCTTGGGACCGCAACCAAATGGCCGCACGCGCCGCGCAGGAGCTTGAGGACGGCATGTATGTGAACCTCGGCATCGGCATTCCGACGCTGGTGGCAAACTACGTGGGCGACAAGGATATCACCCTGCAGTCCGAGAACGGCATGCTGGGCATGGGCCCCTTTCCTTACGAGGGCGAGGAAGACCCGGACCTGATCAACGCGGGCAAGCAGACCATCACCGAACTGGCGCGCACCTCCTACTTCGACAGCGCGACCTCCTTCGGGATGATCCGCGGCGGCAAGATCGCGGCGGCGATCCTGGGCGCGATGGAAGTGGCCGAGAACGGCGACCTCGCGAACTGGATGATCCCCGGCAAGCTGGTCAAGGGCATGGGCGGCGCGATGGACCTGGTGGCCGGCGTCGGCAAGGTGATCGTGGTGATGGACCACACCAACAAGCACGGCGACAGCAAGCTGTTGAAGGAATGCACCCTGCCGCTGACCGGCAAGGGCGTGGTCGACCGCATCATCACCAACCTCGGCGTGCTGGACGTGGTCGAGGGCGGCCTTAAGATCGTCGAGACGGCCGAGGGCGTGAGCGAGGACGAGCTGCGCGCGGCGACTGAAGCGACCATCGTGGACTGACCCGCGGGGCCGCAGCGGCGGTCCAGCAAGCGAGAAACGTGAAGGCCCGCCTGTCCTGGCGGGCCTTTCCTGTGATTCTTAGCTGGTGAACGGGCGGCTGAGCGGGCGCTGGCTGTGCCACGGCGCGCCTTCGGGCGGGTTGACGATCTCCCACATGTAGACGCGCTTGTCGTACCAGTTGACCACCAGCTCGCGCTCCGCTTCGAAGACCACCACGCAGTAGCGGCCCGAGGCCGGGTCGCAGCTGTCGCGGCCGAGCCAGCTGACGATCACCGGGTCCACCAGGCTGCGGTTGAACAGCACCACCGCCTTGGTCCATTTGCCGGTGGCATAGAGCCCGCCGCCGAAAATCGCGGCCGCAAGCAGCAGGAAGCCCGCGCCCGAGAGGTGGCGCAGCGGGTTCCGGGCGGCGAGGTTTGGCGCGAAGGCGACGAAGACCAGGCGGCCGAAGAAGCCCACGAAGGCGATGGTGGCGATCAGGGCGAGGCTGCTGCTGAAGCCTTGTGACTGAGCGGCCACGGCGGCCGGGTCTATTCCGAGATCCAATGCTGTCTCCAATCTATTTTCTGCTAAATGGGGTGTTGAAAAATATGCAGCCGTGAAATCAGCCACGCGCGGCAGAAAGATGGCGGCTCTTGGCGAAACTTATGGTTTTACGGGGGATAGCGGGGAGCTGCTGCCCGAGGGGCTACTGCATCACCCGGAACACGCAGCCATCCGAGAGAAACTGCGGCGGGGTCAGGCAGAGACCGCGGGCAACTTGGTAGGCAGCCAGCACCTTGGGCACGTAGTCGCGGGTCTCGGCAAAGGGCGGCACGCCCTTGTGGGCACGTACCGCGCCCTCGCCCGCGTTGTAGCCCGCGAGCACGAGGATCGGATCGCCGCTGAATTCCTGCATCAGCCAGTCGAGATAGCGGATGCCGCCGGCGATGTTCTGCTTTGCCTCCAGCGGGTCGGTGACTCCGAAACGGGCGGCGGTGTCCGGCATCAGCTGCATCAGCCCCTGCGCGCCGGCGCGGCTCACGGCACCGGCCTTGCCCGCCGATTCGACCGCGATCACCGCGAGCACCAGCGCCGGGGAGACCTGGGTGCCCGCGCTTTGGGTCAGGATTTCCACCCCGCGGGCGGCGGCGATGTCCTGCAGCAGCTGCAGCCGGGGGGCCATGGCTCCTCCAGCCTTGGCGAGTGCCAGCAGGGCCGGATCGAGCCGGCCGGGGCCAAGCCCGGTGCCTGCGGCGGCATGGGGGGCAATTTCCTCCCAGAAGGCGGCGAAGCGGCCCGGGCCGGGTGCCGGTGGCAGCAGCTCCGGGCCCGGCGAGGGTGCGGCGGCGGCCACCGGCTGGGCATTCAGCGTTTCATCCGGCGCGATCTGCACGATGATCCGTTTGCGGGTGCCGGGCGCGGGCGGCTTGATGCGCTTGGCCTCGAAATCGGGAAAAGGCTGCGGCGCCGGAGCGGGCTCAGACGCAGGCGCGGACTGGGCATGCGGCTGCAGCGGCAGGAGGGCCGCCGCCAGCGCCACAATCGCGATATGGACGGCTTTCACCTTGCCTGCCCCTGCTGCAATTTTGTTGCGGTTTCCGAAAGCGTCGGAAAATCCCGGCCCGAAGGCCAGCCCGGGCGGCCCGGAATCGGGCAAGCGCGCCATATTTTGCCGCCACTGGCGCGGAAATGCCACGGGAGACCGCAGAGTCCCACAGGGAATAACCGAATGCTGCCAATGCGTTAGAAAAATCCTTGCGAAGAAGTTAAGATTGGGGCCGATTTTCCGGCATTCAGCCCAAATCCTGCCACGCTGCGCTGGCTATATGTCCTTATCCGAGCCGGACAGCGGTCAAGCAGGTGAGAGAGCGGACCCTGAAGAGATGGCGGGATATGCAAAATTCAGTGATCCTTTGGAGGGACGACACCATGATCAAGTTCATCAAAAACTTCCGCAAAGACGACTCCGGCGCCGTGACCGTGGACTGGGTCGTGCTGACCGCCGCCGTCGCCGCCCTGGCCGGCGTGGTCTACACCGCCATCGAGAA
>NZ_JBMERQ010000005.1:0-229206 GCF_048820895.1 Cribrihabitans neustonicus
AGTGGCGCAGGCGCAGCAGTCGGTCTCGGAACTGACCAAGCGGCTGCGCGCGAAAGGCAAGGAGGTGCGTTTTGCCATCCACCCGGTGGCGGGCCGCCTGCCCGGGCACATGAACGTGCTGCTGGCCGAGGCGAAAGTTCCCTACGACATCGTGCTGGAGATGGACGAGATCAACGGCGATTTCGGCGGCACCGACGTGGCCATCGTGATCGGCTCCAACGACATCGTGAACCCGGCCGCCCAGGAGGACCCGAACTCGCCGATCGCCGGCATGCCGGTGCTGGAATGCTGGAAGGCGAAACAGGTCTTCGTCTCCAAACGCGGCCAGGGCACAGGGTACTCGGGCATCGAGAACCCGCTGTTCTTCAAGGAAAACACCCGCATGTTCTACGGCGACGCAAAACAGTCGCTGGATACGCTGCTGGGAAAAATCGCGGCTTGACCGTATGAGAAAAGGATTTGCTCATGACCACTGATCCGAAGCGCGCAAACGCGATGGACGCCTACTGGATGCCCTTCACGGCGAACCGCCAGTTCAAGCAGACCCCGCGCATGGTCGCGGCAGCCGAGGGCATGTATTACACCACCACCGAAGGCCGCAAGGTGATGGACGGCACCGCGGGCCTGTGGTGCGTGAACGCGGGCCACGCCGCGCCGCGCATCACCGAGGCGGTGCAAAAGCAGGTGACCGAGCTGGATTATGCGCCGGCCTTCCAGATGGGCCACCCCAAGGCGTTCGAGCTGGCCAACCGGCTGGCCGAACTGGCGCCGGGCGATCTGAACCACGTGTTCTTCACCAACTCCGGCTCGGAATCGGTGGAAACCGCGCTGAAGATCGCGCTTGCCTACCACAAGGTCAAAGGCGAGCAGGGCCGCACCCGGCTGATCGGCCGCGAGAAGGGCTACCACGGGGTGAACTTCGGCGGCATCTCGGTCGGTGGCATCGTCAACAACCGCCGCCATTTCGGCAGTCTGCTCACCGGCGTCGATCACCTGCGCCACACCCATGATCTGGAGCGCAACGCCTATACCAAGGGCCAGCCGGCGCATGGCGCGGAGCTGGCGGAGGATCTGGTGCGGCTTATCGATCTGCACGGGGCCGAGACAATCGCCGCGGTGATCGTTGAGCCGATGGCGGGTTCCGCCGGGGTGATTCTGCCGCCCAAGGGCTACCTCGAGCGGCTGCGGGAGATTACCCGCGAACACGGCATCCTGCTGATCTTCGACGAGGTGATCACCGCCTACGGCCGCCTTGGCCGTGCCTTCGGTGCCGACTACTACGGCGTCGAGCCGGACATGATCACCACCGCCAAGGGGCTGACCAATGGTGTCATTCCGATGGGCGCGGTGATGGTCAGCAGCGCGATCCACGATGCTTTCATGACCGGCCCGGAGCATATGATCGAGCTGTTCCACGGCTACACCTACTCGGGCAACCCGGTGGCCTGTGCGGCAGCGCTGGCAGCACTCGACACCTACCGCGAGGAGGAGCTGTTCGAACGAGCGGCCTCGCTGGAGGACTACTGGACCGATGCGCTGTTCAGCCTCAAGGGGCTGCCGCATGTGAAGGACATCCGCTGCTCGGGCCTCGTGGGCGCGGTGGAGCTGGAGCCGGTTGCGGGCGTGCCCACCAAGCGGGCCTTCGACACCTATCTCAGGGCTTGGGACAAGGGGGCGCATCTGCGCACCACCGGCGACATCATCGCCATGTCGCCGCCGCTGATCATCGAGAAACAGGAAATCGACGAGCTGGTCGGCATTCTGGCCGAGTCGCTCATCGCGTGAGGACCTGCCCCTGCGCCGCGGCCTATGGGCGCGCGGGGCAGGGGCGGAACAGGGAGAAAGACATGAAAGACGTGCAAAGCAACGCCCGCATCGACGGCAGCCGCCTGTGGGATACGCTGATGGAGATGGCGCAGAAGGGCCCCGGCCTGCGCGGCGGCTGCAACCGCCAAACGCTGACCGATGCCGACAAGGAAGGCCGCGACCTGTTCAAGCGCTGGTGCGAAGAGTCCGGCATGACGGTCGGCGTCGATAGCATGGGCAACATGTTTGCCCGCCTTGAAGGCACCGAGCCGGATCTCGACCCGGTGATGATGGGCAGCCATCTGGATACCCAGCCCACCGGCGGCAAATACGACGGTGTGCTCGGCGTGCTGGCGGGGCTTGAGGTCGTGCGCTCGATCCGTGACCAGGGCCTGCGCACCCGCCGCCCGATCGTGGTGGTGAATTGGACCAACGAGGAGGGCACGCGCTTTGCCCCCGCGATGCTGTCCTCCGGCGTCTTTGCCGGCGTCCACACTCAGGACTGGGCCTATGCCCGCGAGGACGCGGACGGTAAGAAATTCGGCGAGGAACTGGCCCGCATCGGCTATGTCGGCGACGAGCCGGTGGGCAGCCGCAAGATGCATGCGATGTTCGAGCTGCACATCGAGCAGGGGCCCATTCTGGAAGCCGAAGGCAAGGACATTGGCGTCGTCACTCACGGCCAGGGCCTGAACTGGCTTCAGGTGACGCTGACAGGGCAGGAGGCGCATACCGGCTCCACCCCGATGCCGATGCGCCGCAACGCAGGGCTTGGGGCGGCGCGGATCACCGATCTGGTGCATGAGATCGCGATGAGCCACCAGCCCGACGCCGTCGGCGCCGTGGGTCACTGCGACTACTACCCCAACAGCCGCAACATCGTGCCGGGCAAGGTGGTCTTCACCATCGACTTCCGCTCACCCAGCTTCGACACCCAGGCGGATATGGAGAAGCGTCTGCGCGAGGGTGCTGCCAAGATCGCCGAAGAGCTGGAACTGGGCCTCGAGATCGAGCAGGTCGGCCATTTCGATCCCGTCACCTTCGATGAGAACTGCGTCTCCGCCGTGCGCCGCGCGGCCGAGCAGCTGGGCTATTCGCACCGAAACATCATCTCGGGTGCCGGCCACGATGCCTGCTGGATCAACAAGGTGGCGCCCACCGCGATGGTGATGTGCCCCTGCGTCGACGGCCTCAGCCACAATGAGGATGAGGAAATCAGCCGCGAATGGGCGGCTGCAGGTGCAGATGTGCTCTTGCATGCCGTGCTGGAAACGGCAGAAGTCGTGGAGTGAAGAATATGACTGCAAGAACCGTGATCAAGGGCGGCACCATCGTTGCCGCAGACCGCAGCTACGCAGCCGATGTCGCCATCGAGGATGGCAAGATCGTGCAGATCGGCACTGGCCTGAATGGCGACAAGGTGCTCGACGCCGAGGGCTGCTATGTCATGCCCGGCGGCATCGACCCGCATGTGCACCTGGAAATGCCCTTCATGGGCACTCATTCCGCCGACGATTTTGAGTCCGGCACCCGCGCAGGGCTCGCGGGGGGCACCACCATGGTGGTGGACTTCTGCCTGCCCAGCCCCGGCCAGTCGATGCTGGAGGCGCTGGAGGCCTGGCACGCCAAGTCGAAACGCGCCTGCGCCGACTACTCCTTCCACATGGCGGTGACCTGGTGGAGCGAGCAGGTGTTCGAGGAGATGCAGCAGGTTGTGGATCTCGGCATCAACTCCTTCAAGCACTTCATGGCCTACAAGGGCGCGCTGATGGTGGAGGACGACGAGCTGTTCGACTCGTTCCGCCGCTGCGCCGCGCTTGGCGCGCTGCCGATGGTGCATGCCGAAAACGGCGATGTGGTTGCCACCATGCAGCAGAAACTGCTGGCCGACGGCATCCGCGGCCCCGAGGGCCATGGCCTCTCGCGTCCGCCCGAGGTCGAGGGCGAGGCGACCAACCGCGCCATCATGATCGCCGACATGGCCGGCGTGCCGCTCTACGTGGTGCATACCTCCTGCGAGCAGGCGCATGAGGCGATCCGCCGGGCGCGCCAGAAGGGCATGCGCGTCTTTGGCGAGCCGCTGATCCAGCACCTGGTGCTGGACGAAAGCGAATACCGCAACCCGAACTGGGACCACGCCGCGCAGCGCGTGATGTCGCCGCCGTTCCGCGACAAGGCGCATCAGGACAGTCTCTGGGCTGGCCTTCAGGCAGGCTCGCTGCAGGTGGTCGCCACCGACCACTGCGCCTTCACCGTGGACCAGAAACGCACCGGCATCGACGATTTCACCAAGATCCCGAACGGCACCGGCGGTCTGGAAGACCGGATGCCGGTTCTGTGGAGCGAGGGTGTGAACACCGGCCGGCTGACCCCGAACGAGTTTGTCGCCGTCACCTCCACCAACATCGCCAAGATCCTCAACATCTACCCGCGCAAGGGCGCGATCGTGGAAGGCTCCGACGCCGATCTGGTGGTGTGGGATCCGAAGAAGTCCAAGACGATCTCGCCCGAGACCCAGCAGTCCGTGGTGGAATACAACGTCTTCGCGGGCCGCGAGGTCACCGGCCTGCCGCGCTATACCCTCAGCCGCGGCGAGGTGGCGGTGGACGACGGCAAGGTCTGCGCCACCCCGGGCCACGGCCGCTTTGTCGAGCGGCCCGCCTTCCCGGAGGTGAACAAGGCGCTGTCGAAGTGGAAAGAGGTAACGGCGCCGCGCAAAGTTGTTCGCTCGGCGGAAAACATGCCCGCCTGCGTCTGAATGGATTCCCTGGTGAAAGCCGGGGAAATTTTGTATGTGCTGCCCGCCGCAGAAGCGGGCAGCGGAAAGCCATAAAACAGGGAGACAACGACCATGGCTGACGTAACCAGCGGATTTTCCGCCCCCGGCGCCGAGGCGCCGCCGCGGACCGATCTGGCGGGGATCGACCCCGCGCTCTACAATGAAGACCAGCTGCCGACCACAGCTGCGGAACGCACCTGGGACTGGGTGGCGATTGCCGCGCTTTGGGTCGGCATGGTGGTCTGCATTCCGACCTACCTGCTGGCTTCCTACCTGATCGGCTCGGGCATGAGCTGGGATCAGGCGGTGATGACCATCCTGGTCGCCAACGCGATCGTGCTGATTCCGATGGTTCTGGTGGGCCATGCCGGCACCAAATACGGCATCCCCTTCCCGGTGCTCCTGCGCTCCTCCTTCGGACCCACCGGCGCCAAGATCCCGGCCGTGGCCCGCGGAATCGTTGCCTGCGGCTGGTTCGGCATCCAGACCTGGGTCGGCGGCTCGGCGATCTTCGTGATCCTGAACACGCTGACCGGCGGCGCGCTGGCTGGCGAGCCTCTGGCGGTCCTTGGCATCAGCCTGGGCGAGTTCGTCTGCTTCCTCGCGTTCTGGGGCCTGCATCTTTACTTCATCAAGAACGGCACAGAGTCGATCCGCTGGCTGGAGACCTATGCCGCACCGTTCCTGCTGGCGATGGGCCTGGCCCTGCTGGCCTGGGCCTACGTGAACGCCGGCGGCTTCGGCGAGATGCTTTCGACCCCCAGCGCCTTTGACCCGGGCCAGCCGCAGGAAGGCCAGTTCTGGGTGGTGTTCTGGCCGAGCCTCACTGGCATGATCGGCTTCTGGGCGACGCTGGCGCTGAACATCCCCGACTTCACCCGCCACGCGAAAAGCCAGAAGGACCAGTTCCTCGGCCAGATGGTCGGCCTGCCGATCCCGATGGCGCTGTTTGCCTTCATTGCCTCCGCTGTGACCTCGGCCACCGTGGTGATCTATGGCGAAGCGATCTGGGATCCGATCCAGCTCTCTGAAAAGATGGGCGGGTTCTCGGTGATCATCGCGCTGTTCGCGCTGATCGTGGCGACGCTGACCACCAACCTGGCGGCGAACGTGGTCGCGCCGGCGCATGGCT
Organism: Cribrihabitans neustonicus; assembly: GCF_048820895.1. Taxonomy (NCBI): domain Bacteria; kingdom Pseudomonadati; phylum Pseudomonadota; class Alphaproteobacteria; order Rhodobacterales; family Paracoccaceae; genus Cribrihabitans; species Cribrihabitans neustonicus. The sequence continues at coordinate 5,718 of NZ_JBMERQ010000005.1, forward strand.
TCTCGAACCTGGCGCCGAGCAAGATCAATCTCAAGCGCGGCGGCTATATCACCGCGGGCATCGGCATCGCCATGTTCCCCTGGGTCCTGGTGAACCACATCATCGGCTGGCTGATCGCCTACTCGGCGCTGCTGGGTCCGATCGCGGGCGTAATGCTGGCGGACTACTACCTGCTGCGCAAGACCAAGCTGGAAGTGGCTGACCTGTTCAAGATGAACGGCATCTACTCCGGCAAGAACGGCACCAACTGGGCCGGTGTCTGGGCGCTGGTGATCGGCATCCTGCCGAACCTGCCGGGCTTCCTGGCCGGTGTCGGCATCACTGCGGGCACCTCGGACTTCTTTGCCACGATCTACACCTACGCCTGGTTCGTGGGCCTGGTCGTGGCTGGCGCCGCCTATCTGGTGCTGTCCAAGATCCTCAACAAGTGATCCATTGCCGGGGCGGCGCCTGCCGCCCCGGCATTCCTTTCAGACGCCTACTCAGAATAGCGGAGCTTCCATGCCCAAAGCCTACTGGATCGCCCATGTCACGGTCACTGACCCCGACCCCTACCAGCTCTATGCCGAAGGCGCGACGCAGGCGTTCAAAACCTTCGGCGCCCGGGTGCTCGCCCGTGGCGGCGCCTGCGAGCAGATGGAGGGCGAGGGCCATCCGCGCAACGTCGTGATCGAGTTCGACTCGATGGATGCGGCGCTCGCCTGCTATAACTCGCCGGAATACCAGGCCGCCAAGGCGCACCGCGAAGGCGCGGGTCTGGCCAATATCGTGATCGTCGAGGGCGCGCCGGACTGACCGGCCGCCTCACGCGGGGCCCTCACGCGGGTCCCGTGACTATTCTGCCGGAGCCTCTTCTGGAGGCTTCAGCCCACGGCCTTGGACTGGTTCACGCGCTTCGAGAGTTCCGCCCGGCTTTCCACCCGTTCCGAGTAGCGGTCCACCAGGTGCTCCTTGATGTCCCTGGTCAGCAGGGTGAATTTCACCAGCTCCTCCATCACATCGACGATGCGGTTGTAATAGGGCGAGGGCTTCATCCGGCCGTCTTCGTCGAACTCGTCCCAGGCCTTGGCCACCGAGGACTGGTTGGGGATCGTCAGGAGCCGCATCCAGCGGCCGAGGATGCGCAGCTGGTTCACTGTGTTGAAGGATTGCGAGCCGCCGCAGACCTGCATCACCGCCAGCGTCTTGCCTTGCGTCGGGCGCACCCCGCCGAGGCTAAGGGGAATCCAGTCGATCTGGCTTTTCATGATGCCGGTCATTGCGCCGTGGCGTTCGGGCGAAGACCAGACCATGCCTTCGCACCAGGTCACGAGGTCACGCAGCTCGGCCACTTTGGGATGATCGGCTTCCGCATCGTCGGGCTGGGGCAGGCTCCTCGGATCAAAGATCCGCACATCGGCGCCCAGGCGCGTCAAAATGCGGGCGGATTCTTCGGCGGCAAAGCGCGAAAAGCTGCGCTCCCGAAGGGAGCCGTACAGGATCAGGATGCGCGCCGGATGGGCACTGCGGCCCGTGGGGAACAGCGCCTCCGGATCGATCGCGGCAAAGCTATCGGCAGCAATGTTGGGGGTGTCGGTGGTGTCGGTCATGGCGGTCTCCTGTGCCCTGCGGGCGCCTCTGCCCGCGCCCTCGTTGCTCCGCGTCCCAAAGCCGCGCGGCCGGGAAAATCTGCCAGTGTGTCATTTCGGGCTTTGGCGAATTGAGGCCCCTCTACCGGCGGGCAGGCAGCCTTGTCAAGGTGCCTCATTTCCCGTAATCACGAAATATGGATATGCCTCTTGATCAGCCCGGCGCGATAGACGCCTTTGGCGCGCTGGCGCATGATACAAGGCTGTCGGTGTTCCGTCTCCTGGTCCAGCGCGGCCCCGCAGGCACGCCGGCCATGGAAATCGGCCGCCAGCTTGGACTGAAGCCGTCGACCGTCTCGGGTCATCTGTCGGTTCTGAAGCGGGCAGGGCTCGTGACGTCCAGGCGCAATCACCGCGAAATACTCTACGCGCCGCATTTCGCGGCGGTGAACGGCTTGGTGCGTTTTCTGCTCCAGGACTGCTGCGGGGGGCAAGCCGCGGCTTGTGCGGGCCTCGGCCATACCACCCAGCCGTAGCCGCGGCCGGGACGCGGCTGTCCCCCTACCGCGCTTCGGCGCGAAGCGTTGCGGCGGGCTCGGCTCACGGCTGCCGGCTCCGCTCAGATCCCCATCGCGGCGCAGGCCTCGCGCCGCCCTCTGGCAGATCCTCCACGTCCCGATGGCAGAGGGCGCGCGGATACCGGTCCCGCTGGATCAACTGCATTACACGTTTTTGTCAGGTGCTTGCGCCCGAACTGCTCTGTGGCTAGCACTAGGTCCCGCGGCCCTGTTGGGAACTCTTCCCCTTGCTTATTAGTTGGCCCAGCAGAACACAATTCGCCGCCCCTCTGGCCACGGAGCCCACTGACATGCTGACAAGACGCCACTTCATTTCGACCACAGCAGCTCTGTTTTCCGCGCCTATCGCTGCTCCAGCTTTTGCCAAGGTCCGGCCGTCAGCGGCTCAGAAAGCCGCATGGGACGCGCAGGTGACCCCCGCGGGCTATGATCCTGCGACAACAAATCCGTGGGGACTGCACCCGCGGTTCTTACCGCAGCGGGTGGCAGCAAAGGACAATCTGGTGCCGGGGGACATCCATGTCGATGCCGTCGCGCGATACCTGTACCATATCGAGGAAGGCGGCACGGCGATGCGTTACGGTGTCGCCATTGCGAAGGGCAATCTCTACGAACCGGGCACCTACACCATCCGCCGGAAAGTTGAATGGCCCACCTGGACGCCCACACCGGCTATGATCGAGCGGGAACCAGAGGCCTATGCGCAATATGCAGACGGTATGGACCCGGGGCCGCGCAATGCGCTGGGGTCACGGGCCCTGTACCTCTTTGTCGGTAACCGCGATACATACCTGCGTATCCATGGCACGCCGCATCCCCGTTCGATTGGCGGCCGGGCGAGCTCGGGCTGCGTGCGCATGGTCATGGCGCACATCAACGATCTTTTTCCGCATGTCACCATCGGCTCCACGGCCTACCTGTATCCTGCAGAAGACTATGTCACGGCGCAAAGCTGAAGCCGCAGCCCAGCCAGGTCCGGCTGAGTAGCCGCAGCTTGGCTCCCCCGGACGGTTACCCGGCGCGCTGGACGCAAATCGGGTTGCCGGAGGCGGTGCGCAGGGGAAGCAGGGTCGTTTCGACCGGGCCTTCGTGCAGGTACCAGTAGCAGCCGTCCTCCGGCATGAGGCGGGCTGTCGCCAGATTCTGGTTTGGGCCGGCCAGCGCTGCTACCTCTTCCGGGATTCTGCCGCTGCCTCCCTCGGACACGGCGCAGGCGCCCAGAAAAATACCGGCCGAACATGCTAAAGCTGCTTGACGTCTCACTGTAAACCCCCGCGGAAATTCATTTTTGTCCGCTCCATACTGTCACCGAATGACCGGCGCTGCAACGCTTTGACGCCCGGCTGACGGCTCTTCGGTCACTCACGCGACGCGGCGCTCTGCTCAAATGCCCAAAAGAAAAACAACGGGCCCGTATCGGAACGAAGCAGGCGCAAACCGGAAAAACTGTAAACAACTGTCTAGTGCCGACTTTCAGGTCCGCGGATGCTGCCGCGGAGATTTGATTAGTAATACGATTGGAGGCACAGCGTTGATAACCTGAAACAAACAGCCTAATTGACCGGGCGGGACGCGGATGCGTAAATACCAAGGCGTCCCGGGACGCCCGGGGCCGGAACAGGGAAAGCACGATATGGACGGAAAGCCGGCGCAGAAGACGCGCAGAGGATACAATGCCCAGGGCAAGCTGACCATCAGCCGCTTGTCTCTGCATGAACAGGTTGTCAATCAGCTGCGCCAGATGATCGTGTCCGGCGTATTGCCGACCGGCGAGAAGATCCGTTTCAACGAGCTGGCCGAGGAGCTGCAGGTGTCGCTCACGCCCTTGCGCGAGGCGCTCAAGGTTCTGGCGGGCGAGCAGCTCGTCGAGCTGATGCCGAACCGGGGTGCCCGCGTCGCGCCGATCACGGTCGAGGGCACCAAGGAGCTGTTTGAGGTGATCGCGGGGATTGAGGCGCTGGCGGCGGAGCTGACCGCCACCCGGATCTCCGAGGAGCAACTGGCCGGTCTTGAACATCTGCACGAAACCATGCGCGGGCATCACGAGCGCGGCGAAAAGGAGCCGTATTTCGAGCTCAACCGGGAGATCCACGACAGGATCGTTGAGTTTGCCGGCAATGATACCTTGCAGGAAATGCGGGCGCAGCTGGCCCGCCGGGCCGAGCGGGCGCGGTTCATCTCCGTGGCCTCCGGGCCGCACCGCTTCGAGGCGATGCAGGACCACGATGAATTGATGCAGGCGCTTCGGGCGCGTGACGCCAAGACGGCGCATGCGGTTTGGCGGCGGCATCTGCTCAGTTCCGGCGCCGAAACCTGCCGGATTCTGAAGGTCTGGGAGGCAGAACGCGCACAACCCGGGACCTGAGCGCGGCCAGAGGCAGCCCGGCACGGGCGGTCCGCGCCGGGGCATAACGTGCCGGTCCGCACGGCCAGCGAGCCGCCGATGCCCGAACCCGGGCAGATGACAGCATCGGCGCCGGTTGTGAACTCGGTTCTGCGGCCACAGAGCTCCCAGGTCCAGCTCATGGAATTGTGCTGAAAGCGCGTATTAATGGCCGCTCTGGCCGCCACGCAGCACAGCCCCGAATGCACGGCCAGTCAAACGAAATCGGACGGACCGCGGCTCAGGTACGTGCCATCGCCGCGCCGCCCGGTGACCGTGCCCTCCAGCGCCACCGTCATGCCGCGCAGGATGGTGCGTACCGGCCAGCCGGTGATCTCCATCCCCTCGTAGGGGGTATAGTCTGAACCATGATGCAGATCCTGCTGGCGGATCGGGGCGGTCTTCTGCGCATCCCACAGCACGATATCGGCATCCGCACCGACCATGATCGACCCCTTGCGGGGATAGAGCCCATAGGTGCGCGCCGGGTTGGTCGCGGTGAGGGCGACGAAACGTTCGGCAGTGATCCGGCCCTTGCTGACGCCCTCGGAGAACAGGATCGGCAGCCGCGTTTCAATGCCGGGAATGCCGTTGGGCACCCATTTGAACGAGGTGCGGGCGTTTAGGTTATCCTTGCCGGTGCCGCCCGGCCCGTCAAAGCGGAACGGCGCGTGATCCGATGAAAACACGTCGAAGGTTCCGTCGCGCAGCCCCTGCCAGATCGCCTCCTGACTGCTGTGGTCGCGCGGCGGCGGCGAGCAGACGTATTTGGCGCCCTCGAAATCCATGTTGAGCCCGGCCAGGTCCTCCTTGGTAAGAGTGATATACTGCGGGCAGGTTTCCGCCAGCACCTTGAGGCCGCGGCGGCGGGCCCATTGGATCTGCTCCATTGGGTCGGGGCCGGAGACATGCACGATCATGATCGGCGTATCGGTAAGCTGGGCGTGGCTGATCGCCCGGTGGGTGGCTTCGCGCTCGGCGATCTCGGAATGGGCGATGGCGTGGTAATAGGGGGCGGTCTTGCCCTGCTGCTCCAGTCGGCGGGTCATGTGCTTGATTGCGTCGTGGCCCTCGGCATGGACCATCACCAGCGCCCGCTCGCGCCGGGCGACCTCGAAGACCTCCAGCAGCTCGCTGTCGTCGAGCCTGAGGTCGTCATAGGTCATGAACACCTTGAACGAGGTATAGCCATCGCGCACCAGCGCCGGCAGCTCCTGTCCCAGAACCTGCGGGGTGGGATCGCTGACGATCAGGTGGAAGGAGACGTCGATGACACAGTTGCCCTCGGCCTTGGCGTGGTAGTCCTGCACGCAGGCACGCAGCGACTTGCCCTTTTCCTGCAGCGCAAACGGCAGCACGGTGGTGTTGCCGCCCGCCGCCGCGGCGCGGGTGCCGCTTGCAAAGTCGTCGGCCATAACAGTGCCGTCGCTGGTGGGCTGGGACAGATGCACATGGGCATCGACTCCGCCCGGCATCACCAGCAGGCCGCTGGCGTCGATCTCCTCGGCGGCACCGGTGATGCGGCTGGCGATCTGCTCGATGCGGCCGCCGCGGACGCCGATATCGGCGGTGTAGCGGTCAGAGGCGGTGACGAGGGTGCCGCCGCGGATGGCAAGGTCGAATTCAGGCATGCCGGATGCACTCCTTTGGTTTCGGTCAGAATGGTCCCGGGCAGCGAGGGTGCGGCAGGCCTCGCCGCTGGAGTTCAGCAAGTGGATTCGCCCTTTCGAACTTGGCGCGGGCGTCGGCCGGGTCAGCGGACACTGTCACGAGCGATACGGGCCGACAGCGCAGGGCTTAGCCCGGTGGAGGGTTTGGCAGCGGGGCGGCGGAAGCTGCCGGCAAGCGCCTTGGCAGGGCGCAGCCGGACCAGGGTCTCGGCCTGGCCGACCGCGGCTTCGGCGCAGTCCACCAGCGGCACCGGCACCTGGTCGCGCAGCTGCGCGGCAAGCCCGGCCAGCGGCGCCCCGGCCAGCACGATGGAATCCGCCTCGCCGCTGGCCGCCACCTGGTTGCAGAGCTCGGCCAAAAGGCTGGCCTTTTCTTCCTGCACACCGTTGATCGAGCGGAACGCGCCGGACAGGGTATGCACCCCGGCGCAGCGCGCCTCGAGCCGGTGCCAGGCCACGCATTCGCGGTACCAGGGCTCCAGTGCGGCAGCAAAGGTGACGATGGCAAAGCGCCCGCCAAGCATGCAGGCAGTGAGCATGCCGGCCTCTGCCAGCCCGACCACCGGCAGGTCGAACAGCTCGCGCGCGGCCCCCAGCCCCGGGTCGCCGAAGGCGGCAACGATGGCGGCGTCGTAGTCCTGGTGGCGCTCCGACAGGATCTCCAGCACCGAGACGCCGCCGATCAGAGACTCGGTCCGGGTCGAGATATAGGGCACGCCTGCGGGCGCGGTCACGCTGTCCAGCACCGTCTGCGGGGACATGACCGCGCGGGCCGCCTGTTCGAGCCGCGCGGTCACCCCTGCCGAGGTGTTGGGGTTGATCATCAGAATGCGCATCTGTTTTCCTTGCTCGTCCTTGGCTGGCCCGGGGGCGGGCCGGCCTGTCTGTTGTTGGATGTCTTGTCTGTTCACGGGGATCAGTAGCCAAGCGTGCGCGGCAGCCAGGTCACAATGCCGGGGAAGGCGAGGCACAGCGCCAGCACCACATACTGCAGCGCGACGAAGGGCCAGACGCTGGCGATCAGCTTGGTCATCGGCACCCGGGTCACGCCGCTCATCACGAACAGCACCACGCCGACCGGGGGCGTCATCATCCCGATGATCAGGTTGAACACGAACAGAAAGCCGAACAGCAGCGGGTCGATGCCGAAGCTGAGGGCAACCGGCGCGAACAGCGGCACCAGCATGATGTAGGCGGCGTTGGATTCGATGAACATGCCGACGACGATCAGGATCACCATGACGATCAGCAAAAAGATCATCGGGCTGGAGGTCACGTTCTCCAGAAACCCGGCCAGCGCTGCGGGCACCATGTCGATGGTGAACAGGAAGGTGACCCCGGCGGCAAAGGCGATCAGCGCGCCGACCATGGCGGCGCCCACGGCGGCGTTGAACAGCGACGGCAGCAGGTCCGCGACGGTCAGCTTGCGGGTGACGAAAAAGCCGATCACCATCGCATAGGCCACGGCGATGCCCGCGCCCTCGGTGGCGGTGAAGATGCCGCCGACGATGCCGCCCACGACAACAATCGGCATCAGCAGCACCGGCAGCGCCCTCCAGGTTTCGCGCAGGGCATGGGTGATGCGGAAGCTCTCGCCGGTCAGCTGATAGCCCTTCCGCCAGCTGACCCAGGATCCCAGCGCCATGAAGCCGAGGGTCAGCAGGATGCCGGGCACGATGCCCGCCATGAACAGCCCGCCAACTGATACGGTGGAGCCTGCCATCAGTGCATAGACGATCATCGCGTTCGACGGCGGGATGATGGCGCCGAGGTTGGCGGCCGAGGCCACAACCGCGCTAGAGAAGCCGTCGTCGTAGTTCTGCCGCAGGGCGGGCACCAGCGTCGACCCCAGCGCCGAGGCCGAGGCCACGGCAGCGCCGGAGACCGCCGCCAGCATCATGCCTGCCACAATCGCAACATGTGCCATGCCGCCGTGCAGCTTGCCGACGATGGAATTGGAGAAATCGACCAGACGCTGCATGATGCCGGCGCGCACCATCAGTTCGCCCGCCAGCATGAACAGCGGAATCGCCATCAGCGGAAAGGAATTGACCGAGTGCATCATGCGCTGCGGCAGCACCGAGAGCTCGATGCCGCCTGCGAGCAGCCCGCCCAGCGAGGCAAGGCCGAGCGCAAATGCCAGCGGCATGCCCAGCAGGGCCAGCCCGAAGAAAATGAGAATAACGGTGAGTGTCATTGCGCGGTCTCCCCGGACCAGGTGCCGCGGCCGCCCCAGGCCAGCAGCATCAGATGCAGCACCGAATGCACCGCGGCGATCAGCACGGCGATGTAATATACGGCATTGGTCAGCGGCAGCGTCGGCATCATTTCGGGCCAGGTGTAGAGGGTGACGTCAACGCTGACGCGGAAGATCACCACCATCAGCACCGCGCCCAGCACCGCTGACAGGCGGAACAGCGACTCCTGCGCGCGCTCGGAAAAGCGCACCACCACCGCGTCGATGCCGACGTGCACGCCGTGGCGGATGCCGTGCGGGATGGCCAGGAACATGGCCCAGACAAAGGCCAGCCGGGCAACCTCCTCGGACCAGTCGATGGCGCTGGAGAAGACATAGCGGAACACCACCTGCACGATCACCAGCCCGGTCATCACAGCCATCGCGGTGATGACGGCGCCCCAGGACAGGGTGTCGATGCGGGTAAGGGCCGCCTTGCAGCGCCCGAAGACGGGGCCCGCCTGCACGGGCCCCTGCTGTACCTGGGCAGACATCAGCCCCTCACTTCCTCAAGCACGGCGTCGATGATGGCCGGGTCGATGCGGGTCTTCAGTTCCTCGATCACCGGCGCAGTGAGGCTGCGCAGTTCGGAGCGGACCTCGTCCGGGATAGCGGTAAAGGTCATGCCGGCCTCGACCAGCTTCGCCCGCGCTGCCGTATCCTCGGCAGCGGCCTGGGCGCGCTGCCAGGCGACGGCTTCCGCGGCAGCCTCGCGCAGGGCTGCCTGGTGCTCCCCGCTCAGACGCTCGAACTTCCGCTTGTTCACGACCAGGGCGATGTAATCAAAGAAGTGGTTGCTGTCCGACAAATAGGTTTGCACCTCCTCGAATTGGCGGCTCTTGATGATCGAATAGGGATTTTCCTGGCCGTCCAGCACCCCTTGCTGCAGGGCGGAATAGACCTCGGAGATGCCCATCGACACCGGGCTGGAACCGATGGCGCGGAAGGTGGCGAGATGAGTCTCGTTGGGCTGCAGGCGGATCTTGAGACCGCCGAAATCCTTCACGGATTCGATCGGGCGGGTGTTGTTGGTCACGTTGCGCGAGCCCAGCTCCATCCACCCAAGCGCGACAAAGCCCTGGCCGGCCAACTCTTCGGCCAGAAGTTCGCCGACCTTGCCGTCGATCACCCGGAAGGCGGTTTCGCGGTCCGGATAGGCAAAGGGCAGCGAGACCGCTTCCAGTTCCGGCACGGTGCGCGACAGGTAGGCGGTGCCGATCCAGGTGCCGAATATCACCCCGGTGCGGACCTGATCGACGTTCTCCTTGGCGCCGCCCAGCTGCATGGCCGGAAAACTGGCAATCTCGATCTCGCCGCCGGTGGCTTCCGCAACCGCTTCGGCAAAACGCCCGATAGCCTTCGAGCTGGAATGCTCCGCCGGAAAATTTCCTCCGATACGCAGAGTTTCCGCGAGCAGCGGCGATGCCGTGGCGCAGGCCGCGATGACGGCTGCAATACAAGTGTTCCTGAGTTTCATGGCTTTGGGCTCCTCCCTCGATCCCCGTGAAGTCATGCGATGTTTGAAGTATTCGGAATGAGCTCCGTGATCTCAAGATTATTTTTTGTTTTTTATTTTATTTTGCATAACATATTGAAATAACTGAATATTCTAGTTGTCATTGAACGCTGGAAAGCCGGGATTCGCAGCGCGGCAGCCGGCTTCGGCAGCGCAGCAGCAGACGGGAGGAAGCGCGGGATCCAGGATACGATTCGGTGGTTCCCGGACCAGGATTCCCTTGCGGTGAGGTATGAGCCGCTGCGCTCCACTGCCCAAGAGGCACACCGGAGCGGCATCGGGCAGCGGATTGTGCAGCGCCGGCGTGACGCGGCCGGGCCAGAGCGGGGGATTGGCGCCTGGCCGTCGAGCCCTTAGCGCTTCTCCGCGCGCATCAGGCTGAACACCTGATCTCGCATCCATACGGCAAGGGGCGTCGTATCGGACCGCTTGTGCCAGATTCCCACGATCAGAGGCGGATCGATCGGAATGGGCGGCTCGAAGATCCGCAGGCCAAAGGTATCCGCAACATCGGCCGCCAGCTGGGCAGGCACCAGCGCGATGAGATCGCTCTCCCGCACCGCGCGGCACACGCCCGAAAAGACCGGAACCGTCATGGCGACGCGCCGCTGCCGACCGACTCTTGCAAGGGCGGCATCGCCCATGGCTGCAATGTTGCCTTCCGGGGAGAACAGGACGTGGTGAAGCGTGCAGAACAGATCGAGCGGCATGGTCTGCCCCGGCTCGAGCCCGGCAATCCCCGGGTTGCCGCGCCGCGCGATGACCTGGAACGGCGAGTGGAATAGCGGTTCCCGGCTGACCCAGTCAGGCAGGGGCGTGTCGGGGATCAGCGCGATGTCCGCGCTGCGGCGTTCGAGGCTGGCCACATAGTCGTGCGGCACCAGATCGACGAGCTGCGCCCGGATGCCCGGGGCCTTGCGCTGCAGCAGATCACCCAGCGGCGGCATCAGCAGCTCGGCGAAGAAATCGCTCGCCGCAATCCGGAAGGTTCCCGTGGCAGAGTGCGGATCGAAGCGGGCAGGCGGCGATAGAATGGCTTCGATCCGCTCCAGCTCCTGCCGCAGCGGCTCTTTAAGTCCGGCGGCATAATCCGTCGCGATCAGCCGGTTGCCCTGGCGGACGAAAAGCGGGTCGTCCAAAGCATGCCGCAGGCGTGACAGGGCGCCGGAAACCGCGGACTGCGACAGGCCCAGCCGGCCGGCGGCTTTGACCGTGGAGCCTTCCCGGAAGATTGCGTCAAGCACGCGCAGCAGGTTGAGATCGAACGTAGCGAAATTCATTCAGGCGATATCCTATATCAGGAAATACACTTTGGCTGATACCGTGTGCCCAGATTATCATCCCAACACCGAAAGCGCTTTCGTTTCAGTTCCCAAATGAGGAGTGAAACGATGAAGGACCTCACAACAGACAAAGACGCCCACGAATGGCTTGGCGTTAGATACAAAACCATCCTTTCGCCCGACCAGACCGGGGGTGCGATGTCGATCGTGGACAGCTGGTCACCTGCGGGAAGCGGGCCGCCCCGGCACATTCATGAAAGGGAGGATGAGACATTCGTGATGCTTACCGGCACCTGCAAGGTCTGGATCGCGGGCCAGGAGACCATCGCGGGCCCGGGCGAAAGCGCCTTCATTCCGCGCGGGACGGAACACACGTTCAAGGTCGTGGGCACCGAGCCATCCCGCCATCTGGTGATCCTGACCCCCGGCGGGTTCGAAGGGTTCTTTGCCGAAATGGCCGCCGGTCAGTTCCGCATTCCGGAGGATATGGCCGCGATAGAGGAATCGGCCAGGCGGCATGGACTTTCCCTCACCGGACCGCCGCTGGAGTGAACCGATGGCCGGCAAGCACATCTTCTATCTCCCCGCATGAGAGCCGGAAGCGAAGCCTGAAGGTGAAATGGAGCGGCCGGAACAAGTGCCGTGACTGCCTTGCCCCGGTCATACCGGGTATCCGCTCCGCCGGCTTCAGCCCCATCGCGCCCCGGGGGGCATGCTGCCGATCCGGCGCCCGGTGTGTTGCGGGAGTATCTCCAAAGCGCTGCCGGCCGAAGACCTCCGGGCACAAACAGGGAAACTGGCCACCAGGGAGGCCAGTTTTCTAAGCGTCTATTGGGCCGCGACCAGTCTGTTCGTTACCGCTTCCCGGCAACGATCCGGTCGAGGATCAGCGCGCAGAACAGGATCGCCAGCCCGGCCAAGATGCCTTGTCCGGCAGCAGCATATTGCAGCGCTTCCAGCACGTCCTCACCCAGCCCCTTGGCGCCGATCAGCGAGGCCACCACCACCATCGCCAGCGACAGGAGAATGGTCTGGTTGACGCCGGCCATGATCGTCTTTCGCGCCAGCGGCAGGTCGACCCGCCACAAGAGGTAACGCGGCGTAGCCCCGAAGGCGAGCGCGGCCTCGCGCACGGTTTCCGGCACCTGCTGCAGGCCCAGCACGGTGAAGCGGATCACCGGCGGGCTGCCGAAGATCATCGTCGCCACCACGCCTGCAGGCTTGCCCGAGCCGATGAAGGCCACCACCGGGATCAGATAGACGAAGGAGGGCATCGACTGCATGAAATCGAGCACCGGGCGCACCACGGCAAACACCCGCGGGCGGCGCGCGCAGTAGATACCCAGCGGAATGCCCAGGGTGATGGAGATCAGTGCCGCGGCTCCGAGCAACGCAATCGTGGTCATCGCCTTCTCCCAGAAATCCAGGAGCCCCAGATAGGCCAGCGCCGCACCGGTAAAGATCGCCACCCGGGCGCCTGCGGCAAGATAGGCCAGCATCACGATCACCAGTGCCACCACCGGCCAGGGCGTATCGACCAGCACCACTTCGATCCAGTCGAGCAGCGTGCGCATCCCCGCGGTCAGCCCGTCAAAAAAGCCCCGGCCGGACGTCTTGGTCCAGTCGAACGCGGCCTGCACCCCGTCGCCCGCATTCAGCCGCCAGTCGCGGTTGGTCGGGAAAGCGTTCAGCAATGAGAACGCATCCGGCATCGCAAACTTCAGCGCCGACAGCACCACGACGGCTGCCGCCAGAACCGCCGAGACGGCAAGCCGCGCCATCGACCAGCCGCTAGCTGCGCTGCGGTCAGAGCGCCAGCGGGTAAACTGCCCCTCCAGCGTCCAGTTCGCGAGGGAGGCCGCCAGGAACTTGACCGCCAGCAGCAGTGCCGCGCCCACGAACAGGTAGGTGACACCACTGGCATTGGCCGCCGCCGCAGCCTCCTGCGCCCCAGCCAGAGCGCCCTCCAGCGACTCCGCCGCCCGTTTCAGAGACTCCAGCGAGGATGCGCCCGAGGCCTCTGCCGCCGCAATCTGCTGACGGCGCAGCTCCAGCGTTTGGGCAATCTGCTCGGCCCGGATGCGGAAATCCCGGCCCAGGTCGCCGAACAGTCCCAGCGCGATCTGGATATAGGCGAGGGTCTCCAGCACCAGGAACCCCAGGAACCAGGACCACAGCCCCCGCGCGCCGAACCAGACCGGCCCCAGGATGCAGGCTGCCCGGTTCAGGGTGAACCGGTAACCCGGTGCCTCCATCATGTAATTGAAGACCTGCTGGTAGTAGCTTTGCGATTGGCCGGTGAACTCACCCACCAGCGCGTTCAGGCGCCCGGCGGTTTCCGGTTTGATCTGTGATTGGTCGATGTGTTTCATCATCGCCTCCTTACGCCTGGCTGTCCTGAATGGCGCGGATCAGTCCTGCACGGTTGATCACCCCGACGGTGGCGCCCGCATCCGCGACCTTGACGATGCCATGGCCGTCCACGGCCAGATCCATCAGGTCGCTCAAGTCCATGTCGGGCCGCGCCACCTTGGCGTCTCCCGGCAGCGCGCCGTGGGTGGCCTCGAACTCCGCCACCGGCTTCATCACCGAATGGGCAAAGATCATGTTGAGCTTCGAAATCCCGGCCACGAAATCCGCCACATAGTCGTCCGCCGGGTTGAGGATGATCTCCTCCGGCGTGCCGGTCTGCACGATGCGGCCGTCCTTCATGATCGCAATGCGATGGCCAATGCGGATCGCCTCATCGAGGTCATGAGTGATGAACATCGTGGTTTTGCCGAGCTTGCGGCTGAGTTCCATGAACTGGTCCTGCAGCTGCTTGCGAATGAGCGGGTCCAGCGCCGAGAACGGCTCGTCCATCAGCAGGATCTCAGGGTCCGAGGCAATCGCCCGCGCCAGACCCACCCGCTGCTGCATGCCACCGGAGAGCTCATGGGCGTACTTGTCCTCCCAGCCGGTCAGCTCCACCAGCTCCAGCACCCGGTCGGCCTCCTCCCAGCGGCGCGCCTTGCCGGTGCCGCGGATTTCCAGCGGCATCGCCACATTGTCGCGCACAGTGCGGTGCGGCATCAGGCCAAAGTTCTGGAACACCATGGCCACGCGGCGGTTGCGCAGGTCGCGCAGGCCTTCGGCTTTCAGCCCCATCACGTCCTCGCCGTTGATGAAGATATGCCCGTCGGTCGGCTCCAGAAGCCGGTTCACATGGCGCACCAGCGTCGATTTGCCGGAGCCCGACAGGCCCATCACGCAGAACAGCTCGCCGCGTTCGATCTGGAAACTGGCATCCGCCACCCCGACCACGCAGTTGAACCGCTCCAGCACTTCCGGCTTGCTCAGCCCTTCCGCGTGAATGGCCCGCAGCGCCTCATCCGCGCGTGCGCCAAAAATCTTCCAGACGCCGCGTGCGTCAATTGCGATGTCACCGGCCATGGCCTTCCCCTGTCGTCAAGAGTCGTGTGCCGGCCCCGCCGTCCACCCTGGCAAGCGGGGCCGGAGGATAGGATCAGTTGAGACCAAGCCAGGCGTCCACGGTTTCGCCGTTTTCAGCCAGCCATTCCGACACCGCGGCATCAATCTCCCGGCCTTGGATCACCACCTGATAGGTGAGCTTGGACAGTTCGCCCGCGTCCATGTCGATCTTGCTGAGGAATGCCGCCGCCGCCGGGTTCCGCTGGTCCAGCGACTTGGAATAGGCCACGGTCACCGTTTTCACCGGGTCGCCGGAGGTGATCGAGGACTTGTTGAACCAGTCGGAATCCTGGTCCGGCTGCAGCATGGTGTAGGCGGCGGGATCGTGTGCCGGTTCCTCGATCATCGTGACATCATAGAGAGCATGCACGTAATGCGGCTCGTAGCAGTAGAATACCACGCCCTGCTCCTGCGCGATGGCATCCTTGAGGCGGGCGTAGAACACCGTCTCATCCTCGGTTGAGGGCTCCAGGAAGGTCTCGATCCCGTAATCGCGCACCTTCACCTTGTGAACGTTGGTCGAGGCCCAGCCGGTGGCGCCGACCCAGATCTCGCCCTTGCCGTCGCCATTAGTGTCATAGAGTTCCTGCGCGGCCGGGGTGGCAAGATCGAAGATGGACGAAATACCGTGTTTTTCGATCATGTACGTCGGGGTGCAGAAGCCGGTGCGCCCCTTGTAGCTTCCCGAGGACAGGCCGACGGTAGCCTTCTGGTCCACATATTCCTCGGTGAAGGACAGGTGGTTTGGCAGCCAGACGTCCGGGTGCACGTCGATGTCGCCGCGCCCGCCGTCCATCGCTGCAAAGATCACCGCGTTGGCACCGGGGGCGTAGCCCGCCTCCCCGCCCAGGCGGGTTTCGATAACCTGGCCGATGATCCGGCTCATCACCTTGGCGCCGGGCCAGCTCGGCTCCCCGACCATGACCTTTTCCTGCGCCAGTGCCCCGGTGCCCAGGGTGAGGGCGGCGACAGCGGTAAGCGTTTTCAGCGGTTTCATGTGGTCTCTCTCCTGTTGAGGGTGATTGTGCGCCCTCAGGCGCGGGCCCGCTTGCGCTGCGGGTCTATGAATGGAACGTCCGTCACGGTGGCGCCGAGGCGCTTCATCCGCCCGTCGAGCTGGCCGATTTCCAGCCGGGCGCCGTTTTCGGCATGCTCGACGCCCAGCCGGGCGATGGCGATGGCGTGCTCCAGCGAGGGCGAGCGGGTGGCGGAGGTCACCGTGCCCACCTGCCGCTCGCCGTCATAGACGGGGCTGCCGTGCAGCGGAACGTCGTTGCAGCCCAGCAATAGCCCTTTCAGCACCCGGCGCGGCGCATGCGCGTTGCGCTCCAGCGCTGCCTTGCCGGTGAAGGCCGGCTTGGTCAGGTCGACGGCAAAGCCCAGGCCCGCCTCGAACGCATCCACGCCCGGCGCGAATTCCGCATTGGCGGCGGCCAGCCCGGCTTCGATCCGGATGATCTCCAGCGCCGCCGAACCCATCGGGGTGATCCCGAACTCCCCGCCCGCCGCCATTACAGCGTCCCAGATGGTGAGCGCATCGGCCTGGGAGCAGAAAAGCTCGTAGCCCAGCTCCCCGGTGTAGCCGGAGCGCGACAGCATGAAGGGGGCGCCCTCGCGGTCGTGCAGACGCGCCACTGTGGCGCCGAACCATTTCAGCTGATCCAGGGCCGGCACATGCGGCTGGGTAAAGGCGATTTTGCGCAGGAGGTCCCGCGACTTGGGGCCCTGGATTGCCAGGTTGGGCATCGCCCCGCGCATGTCGTGGATGCGCACCTGCAAACCCATCTCCTGTGCCAGCGCGTTCAGCACCCGGCCGCTTTCCTCCGAGCCGCAGCACCAGCGGAACAGATCGGGCGCCAGCCGGAACAGGGTGCCGTCGTCGATCACCGTGCCAGCCTCGTCACACATCAGCGTGTAAGAGCCGCGCCAGACTGCCAGCTTGGCCACGTTGCGGGTGGTGGCCTGCTGAAGCAGAACCTCGGCGTCGGGGCCGGCAATGTCGTATTTGCGCAAGCCGCTCATGTCCTGCACCGTCACTGCGTTGCGGCAGGCCCAGTATTCGCCGGTGGTGCCATGCGAGGGAAAGCTCACTGGCGCCCAAAGGTCGCGGGCCGGGGCAAAATGCTGCGTCAGCGGTTCCAGACGGTCATGAAAGGCAGAGTTCTGGCTGATCGACATCGGGGCGTCTTCCTTTTCGCGGTAGGCAACGGCGCGGCGCAGGGGTGTTTCGGGGCGGTAGATGCGCACATGCACATCCGTCGGATTCCAGCCGTTGATCGGGTCGATGTCGTCCGGGCAGGCGGTGGAGACGCAGACCAGATCCTCCAGCGCCCGCATCGCAACGTAATCGCCGGGGCGGGAGTAGGATTCCTCGGTCAGGATGTGGTGCGAGTGCGGGTCGACCCAGGTATTCCAGAAGAAGTTGATCGCGGGCCAGGCCGCCCGCCGCGCCACTCCATAGGGAGCCAGCGCGAGGGAGATGTTGTCGGAGCAGTTCACATGCCCGGGAAAGCCGCGCTCCTCATAGCCGCGCGCGGTGCAGGCAAGGCCAAAGGTGTCATGCCGCCCGCAAGTGTCCTGCACCACGTTCAGCAGCGGGCGCATGTCGCGGTCAAAGAACTTGTCGAGCAGCCCCGGCCCCGGGTAGGCGCGGCGCACCATCGAGCGGGTGGCGGTGCCGTCGATCATCAGCTCCTCCCCCCGCTGCAGCGCGCCGGCGTTAAAGGCGGTGAAATCCGAGCACTGCTGCCCCTCCAAGTCGATGATCTGCACGATCTCGCCCCGCTTCACCTCGTAGGCCCGGGCGGTGGCGCGGCTGACGGTGAATTCCTCGCGGGTGTCGCCCAGAAGCGGCGGCAGCTGCGGCGCCGCGCCTGCGGCGGGCTGCCAGGTGACAGTGGCGTTGCCGGGCACGCCGCCGAAGGCAAGCTGCTGCCGGCCGGCCGGGCAGCCAATCCACGCAGTGACGGGACCGGAGGCTTTCAGGACCAGCGGCCCGGCGGGCATATTCGGTGCGGCGGCCGGGATCTCCGCGCCGGCATTGCCGCCGTTGGCAGCGATCCAGCCGAGCAGCGGCACCGCGTCCAGGTCTTCCAGCGGCAGCGGATTGCCTCCCGGAAGCCCGAGCGCGGCCAGCGCCGGCCGGCCCGCCGCGTCAAAGGCGGCAATCTGCACACCGCCCGGCGGCCCCTGCACCGACAGCAAGTCTCCCTCCCGCAGCTCCTGCTTGAACAGCATTCGCGGTGCCAGCACCCGCGTGATCCGCTTTCGTGCCTTGGCAAAGCCGGGGAAAGCCCTGGCAGGGGTCATGTGCCCCATGTTGTCGAAGGCGTGCAGTACTGCGTAGCCGGTCATGGCGATATCCGAATCCTGAGCGATGTAACCGGTTACATGGTTGATGAAACCAGTTACATACGTCAATATATTCTTTTAGACGAGGTTCAAATGGCAATACGGGCGCGCTGGCATGAACGGTAAAATGAGCAGAAAACGGGCAAATCTGCGGGACGTCGCCGCCGCGGCGGGCGTTTCCGTGGCCACCGTCTCTCGGGTGATGAACTCTCCGGACGCGGTGTCCGAGGCCACCCGGCAGCGGGTGCAGGAGGCCATGGACACACTCCGCTTCATTCCCAGTGCCGCCGCCCGCGCGATCAGCACTGGGCGCACGCGCTTTGTCGGCGCGCTGGTGCCCACTCTGGACAACGCGATCTTCGCCCGCTTCCTGTCGACGCTGGAAAGCCAGCTTGCCGAGCGCCGTCTGTCCCTTGTTGTTGCCACCACCGATGGCCTGCCCGAAGTCGAAGCAGAGAAGGCCGGGACCCTGGTGAAAATCGGCGCTGAAGGGCTGATCGTGTCCGGGCTGGACCATGACCCGGCGCTTTACGCCCTGATCGAACGCGGCCAGATCCCGGCGGTCGCCACCTCTTACTACTCGCTGGATTTCGGCTTGCCTACAATCGGTTACGACAATGCCGCCGCGGCGCTCACCGCGCTGTCCCATCTGACCGGGCTCGGCCACCGGCGCATTTCGGTCATTCACGGGCCGACGCGGACCAACGACCGGACCGGGGCACGGGCAGAGGCACTGCGCCGCCACCCAGGCGGTGCCGAATTGGAGTTCCACCAGGTACCGCTGTCCATCGAGGGCGGCTGCCAGGGGGTGCAGGCGGTGCTGGAATCGCGCCCCGAGATCAGCGCCATCCTTTGCCTGTCCGACGTTCAGGCCACCGGTGCACTTTATGAACTGCAGCGGCGCGGCATATCTGTGCCAGACAAGTTGTCCCTAATGGGGATCGATGACTTGCCCGGCTCCGCCCATACCGCTCCGGGACTGACTACCGTCCACCTGCCGGTCGGCCAGATGGGGGTTGCGGCGGCGGATGCGCTGTCTTCCTGGCTTGAAACCGAAACGGCTCCTGATCCGGTACTGCTGGAATCCCGCCTGGTCACCCGGAATTCGACTGGCCGGCCCGGTTGAACTAGGCGCGTGGAACCTCTTCGCAGCGGCGGCCGGAGGGGGCGGGCCTTCTATCTATAGCTATCTGCTTGCCTGCGGGCCGCGCCGTTCCAGGGGGCTCGTTTGTCATGCCCGGTATTGCGCGGATGCACCGCAGCGGAACAGCCAGCCTGGACTGACCTGGCGATTATGACCCCGTGGTCGCGCATGTGATAAGTCCATTGGCTTGGGAGCGGGCGCTCATAGATAATCCCGGCCGGCGAAGTCCAAGGGCCTGTCGAGGACCCGTCATCAGTCTGCCGGCGGGGGCGGCTGCCTTCGGATTTCAGCCGCCCCGGTGCCACGCCGGGCCTGGCTCTGGCCGAAGGAAATGCAGGATTCCGCCATAGCGCAGCCGTGTGTCCTCTATCTGCTGATAAAACCGGAACAGCTCTTTGAGCGGGGCCGAGAAATCCTTGTGCGCCGCCAGAACAGCAACAAGCGCGCCCAAACTAATGCGCTCCTCGATCACAAAGTAACCGCCGAGAGAGTAAAACAGGAACGGGGTAAGGGACGTGAGGAAATTATTCAGGGACTTGGTGAAAAACTTGATCCGGTGAATATCCAGGCGCAGGAGTTCCAGTCTCCTGAGGGAGGCGGTGGCGGCGCGCACCGCGCTGGCCGGTCCGGGCTGGGGGCGCAGTTCACCGGCCAGCAGGCGCGCGAGGTTGCGCATTTCCGCGATCCGGGCACGGCTGCGCTGGTTGATCATGCGCTGCAAGCCGGGCAGGAGGGCCAGTTGCACCGGCAGCACGGCGAGCGCGGCGGCGCCCAGGATCGGGTCCTGAATGAACATGAAGACGAGGATCGTTGCCATAGTGCCGCCTTGTGTCAGCGGCAGGGTGAGCAACTCGGCCGCAAAACCGCCCAGAGGCTCGGCTTCCTGACCCAGCACCTGGACGATCTCGGCCTGACCGCCCGGTTCGGCCCGCCGACGCCAGCTGCGGTAGATCAGCAGCCGCAGCTGACGCAGGAAATGCTCGGCTACCCGGCCGCGGAATACGTTCAGGCAGTATTTGTTAATTCCATGCAGAAGGATGGTAATAAAATAGGCGCTGCTCAGCAGGGCCAGCACCTTAACCTGCTGCAGCTCCACGCCCAGAAAGGACACCGGGGCCGCATACCCGTCGAGGACGTTGTTCACAATCTGCTTCGGCAGCTCCAGCGACAGATAGAGCAGCGGCATGGAGGAGAGGCTGAGAACGACCAGTCCAAGCTGCCGCGCCCGGGTAGCGTGCCAAACCTGCTGAACAAGGCTGGGATGCAGCCCGTCCACCCTCGCCAGCGGCCCCGGCGAAGGCTGCCCGAGGCGCGCTTTCAGGAAGCCGTGGGCCGTCCGCGCCAGCAAAACGCTGAGCGTCACGGCCAGGATGGCCGGAGCAAGAACCAGGATAAGGTGCATGACTGGATGCACCCATCCCGGATCTGAAGCGTCATAATTGAAACCGAGCCACCCGGCGATGCGATGCGCATAGCCGTGGTATTCGGGGAGCGACTGGCCGGCCGGCATTATTCTGCACTGCTCGCAAGGGTGGCGCAGCACCGGCCGGGCCGGTGCCGCACGGGCGCCTCAGAACATGAGACGCGCGCCATAGACGATAGCGACGGTTTCAGTGTCCTCGCCGCTGGCGCGGATCATGTCCGCGGTGCCGCCGAAGGCTTTTTCGTAGTTCACGCCCACATACGGCGCGAAAGCCCGGCCGATCAGATCGTAGCTGAGCCGGGCGCCCGCCTCCAAAACGATGCCGCCCGACGCGAGATCGTAGGCCGGGTCATCCTCAAGAGGAACCGTGAGCTCCAGGCTGGGAGTGAGGATCAGCCGGTTGGTGAGCATGCCTTCGTATTCGGCTTCGAAGCGGAAGGAGGGGCGGCCGGAGAGGTATAGATCGGCGTCAATCTCGAACCATTGCGGCGCGAGGCCCTTAATGCCAATCACCCCGTTGTAGCGGTCCGGCAGGCCATCCGGCGTGTTGGCCTGGATACCGGCCACCGCGTCGAAGAAGGTGGAAATGGGCACCTGCAGGCGCAGCTGGTTCTCGAGAGTCTCGAACCCGCCCGAAGACACGCCGCGTTCGCCTTCGCTGCGCCAGACAAGCTTCAGTTCGTCACTGCCGATCAGCGCGTCGAAATCCCAGACATAGGCGTCTTCGCCATCGGAGGAACGGTATTCCAATTGCTCGGCCTGAAAGCCGTAGATCAGCGCCTCGGCCTGGGCTGCGGCCGCCCAGACGGCCAGCGGCACCGCGGCAAGCAGCGCGGTAAGGGAAGGTTTCATCTTGATTTTCCTTGCTGTTGCGGCGCTGCTCACGCCGGGCCGCCTTCGACGATCACTTTGCGGAACATGCCGGCGTCGGCGTGGTAGGACAGGTGGCAGTGGAAGGCCCACTGGCCGGGCGCATCGACCTCGGTTTCGGAGTAGACGGTAGTGCCGGGCGCGACGTTGATCACATGCTTGACCGGGTCCCACTTGCCTTTGCCGGTGTCCAGGATCGACCACATGCCATGCAGGTGCATCGGGTGGCTCATCATCGTTTCATTGACGAACTTGAACCGCACCCGCTCGCCGTACTTGAGCCGCAGGGGTTCGGCCTCAGAAAGCTTCTTGCCGTTGATTGACCAGATGTAGCGTTCCATGTTGCCGGTCAGCCGCAGCTCGATCTCGCGGGTGGGCGGACGGTCCTTGTACAGCGGCCTGCGCGCGGTCAGATCCTGGTAGGACAGGAACTTGCCGCCATTGGCCGCGCTGGGGATAAGGCCGCTGCCCGGCGCATAGAACGGGTCCGGCCCGCTGGTGGCGGCCGTTGCGTGGCCCGCGTGCCCGGCGCCGCCGGAGGGTTTGGCGGCCGGCGCCGGGTGCTGGGCGTGATTCTTGACGGCCGGCATTGCGGGTTGTGCGGGGGCCGCGGGCTCCGGCATCTTGTGCTGGCTATGATCAACGGGATCGGCCGCCGGCATCTGATGCTGGCTGTGGTCCACGGGCTCGGCCGCCGGCATCTGATGCTGGCTGTGATCCACGGGCTCGGACGCGGGCATCTGGTGCTGGCTGTGATCCATGCTGCTCACGCTGAACATGTCCGCCGCCGAGGCTCCGGCGTTGCGCATGACATGTCCTTCCATGTTCATGCCATGGCCTTCCATACCCATGCTGCCCATCATGCCGCCCATGTCGGCCATGGTCAGCAGCGGTTTCGGCCGCATCTGCGGGACGGGGCCGGCCATGCCTTCGCGCGGCGCCAAGGTGCCGCGGACCATGGCGGTCCGGCCCATCGATTCCGCCACGATGCTGTACGCGCGGTTTTCCCGGGGCTGCACGATCACGTCATAGGTCTCGGCAACCGCAATGCGCAGCTCGTCGACCGCCACTGGTTTCACATCGTTGCCGTCCGCCTGCACCACGGTCATCTTCAGTCCCGGGATGCGCACGTCGAAATAGGCCATCGCCGAAGAGTTGATGAGCCGCAGGCGGACTTTCTCGCCGGGCTTGAACAGTCCGGTCCAGTTCTGGGACGTGCTCTTGCCGTTGATCAGAGGGGTAAAACCCTGAACGTCCTCGATGTCGGTCGGCATCATCCGCATGCGGCCCCACATCCCGCGTTCGCGGAGCGCTCCTTTCAGGCCCATGTTCCCGGCGTCCTGGATGAGGTCCTTCAGGGTGCGCTGCGAACGGTTGTAGTAATC
Organism: Cribrihabitans neustonicus; assembly: GCF_048820895.1. Classification (NCBI taxonomy): domain Bacteria; kingdom Pseudomonadati; phylum Pseudomonadota; class Alphaproteobacteria; order Rhodobacterales; family Paracoccaceae; genus Cribrihabitans; species Cribrihabitans neustonicus. The sequence continues at coordinate 28,596 of NZ_JBMERQ010000005.1, forward strand.
CGCCGACAGTTTGAGATTGCGCATCACCCGCGAGCCCTGATGCGGATGAGTATCGGTGAGCTGCACTACGTAATCGCGGCTGGCTTTGACCGGGTCCTTGCCCTTGGGTTCGATGACGATCGCGCCATAGGCGCCATCGGGTTCCTGGAAGCTGGAATGACTGTGGAACCAGTAGGTCCCGGCTTGCACGATGGGGAACCTGTAGGTGAAGGTCTCACCCGGTTTAATGCCGTTAAAGCTGATGCCGGGCACGCCGTCCTGGCGGAAGGGCACGATCAGCCCGTGCCAGTGGATCGAAGTGCTCTCGCGCAGATTGTTCGTCACGTTGATGGTGACAGCCTCGCCTTCCGTGAAGCGCAGCACGGTGGGTGTCTGGCTGTTGTTGTAGGCGACCCCCTTCTTGCGGAAGCTGCCGGTATCCAGCCGGATCTGGTCGACCGAGATGTCATAGGTTCCGGCCAGAGCGCCGGTGGCGGCAGACGCGCCAAGAATGGCTCCGGCCAAGGCGGAGCGCATGGATGCGATGGGTTTCATCGGCATTCCCTTTTGTGAATGGTTTTGTGTCGTCAGAGGAGCTTCCGCGGCCGCGGGCGCATCTTACGCCGGGGCGGACACCCCCCAAAGCTATGCCGCGCGGAAGCAGGCGGCGCAGGTCAGGCGCCGGGGCGGATGCGGGGAGGCGGCAGCGCGGGATCCAGCGCAGCTGAGGCAGAGGCGGTGCCGGTAAACGCGTAACCCGTCCGCGCGCGCGGTTGCGGGCGGATTTCGTCTGAAACCGCCGCAAGGGCGGCGGGTGCGTCGCAGTGGAGGGCAGGCGCGCAGGGACTTGCGGACGCATCCGCCGCTGGCCCGCTTTCCGCCATTAGGTTTTCAAGTGAAATGCTGCCTGGATGCATCGTGCCTGCATGCAGCGGAGGGCTCCAGAAGCCAAGCATCAGGGCGGCCGCAAACGCCATTAAACGCAGCAGCAGATGTCCCCGGGCGCGCATCATTCACGATCCAATTCAGCTTCCATGCCGGTGTGTTACGGCCGCGGAATGCGGGAGGCAAGAATACATTCAGATACATTTCCCGTGGCGTGGGGCCGCCCCGGAAACCGAAGCGGCCCCACGGCTGACAGGGGCTCAGTTGCCCTCTGTCTCTTCCTGCACATCCTCTTCCTGGGCCATGCCGGAACTGCCGCCCTGCATCATGCCCCGCCTCTGCATCATTTCCTGCATGCGAGAGGTCTGGGCGCTGATTTCCGCTTCGGTTACCGCGCCGTCCCCGTCGGCATCCAGGTGCTGGAACCGGTCCACCATCTGTTCGCGGATCAGGGCGCTGTGGAATGTTTCGAACTCCGCAAGCGAGAGGCTGCCGCTGCCGTCCGCATCATACTCCTGCAGCGCGGTCGCGAGCTGTTCCGCCATCATCCCGGGTTTGCCCATCCCCATCATGTGGCGGTCCCTCATCGCCGACATGCCGTCCGGGCCGTGCATCTGCACCATTTTGCCGTGCATCTGTTTCATGCCGTCCATCATGCGGCCCCGGGCTTGGCCGCCCTGCATCACGCAGTCCTGCATCATGCCCTGCTGCATCATGCCGGGGGCAGGGCTGCCGGAAGAGCCTCCCATACCGTCGCTCGACTGCGCCGCAGCCGCTGCCGCCACGGTGCCGGAAACCGCGAGGCCGAGTGCCAGAATTTTCAGCTGTCTCATCTTCAGACCTTTCCTATGGGTTGCAATATGGCCAATCTGTGCTGCACAGCCTGGCGCCGCCAGTCTGCCAGTATTCGGGTTTGTAACGCCTTGTCTCAGATCAGTCGGTGGATACAGATTGCGACAAATTCGGGGCGGCCGAAGCTGCACCAACAGCCTAAGGTGGAGCCGATGAACGGGACGCCGCATATCCTCGTGGTCGATGACCACCGCGAAATCCGGGCCGCGGTTACGCGGTTTCTGGAGAAAAACGGCATGCGCGCGGCGGCGGCAAAAGACGCGGCGGAAATGGACGCGCAGCTGGCCGCCGGCCATTTTGACCTGATGGTGCTTGACGTGATGATGCCGGGCGAAGACGGGCTGTCGGTGTGCCGCCGCATGTCGGGCCGCATCCCGATCCTGATGCTGACCGCGCTTGGGGACGAGACCGACCGGATCGTCGGCCTGGAAATCGGCGCGGACGATTATCTTCCGAAGCCTTTCAATCCCCGCGAATTGCTGGCACGCATCAAGGCGATCCTGCGCCGCTCGGACCGGTCCGAGCCGCTGGCTGGCAGCCTGGCGGGCAAGAAGGTGCGCTTTGGCCAGTGGGAGCTGGATTGCGACCGCCGCGTGCTCACCGGCGGCGACAACCGCGAAACCGCCCTCACCGGGGCGGACTTCAAGCTGCTGACCGTGCTGCTTGAACGCCCGCGGCTGGTGCTGAGCCGCGACCAGCTCATGAGTCTCACGGCGGGCCGCCCGGCGGGGCCGCTGGACCGGACCATCGACAACCAGATCAGCCGCCTGCGCCGGAAGGTGGAACGCGACCCGCTGCGCCCGCAGCTCATCATCACCGTGCGCAACGGCGGCTATAGCCTCGCGGCCGATGTCGAGGCCGGGTAGGCGGGTGCGCCAGTTCTTTGCCAGTATGCATGCCCGCATCATACTGCTGGTGATCCTGGCGCTGGTCGCGGCGCAGGCGGTCAGCCTGTGGCTGTTCGTGGACGAGCGCGGCCTGGCGGTGCGGGCCGCCATCGGGGCCGAAACCGCCGGGCGGGCCGCGAATGTGGCGCGGCTGCTCGAAGAAGCGCCGCCCAGCCTGCACCCTTCGATCCTGCGGGCTGCGAATTCGCCTCTTGTCCGGTTTGACATGTCCCCGCGGCCGGAGGTTCAGCACACCTCCCATGGCGGCACCGGCGCGGTGGAGGAACGGGTGCGGGCGCTCCTGGGGGACAGTTACAGCCGCGAGATACGTGTTGAACTGCACGAGGTCGACAGCGCCGAGCTGCCGCTGCCGCATCTCCCTCCCGAAATGGCGCGGATGCACAGGGAAATGATGCGCGGCACGATGTCCGCCATCGAGATGACCCTGTCGATTGCCCTTTCCAGCGGCCAGTGGCTCAACGTCGGCACCCGCTTCGAACGGCCGCCGCTGCAATGGCCTGTGCAGTCGGCGCTAACCTTCGCGTTGAGCGCAGCGGCCATCCTGATAGCCGTATTCTGGTTTCTGATCACACGCGTCACCGGACCGCTGCGGCGGCTGGCGGTGGCGGCTGACCGGCTTGGCCGCGGCGACAACGTGGCGGTGCTGCCCGAATCCGGCCCGCCGGAAGTCCGCGAGCTGACCGGCGCCTTTAACCGCATGCAGAAGCGGCTCACCCGGTTCGTGGCGGACCGCACCCGGCTTCTGGCCGCGATTGGCCACGATCTGCGGTCCCCCTTGACGGCGATGCGCGTAAGGGCGGAATTCGTCGACGAGGAGGAGACCCGCCAGAGCCTGATATCCTCCATCGAGGAAATGCAGGGCATGGTGGACTCAGCGCTCGATTTCGCCCGCGGGCTGGCCGGCAGCGAGCCTTCCGAGACTTGCGAGCTCGGGGCGTTCCTGAGCCAGCTTCAAGCGGATATGCCGGAGCGCTTTGAACTGGAAGCCGGCGGGCCGATTGCCGTCGGCTTGCGTCCGAACGCAATGCGCCGAGCGCTGCGCAACGTGATCGAGAATGCCCTGCGCTATGGCGGCTCGGCCCGCGTGAGCTATGGCCGGAAAGGCGGGAGTGCGGTGATTACTGTGGCCGACGGCGGCCCCGGAATTCCGGAGGAGGACCTTGAGAAAGTGTTCGAGCCGTTCCTGCGCCTGGAGGCGTCGCGCTCGCTGGAAACCGGCGGGCACGGGCTGGGCCTGTCGATTGCCCGCACCATATTGCGGGCGCATGGCGGTGACATTACGCTCTCCAACCGCGGCAAGGGGGGGCTTCTGGCCACGCTGACGATCCCGCTGGCGGCGCAGGGGGCCGGCGCAGGGGGGGGGCGGTTACATTCTGATACATAAAAAACCGGCGCCCCGCGGTTGACCTTCCCGCGCTGGAAGCCAGCATCTCGGGGGATGGCCGCTGATGGGGCTGCAAGGGCGGAACATAGCGGCCGGCAAGAGCAAAGAGAGCAGGCAAGGGCATGAAAAGAACGAAGCTGGCAGCAGCAGCAGCAGGTATTCTCATCGGCGGTATCGTCTTGTGGAGCGTCTTGCGCCCCGGGCCGGAACCTGCCGTGGCGCCGCCTGGCGGCGGCCCTGCGCAAGGCGCGGCGATGGCGGAAGTCAGGCTTCCTGCCGCTCTGTCCGAGGACGCGCAGATCGGCAAGAGCGTCTATGAGGCCAAATGTGCCAGCTGCCATGGCGCCAATGCCGCGGGGCAGGAGGGCACGGCGCCGCCGCTGGTTCACAAGATTTATGAGCCCGGCCATCATTCCGACGCGGCCTTCCTGCTGGCCGCGAAGAATGGCGTGCGGGCGCACCACTGGCGCTTCGGCAATATGCCGCCGGTGCCGGGTGTGACTGACGCCGAAGTGAGGTATGTCGTGCGTTACGTGAGGGAGCTGCAAGAGGAGAACGGGATCCGGTGACGGTGCGCCTGGCAGCAAACTGGCTGAACTGGATCCGCCTGGCGCTTGCCGCCGGGTTCCTCGCGCTGTTCGCGCCCCCGCAGGAGGCGCATGCCCATTCCGGACATTCGGCTGATCAGAGCATGAAAGCGGTTCACCAGAATAGCGGCGCTTCGGTTGGCCATGCCGAAGATACGCTCCTGGGGCATTGCCATGCCGGGCTGGACTGCTCGGTTTTCGCCATTTTTTCGGCCCCTGCCGCACAGCCCGCACCGCACCTGCAGACCAAACCTCTCCGCCGCCGGCAGCACCGCAGCGTCTGCGGCTGGGACCCTGGTTTCGACCCGCCGCCTCCGCGCGTCCTTGTCTGAGATGCAATTAATTTCAATCAGGCAAAGACAGGACAAGCAGAATGAAACTCAAGCAAATCGCTATCGCGGCCCTGGTGGCTGGAACTGCTGCAGGCGCGGTATGGGCGCACGGCGGGGCGACCGGTATCGTCAAGGAACGCATGGACGGGATGTCGGACATGGGCAAGGCGATGAAGGCGCTGACCCCGATGATGCAGGGCAAGGCGGCTTATGATGCGGACGCGGTGCGCACCGCCGCCGAACGGATCGGCCGCCACGCTGGAAAATCCATGACGGACCTGTTCCCGGAGGGAACGCATGGGATGCCATCCGAGGCCAAGCCTGGGATTTGGAGCAACTGGGACGAATTCAGTGCGCTCGCGGAACAGCTGCACACGCTTTCGGAGGGGCTGGCTCTGGCTGCGGACAACGGCCTGATGATGGCCGGCTCGCACAGCAGCTCTGACATGATGGCCGGCACCGGCATGATGAGCGGGTCTTCAATGATGGGCGGGTCTTCAATGATGGGAGGAGGTTCCGCGATGATGGGCGGCGCCAACATGCACGAGACACTGGGCCGTGACGAGCTTGCGGAAATGCCGGCCGACGGCGTGTTTACGATGCTCAGCCAGACCTGTTCGGCCTGCCACTCCAAATTCCGCGCCGAGGCCAAGTGACATGCGCTGGATCTTGACCGGAGCGGCAGCGGCTGCCGTCTTCGGCGGGTCGGTGATCGCCGCGCTTGCGGCCTGGCCGATCGGGGAAGAGCCCGACTTGCCCGAACTGGAAGGCGATGTGGCGCGCGGGGCGTATCTGGCCCGCGCCAGCGGCTGCATCGCCTGCCACACGGACACCGAGGGCGGCGGCAAGCCGCTGGCCGGCGGTGCTCCTCTCGCAACCGATTTCGGGACCTTCTACCCGCCCAACCTGACCACCGATCCCGGGTATGGGATCGGTGGCTGGACGCAGAAGGATTTCGCCCGCGCGGTGCGTCAGGGGATCTCGCCGTCGGGGGAGCCCTACTATCCCACCTTCACTTATCCGTTTTACGCCAACTTCACGGATCAGGACATCGCCGATCTCTGGGCTGCGTTCCAGACCGTGCCGCCGGTGGCAGAGCCGGACCGGCCGCATGACACCAGCTTCCCGTTCGACCAGCGCTGGGGCCTGAAGCTGTGGCGGGCGGCTTTCCTGGAACCGCCGGAAACCGGGCCGGTGCCGGGGAAGAGCGAGCAGTGGAACCGCGGCCGCGCGCTGGTCGAGGGCGCGGCCCATTGTGCTGCCTGCCACACCGGCCGCAATCTGGCCGGGGCGCGGGTTCCGGAGTTGCGCTTCAAAGGCAACGACCGCCTGCCGGGCGGTTCCAAGGCTCCGCCAATAGATCCGGCGAGCCTGCGGGAAAAGGGCTGGGACGCGGACGCTTTGGCCTATGGGCTGAAGACCGGCCTGACCCCATCTGGCGATGCAATGGGCGGTTCGATGGGAGAGGTGGTGTTCCAGGGCACCGCCTTCCTGACCGACGAGGACCGCCGCGCGATGGCGGCCTATCTGATGGACCCGGCGGCCGGCGGCTGAACGGGTGGCGGGCCGCTGCCGGCGGCCCGCGTTCTGAACGAGGGGGAAGCAATGCTTTCACGGCGGAAATTTTTCGGAGCGGCGGGCGCCGCGGCGCTCGCGGCCGGACTGCCGGGCCAGGGCAGGGCAGCTCTGACCGGTATTGAAGAGCTGCGCGCGGCTGAGGCCGACTTTCAGCTGCTGCCGCCGGACTATCCCGAAACCCGCATTTGGAGCTACGGCGGCCGCACGCCGGGCGTGGAGATCCGGGTGCCGCAGGGCGGCCGGGTGCAGAGGCGCTTCGTCAACGCTTTGCCCCAAGCCAGTACGGTGCATTGGCACGGCATCCGGGCCGCCAACACAATGGACGGCGTGGCGGGCCTCACCCAAGACCCTGTGCCGCCCGGCGGCAGCTTCGATTATGACTTCTCGGCACAGGACGCGGGCACCTTCTGGTATCACGCGCACAACCGCTCGGCCGAGCAGGTCGCCCGCGGGCTGCACGGCCCGCTGATCGTCGAGGAAGCCGCGCCGCCGGACGTGGACGCCGAAGCCGTTCTGGTGCTCGACGATTGGCGTCTGGACCCAAAGACCGGGCAGGTCGATCCGGTGTTCGACGCCCCGCATGACCGCTCGCACGCCGGGCGGATGGGCAATTTCGTTGCTACCAGCGGCCAGCCTTCCTGGTCGCTCGGTGTAAAGCGCCACCAGCGGTTGCGGCTGCGGCTGATCAATGCCGCAAACGCGCGGATATTTTCGCTGGGGCTGGCCGGGCTGGAAGGCTGGACCGTTGCGCTTGACGGGATGCCGCTGGCCGAGCCGCAGCCTCTGTCCGGTCCTCTCGTGCTTGGCCCGGGCCAGCGGGCCGACCTGATCGCCGATGTCACCGCGGATGATGGCGAGGAGGCGTTTCTGGTCCGGGCAGACCGCGATGGCGGCTATGCCCAGGCGGCCTTTCCGGTGCGCGGCACCGCCAGCGCCGCCCGCCGCTCCGCGCCCGGACCGCTGCCGCCCAACCCGAAAATGGCGGTGACGGGACTGGCGGACGCGCGGGTTCTGCGTCTCGACATGGAGGGCGGCGCCATGGGCTCCTTGCGCACTGCCGTGAAGGACGGCGAAAAAGCCAGCTTCCGGCAGATGGCGCAGGCCAACCAGTTCTGGGCTTTCAACGGGGTGGTCGGCATGGCAGACACGCCTCTGGCCACCATCGCCAGAGGCGAGACAATCCGGCTGAGCATACGCAACGCCACTGCCTTCCCGCATGCGATGCATCTGCACGGGATGCATTTCCGCACTGTTGCGCCAGACGGAACATTGGGGCCGCTGCGCGACACAGTGCTAAGCTTGGCAGGTGAAACGCAGGAGATCGCCTTTACTGCCGACAACCCGGGCGACTGGGCGCTCCATTGCCATATGCTGTCCCACGCGGCCTCGGGTATGATGACATGGCTGCGGGTGCAGGCGTGAGGCGGACAGATCAGCAATGCCGGAATCCGCGGCATCCGAACTTTCATAACACCCGCCCGGCCGGAGAAGATCCGGCGGATACGGGCGGAAAGAACTGCGGCGCAAGCCGTGCAGGAAGGAACACACCTATGATCCCGATGAAACGCGCAGCCCTCGCCCTGAGCCTGGCGGCCCTGCCAACGCTCGCCCCCGCAGCGGAACTGAGCGAGGAAGAGATCAAGCAACTGGTCTATGAAGCCATCATGGAGCGGCCCGAGATCATCATGCAGGCGGTCGAGAAGCTGCAGCGCAGCGAAGCGGCAGCCCAGGATGCCGCGGTGCAAAGCGTGCTGGCAGAGAACCGGGACATGCTGGAGCGCGATGCAAACGCACCGGTTCTGGGCAATCCGGAGGGCGATGTCACGGTAGTGGAGTTTTTCGACTACAACTGCCCTTATTGCCGCCGCGCGATGCCGCATGTGCAGGGGTTGATTGAGGAAGACGAAAATGTCCGCGTGGTCTACCGCGAATGGCCGATATTGGGCGAAGGCTCGGTGTTTGCCGCGCGGGCGGCGCTGGCGGCGCGCAAGCAGGGTAAGTACGAAGCGTTTCACTGGGCGCTGATGGGCATGGATGGCCGCGCCAGCGAAGCGACGGTTATGCGCGCCGCGCAGGAAGTTGGCCTCGATACAGAACAGCTGCGCCGCGACATGGAAGCGCCCGAGGTGGAAGAGCACATCGCCACCTCGATGGAGCTCGCGGGCGCGCTCGGCTTCAACGGCACGCCCTCCTTCGTGATCGGCGACAGCCTGGCGCCGGGCCTGGCCGAACAGAGCCAGCTGCAGCAGCTGGTCGACGAGGCCCGCAGCGCGGCAGAGTGATCTCCCGCAGCTCTGCCTGGTGAATATTGTAATCCCCTGTCGCAGCCTCTTGAGTTGCGACAGACCGGTACAATTCCCAAGGCGCATCTTCTGGAATTCCGCTGCCTGCACCCGCTAACCTGTGAGCGCGCCGCAAAGCCATTTGCGCGGTCTTGGACGCTCAATCTGCCTGCCGCGCAACGCCTTGCATTCCGATTGGCTGGCCGTGCTGCGCCACCGGGGGTCGGGCACTGAATTTCTAATGCTTCTCGAAAGCGGCCATTGATGGGATACTGTCAACACCCTTCATCATCGCCCGTTTGGGAAGCGGGATTTCCGGGCGTGGCACAGCGCGCTTGGGCGCCCAAAGGGCATAGTCCGCACCCGCCAGCAGACTGAAGGGGCTTCGGCATTCTTCGTACGGGAGGGTAATCTCATGAACGACCTTGACAGCGGAGGGCGCGCGGGAACGGCTGCCGGTACCCTCTACACCTGCCCGATGCACCCGGAGGTACGTGCGCCGGCGCCCGGGGATTGTCCCGTATGCGGGATGCACCTGGTGCCAGAAGGCGCTGCGGGCGGGGATGGTGGTACTCATCACGCGGGCCATCGGTTTCACGCTGCGGAACCCGCGGCGGCGGCGGGCGCCTATGACACCGTGCCTGCGGGCTGGGACGGGCCGGTCTATACCTGCCCGATGCACCCCGAGGTGCGGCAGGCGGAGCCAGGCGCCTGCCCGCTCTGCGGAATGGGGCTGGAACTGGAGGCCGGTTCGGCGGCCGCGGAGGGACCGAACCCGGAACTCGTGGATTTCACCCGTCGCTTCTGGGCGGGCGCGATCCTCACCCTGCCGCTGCTGCTTATGACAATGGGCCCCATGCTCGGACTCGAAGGCGTGCGCGGCCTCTTCGGCGAACGCGCGGCGCAGTGGATCGAGCTGGTTCTCGGCACCCCTGTGGTACTGTGGTGCGGCTGGCCGTTCCTGGTGCGCGGCTGGCACTCCTTCCGGACCCTGAACCTCAATATGTTCAGCCTGATTGCCATGGGGGTGATGGCCGCATGGCTGTTCAGCGTGGCGGCGGTTTTGGCCCCGGGGATCTTCCCGGCGGGCTTCCGCGATGCCGAAGGCCACGTCGGTGTCTATTTCGAGGCGGCAGCAGTGATCGTGACCCTGGTGCTGCTTGGCCAGGTGATGGAGCTGCGCGCGCGGGAGGGCACCGGCCAGGCGATCCGGGCGCTTCTGGACATGGCTGCCAAGACCGCGCTGGTGATCCGCCCGGACGGCCAGGAGGAGGAAATCCCGCTGGAAGAGGTGCATCTGGGCGACCGCCTCCGGGTGCGGCCTGGCGACAAGGTGCCGGTGGACGGGCTGGTGCTGGAGGGGCGCTCCTCAGTCGATGAAAGCATGATTTCAGGAGAGCCGGTGCCGGTAGAAAAAACCGCGGGCGATCCGGTTACGGGCGCGACCATAAATGGCACCGGCTCGCTGATCATCGAAGCCACCCGCGTGGGGGCGGATACGCTGCTGTCGCAAATCGTCGAGATGGTGGCCAGCGCACAGAAAAGCCGGGCGCCGATCCAGAAATACGCCGACAAAGTGGCCGGCTGGTTCGTGCCCGCGGTGATCGCGGTTGCGGTGCTCGCCTTCATTGCCTGGGCGCTGTGGGGACCGGTGCCAGCGCTGAGTTATGGGCTGGTCTCGGCCGTTGCGGTGCTGATCATTGCCTGCCCCTGTGCGCTGGGTCTGGCGACGCCGCTCTCGATTATGACGGCCACTGGGCGCGGGGCCCAGGCCGGAGTGCTGATCAAGAACGCCGAGGCGCTGGAGCGGTTCGAGAAGGTGGATATGCTGATCGTCGACAAGACCGGCACCCTGACCGAGGGCAAACCGCGGCTGGTGGCAGTGCTGCCCGAACCCGGCCACGCGGAAGCCGAAGTCTTGCGCCTCGCAGCAACACTGGAAAAGGGCTCCGAACACCCGTTGGCCGAGGCGATCGTGGCCGGCGCGCGGGAACGGGCCACGGAGTTGGGCGAGGCCGCGGACTTCGAAGCGGTCACCGGAAAGGGAGTCAAGGGGCGGGTGGAAGGGCGCCCGGTGGCGCTCGGAAATTTACGGCTGGTTCAGGATCTGGGGCTCGACGCCACGGAGCTGGAGGCCAAGGCGGATGCCCGCCGCGACCAGGGCGAAACCGTGATGTTCGTTGTGGTGGACGGGGCTGTGGCCGGACTGGTGGCGGTGGCCGATCCAGTGAAGGAGACGACGCCCGCGGCCCTGCAGGCGCTGCACGATCTCGGCTTCCGGATCATCATGGCGACCGGCGACAACGAACGGACCGCCCGCGCCGTCGCCGGCCCGCTCGGGATCGACGAGATCCGCGCCGGCGTCCTGCCGCAGGACAAAGCCCGCATCGTTAAGGAGCTTCAGGGGCAGGGACGCAGGGTTGCGATGGCCGGCGACGGGGTCAATGATGCGCCGGCGCTGGCCCAGGCCGATGTTGGCATCGCCATGGGTACCGGCGCCGATGTGGCCATCGAAAGCGCAGGCCTCACCCTTGTGAAGGGCGACTTGGACGGCATCGTGCGGGCCCGCCGGCTGGCGCGCGCCACTATGCGCAATATCCGCCAGAACCTGTTCTTTGCGATGATCTACAACGCGGCCGGCGTTCCGGTTGCGGCAGGGCTGCTGTATCCGGCCTTCGGCATCCTGATCAGCCCGATGTTCGCCGCCTTCGCGATGAGCGCCTCGTCGGTGTCGGTGGTGGTGAACGCGCTGCGGCTGCGGCGGGTCCGGATATGACGCAGCGGAAGCGGAGGCGGCACCAGCTCAAGTTCATCCATAGGCCGATGCAGCAGCTTTACATTACATAATGCGCATTACGCAGCTATGTACCGATAGCACGCTGTGAGCTTCTCCCAAGCGCGCCTCCCCGATTCCCCGCCATTGCAGCGGCGTGGCTCCCTCCGCCCTTATAGGAACCTCCTGTCTGACAATCGGGGCCTTTAAATCGAAAGACAGCCGCGCCCATTCCCTCCGACCTGTGCTGCTGTGGCCCGTAATCCGCCCCGGCCTCCGCAGTAAAGCGCGTCTGAGCGGCGGTGCCGTTCGAGGCTCCGGCGTTCACCTTCGGCTAGTGCCGGTTTGGCGGGCCCGTCGTGGCGCGGATGGTCAGGGCAGCGGAGACCTCGGTGACGCTGGGCGGCGCCTCCGGGTCGCCGATGCGGTCGAGCAGTACCCGCGCCAGCTTGCGCCCCAAGCGCACGGGGGAAACAGCCATCGTGGTCAGCGGCGGGATCGCAAGGGCGGCATCGTCGATGTCATCGAACCCCACCACCGAAACCTCCCGCCCCGGTGTCAGGCCGGATTTCGTGAGCGCAAGGCAGGCGCCAAGCGCTACCATGTCGCCGTTGCAAACCACCGCCGTCACCTCCGGATGAGCCGCGCGCAGCGCCGACATCGCCTCCATGCCCTCGCGGCGGCCGTCTGGCGATTGCCAGATCACCGGGGGCGCGAGATTTAGCGCCTCCAGCGCCGCGGCATACCCTTCGATACGGCTCTTCCGGACATGCGCCATGTCGGTGCCGCCGAGGTAGGCAATCCGGGTGTGGCCGAGCTGGGCAAGATGCTGCACCGCCTCAAAGGTCGCCTCGGCGTTGCGGATGCCGACGTAGTCGAAATTTCCCCCAGCCGGGCGCAGGAAGGTGACCGTCGGGATGGCGTGGGCCGCGATCAGGTCGAAGGTCGCGGCCGGCGTGCCGGCCGCCGGGACCCAGAGCAGCCCGCCGCGGCCATGGCGGATGAAGGCTTCGATATGGCGGAACTGCCGCCCGGCGTCGTCCTGGCCATCCAGCAAAGACACCAGATAGCCCTCGGCTTCCAGCAAATCGACCGCGCCGCTGAGGACTTCGGCGTTAAACGGGTTTGCCAGCCTGTTGATGACAAAGCCGATCTCCCGCCGCTCGCCCGACCGCATTGACGCCGCACGCGAGTCCGGCACGTAGTGCAGCGTCTTCGCCGCGCGCAGGACCTTGGCGCGCGTCTCCTCGGAAATGCGCCCTGTGCCGCGCATGACCTGGCTGACGGTCGGTACCGAGACCCCCGCTGCCTTGGCGACCGTGCCCAGCGTGGGTTTGGTTTTCATGCAGTTCCCCGGTTTGGTATAACGTTATAGAGAATTGCGCGAAGTAGAAGGCACTTCAAGCGCAAATCAGCCCCTGGAGTGGCGATTGCCACAAATGTTCCGGGGTGGGACGCCATTCGCGAGCATTGACAATAGGTATAACGATGTATCTTATTTTCTCATCGGCGGGATGAGTCGCGTGTCCGCGGCCGCCCCGGCGACCGAGGTTCGCCGCGGAGGACGGAGCACCTCGGATGTCTTGCGAGCGGGTTCGGGAAGCACCGGCCCAATGTCTCTGGGAGGGGAACATGACTCTACGAACGAATCTGGCCGCAGCGGCCTCCGGCATAGCGATGCTTTGCGGCGTGTCCGCTGCGCATGCTGAAGTGCTCTTCTGGTCAACTCAGGCGCGGCCCGCCGAGGAGGCGCAGGCGATGCGCCAGGAGGTGCTCTCGGGCTTCGCAGCCGGTGTCGACTACCAACCCAACGAGGAAGGGCCGTGGCTGACCCGCCTGCAGGCGGAGGAGCAGGCAGGCTCCGGCGCGATCGGCGTGCTGGGTGCTCTGCACGGGAACTTCTCGGCCATGGACCCTGATAAACTGGTGGACCTCGACGGGATCGGCGCAGAGGTGTCCAGCGAGACTTTCGCGAGCCTCGCCAAACTTGGCACCGGCACCATGCAGTATGTGCCCTGGATGCAGGCAAGCTACATTATGGCGGCGAACAGGCAGGCGCTCGAATACTTGCCTGAGGGTGCCGATATCAACGCTCTGACCTACGACCAGCTTATTGAATGGGCAGCGGCGGTTCACGAGGGTGAAGGTTCACCCAAATTCGGCTTCCCGGCCGGGCCGAAGGGGCTCAAGCACCGGTTCTTCCAGGGCTATCTCTACCCCTCTTACACCAATGGCGTGGTGCGCACCTTCGCCTCGCCCGAGGCCGTGACCGCGTGGGAAAAGTTCCGCGAGCTGTGGGAGCATACCAACCCGGCGTCCACCAACTTCGCCTTCATGCAGGAACAGCTGCTCTCCGGTGACGCCTGGATCGTTTTTGACCACACTTCGCGGCTGGCGCAGGCTTTCAATGAGCGGCCCGATGACTTTGTAGCGTTTCCGGCGCCCGCCGGCCCGGCCGGGCGCGGCTTTATGCCGGTGCTGGCGGGCATGGCGATCCCCGAGACCGCGCCGGACAAGGCCGCGGCCCGCGCGCTGATCGAGTATATGCTGTCACCCGAGGCGCAAATCGCAACACTGCGCGCGACCTCGTTCTTCCCGGTGATCAACGCCGAACTGCCCGATGATCTGCCGCCCGCGGTCAAGGCGGCCGGCGATGCCATCGCCAGGATGTCGGGCGCGGCAGACGCCAACCCCGGCCTGCTGCCCTCCGGCCTCGGCGAGAAGAGCGGCGACTTCAGCCGGGTCTACAACGACACCTTCGAGCGCATAATCCTCGCGGGCCAGCCGATTGAAGCGGTGCTTGAGGATCAGAAGGCCACGCTCCAGCGTATCATGGAGGAAACCGGCGCGCCATGCTGGGCGCCTGATGCCCCCTCCGAAGGCGCTTGTCCGGTCGAATGACAGCCGTCGCCTGATACCCTGCAAATCCGGGCGGCTGCCGCCCGGACACCGCCCTTCCTTGTGCCTCGCCAGGGTGTCTGAATGCACCCGGAAAGGAGCGATCCGATGCATGCCCGACTGCTCCCCTATCTGCTGATCCTGCCGGTGACGCTATTTCTCTGCGTCTTTTTTCTCTACCCCTTCGTGCTGGTAGCGCAGCAGGCCTTCACCGGCGGCGGCGGCTTCACGCTGGACAACTTCCGCGACGTGGTGAGCTACTGGAAGTTCCCGATCTCGATGCGCAACACCTTCCTGCTCGCGCTGCTGGTGGTGCCGGTCCAGCTTGCCCTCTCGCTGCTGATGGCAACGATGGTCAACCGGATGCAAAAAGGCCGCGATCTGGTGCTCTATGTCTGGACCATACCGCTTGGCATCTCGGACCTTGCCGCCGGCATCATCTGGCTCGCGATCTTCGAGCAGTCGGGTTTCCTGAACTCGATGATGGCGGGGCTCGGCGTGGCCAGCGGGCCGGTCAACTTCCTGTCCTACCAGAACCCGGTGATGGTCTTCGTGGCAATCATGCTGGCGGAGATCTGGCGCGCCACAGCGATCATGCTCGTGATCATCGTCGCGGGGATCGGACTCATCCCCAAGGAATACTACGAGGCGGCGGAGGTCTTCGGCGCATCGCCCTGGCAGCGCTTTCTCAAGGTCACGCTGCCGCTCTTGCGGCCGTCCTTGCAGACCGCCCTGATCCTGCGGGTGGTGCTGGCCTTCGAGGTCTTTGCGGTGGTCGCGGCCCTTGGCGGCACGCTGTTCCCGGTGCTGATGGGCGAGATCTACGCCTACCAGTTCGACCTGCAGAATGCAGGCAACGCGGCGGCGCTCGCGCTCATCGTTCTGGCCATCTCGCTCGCCTTCACCTTGCTTATCCTGCGCGCCCTGCGCGTTCCGAAAGGTGCCACGATATGACCGATGCAACCCTTTCCGCGCGCGCCGCGGCCAGCACCCGGAAGGCGGGCAACTTCCTCTACGGAGCGTCCGTTGCGCTCCTGTGCGCCTGGGTGCTGGTGCCGCTGTACCTCTTGCTGGTGAACACGCTGTCCTCGCCCGAGACGGTGAACAGCTTCCCCAAGCCCTTCCTTCCGGAGTTCGATCTCGGCTCGCTACAGTTTTTCGCGGGCTTCCAGGGGATGCTGACGGCACTGAAGAACTCGCTGCTGGTGGCGGCGCTGACAATGGTGATCTCGATCAGCATCGGCGCGCCCGCGGGCTACGCGCTGTCGCGGTTCGAGTTCCGCGGCAAGGAGCTGTTCCGGCTGCTGATCCTGCTGACGCGGGCCTTCCCGCTGCCGCTGCTGGCACTGCCGCTCGCGGTTCTGTTTATCCGCACCGGGCTCGACGACACCGCCCTGGGCCTTGCGCTGGTGCATACCACGCTGGCGATCCCCTTTGCGGTGCTCATCACATTCTCCTTGTTCTCCGGCATCCCGGTTGAGCTGGAGGAGGCAGCCTGGACTCTGGGCTGCACCCGCTTCACCGCCTTTACCAAGGTCGTGCTGCCGCTAATCCTGCCGGGCATCACCGCGTCGGCGATCTTCGCCTTCGTGATTTCCTGGAACGAGGTCTTCGCGGCGGCGGTGCTGACCATCGAGAACCGCACCCTGCCCGCCTTCCTGCTGCAGACCCTCGCGGAATCGCCGATGCACCTGAAATTCGCGGGCGGCTTCATCCTCGTCGTGCCGGCGCTGATCTTCATCTTCGCCGTGCGCAAATACCTCTTTGCCATGTGGGGCATCGCGAACCGCTGAGGCGGGCGCGGCTCTAGGGAGACAGATCAATGGCCGAGATTCAGATCAAGAACGTCGCCAAGCGCTTCGGGTCCTACCAGGCGCTGCACGACATCAACCTGACCATCAGCGACCGCGAGTTCATGGTGCTGCTGGGCGCCTCGGGCTGCGGAAAGACCACGCTCCTGCGCATCGTGGCCGGGCTCGACACCGCGACCACCGGGGAAGTGTGGATCGGCGGGCGCCGGGTCGACCACCTGCCGCCCAAGGACCGCGGCATCGCGATGGTATTCCAGAACTATGCGGTATTCCCGCACCTGACGGTTTTCGAAAACATCGGCTTTGGCCTGCGGATGCAGAAACTGCCAGACGCCGAGGTGAAACGCCGCGTGCAACGCTGCGCCGAACTGATGCACATCGAGCAGCTGCTGAAGCGCTACTCGGGCGAGCTGTCCGGCGGCCAGCGCCAGCGGGTTGCGGTGGCGCGCGCGCTGGCGATGGAGCCCGATGTGATCCTGATGGACGAGCCCTTGTCGAACCTCGACGCGCTCCTCCGGCTCGAAATGCGCGCCGAACTCAAGGGTGTGCTGGCCGAAAGCAAAACCACCGCGATCTACGTGACGCACGACCAGGTCGAAGCGATGAGCCTCGCCGACCGGATCAGCGTGATGTACCAGGGCGAAATCGTCCAGGCGGCCTCCCCGATCGAGGTCTACCGCAACCCCGCGGCCGCGTTTGTCGCCGGCTTCATCGGAAACCCGCCGATGAACTTCCTGCACGCCGAGAATGCCGGCGGCGGCAAGTGGCGGGTTGCGGGTGAGACGGTGGACGGCCCCGCCGCCGCCCGCGGCCCGCTGCAATACGCCATCCGCCCCGAAGACATGCGCCTTGCCAGCCACGGCCTGCCTGCGAAAGTCAAGCTGGTGGAGCCGCTCGGCGCGCATCTCCTTGTCACCTGCGAGGCCGGCGGCACCGCCATCCGCGCCGTGCTCGACAGCGATCTGGCGCTCAAGCCCGGCGATGCGATCCGCCTCGCGCCGATGCCGGAGCGCGCGCGCTGGTTCGACCCCGAAACCACCAAAGCCGTCGCTTAAGGACCTGAAACATGACCGACCCCCGCATCGCAGACGCCGAGGCGATTCTGCGCGAGAACGACCGCGGCACCTACACCGTGCCCACCAAGGGGCTTTATCCCTTCCAGTGGAACTGGGATTCCTGCCTGACCGCGCTTGGGTTTGCCCACTTTGACGAAGCCCGCGCCTGGACCGAGATCGGAACGCTGTTCGGCCATCAGTGGGAGGACGGCATGGTCCCGCACATCGTCTTTCACGCCGAA
Organism: Cribrihabitans neustonicus; assembly: GCF_048820895.1. NCBI lineage: Bacteria > Pseudomonadati > Pseudomonadota > Alphaproteobacteria > Rhodobacterales > Paracoccaceae > Cribrihabitans > Cribrihabitans neustonicus. Next base: position 46,162 of record NZ_JBMERQ010000005.1, read on the forward strand.
GACGACGGCTATTTCCCCGGCCCTGATGTATGGCGCACCGGCCGCGAGGTGCCGACCTCGGGCATCACCCAGCCGCCGGTGGCCGGCTTTGCCCTCAACCGCCTTTTTGAGCGCGCCGCAGACAAGGCCCTCGCCGAGACCCGGGCCCGCGCGCTGCTGCCGAAAGTCGCGGCCTGGCACGAGTGGTTCTTCCGCTGCCGCGACCCCGAGGCCACCGGCCTCGTGGCCATCATCCATCCTTGGGAATCCGGCCGCGACAACTCGGTCGACTGGGACGCGGCGCTCGCGCGTGTTGCCACCGGAGGAGTCGGCCCTTTCAGCCGCCGCGACCTCCAGCACGCCGACGCCGCCCACCGGCCGACGCAGGCCCAATACGAATGCTACATCGCGCTGGTGCAGCAGTTCCGCGGCCTCGGCTGGGACAATAGCAAGCTGCACGATGCGTCGCCGTTCCGCGTGGTTGACCCCGGCTTCAACGCGATCCTGATCCGCTCCTGCACTGACCTTGCAAAACTGGCAGAGGCGCTTGGCGAGACCGCAGCCGCGGAGCGGTCGCGTGCTCTCGCCGCCCGCGGGCTGGCAGCGCTCGATACGCTCTGGAGCGAGGACCACGGCCAATACCTCTGCTTCGACCGCGCCGCCGGGGCCCCGGTCGAAAGCCCATCAGTTGGCGGCCTCCTCCCGGTCTTTGCCGCCGTCCCGCGCGCGCGCGCCGCGGCTATTGCGCAGCGGATTGAAAAGCTTGCGGAAAGCGCAGGCTACATGGTGCCGAGTCATGACCCCGGCGCGCTCGACTACGACGGCAAGCGCTATTGGCGCGGACCGCTCTGGCTGATCGTGAATTACATGATTGCCGACGGGCTCAGCGCCGCTGGCGAGACCGCAACCGCAGACCGGATCGTGCGGGACAGTCTGGAACTCATTGGCCGTTCCGGCTTTGCTGAGTACTATGACCCCCAGACAGGCGAGCCCTGCGGGGGTGGAAGATTCACCTGGACCGCCGCTATGGTCATCGAATTCCTCACGCGCGCACAGGAGGCGGCATGAAACGCTCCAAGATTAACGAAATCCTTCAGGCGGCGGACGAAATGATCCGGGGTCACGGCTTTGCCCTGCCGCCGTTCGCCTACTGGACGCCGGACGAGTTCCGCACCCGTGCCAGCGAGGCGAGCCACGTCATCGATACCCGCTGCGGCTGGGATATCACCGATTACGGCGCCGGGCGTTTCGACGAGATGGGGCTGTTCCTGTTCACCCTGCGCAACGGCCGCCTGTCCGACCTCTCCGCCGGGCGCGGCATGTGCTACGCAGAAAAGCTGCTGATATCGCGGCAGGACCAGCTTTCGCCGATGCACACCCACGCCATTAAGGCCGAGGACATCATCAACCGCGGCGGCGCAACACTGGTGGTCGAGCTCTACGGCTCCGACGGTGCGGGCAACTTCGCCGAAGACCGCGGCGGCACCGTCATGTGCGACGGTATCGCGCGCGACTACGCCCCGGGCGAGAAGCTGCGTTTCGGGCCCGGCGAAAGCGTGACGCTGATGCCCGGCGACTGGCACGCCTTCTGGGGCGAGGGCGGCGACGTGCTTGTGGGCGAGGTCTCGACCGTGAACGACGACGAGACCGACAACATCTTCCGCGAAAAAATCGGCCGCTTCGCCGAGATCGAGGAAGACACCGATCCGCTGCACCTCCTCGTCAGCGACTACGCCACCTGGCTGTCCTGACGCCTCAGCAGCGGCGGTTCTGATCCCGGCTACAGCCAGGCGAGGCCAGAACCGCCGCCGTCCGTCCGGACCGGTCCCTCTCGGGCGGCGTGCTGTTCACCGCGCACGAATCCTTCCCGCCCAGCACCAACGCAGAACCCGACACTGCCGGCAGGCGCCCCGTCCGGAAGAAGCCCGCCTGCCCGATCTCGACGTGGCAGCCGGTCTTTCACTGACTGCGACCCGGCCAAGGGAAGCGGTCGAAAGCGGCCGCATTTGCGCAAACACCGGCCGAGCGAGCCGCCGCGACCCGCTCGGTGCGCGGATGAACAGAACCAGGCCCGGAATGCTGCCGCCTCAGATGGAGGCGAAATGCGCAGCCCGCAGTGCCGTACCGTCCCTGTCTGTCTGGCTCACCGTCGGCCGGACCGGGCCATGCCGCCAGCCGCAAAAATGCTGCGCACAACCGTGGCGACCGGCCTGGGCGCGACGCAGCAGAGCGGCATGCTGCGCGGCCGCCCGGTCTGGCAGGCTGGCGGGCAGGCTGGCGGGCAGTAGGGCGAAGGTGCGGCCTCATGGCGGGCGGCCGGTCCGCATAATACCTGAAAACCGAATTCTGTTTTGGTGGTCTGCCTTCTAATCCGCGGCGCCGCCGCGGGCTAAATCGGCGGCATCAGATTTGGAGCCAGACCCATGAAAGACCTCACCGGCAACACCCGCATCCAGGCCGAGATCATCGACGCCTTCAACTTCCGCCACGCCACCAAAGTGTTCGACCCCGAGCGCAAGATCAGCGAGGCCGAATTCGCCACCATTCTCGAAGCTGCCCGCCTGTCACCCACCTCTTTCGGGCACGAGCCATTCAAGATTCTGATGATCCAGTCCCGGGAAAAGCGGGAACTGTTCCGCGAATTTTCCTGGGGCGCCAACGGCATGATGAACGGCACCACCGGCCAGCTCGGCACCGCCAGCCACTTTGGCATCATTCTGGCGAGCACTGCGGAAACGATGACCGCGGGCTCGGATTACCTGCAGGACTTTTACCGCGGCGTGAAGCAGCTGCCGGAGGATGTCATCGGGATCTTCAACGGCGCTTATGGCAAGTTCCAGTCCACCGACCACAAGATCACCACTGACCGCGAAATCACCGACTGGGCCGGCAAACAGGCCTATATCGTGCTCGCGAACATGATGACCACGGCGGCGCTGATGGGCATCGATTCCTGCCCGATCGAAGGCTTCGGCATGGAGCAAACCACCGCGGCGCTGGAGACGCATTTCGGCATCGACCCCAAACTCTTCAAGCCTGCGGTAATGTTCGCCTTCGGCTACCGCGCGGCAGACCCGCAGTTCCCCAAGACCCGGCGGGCGATGGAAGACACCGTCAGCTGGTTCTGAGGCCGCCCCCTCCCTCGGCGGGGCACCTCCCGCACTGGCCGCACTCCCCGCAAGGGGGGCGCGGCCAACTTCATGCGGCGCTGCTGCTGCCCGTTTCCCACGCCGGCGCCTTGCCGATGCGGCTGATCAGGAAATCCATGAACGCCCGAACCTTTGGCGACAGCACATTTGCCTTGGGATAGACCAGCCACAGCACCGACTTGTCGGCCACGTCGTAGCCCGGCAGCACCCGCACCAGCGCACCGGACTGCAGTTCCTGATGCACGCTCCACAGCGAGTTGATCGAGATCCCTGCCCCCGCCATCGTTGCCAGCTTCTGGGTCAGCCCGTCATCCAGGATGAGGCGGCTCTGCGCCAGACGCGGATCGAATGCCCCGGCCGCCCCGTCCGGCGCGGCCAGAGGGCGCGCGGTCTGGTCCCTGAAACCGATGAGCTGGTGCCGGCCAAGATCGCCGGGCACCGCGGGCGTCCCGTGCCGGGCCAGGTAGTCCGGCGACGCGCACAGCACGCGCCGGTCATCCGCCAGCTTGCGGCCCTTCAAGCTGGTATCGGCCAGCGGCGAGTTGCGCACGGCAAGGTCGAAACTGCCCTCGATCAGGTCGAAGATGCTGTCGGAGAGCCGCATGTCGAGCGTCATTTCGGGAAACTCCTGCAGGAAATCCGGCAGCAGCGGCGCCACGTAGAGCTGGGCAAAGGTGCTGGGTGCGGTAAAGCGCAGCACGCCGCTGGGCCGTGCCCTCCCCTGCCCCAGGGCAGCCCGCCCCGCGTCCTCCTGCGCCAGCATCTCGCGCGCGTAGGGCAGGAACTCGGCACCCTCGAGCGACAGTGAGACCTTGCGTGTGGAGCGGTGCAGCAGGTCCGCGCCCAGCGTGTTCTCCAGTTTCGCGAGCCGCGCGCCAGCCACGGCCGGCGCCAGTCCCAATTGCCGCCCGGCAGCGCTGATGTTCAGTTTTTCCGCTGCCAGCACAAAGAGGCGAAGTGCGTCAGTATCCATTTTATACCCGACACCCGAATTGTGCGCTTTTGAATCCGCCCATTTTTCTGATTTCATAATAATTAAGCCTGTGCGGCAACACAAACTGCCCCGTGCCGGCCGCCGGCCTGTCAGCACAGCCCCGCCGGCGCCTCCACCGCAGGGGGGCGGCAACCAGGGCCATCCGGGCGGGGCCGCTGCATTCCGTCGACAGAATCGCCCCAGGCGTCTACTCTGACTCATACAACCTGCGCTTGGGCTGCCCCAAGCCGGTCCTGGTTTCGTGCGGTGCCCGTACCGGCATCCGTACCGGCCTTTCTGACAGGGAAAACTCCAGTGACGAGGCAACCCGCGCCCCCCGCCCAGACGGCGAAGATCTCCGCGCTGCGCATCGGAGCGATTGCCTTCGACGCCCGCGATCCGGCAATGGAAGGCCTGCGGCGGAACGTGCAGAAGATCCCGGCACAGAAAATCCTCCTGCATGACGGGGAAGACGGCGGCTGGGTGCTGGTAGCGGCGGAGGGGTGGCTTGCGGCCTCGAAATGCGCGCTGAATGGCGAGGTGCAGCTCATCGACTTCATCCTGCCGGGCGACATCGCCGACCCGACAGCGGCGGACGGCAAGACCGCCGGATTGAGCCTGGAGGCGGTCACCGATGCGCTGGTTTCGGTCATACCGCTGCCGGCCTGGCACAGAATGCTGGCAGACTCGCCCCGCTTGGCGCGGGCCAGCGAACAGGTGCATGCCGCCGGGCGGGCGCGCCTCTCGGAACGGATGCTGCGGCTGGGGCGGGGAAGCGCGGAGAGCCGGATCGCCTATGCGCTGATTGAGCTCTGCCTGCGGCTGAGGCCGCTTGGCCTGTCCGACAACTGCCTGTTCCACCTGCCGCTCACGCAGCGCCATATCGGCGACTTCACCGGCCTTACCGCGGTGCATGTCTGCCGCACGCTGCGCCGCTTTGTGCGCAACGGTCTGGTGGAAACCGCCGATCATATGGACATCCGGATCACGGACCTCGCTGCCTTGTCGGAGATTGCGGGCGTAGAGCCTACCCGGCTCGCCGCCGAGATCACCCCAGTGGGGGGTTAACGGAATTCGGCAATCTCCCCCAGCGCCTCACCCGCAAGCTGTTCCGAAGCATGCACGGCAATGTCGCTGACCGACAGCAGCCCCGCCAGACGCCCCTTCTCATCCAGTACCGGCAAGCGGCGGATCTGGTGATCGCCCATCAGCGCCGCGGCTGCCTCCACCGAATCCCGGGTCCGGCAGCAAATCACCCGGGCCGTCATGCAGTTGGAGACGGCGATTCCGCTAAGAAAGCCCTCCTGCCCGGCCAGCGCCAGGATCAGGTCGCGGTCGGTCACAAAGCCGACGATGCGCTCCGCCTCGACCACCGCCAGAGCCCCGACGCCGAGCCTGCGCATCTGCAAGGCCGCAGTGGCGATATCTTCCTGCGGATGCACCCAGCGCAGCGGCGCGGACATGATCTCTTGCACCATCATTGGCTCTGTCTCCGCTTCACGCCGGCTCAGGCAGGCGGCCCTCCCCCGAACCGCCTGCCCGGCCCGCCCGGCCCGCGCGCCTCAGGATGCGCTCTTCACGTCGATCTTCCGGGTCGGATTGCGGGCCTCCGGCTTCTTCGGCAGGCGCACTGTCAGCACACCGTTCTTGAAGGTCGCCTCGATCTTGTCGCGGTCGATCCCCTCCGGGATGCCTATGGTCCGTTCGAAGGCGCCAAAGCGCCGTTCGCTGAGGTAGAAGCCGCCCTCCTTGTCTCCCTCCTCATGGTCATGTTTCTTCTCGCCGCGCAGGGTCAGCGTACCGTCGCCGACGCGCAGGTCGATGTCCTTTTCCGAGAGGCCGGGCAACTCCGCGGTGAGCTTCAGCTCGTCCTCCTTGTCGACCACGTCGAGCACCGGCATCTTCCAGGAGAACTCCTGCAGCGGCCAGCGCAGCGGGCTGCGCCGCCTCCGGCTGCGCGGGCGCAGCGGGGCGAAGAAGCTGCCGGAATGGAGATCCTCCAGCAGGTCGTCTATCTCCTCACGGATGTTCCAGAGCGGGCCCCAGCTGCGTTCGGCCAGCGCCTTCTCCGGGCTGCCCGTGTCTTCGTTTCGGGGGGCTTCGGGGCGGGTGTCTTCGGGTTTGTCGGGCATTCTTCGGTCTCCGTCATTCAGAGGGTGAGTCGCGCTTTTCCCAGCCTCCGCCCATCGCTGCCGGGACGCATTAACCGGCGTTAAGCCCCCCGCACCCCCGCTATTGACCGGTGTCAACCTCCGGCGCGGCCGGGTCTGCTATCCTTCCCGGTGCGGCCCCCGTTGGCCTGCAGCAAGCGGAGGAGCCCGAAACCGATGAGTTACAAGTCAATTCTCGCCTGCCTGACGTCGCAGGCCGCGGCCCGGGATCTTCTGCCGGCCGCCTGCGCGCTGGCCCGCCGGTTTGATGCGCATCTGACAGGTCTGCACACACTGGAGGCTTTTGTGCCATACTCGGGCATCGCAATTGCCGCCGATGACATCACGCTCGGGGAGTTCAACAGGCGCGTGGGCGAGGAAGACCTGGCAATAGAGGCGCTGTTTCTCGCCGCCACCGATCAGGCCGGCTGCGAGGCGGAGTGGCGCTCTCGCCCGGCGCGCTCGCCCGAAGCCGCGGACGAACTGCTGGTCTCGGCGATGCGCTGCGATCTGGCCCTGGCGCTGCTGCCTGCCCGGGAGCAGGAGCGCTACGATCAGCGGGGGTTCCAGATGGAGCTGGTGCTGAACAGCGGCCGGCCGCTGCTGCTCCTGCCTGATGACTGGGGCAGCCGGCCGGTCGGCACCCGGGTTCTGGCCGCCTGGAAGGGCACGCGCGAGGCGGCGCGCGCGCTGCACGACGGTTTGCCTTTCCTGCAGCAGGCCGAATTCGTGGAGCTGGTGACTATAGGCGAGAACCAGCACCCGCCCTCCGGGGCCGAAACCGAAGGGCATGAGATCGCCCGGCTGCTGTCGCGCCACGGCATCCACGCCAGGGTGCGCCACATCCACTCAGGCGAGCATGGCACTGGCACCCGCCTGCTGATGGAGGCGGCGAGCCAGGAATGCGATCTCATCGTGATGGGCGGCTACGGCCATTCCCGGCTGCACCGGCTGATCTTCGGCGACGCCTCGGAACAAGTGCTGGATGAAGCGCGCATTCCGGTGCTGATGTCCGGGTGAAATGCCAGCTGACGGCACCGGCGGCGGAGGCTTTCCTGCCCCCGCCCGTGCCGCACCGCCCGGCTGTCCCGGACGGCCTGGACCGCCCTGTCGGGCGCGGACCGTCAGACAGGTTCGGATTTTGACGCCTTGGCCGAGTCGCGGGCCCTTTCAACCGCTTCGTCGAGGGCTTCTTTAACTGCCTCAGCCTCGGTCTCGCAAATACAGGTAGCGCAGCGCGAAACCATCCCCACCCATTCGCGGCCATCCTCGGCGATCCGTTCGGCCGACTGGCGCTGCCACTCGGTGAGAGCACGCATCGCGGCCGCCGGACTGCCGCCGCTTCCAGTGGTGGCAGTCAGGGTGGCGGCCAGAGCAGTCTGCGCCGCTTCGTGGCGGCGTTCGAACCAATGCCGGGCAAACAGTTCGGCCTCGTCCAGCAGTTTCTCCTGCGCCGCCCAAAATTGTTCGGCTTGCGGTTTCATAATTGGGTTAAGCATCATCGCGTTTTGCATCGCCCCCAGGACATCCGGAATGATCCCTGCAGCGTCCCCGGTCGCTCTATCTGGCATCTGTTCATCTCCTCGCACGAGTGAATCGTGGGCGCATTCTGCCCCGGACCCGCCGCCCCTGCCTTAATTGAGATCAAGAGACGCCCGTCTCTGGCGGTAAAAAGCCGGTCTTCTGGCGGATTCCGGCTTAGCGTTGCGGCAGCAGTTAGTCCGGGCGCGCGGCCTGTTCCTCCAGCAGCTCCCGTGCCCGGGCGATGGCCTGCGGGAACAGCGCCTCTGCCTCTGGCGCGGTATAGCTGCGCCCGTCCAGTCCGATGCCCCTCACGGCGCCGTCGTCAAACTCGAGGATCAGAAGCGGGCGTTTCTCCCCGCAGCAGGCGAGGCGGCCGCCCGCGGCGGAGCGGCGCAGGCACACACGCGAGACCGCGGCAAAGGCGCGCGGGCCGGCCCGCACGGGCTGATCCACAACCCAGCTCACCAGACCGGCCCGAATGCCCGCCAGCCGAAGCGGGCGGCCGGCCCGAGCAACGCGACCGGAACCACTGAAAGAACCAGCTCGGCGCGGCCGGAGAAGCATGCCCGGGAAAAGTCCGGCTCGACCTCAAACCGCAGCCTGCGGGACCATGCGGGTGCATAGATCAGCGGCGCGAGCAGACCGAATAGCTGACCCGTCTCTGCCGGATCGCCGGTCCCGAAGGTGCCTTCAGCAACCAGCTTGCAAATATGGACCCGGCGCAAGATCTCCGCCGCCAGCCACAGCGCCGCAGCCGCCACCCGCAGCGGCCTGGCCCCCGTGCCGCCGCGCCTCCTGCCGCGTTTGCGCCTGGTCTTCGCCGACTGGTCCGGTCTTCCGCGCCGGCTGAGCGTGAGCCGCGGGCCAAAGCCGCCGCAGGGCCGGAAGGCCGCTTTGAAAGCAAGGCACGTCTCGTTTTGCACCATCAGTTCGAGGTGGAGCGGCGTGAACAGCAGCAGCGCAAAGAAGCCAATCAGCAGCGCCAGCCCGCCTATCAGCAGGGCGGACAGCATGGTTCAACCCTGCCCCTGCGGGCTCTTGGAGGCGGTTTCGATGGCCTTGCCGGCCGCTTCCCCCAGAACCTCCGCAAACGCCGTCATCGCGCCGTGCACCGATTCCACCCGGGCGCCGCGCTCGTCGATGATGATTGCTCCCAGCGGCTTGATACCGCCCCCGGCCCCGGCACCCGCGCCCTGATTTGCCTTCGCCCCGGCGCCCCCGCCCGCGCCAAAGCCGAAACCATAACTGACGATAGGAATGACCGTAGCGGCTCCCTTCTCGATCGGATCGCCAAGGACGTTTTTGGCGTTCAAGAGCCGTTCGAGCTCCTCCACCGTGTTCTTCAGCAGACGTTCGACGTTTTCCATCACGAAACCCTTTCCATCTGAGAGGCAGCCAGTGCCGCGAGCCTACCAGCCCGCCGCCCTGCCGTGGTTGACGCAGATCAGGCGGCCCGGGTGCGCCGCTGACGGCCTGATCTGCATCAACGGTCGGGCGCGGGATCTTCGGCATAATGGGACATCCGCACAGGACTGGAGACCAGAGATGGACCATCCCGCAGCCCCGCCTGTCATAAGCCTCGATAGGGTGCGCCGCGCCGATACCGGCGTGGTCGGCGGCAAGAATGCCTCGCTGGGAGAGATGATCGGGGCACTGGCGCCGAAAGGCATCCGCGTGCCGCCCGGATTTGCCACCACCGCGGATGCCTACCGCGGCTTCCTCGCCGCCAACGGACTGGGCCCGCGGATTGCCACGGAGCTGCAGTCGCTGGCGGCGGGGCAGACCACGCTCGGGCGAGCGGGGGAGACGATCCGCACGATGATCCGGGAGGGCGAGTGGCCGCCGGAGACGGCGGAGGCGATCCTTGAGCATTACCGCCAGCTCAGCGCCATGGCGGGCACAGAGGATGTGGCTGTGGCCGTGCGATCAAGTGCCACCGCCGAGGATCTGCCCGAGGCAAGCTTTGCCGGCCAGCAGGAAACATTCCTGAACGTGACCGGAGGAGCGGCGCTGCTGGACGCCTGCCGCAAGTGCTATGCCTCGCTGTTCACCGGCCGGGCAATCTCCTACCGGGAGATTCACGGTTACAATCATATGCAGGTGGCGCTGTCGGTCGGGGTGCAGCAGATGGTACGCGCCGAAACAGGCGGGGCCGGGGTGATGTTTTCGATCGACACCGAAACCGGCTTTCCCGATGCGGTGCTGATCACCGCCGCCTGGGGGCTGGGCGAGAACGTGGTGCAGGGGGCGGTGGACCCGGACGAGTACCTTGTCTTCAAACCCTTCCTGGATGACCCCGCGCTGGTGCCGATCCTGGAGAAACGCCTGGGCGGCAAGGCGGTCAAGATGATCCGCGGCGACGACGGAAGCCCGCGCAACGTGGACACGCCCGCAGGCGAGCGCGCGCAGTTTGTGCTCAGCGACGGCGAAATCCTGGCGCTGGCCCGGCAGGCAAAGCTGATCGAGGCGCACTACGGCCGGCCGATGGACATGGAATGGGCGCGCGACGGGGAGAGCGGGGAGATCTTCATCGTTCAGGCCCGGCCTGAAACCGTGCAGGCGCGCGCGGGCGAGGGGCGTCTGACCACCTGCTCTGTCGAGGATCCGGGACGGGTTCTGGCCACCGGGCTCAGTGTCGGCAGCGGCGCCGTTGCTGGCCGCGTTTGCAGGATCGAAAGCGCCGCGGACATCGGCCGGTTCACCGATGGATCGGTGCTTGTGACCGGCACCACCGACCCGGACTGGGTGCCGGTCATGAAACGCGCCGCCGCCATCGTGACCGACCGTGGCGGCCGCACCTCGCATGCGGCGATCATCAGCCGGGAGCTGGGTCTGTCGGCCGTTGTGGGCTGCGGCGATGCCACCCAAGTTTTGAAAGACGGCCAGGAGGTCACTGTCTCCTGTGCCGGCGGCGCACAGGGGGTGGTGACCGAGGGGCTGTCGGAGATCACCGTTACCGAGGAGAGCCTTGATGACCTGCCGCGGCCAAAGACGGAAATTATGCTCAACATCGCCAACCCGGGCGCCGCGCTGCGCTGGTGGCGGCTGCCGGCCGATGGCGTCGGGCTGGCGCGCATGGAGTTCGTGATCAGCAACGCCGTGCGGGTCCATCCGATGGCGCTGGCCCGCTTCGATCAGGTGAGCGATCCCGGCGCCCGCGCCGCAATCGAAGAGCTGACCGCAGGCTACAGCCCGAAAACAGCCTATTTCGTGGACCGCCTGGCTCGCGGCCTGTCGCGGATAGCCGCCTGCTGCCACCCGAAGCCGGTGATTATCCGCATGAGCGATTTCAAGACCAACGAATACGCAGGCCTTCTCGGCGGGCGCGGGTTCGAGCCTGGGGAGGAGAATCCGATGCTCGGCTTCCGCGGCGCCTCGCGCTACCACTCACAGGCCTACCGCGACGGCTTTGCGCTGGAATGCGAGGCGATTGCGCAGCTGCGCGGCGCCATGGGCTTCCGCAATGTGATCGTGATGATCCCCTTCTGCCGCACCCCGGAGGAAGCCGACAAGGTGCTCGCGGTGATGCACGAGCATGGGCTGAAGCGGGGCGAGGACGGGCTGGAGGTCTACGTGATGTGCGAAATCCCCTCGAACGTGCTGCGCGCCGCGGAATTTGCTGAGCGGTTCGACGGCTTCTCCATCGGGTCGAACGACCTCACCCAGCTGACCCTGGGTATCGACCGCGACTCGGAGGCGCTCGCGGAGCTGTTCCGCGAGGACGATCCGGCGGTGCTGTGGATGATTGAAACGGTGATCCGCGAAGCCCGCAGGGCGGGGGCGAAGGTGGGCATCTGCGGCCAGGCCCCCAGCAACGATCCCGCCTATGCCCGGCGCCTGGTGGAATTCGGCATAAACAGTATCTCGGTCACCCCCGACAGTTTCCTGCAGGTGCTGCGCAATGCCGCCGCGGCGGAGAGGGGCTAGAGCCTCTGCAGATCGCAGCGCGGAAGCAGCGCCTGCACCTCGTCCGGCTCGCAGAGCGCGGTACCTTCCGTCTGCACCGTTGCCGCCGCGGCGGCCACGCCCCAGCGCAGCGCCTCGCCTGGCGGCGCACCGCGCGCCAGCGCCAGCGTCAGCGCGCCGGTGAAAGCGTCCCCGGCGCCGATCCTGCTCACGACCGGCACCCGCGGCGCGCGGCAGAAAAAGCGGCCCTCCCCGGCAGCCAGCACCGAACCCTCGGCGCCGCGCCCGCCCGCCACCATCCCCGCCACGCCGCGCGCGATCAGCGCTTCGGCGAAAGCCAGGCTGTCACCGGCGGTGCTCAGTGCATGGCCCGCGGCCTGTTCCGCCTCCCGCCGGTCCAGACGCAGGAGGTGGAAGGGCGCAGCCGGCGCGGTGAGCAGATGATCCAGCGCCGCTTTGGAGGTGTCCACGATCAGCTTGCAGCGGCGCGGCGCGACCGCCGCCAGCACCTGCTGCGGGAAATCATCCGCAAGCCCCGGGGTGACGCCGCCGCTCAGGACCGCGTATCCGTCCTGCGGAGCCGCCTCCGCGATCGCGCGCAAAAGCAGCGCAGCGTCCGCCGAGGTCATCTCCTCGCCCGGGACGCTGAAGCGGAACTGCCCGCCCGTGGCCTCGTCAGTCACCGCAAAGCTCTGCCTGGTCTCCCCGCCCGCCGCTACGGGCTTTGCCGGGACGCCCTCGTCCGCCAGCAGCTTCAACAGCCGCTCGCCCATCGCCCCGTTCGCCGCGGCCAGGGCGATTGCCTCGCCGCCGAGCTTGCAGATCGCACGCGCCACGTTCACGCCGCCGCCGCCCGGGTCGACGCGGGGCGCCGCGCAATAGAGCTTTGGACCCGCCACCACCCGGGCCACCGACGTGGCGAGGTCGACAGCGGGGTTGAGCGTGATTGTCAGGATTGCGGCCACGGAATCGCCCCTGTCTGCGCCAGGCCCCGGAAACTGCCGGGAGCGGCCGGTTCAGTCCTTCTTCAGGATCATCGACAACCGCAGCACCGCAGCGAGGATGGACTGCGCCAGCAGCGGCGACTCGCCGATCCCGATCGCTGCGTCGCTGTCGCGGCTGTCGTTTTCGCGCAGGGAGCAGTGCCACTCGCCGTGCTTGCCATAGGCGCGGCCGCGGATGCGGACGGTCCAGTCGGGAAAGGCCTTGTCGGCCACTTCCATGGCACCGTCGGCAGTGCCAATCCGGTTTGCCGCCTGCGCGCCCGCAAGCACGGCCTGCGGCCTCAGGAAGGCAAGCGCATGCAACACGCTGTCGAAATCCGCGACGGTCAGATCGGTGCGGTTTTCCAGCTCGCCGATCAGCACGTCCAGTTCAGGGTCTGTCATGGCCATCTCCCCCGTTGTCTGTGAATGCGCCCGCCCAGCGCAGGCGGGATGGCACCAGTTTAGCCCCGCCGCCCGCGCACGGAATGATTTGCATCAATCGCACCCGCCCGCGGCCTCACCCCTCGCACCGGATGACCACCGGGCAGCGCGCCGCTTCCTGGATGCGTGCGGCGGAGGGCAGCCCCGCAGGCGGCGCCGCAACGATGACGGCGGCCGGACTCATGTGCTCCAGATGCCGGAGCAGGGTCTCGGGCGGGGTGCAGCGCCGGGTCTCGATGGGGCTGCCGCTTGCGTCCTGCGGACCTGTGCCTTGCGCCCCGGCCGGCCCGGTGCAGGCGATCAGCGCCACCAGCGGCTTGCCGGTCCTGCGCGCGAGGCGCGCGGCGTAGTCCGGCACCCCCTGCCCCTCCGCAAGGATCAGCGCCAGGCAGCCGGCCGCGCGCAGCATAGGCTTGAAGCCGAACACCAGGAGATCCCCTGCCCGCGCCGCCCGGCGCAGCGCGTCCTGCAAATGGCCTTCCGCCTCGAGGAAGGAACTCGGCAGGGCTGCGGCCCGGGCGCGGCGGGCCAAAAGGCCCTGGAAGCGCCGGGAATCCGCCTGCAGCGCCCGCGCCATGGCTCCCGCGCTCAGCCCGGTTTCCTGCTGGCCGGAATAGGTCACCACGCGGGCGTAGGAATAGGTGGCGGCCAGGAGCGCGGTTTCGCGCACGAAGACGCCCTGCAGCTCGGCCCCCAGGTGACCGGCGAGCTCCATCGCAAGCTGGAGGGCCGCCTCGGCATCGGGGTAGCAGCTCGCCCCCAGGATTACCCTTGTGCGGCCCGCGGCCAGTTCCCCGTTTTCCTCAGACTGCGTCATCTCCGGCCTCCCTCGCAAAAGCCTTGCGGATCCGGGCAAACCCTCTGAGCCGGTCTTCCACCAGCCGGTTCAGGCTGCCTTCGGGAAAGGCGCCATCGGCACCGCGGACCCCGGCTTCCAGCCCGGTCAGCACCTCAATCCCGTCGCTGACCGTGGCCATCGGGATGATCCGGAAGCGGCCGGCTGCCGCCGCATCCGCCACACGCTGCCGCAGCATCAGGTGGCGCACGTTGGCGGCGGGAATCAGCACCCCCTGGCGCCCGGTCAGCCCGCGCGCCGCGCAGAGGTCGAAGAAGCCCTCAATCTTCTGGTTCACTCCGCCGATCGCCTGGATGTCGCCGAACTGGTTGACCGAGCCGGTGATCGCAAAGGACTGGTCCAGCGGCACCTCGGCGAGCGCCGACAGGAGCGCGATCAGCTCCGCTGCCGAGGCGCTGTCGCCCTCGACCCCGCCATAGCTCTGCTCGAACACCAGGCTGGCCCACAGCGACAGCGGCGCCCTGGTGGCATAGGTGGCGGCCAGGTACCCCTGCAGGATCAGCATGCCCTTCGAGTGAATCGGCCCGCCCAGCTCGGCTTCGCGCTCGATATCCACCAGCTTGCCAGCGCCCGGCCGGGTCCGGGCGGTCAGCCGCGAGGGCTTGCCGAAGCTGTGGCCGCCGATCTGCAGCACGGAGAGCGCATTGACCTGGCCGACGCGGGCGCCCTCGGTGTCGATCATCACGGTGCCGTGGCGGATCGCCTCCAGGCCAAGCGCCTGCACCCGCCCGGCGCGGCGCTCCTTCTCTGCCACCGCTTTCTCAATGTGCTCCGCGCCGATATGCGGGGTCTGGCTGTCGCCGGCCCAGTATTCGGCTTCGCGCAGAAGGTCCGAGAGGCGGCTGAAGTTCAGCGACAGCCGTTGGGCATCGCCCGCCATGCGCATGCTTTCACGCAGGATCCGCGCCACCGCCGGCCGGTCCAGCGGCCGGGTGCCCGAGCGCTGCACCAGCGCGGCGATCACCCGGGCGTAGGCCTCCGCGGCGTCCGCACCGGTCAGCGGCAGGTGATCGTCGAAATCGGCCTCCAGCTTGAACAGCTGCAGAAAATCCGGGTCCAGGGCCGACAAGAGGTAGTAATGCACCCGCTCGCCGATCAGCACCACCCGCACGCGAAGCGGAACCGGGTCGGGTTCAAGCGACACGGTTGAGACGAGGCTCAGCCGCTCGCCCGGGGAGTAGATGGCAATCAGCCCCGTGCGCAGACAGCGTTTCAGGGCATCCCAGGCCAGGGGTTCGCTCAAGACCTGGCGCACATCAAGCACCAGATAGCCGCCGTTCGCGCGGTGCAGCGCACCCGGCTTGATCATGGTAAAGTCGGTGACCAGTGCGCCCTGTTCAGAGGCATATTCGATGCGCCCGATCAGGTTCGACATGGTCGGCAGCTCTTCCTTGACGACGGGTGCGCCAGGGGTGCCGCCGCCGTTTGTCACCATCACGTTGACGCGGTAGCGCTGGAACTGGGGCTCTTCGAAATGGCGGCCGGTGGCCCCTGGGAACGGCCCCGCGCTCTCGTCGCTCCCGGTTTTCAGGAACAACTCGGCGTGCTTGATGAGATCGCTGCGCACGGCGTCCAGGTAGCGCAGCACCGCCGCCTCGCCGGCGAAGGCGTCCTGCAGCTCGCGGATCGCCTCCTCCACCCCGCGGGAGACAAGCTGGGCGTTGAGCTGCTCCACCTGCCGGCGGTGCCGCTTCTCCCGTTTCGGCACCGATTTCAGCACCTCCGAGATCTGCTTCTGGATCGCCTCGATTGCGGCCTCGAGCGCCTTGCGCTCGTCCTCGGTCAGCGCTTCGAACTCTTCCTGCGACAGCACGTTGCCGTCGCGCAGCCCGGCAAAGCTGAACCCGGCGGGAGTGCGCCGGATCGCCACATTGGCCTCCCGCGCGGCCTCGAACACCGCCGCCATCCCGCTTTCGTGTTCTGCGGCAAACTCCTCCTCCATCGTTCGGCGCCGGGCCTGGTAGTCGTCGCTGTCGAACAGCGCCGGGATCTGGCTGGCGAGATCGTCGACCAGCGCCTCCATCATCCGGCGCAGGCGGCAGGCTCCGCCCGCGGGCAGGCGGATGGCAACAGGTTTGTGCGGCATCTCGAAATTGTTGACGTAGACCCAGTCGCCGGCGCCTGGGCGGTCCCTGGCGATGGCTTCGAGGATCGACTGGGCAATCGCATGGCGGCCGCTGCCGGGCTTGCCCAGCACGAAGACGTGGAAATCCTCATGCGGGACCAGCGCCGCCATCCGGATCGCATCCACCGCCCTTTCCTGCCCCAGCCAGCCGGTCGCGGCGTCCAGCTCGTCCGTCAGGGAAAAGCGCAGCGCCCCGGCGGGCAGCGCGGGCTGCAGCTGCTCCGCCGTCAGGGGCGCGGGTCCGCGGTGTTCTGCCATTGTGCTCTCCTGTCGCCGTAAGGGCAGCCGGGGTGCGGAGCCCAGGCCTGCCCCGATGCGCCACAGTTTGCCACGGCTGAAGCGGCGCGGGGTTGATCCGGATCATGGCGGCGCGCCGCCAAGCTGTTCTACTGGCAGGGCGGCAGGCAGGAGGCCCGCCGCAAATCCGTGGCAGGAGGCCCTAATGCAACGCAGAACATCCCTTTTCGTGCTCACCCCCGAGACACCCAGCACCGCGATCAGCACTGCCGCCGAGAGCGCCCGCGCCGGGCAGGCGCATTTGGCATGCCTGCTTCTGGATACGCTCCCCGGCATGCCGAGCTTCGTCTATGGCGGCGCGGCGGTGGGCGGGGTGGTGCTGCCGGACAACTGGCCCGACCTGCTGCAGGAGGCACGCGGCGCTGCGGCAGAGCGCGCCGCGGAGATCGAGGCCCTCCTCACGCAAGCGGGCTGCGCGGGCGATGTGCAATATGCAGTGGCCTCGGGCGCCGACATCCGGCTGTTTGCGGCACAGCGCGCGGCCTCCTGTGACGTGGCGCAGGCTGCGCCGGGGCTGCGCGCTGACGCCGACCTGTTCCGCGAGGCTTCACACGGCATCCTGTTCAACTCGCCGGTGCCGCTGATGGTGAACGGCGACCCGCTGACGCCTTACGAGCGCATCTTCCTCGCCTGGAACAGCAGCCTCGCCGCGGCGCGGGCTGCCCATGCGGCGCTGCCCTATTTTCTGCAGGCGCATGAGGTGGTGATCGGCTGCTTCGACCCGGAGATGTCGACCGATCGCGACGGCGAGGACCCCGGCACGGATATCGCCGGCTGGCTCAGCCATCACGGCTGCAACGTGACGCTGTCGCAATTCCCAAGCGGCGGGCATGAGATCGGCCGCTGCATCACCGAGCGTGCGGCGGAATGCGGCGCGGAAATGGTGGTGATGGGGGCCTATGGCCATTCCCGCCTGCGCCAGGCAATGTTTGGCGGCACCACCCGCACGATGATGGAGCAGCACGAAATTCCCGTGCTGTTCGCCCATTGAGCCCCCGGGCGCTCTGGAACCGGAACAAGCGGGGGAAGAGAAGATGACCGGCCACGCCAGCTTCGGCGCCTACGCCCCCGCCGAGATCGCCGCCCGGGTGGAGGCCGCAGGCGTGGCGAAGGCGCGGCTGCCGGCCCGGCAGATGTTCGTGCTGGCGATGCTGGCGGGCGCTTTCATCGGTTTCGGCGCGGCAGCCTTCACGATGACCATGACCGGTGCAGACCCTGCTTCGGGGCCAGTGCGGGTGCTGGGCGGGGCGGTGTTCTCGCTCGGGCTGATCCTTGTCGTGGTGGGCGGCGCGGAACTCTTCACCGGCAACGTGCTGATGGTGATGGCCGCGGTCGACCGCCGGATTTCCCTCGCCGAGCTCGCCCGCGCCTGGGCCATTGTCTATGCCGGCAATCTGGCCGGTGCCGCCGCGCTGGCGGCGGTCTTTGCCGGAACCGGGCTTTTGGAGGGGCCGATGGGCACCACTGCCAAGGCGGTCGCCGAGGCCAAGGCGGCGCTTCCGCCGGGAGAGGCCTTCCTGCGCGGAGTGCTGTGCAACGGGCTGGTGTGCCTTGCGGTCTGGCTCTCCTTCGCGGCCAGAAGTGCCGCCGGCAAGATCCTCGCGGTGCTGTGGCCAATTACGGCGTTTGTGCTCCTCGGCCTCGAGCATTCGGTGGCCAACATGTACTTTCTGCCGCAGGGCTGGGCTGCGGGCGCCGCGGTGCCGGTCACTGCTGCAGCGGGCAATCTGTTCTGGGTGAGCCTTGGCAATATCGCGGGCGGTGCGGGGGGAGTCGCGCTGGCCTACTGGTTTGCCTTCCGGGGCGGCACAAGGCTGGCAGCTCCCGCACCCCGCTCGGGCCCGAAGGCCTAGCGCCGCCCGCCTTTGGGCATCCGGGTCTCCTGCAGAACCGCAAGGTAGCCCATCAGATCCGCCAGCGTGATCACCCCCAGCAGCCGGCGCCCCTCGGCGACGAGGAACTTGCGCTGCTTGGTCTCGGATATCCGGCGCATCAGCTCGGGCACCGGCATCCCGAGCGGGATCGCGCCCGCGGCCTCGAGCGGCACGCAGACATCGCCCACCGGCGTGCGCAGCCAGTCTTCCCGCGCGACCTTCGCAAGCGTCGCGGAATCGATATAGCCCAGCAGCACCCCCGCCTCCTCCACCGGCAGGAAGGAATGGCGCGAGGGCAGCATGACCTGGTTCACGGTGTCGGCAAGGCTCATGTCCGGCGCCACGGTCACCGCCTCCCGCGTCATCATCGCAGCCACCGTCTTGCCCTCGAAGGCGGACACTTGCAGCTGATGCGCATAGGTGCCCTTTGCCGCGGCCAGTACAAAGAGCCCGATCAGCACCTGCCAGAGCGAGGCCACAGGATTGCCGGAAAACAGGCCGACGACGCCGAAGGCAATCAGCGCATAGGCGAGGTAGCTGCTGATCCGCGCGGCGATGGCGGTGGCCTGCAGCAGATCCCGTCCCCGGTGCCAGAGCCAGGCCCGCAGGATGCGCCCGCCGTCGAGCGGAAAAGCGGGCAGCAGGTTGAAGACCGCAAGCACCAGGTTGATCAGCGCGAGGTAGGAGAGCACGTGATTGAGCGCCATCTCCGGTGCGACCGCCCCGCCCGCCTGCGCCAGCAGCCCGAAGCCTGCGGCAAGGGCAAAGCTCATCAAGGGCCCCGCTATAGCGATCCAGAACTCGCTGACCGCGGTCTCCGGCTCCGCGCCGAGTTCGGCCACGCCGCCGAAGATGAACAGCGTGATCCCCTTGATTTCCACCCCGTAGCGGCGCGCCACCACCGAATGCGCCAGCTCGTGCAGGATCAGGGAACCGAAGAAACCCGCCATCGCCAGAAGCGCGAGTGTGAGGTAGGTACCGCCATCGGCCGCCGGATAGACACTGGGGAAGTATTGCGTCGACAGACTCCAGGTGATCAGCGCCGCGATCAGCGCCCAGCTGGGGTCGATCTTGATGTCAAACCCCTGCAGCGTCGCGATTTTGAAAGCGTTCTCGAACATGGCTCCTGCTCCCTTTGCCTGCAATCTAGCGCCCTTGCGGCGCATCGCCTGTGATTTGGCCATTGTCCCGGCCCCCGTCCCGGCCGGTGATTTGCCCCCCGTCATGCCCGTAACAGGCTGCCCGCCAGATAGGCGAGCGCTGCCGCGCCGGAGCCGATCAGCAGCGTCTCCAGCCCCGAGACGTACCAGCGCGCCAGCGACCAGCGGCTCTTGCTGGCGCCGACGGCAAAGAACACGGCGCCGGTTGCGGCGGCGGCCACCGGGAAGGGATCGGCGATCGGCAAAAGAAACGGCAAGAGCGGCACGCAGCCTGCCAGCATAAAGGCTACAAAGGTCGTCAGCGCGGCCGCCGCCGGGTCGGGCTCGGAGGGCGGCAACCCGTATTCGCCGGTCAGCATAACCTCGATCCACTTCTCCGGGCGGGCTGAGACCGAGCGCACCGCGCTCTCCAACGCTGCGCCGCTTACCCCCAAATGCTGCAGGATCTGGCGCAGCTCCTCGCGCTCGCCTTCCGGAAAGTCGCGAATGTGGCGCCGCTCGACCGCGGTCAGCCGCCGCCGCTCGTCCCGGTCCGCCTTGGTGCCGAGGTAGTTGGCCGCGGCCATGGAAAACCCGTCCGCCAGCACATTGGCGATGCCCAGCACCACGACGACTGACGGCGCCAACCCCGCGCCCTCCACGCCGGCAGCAATGGCAAAGGTGGTGACCGCGCCATCCATCGCGCCGTACACCGCATCGCGCAGGTGCCCGCTGCCCTTGCTCCCGCCCGCGGCGAGGCGGCGGGCAATCTCTTCCCTGCTGTGGCCGTGCTCTCTGGTCATGCGGTCATCGTGGCCGGCCCGGCCCGCCCGCGCATTGAGCAAGGTCAAGCCGCGGCGGGCTGGGCCCGGCCCGGGCGGCGGCGCAGCAGCAGCAGGGTCTTGGCGAGCTCCGGCACCAAGAGGATCGGCAGTACCAGAAGCCCGATCAGCGCCCATTCGCCGCTCCCGAGCGGCACCGTGTGGAGGAGGAGCTGCAAGGGTGGCCAGTAGACCGCCGCCGCCTGCGCTGCCAGCGTCACCGTGAGCGCTGCGAGCAGGAAGGGGTTCGACCAGAGCCCGATCCGCCAGCACGGCAGGTGCAGCGAGCGGAATGCAAAGACGCTGGCCTTTTCGAAGACCACCATCGCGGTAAAGGCAGCGGTGCGGGCGAGATCCTCGCCAGCCGGCAGCAGATGCAGAAACAGCCACAGGCTCGCCAGCCCGGTGTAGATGCCAAGCCCGAGGATCGCGAGCAGCCCGCCACGCCCGACGATTGGCGTATTCTTCTGCCGCGGGGGGTGCTCCATCTGATCCGGCTCGCCTTTCTCCAGCCCCAGCGCAACGGCCGTGACGCCATCGGTCACCAGGTTCATCCAGAGTATCTGTGTCGCCAGGAAGATCAGCGGCCCGCCGATCAGGATGTTGAGCATCAGCGCGATCACCTCGCCCGCGTTCGACGACAAGAGATAGCGGACGAACTTGCGCACGTTTCCGAACTGCCGCCGGCCCTCGCCGATGGCGCTCACGATGGTGGCGAAATTATCGTCGAGCAGCACCAGGTCGGAGGCATCCTTGGCCACGTCGGTGCCGCGCAGCCCCATGGAGACGCCAATGTCCGCCTGTTTCAGCGCGGGCGCATCGTTCACCCCGTCACCGGTCATCGCGACCACCTGATGCAGCGCCTGCAGCGCCTTGACGATACGCATCTTATGGGCAGGCCGGGTGCGGGCGAAAAGCACCTGCTTCCGCAACAGGGCGGAAAGCTCCTCCTCCGGCATCTCCTCCAGTGCCGCGCCAGTCACGGTCTCCGCCGCGGGCAGGACAAGCTTGGCGGCAATCGCCTGGGCGGTCAGCGGGCTGTCGCCGGTAATCATGATGATCCGGATGCCCGCCGAGCGCGCAGCGGCAATGGCGGCGCGCACCTCGGGCCGGGGCGGGTCGATCAGCCCGGCAAGGCCGAGGAAGACCATGTCCTCCTCCGCGATGGCCTGGGCCTCCGTCGCCCGGGTGGCCAGCGCGATCACCCGCAGGCCCTCCTCCGCCATCGCCTCATAGGCCCCGGTAATGGCCTGCAGCACTGCCGCATCCAGCGCCCGCGGGCCGGCCTGGGTCATCACGTGAGAGCAGACCGCCAGAACTTGCTCCGGCGCGCCCTTGGTGAAGATGCGGCGTTCTCCGCCTTCGCCGCCGCGCACCAGCACGCTCATCCGCTTGCGGTCGCTGCTGAACGGGATCTCCTCCAGCGTATCGTCCGGATCCGGCAGGTCGGCCCAGCCTTTGTAGGCCAGCGTCACCAGCGCCCCTTCGGTCGGGGCCCCGGTCATCTGCCAGTGCTCCCCTTCGCGGTTGAGGCGCGCATGGGTGCAGGTGAGCGACGCCTGCAGGATCGCCCCCAGCACCGCGTCGTCCCGGGCGCCGATCACCGAGCCGTCGAAGGCAATGTGGCCCGCAGGATCATAGCCGGTGCCGGTCACCTGATAACTGCGATCCAGCGTCCAGAGGCTGGTCACCGTCATCTTGTTCTCGGTAAGTGTGCCGGTCTTGTCAGTACAGATGACCGAAGCCGCACCCAGCGTCTCCACCGCCTGCAGTCGGCGGGCCAGTGCCCTTTGCCGCACCATTGCCGCCGCCCCCAGCGCCAGCGTGATGGTGACCACTGCGGGCAGGCCTTCCGGCACCATCGCGACCGACAGCGACAGCGCGGTCATGAACATCTCCGCGGTGCCGCGCCCCATGTAAAGACCAAGGGCGAGGATCGCCGCCGCAACCGCCAGCGCCGCAAAGCCGAGCTGCCGGGCGAGGCGGCCAAGCTGCACCTGCAGGTTGGTTTTTTTCAGCCCGACCGAACCGGTGAGCGCTGCGATCTTGCCGAAGGCTGTAGCAGCGCCGGTGCCCGTGACCTCGCCCAGAGCGCGGCCGGCAACCACGATGGTTCCCGCATAGACCGTGCCGTCTTCCGCTCCCGGCGCCTTGGTGACCGGCACGGACTCCCCGGTGAGCGCGCTCTCGTCGACGCGGAGCCCCGCGGCCTCGCGCAATTCGGCATCAGCGGGAATGCGGGCACCGGTGTCGAGGATCACCAGATCGCCCGGCACCAGCTCACGCGCGGCAATCACCTGCTCGCGCCCATTCCGCACTACCAGCGCCTGCGGCGACAGCATGCTGCGCAGAGCCTCCAAGGCGGTCTCGGCCCGCCATTCCTGGATAAAGCCCAGCACCCCGTTGAGCCCGATCACCAGGGCAATCGCCAGCGCGTCGGCATACTCCTGCAGGGCAAAGGCGATGATCCCGGCCGCGATCAGGATCAGCACCAGGAAATTGCTGAACTGGCGCAGGAAAACGCGCACCGGCCCGGCCCGCTTGGCCGCGGGCAGCTCGTTCCAGCCATGCTGCGCCCGCGATTCCAGCACCTCAGCGGAATCGAGGCCGGTGAGCCTTGACTGTGCCCCGGCGGCGGCTGCCTTCTCTGCCATGTCGTCCATCTGCGCTTGCCCTTCAGATGCTCCAGGAAATTGGTCTAGCGTGCCGTGACCGCCACGCCCGCCGCGACATCGGCGCTTGGGTGCAGGATCACCCGCTCCCCTTCCTCAAGCCCGGCGCGCACTTCGGCCACCTGCCCATTGCGGCGCCCCAGGCTGAGCGCGCGCTCCGCCGCGCGGCCCTCCTCCGCCACATAGGCCGCCCATGCGCCGCCACGGCGGAACAGGGCGCTGACAGGGATTTGCAGCACGTCCTCGCCCTCCCACTCAACGATGCGCAGGAAGACCGAAAACCCCTCCCCCAGCGCCGCGCGCTGCGCCGGCGGCGTGGTCAGGGTGAAGAACGCATCGACCCGCTGCTCCTCGATTCCGAGGGCGGAGACCTTGGTGACCGCGACCGGGTCGATCCGGTCGAGCTCCGCCTCGAGGGGGTCCGGGCCGCCCCACCGCTCGATCCGCGCGCGGGCGCCGGGCGCGATTCGGACCGCATCGGCGGACAGAAGGTCCGCCACCAGCTCCAGGTCGCCCGGATCGCCAATGGTCAGCAGCAGCGCCCCCGGCAGCACCGGGCGCTCGCTGATCGCAGCCACCGACAGGACCACTCCGTCCGCAGGCGCGGTGATCCGGATGCAGCAGCTGTCGGGCACCGGCGTGCCGGCCTCGGGCGGGATCAGCGCCGCTTCGGCCCGTTCCAGCGTGCCTTGCGACATCTCCACCCGCGCCTCCGCCGCCGCCACCCCGGCAGAAGCAATGGCAAGCCGCTGCGTCGCATCCTCCAGCCGGGTGAGCGAGACCACGTTGCGCTCGGCCAGCGCCTTCATGCGGCCGAAGTGGCTCTGCGCATGGGCGCGGTCCTCCTTGGCCTTCTGCAAGTCGGCTTCGGCCACATGCAGCGCCGCACGGGCCTCCTGCAGCGTGGCCTCCGCCTGCAGCCGGGCCCGCAGGTCCAGAAGCGACGACCGCACCGGCTCGACAATCGCCACCACGGTCTCCCCCGCCACCACCCTGTCGCCCGCCCGGACCGGCGAGCGCCGCGCAGTGCCGGCAATCGGGGCTGCCACCTCATAGAGGTCGCGGATGCGGGTTTTGCCATCGGCATCTATGGTGATCTGCATCGGTCCGCGGTTCACGGCGTGCAGATCCACCGGCACCGGCTCCTCGCGGAAGGTCACATAGAGCAGCGAGGCCAGCACCAATGCGCCGGTGAGCAGCAGAACCGCGGTGCGCAGGCTGAATTGCATCGGCTCACTCCCTGGTCTTCATCACCGCCACGAGGTCCAGCCGGTCCAGCCGCCGCCGCACCACCAGCACCGAGGCCAGCGCTGCCGCCAGCACAATCAGGCTGGCCCTGCTGAATGCGGCGGGCTCCAGCACCAGCGGAATCGTATAGAGGTCACTGGCGAAGTTCTCCGCAGCGAGACGCGCGATCCATGCACCGATCAGCCAGCCGGGCGGCTGCGCCAGAAGCGCGAGGATCATCATCTCCCCGGACAGGATGTAGGAGACTTCCCCGCGCGAAAACCCCAGGATGCGCAGGCTCGCGAGCTCGCGGGCGCGTTCTGAGAGCTGGATGCGGGCGCCGTTGTAGGCCACGCCGACGGTGATCAGCACCGCGATGGTGGTGTATATCGCGTTCATCACCAGCACGTTCTGGCGGATGGTGTCACGGAAGGAGCGGCGCATCTTCTCCATCATCACCAGCCCGGAGGCGGCCGGCAGATCCTTCACCGCGCGCTGCAGCTCCTGCTCCCGCTCACTGTCAAAGCTCAGGCTCACGGCCGAAGCCTGCGGCGCCTGGCGCAGCAGCACGTTGAGGCTCGCGTGGTCCATATAGGCGCCGAGCCCGAAATACTGGCGCACCGTACCGCTCACTGGCACCCGGGCACGCTCCCGGCGGCCGGTGGTGAATTGCACCTCGATCAGATCGCCCGGCTCGGCTTCCAGCTGGCCAGCCAGCCGCTCGCTCAGAAGGATGCCTCCGGGCGGCGCGTTCACCACGCGGCCGCTGCTCGCCAGCACGCGGCTGAGGTCCGCGTCCGGCCTGCGCGCCTCGATCGAGACCCGTTTGGAGCGCGGACCATTGCGCAGGATCGCGGGTGCATATTGCAGCAGCTCCGCCTGCAGGACTCCCGGCAGGCGCCGGGCTTCCTCCAGCACCGTGTCCGGGCGGTCCTCGGAGAAGATCAGCAGGGCGTCCTGCCGGTTGGACTGCACGAAGGCGCTGTCGACGATTTCGTCCAGCGCGTCCGAGAAAAAGGCCGAGGACACGATAGAGGCCACCGCCAGGGCCAGCCCTAACACTGTCAGCGCACTGCGCCCCGGCCAGCGCAGGAAGCTGCGCAGGATCATCACCGTGGGCTGGGACAGGCGCAGGCGGCGCATCAGGACGTCCGCCACGCTGTGCTTGAACCGCGGCGGGGCGGGGGGCTGCATTGCCACGGCAGGTGCCAGCCGGGCCGCCTGCAGCGCGCTGCGCGCGGCGCCCGCAGTGGTGGTCAGCAGTGCCGCCATCGCTGCCATGGCATAGGCCCAGTAGGAGACCCGGTAAATCAGGAAGGGAAAGTCGAAAAATCGGGCATATTGCTCCGCCAGCGCCCGCGCCAGCCAGGTGCCCGCGGCCCAGCCGATGGCAATCCCCGCCAGCGCCACCAGCGCCGCGAGCAACAGGTAATGCAGGCACACCTCGGTGTCGGAATAGCCCACCGCCTTCAGCAGGCCGATCTCCGCCCTCTCCAGCGCCACGATCCGCCCCATCACCATGCTGACCAAAAAAGCCGAAATGCCGAAGAAGATCGGTGGCAGCACCATCGCGGTGCCTTTCAACTGGGCGATCTCGGCGTCGATGATGGCATGTGAGCTGTGCTGCTCCCGAGTCACCGCACCGTGCCCTCCGTAAGGTTCCAGGAGCTGATCGAGCCGCAGGATCACCTCCTCCACCGCAGCGCCGCGGGCGGCCTTCAGGGTCAGGTCATTGAAGGCGCCGGTCATGCCGAAAGCGGCCTCCGCCTCCTGCCGCCGCATCCAGATCACCCCGAAGGCGGCGTTGTCGGGCAAGAGCGCGCCGGGGCCGAGCGTATAGATGAACTCGGGCGAAAGCGCCGTGCCGGTGAGGGTCAGCGCCTGCTTGCGGCCGTCCAGATTGGCAAGGAACGTATCCCCCGGCGCCAGCCCGTGCGCCGCGGCGAAAGGCGCGTTCACCACCACCTCGCCCGGCCGCGCGGGCCAGTGCCCGCGGCGCAGCACCGGCAGGTTCAGCCGCGGCGGCCCGGTTTCGGGCAGGGACAGCACCCGGCCCACCGCGCCCTCCGCCCGGCCCGGCATGTCGAGGTTCGCATAGCTGCTCACCCGCGCATCCAGCGCCAGCACGCCCTCGATGGCGGCGATCTCCGGCAGCAGGCTTTCGGGTGCCCGGCGCGCGGTGGCAAAGACATCGGCAAAGCGGTTGCGGCCGTAGTATGCCTCCCGCGTGCCGTCGAGCGCCCGGTACATGCCCACCGCCGCCAGAAGGATTGCCACCCCGCAGGCGAGCACCAGCGCAATCGCCAGCGCCTGCACCCAGAGCCGCCTGAAATCCCGCAAGAGTTTCCGGTCAAGCGCCTGCATATGTCACCAGCTTATCTCTGCCGGGGCGAGGCGCTCGGAATTTGCCTCGATCCGGCTTATGCGCCCGTCCTGGAAGTAGATCACGCGGTGCGCCATCTTCCGGATATCGGCGTTGTGCGTGATCACCACCGTAGTGGTGCCGAACTCGCGGTTGATGCGGTGCAGCGCCTCCAGCACCTGGATGCCGGTCTTGCTGTCCAGTGCCCCGGTCGGCTCGTCACATAGCAGCACTTCCGGGCGCTTGGCGATGGCACGGGCGATGGCGACGCGCTGCTGCTCGCCGCCCGACATTTCCGACGGGAAGTGATCCATCCGGTGGCCGAGCCCGACCAGCGCCAGCGCCTCTGCTGCGGGCATCGGGTTCTGCGCCACATCGGTCACCAGCTGCACGTTTTCGCGCGCGGTAAGGCTCGGGACCAGGTTGTAGAACTGGAATATGAAGCCGACATGATCGCGCCGGTAGCGGGTCAAGGCCCGGTCGCGCAGCGCGGTGAGCTCCAGCCCCCCGAACCAGACCGTGCCGCCCGTCGCATGGTCCAGCCCGCCGAGGATATTGAGCAGCGTGGACTTGCCGCTGCCCGACGGCCCAAGGAGCACCGCCAGCTCGCCGCGGTAGAGCTGCAGGTCGACACCGGCCAGCGCATGCACCTTGGCGCCGCCGGTGTCATAGACCTTGGTGACGCCTTCCATGATGAAGACGGGCTGCTGCATTCGGCGTTCCTTTCCCCTCACAGGGTGGCACGGAGGCGGCAGCGGCGGACATGATCTGGCTCAATTGGATTTGGGGAAAGCCGCTCCACGGAGGGCGGGTCTCTGCAATTCCAGCGGCGCCTGTCCGTACTTGCGGCCCCGGCTTTGCGGCGGCGTTCTATCAGCCCTCCCGCAACTGCCAGGCCCACTAAAGAGTGGCTAGAGGTTTTCGAGCCTCCAATACCCTATACCGTTTGTCCCGCTGTGACGCTTTCCGAAGCGGCTGAACCGGACATGGCGGCATCCTGAAGAAGGTTTGACGCAGGTCAACGCCGCGCTCCGGCGGCGGATCATATACTGCCTCAGCCTGATCTGCCGCAGAGGAGAAAGAAAGTGATTCTATTTCGCGGAATTTTCTTAATGTTCGCAGCCGCCGGAGCTGCCGGGGCGCAGGAACCCGACGCAGAGGACGGGCGCAACCTCTACATAACCTACTGCTGGCAGTGTCATGGCCTGAATGCGGCCGGAAACGGCCCGATGGCAGAGATGCTGGCCATAGACACACCAGATCTCACGCGGCTTGCGGCCCGCAACGGCGGCGAATTTCCGCTGGAAGCAGTGGCCCGCCAGATCGACGGCCGGGCGCCGCTGCTCGCGCATGGCGGGGAGATGCCCCTGTTCGGAGCCGCGCTGGACTCGGACCGCAAGGTGGCCCTGCAGCTGCCCAGCGGGCAGCCAATGATGACCGGTGTGCCGCTGGCCAATGTCATCGCATACCTGCAGTCCGTGCAGGAGGAATAGGGCGGGAAATTTCGAAGGCGAGGCCGCACGGCCCTAAGCCCGGGAAATTTCTTGGCGGATGCGCCCCGCGCCCTATCGTCTGGCGAGAGGGAAAACGGTTTTGGACAAATCATGCTGCAGGACAAGCGCAAGGATCTGGACTCGGAAAAGCAGAAACAGCTGCTGAGCCGGCTGGTGGAGGAATTGAGCCGGACAGAGATGGACTTCTACTACCGCTCGACCACCGAGGTGGCAGCGCTCCTTAAGCAGTACATCGACGGCAAGGCACGGCTCTCGGCTGAAGAGAGAGCCCTGCTGCAACGCCTCAGCCGCCGCGGCATCGAGATGCTGCTGAGCCTTCATTGATCTCACGGTTAGAGACTTCCGGCCACGCGCCTTCCCGCGGGGACGAGCGCGGCAAGTAACGGCTCCAGACTCGTGCTCCCGGCGTGGAGCGCCGCCACATTCTGCCATGAACGCTGGCTGACAACGGGGGTTACTTTCCTCTTTCCGGCGAACCTCCGTGCAGTTCTTCCCAACCCTGCTGCGCCAGAGGCAGGCTGCAGCAGCGAACGGCCGCCTCAATGCCGCGCCCGGTTCGGGTCCTTGCGGGGGGCAGGCCCTTGATAGATACTACTCAGTAGCATATCTTTGCGGAAACGGAGGTGCCCGCCATGAGTGTGAAAGCGTCGATTTCCCTGACCGAAGCGCAGGAGGCCTTTGCCCGCTCGCTGGTGGCGGAGGGCCGCTATGCGAGTCTCAGCGCCGTGATGCAGCAGGGGCTGGAACTGTTGCGGCTGCAGGCGGAGGCGGCGGAGGCTGACACTCAAGCCCTGCGCAACCTGATCGAGGAGCGCCGAGCAGGCGGTTTCACCAGCGTTGCCGATGGCCGCGGCCGTACTGCCGCGATGCTTGCCAGCAAGAAGACGCAGTATGATCTTCCGGGTTGAGCGGGCCGCCGCAACGGACCACGACCTGGAAGCGATTTTCGATTTCCTGTTCGAAGCGGCGCTGGAGTTCGGCGAAGACGAGGCCACCGCCTTCGAACGCGCCGCCACCCGGATCACCGCGATCGAGGACGCGATGGAAGCCCTGGGCCGCGCCCCGCACCAGGGCACGCTGCGCCCTGAAACCGCGCCCGGTCTGCGCAGTGTGACCAAGGGGCGGGCAGTGTTCTATTTCGATCTCGACGAAGAGGCCGAAGTGCTGCGGGTGCTGGCGGTGTTCTTTGGCGGCCAGGACCACCAGCGCCGGATGCTGCTGCGCGCGCTCTCCGGGCCGGAGTGACCCGCGGCGCACGGGGTGCCGCCGTGGGGCGGACAGCCGCCGCCGGCTGGCCGAACGCGGCACCACCGTGCGCATCGCCTTCCCCCGGCTGTAAGCGCCAGTGCGCAATGTCAAAAGGGGCTCGGCGGCTCTCTAGAGCCAGTCAGCCGGCCGGCACCTCCAGGCCATAGAACCGGGCGGCGGTATCGCGGAATACGGCCGAGTGCGCGTCCGCCGGAATCAGCGTGTGGAAGGCCTGCGCGAGGGTCCGGTAATCGGAGTAGAGCTTGTCGACCGGGAAGTTTGACCCGAACATCACCCGCCCAGGCCCGAATTGGCCGAGGCAGGCCTCCACGATCGGGCGGATGCTGGCTGCAGTCCAATCGTGCTCGAACATCCCCAGACCGGAGAGCTTGCAACTTACCTGCGGCAGCCGCGAGAGATGTGCCAGCTGCGCCTCCCAGGCCCGCAACCCTTCGGCGCTGCGGTCATGCGGCGAGCCCGCGTGGCACAGGGCCACTTTCGTGCCCGGTGCCTGCGCCAGCACCCGGGCGGTTTTCTCCATCAGTTCCGGGATCAGCTGCAAATCGAAACTGAGGCCGCGCCGACCGGCCTCCTGCAGCCCGGCCAGGAACCGCGGGTCGTCCAAGAGCGCATTGGTGCCGGTCTGTGCGTCTTCACCCGGGGCGCGGCCGATTATCTGGCGCACGCCGCACACGGTAGAGAGCTCTTGGAATGCGTCCAGCCGCGCGGCCAGATCCGGCGCGGTGAGGTCGCAGAACACCACCTGCGCCATCGGCCAGCCCGGAGTTTCGTCCGCCACCGACTGCACCCAGCGCGCCTCCGCCAGCCCGTCTTCGGCGCCGACTTGGATGTGGACCGAGGCGGCAAAGCCCTCGGCGGCGGCCTCGGCGCGGAATTCATCAAGCAGGTAGTCGCGCTGGATCGGGGCCGGGTCGCCGAAAAACCGCGTTTCTCCCTGCGCCATCAGCCAGGGGTAATGCACCGCTTGCAAGTCCCACAGATGGTGGTGGGCGTCGATCCATCCGGTCATGTGCGGGGCACCTCCGCCATGCGGGCGAGGATATCGACGCCCTGCTGGTTCCAGAAGTGCAGAAGGTCGATGAAGATCCAGTTCTCGGCCAGCTTGTCCCCCTCGCGGCGGTAGATGTCGATCACCCGGAACTCGCCCGCCTTCTCCGTCGCGGGCATCCCCATGAAGCCGCCAGAGGGGCGGGCGGTGAAGTTGGGCCAGCCAAAGAAACCGCCGAAGCTGCCTTCCGCCAGGCGGCAGATGTGTTTGGTCTTCGAGCGGTCGGTGAAGCCCGCGCGGAATGGCCCCGAGTGCTGCCTGGCGTAGCGTTCGATGGTGTAGGTCGCCCCGATCCCGGCAGGCCCCCACCAGATCATGTCTTCAGACCAGGTGCGGCGCAGCTCGTCCTCCAGGCTCAGCCCGCTCTTCCACTGGCCGAGGTCGGAGATCATCGCGTTGATCGCGGCCAGGGTCTTTTGCCCCTCCTCCGGCGGCTGCGGGCCGAACATCAGCCCGTCATGTGTGATCGGCCCGGGCTGGACCAGATGCGCGGCGGTCTGCGGCGGGAAGGGCTGCAGCCCCGCCTGAATCATCAGATGCGGAATGTCGAAATACATCGCCGTCTCGGTGATCTGGCCGTTCTCCACGCGGTTGAACTCGCAATAGCGCAGGAAGGCCATCTTGCCGGTCGGCGCGATCCCCAGCCAGGGCGCGTCGAACAGCCCCATCAGGTGCCCCATCGAAACCACCCAGGTGGAGGTGAAGCCGTCCATCTCGTTCAGACCGGCCATGAAGACGTCCTCGCGCCGCTGCATGTGCCGCAGCGCCTGGCGCAGCGGGCGCCAGAAGGTCTCTGCCACCGCCTCCGCACCATTTTGTTCGTGGAACGGGTGGTAGCCGCGCCAGAGGTGATTCGGGGCGCAGTAGCGCGCCAGAACCCCTTCCAGGGCGTGCTCCTCTACCGAGTCGAGATCGGCGTAAAAGGCTCGAATGACTTGTTTCTCTTCTGAAAAGCCGGGCATGGGCGCGCTCCTGATGCATACGTTTGCAAAAAATCCTTGCCGAAAAGCTGACGCTAAGTCTAGTCTATTGCAAACGTATGCAAGCCGAGCGCGCGAAACCGCCAGGGGGAATTCATGGCCGAGATACAACTGCAGAACGTTGGCAAGCGCTGGGGGTCATTCGTCGGCGTCGACAACTTTGACCTCACCATCGCCGACAAGGAGTTTCTGGTGCTGCTCGGGCCGTCGGGCTGCGGCAAGACCACCACCATGCGGATGATCGCAGGGCTGGAGGAGGCCTCCGAGGGCGACATCCTGATCGACGGGAAGCGGGTCAACGACATGGAGCCCAAGGACCGCGACGTGGCGATGGTGTTCCAGTCCTACGCGCTCTACCCCAACATGAACGTCTACGAGAACATCCGCTTCCCGCTCAAGGTGCGCGGCATCGATCCGAAGACCCATGATGAAAAGGTCCGCCGCGCCTCGGCGATGGTGGAGCTCGACGAGTTCCTGCACCGCAAGCCGGCCGAGCTCTCCGGCGGCCAGCGCCAGCGCGTCGCTCTGGCCCGCGCCATCGTGCGCGAGCCGAACGTTTTCCTGATGGACGAGCCGCTGTCGAACCTCGACGCCAAGCTGCGCGTCTCCACCCGGGCGCAGATCAAGAACCTCAGCCACGAGCTGGCGGTGACCACGATCTACGTGACCCACGACCAGATCGAGGCGATGACGCTGGCCGACCGCGTGGTGGTGATGAAGAAGGGCGTGGTGCAGCAGGTGGGCTCGCCGACCGAGATCTACGACCGCCCCGCCAATACTTTCGTCGCCAGCTTCATCGGCAACCCGGCGATGAACCTGATGGAGGGCGAGGTCCGGGGCGGCACCTTCCGTGCCCGGAATGTGGAAATCAACGGCTTGAACGCGCCGGATGGCCCCTTGACCCTGGGTTTCCGGGCCGAGGATGCCGGCATCGCGGAACCCGGCCGGGGCCAGATCAACGCGCCGATCTACACGCTGGAGCTTTTGGGCGACGCGACAATGATTTCGGTCCGCGTGGGCGGGGCGCTGGTCTCGGTCAAGGCGGACAAGAACTTCCGGGCGGAGATCGACGACATGGTCTCGATCTCCGTGCCGCAGCACATCTGCCACCTGTTCGACGGTCAGACCGGCGCGCGGATCGGGGGCTGAACGTCTCCGCACACAGGGCGGGCGCATGCGGCCCGCACCCAATCTTAAGTAAAACAGGGAGAAGAACATGCTACTGAAGAAACTTGCAGCCGCGTCGCTGTTTGCGGGCCTGATGGGCTCCGCCGCCTATGCGGCCAACTGCGGCCCCGAGGGCCAGTCGATCCGCATCCTGGCCAGCGATTTCCCGGCGATCCACGCCGTGGTCGATGCGGCCCGGGCCAATTGCGCAGCGGCCGCTAAGGAATTTTCCGCCAACCACACCACCGAGGCGCGGCAGATCATGAACGCCGCTCTGACGCCGAACCCGGCGGAATACACCAGCGTGATCCTGGCCAACGCGACCCTGACCCAGCTGATGAACGACGGGCTGGTGCGGCCGCTGAACGACCTGGCGGAGAAGTACAACGTCCCGCCGCACCTGCTGATCACCATCGACGGCAACGTGATGGCGGTGGCCTTCATGGCCAACTCGCAGCACCTGTTCTCGCGCAAGGACATCCTGGAGCAGGCGGGCGTCGAGGGCATTCCGGCTTCTTACGAGGAGGTGCTGGAGGCTGCCGAAAAGATCCGCGCCGCGGGCATCATGGAGCATCCCATCGCGATGAACCTGCAGACCGGCTGGAACGTGGGTGAA
This sequence comes from Cribrihabitans neustonicus, assembly GCF_048820895.1. NCBI lineage: Bacteria > Pseudomonadati > Pseudomonadota > Alphaproteobacteria > Rhodobacterales > Paracoccaceae > Cribrihabitans > Cribrihabitans neustonicus. The sequence continues at coordinate 79,237 of NZ_JBMERQ010000005.1, forward strand.
GTTTTCAACATGATCTATCTCGGCCACGGCGGCGAGTTCTTCGCACCGGGCTCCGCCGAGCCCTCGATCAACAACGAAAAGGGCATCGCCGCGCTCAACACCATGAAGGCGCTGGTGGAATACGCCCACCCGGACCACCTGACCCACGCCTCCAACGAGACCCAAGGCCTGTGGGAATCCGGCCAGGCGGCGCTGGCGGTCATGTGGGGCTCGCGCGGCGCGCCGATCCTGGATGACGAAGGCTCCAGCGAAGAGGTGACCTCGAACACCGTTCTGTCTGCGGCGCCCACCGTCGGCGGCGGCTCTATCCCCGCGGCAACCCTGTGGTGGGACGGCATCTCCATCGCCGCCAATGTCCCGGATGAAGAGGCCGAGGCCACCTTCGCCGCGCTGGTCAGCGCGCTTAACCCGGAGATGGTGGCGGAAAACAACGACGACGCGGTCTGGCTGCTGGCGGGCTTCGAACCCGGGCCGGCGGCGGCGGGCGTGGCCGGAACCGTGCAGGGCGGGGCACGGCCCTATCCGATGATCCCGCAGATCGGCCTGCTGCACGCCGCGCTCGGCTCCGAGCTGACCGACTTCCTGAAAGGCAACGAAAGTGCCGAACAGGCGCTGTCTGATGTCGAGACCGCTTACCGGACTTCTGCCAAGGAAGCCGGCTTCCTCAAGTAAACCTCCCCGACTGGAGGGGGCTGCCGGCCCCCTCCCTTTTCTGGACTGAAGACTGAGACGCACGCCATGAAGCACCGCACCTTTTTCTGGTTCATCCTGCCGACGCTATCCGCGATGATCCTGTTCATCGCGCTGCCCATCGTCTCGGTTTTCATCCAGTCGCTGTTTGTCGAGCACGAGCAGGTTCTGGTGGTCTCCGAGAGCTGCGGCCCGTTTGGCTGCACCCCCACCACAACGGTCGATACCGCGGCCACCGCCGCGCTGCGGGAAGAACAGCCCTTGGGCCGGTACAACGGGATTGGCACTTACATCAACCGCTCGCACCTGGCCTTCGTCGAAGTCGGCGAAGCCTGGCGCAGCACTGAAAGCTTCGGCGAATTCTGGAAGCGGGTCTTCAACCTCCCCTTCTACCGTGCGCTGATCTTCACCCTGACCTACACGGCTGTTGTCACTCCGGTCGTGATCGCGCTTGGCCTGGCAATTGCGGTCGGCGTCAACAACCTGCCCCGCATCCTCAAGGGCCCGTCGATCTTCATCTCGCTGCTGCCGTTCCTGGTGACGCCGCTGGTCGGATCCCTGATCCTGTTCTGGATGGTCGACAGCGACGGCGTGATCGGCGCCACCATCCAGCGCGTCTTCAACGACCCCTCACTGAGCCTCAAGGCCTCCACCGCGCTGACCTGGACCATGCTGATCGTTTACGGCATCTGGCACACCCTGCCGTTCAGCTTCATCACCTTCTACGCCGGCCTCCAGACCGTGCCCGAGGACACCATGGAAGCGGCGATGATCGACGGCGCCTCAAAGTGGCAGCGCATGCTGCACGTGATCGTGCCGCACCTGGCGCCGCTGATGGCCTTCGTTACGCTGATGCTGCTGATGGACAACTTCCGCGTTTTTGAGCCGATCGTCAGCTTCAAGGCCGAGGCACACGCCACCTCTCTCAGCTGGATCATCTACAACGACCTGCGCGAAAGCGGCAATCCGCTCTACGGCTCGGCCGGGGCGACCTCGATGATGACCATCATCGGCGTGGTCATCCTGCTGATGCCGGTGCTGATCCGCACCTGGCGCGACTTCTCCCGCAAAGCACACTGAGGGCACCAACATGGCAACCAAGGCACAAACCCGCGTTACGGTCCCGGCAGTGAGCACGAAGTCCCGGACCCGCATCCAGCCGCTCACCGTGATCTCTCTGGCGCTCGTCGCGCTCTGGCTGATCATCGCTGCTTTCCCCTTCTTCTGGACCTTCTGGGGCAGCTTCAAGGTGCAGTCGGACTTCTTCTCCAAGACCGACTGGCAGAACGCCATCTACGGGGTCAACACGATCCGGCAGACCGGCAGCGCCTTCACCCTCGAGGGCTACGAGGGCGCCTGGGTGGACGAGGAATTCTGGCGCAATGTCATCAACTCCGGGATCGTGGTGTTCTTCACCGTGGTGATCTCGCTCACCTTCGGCACGCTCGGCGGCTACGCGCTCGCCCGCTCCGGCCGCCGCTACGCCTTCTGGCTGCTGATGGCCGCGCTGGTGTTCCGCGCCATGCCGCATATCACCCTGGTTTCGGGCTACCTGCTGCCGTTCTTCGAGTGGAACATCTGGGGCATCCTGCCGACCACCATCATCGTGCTCGTGGCGATCAACCAGCCCTTCACCCTGTGGATGCTGCACTCGTTCTTTCTCAACATCCCCAAGGACATGGACGAAAGCGCCATGGTCGACGGCTGCACCCGCTTCCAGGCCTTCCGCCACGTGATCATCCCGGTGATGTGGCCCGGCGTCATCACCACCGGCCTGTTCAGTTTCCTTCTCGCCTACAACGACTTCGCGGTGACCGCGATGCTGCTCAGCTCGGAGAACGAAACCATCATCCCCGCGATCAACAGCTTCCTGGGCACCACGCAGGTCGAGGGCAAGGTGATGTACGCGGTTGCCGCCGTGGTCTCCGCCACCGCCCCGCTCTTCGTGCTGATCCTGTTCTTCCAGCGCCAGATCGTCAGCGGCCTGACCGCCGGCGCGGTGAAGGGCTGATGAGCAGCGCCGCAAGACATAATGCCGTTGGGCGCCACCCGGCGCTCAACCGGATGCCAAGGGATTTTCTGACGGACGGCCGTCTCCTCCCCGTCTGAACACATCATCCCTTGGCAACAAATTTAAGGATCAGAGCATGAAAGGCTCCCGCCCCGAACAGGCCGTGCTGACCAAAGACACGGACCTGAGCAAGACCGAAGAAACCCGCCGCGTGATCGAGAACATGGTGGACGGGCTGAATGACCACCGCATCGGCGACATCGGCGAATTCTTTGCCGAAGGCTTCCGCTGGATGGGCAACCAGGGCTGCGGCACCAAGACCGGGCTGAAGGAATTTCAGGACAACTGGCAGCGCCCCTTCCAGGCCGCATTCTCGGACAAGGTCTGCATCGACGAGGCCCGCCTCTACATGGGCGAATGGGCCGCCGCCTTCGGCCGCCAGGAAGCCACCCACTCCGGCACCTTCCTGGGCATCGCCCCCACCGGCAAGCGGGTCGAGATCCGTTACATGGACTTCTGGAAGGTCCAGGACGGCAAGATCGTCGACAACTGGGTGAACGTCGATTTCGCCCATGTCGCCGCCCAGCTCGGCGTTGACCTGTTCAACGGCGAGGGCTGGGAAGCTTTTGACCGCGGGGAGAAGACCCCTCCGCGCCCCGACAATTGAGGACCTGACCATGACCATCGAATACCTGAAACGCGGCAAGTCTGACGCCGACCGCGCCGAAGATGACGCCAAGACCCGCGCCGTGGTCGAAGCCACGCTGAAGGACATCGAGGCCCGCGGCGACGCCGCCGTTCGCGAGCTCAGCGAGAAGTTCGACAACTACAGCCCGGAAAGCTTCCGCCTCAGCCAGCAGGAGATCGACGATCTGATTGCCTCGCTCAGCGACCGCGAGCTGGCCGACATCAAGTTTGCGCAGGAGCAGGTGATGAACTTCGCCCAGGCGCAGCGCGACTCGATGCTGGACATCGAGGTGGAGACCCTGCCGGGCGTGATCCTCGGCCACAAGAACATCCCCGTGCAGTCGGTCGGCTGCTACGTGCCCGGCGGCAAGTTCCCGATGGTCGCCTCGGCGCATATGTCGGTGGCCACCGCCAAGGTCGCGGGCGTGCCGCGCATCATCGCCTGCACCCCGCCGTTCCAGGGCAAGCCCAACGCCGCGGTGATCGCCGCGATGCACCTGGGCGGCGCGCATGAGATCTACGTGATGGGCGGCATCCAGGCGATCGGCGCCATGGCAATCGGCACCGAGACCATCGACCCGGTGCATATGCTGGTCGGCCCCGGCAACGCCTTCGTGGCCGAGGCCAAGCGCCAGCTTTTCGGCCGCGTCGGCATCGACCTCTTTGCAGGCCCGACCGAGACCATGGTAATCGCCGATGAAACCGCCGCCGACGCCGAGCTCTGCGCCACCGACCTGCTGGGCCAGGCCGAGCACGGCTACAACAGCCCCTGCGTGCTGCTCACCAACTCCCGCAAGCTGGCCGAGGAAACCCTGAGCGAGATCGACCGCCTGCTGGGCATCCTGCCCACCGCCGGCACCGCCAAGGTGTCGTGGGAGGAATACGGCGAGGTGATCGTCTGCGACACCTATGAGGAGATGCTCCAGGTCGCCGATGACATCGCCTCCGAGCACGTGCAGGTGATGACCGACCGCGACGACTGGTTCCAGGAGAACATGACCTCATACGGCGCGCTGTTCCTCGGGCCCCGCACCAACGTGGCCAACGGCGACAAGGTGATCGGCACCAACCACACCCTACCGACCAAGAAGGCGGGCCGCTACACCGGCGGGCTTTGGGTGGGCAAGTTCCTGAAAACCCACAGCTATCAGAAGGTTACCACCGACGAGGCCGCCACCATGATCGGCGAATACGGCTCGCGGCTTTGCATGCTCGAAGGCTTCGTGGGCCACGCCGAGCAGTGCAACATCCGGGTCCGCCGCTATGGCGGCAAGAATGTGGCCTACGGAGAGGCCGCAGAATGACCACCGATACCCACACCCGAAACAAGGCGGTGATCGCGCCGATGCGGGACGCGATGCGCGACTTCAGCGAGAAGGGCGTACGCGCCGCGCTGGATGAGCTGATCGCACCGGACGCGGTGGTGCATATGTGCCACCCCTTCGGCGACCTGACCGGGCCGGCGGAGCTCTATGACACCTGCTATGCGCCGCTGCTGCAGTCCATGCCGGACCTGGAGCGCCGCGACTGGATCGTAATGGGCGGGCGCACCGAGCACGGCGGCGACTGGATCGGCTGCGGCGGCCATTACTACGGCACCTTCGTGCAGCCCTGGCTGGACATCCCGCCGACCGGCCACCTGACCCACATGCGCTTCCACGAGTTCTGCCGCTTCGAGGAAGGCCGCGTGGTCGAGATCCAGACCATCTGGGACATCCCCGAGGTGATGATGCAGGCAAACGCCTGGCCGATGGCGCCCTCGCTCGGCCTCGAGTTCTGCATCCCCGGCCCGGCCACGCACGACGGCATCGTGCCGGGGCCCTGGGACGAGGAGAAATCCCAGGCTTCCTGCGCGCATATCGTCGAGATGCTCAATCATCTGAAGAAACACCCGAGCCAGGGCGGCCCGGAGGTGATGGAGATGCCGAAGTTCTGGCACGAGCGGATGAACTGGTACGGCCCTGCGGGCATCGGCACCGGCCGCGGCATCTCGGGGTTCCGCAACTGGCACCAGATCCCGTTCCTGAACGGCATGCCCGACCGCGGCAAATACGTCTCCGACATCACCTATCACTTCTTCGGCGACGGCGAATACGCCGCGGTGACCGGCTGGCCCAACATGATCCAGACGGTGACCCACGACGGCTGGATGGGCATCGCGCCCTCGGGCCAGCGCATCACCATGCGCTCGCTGGACTTCTGGCGGCTGGAGAACGGCAAGATCCGGGAGAACTGGGTGACGGTCGACCTGCTGGACGCCTACCGCCAGCTGGGCGTAGACGTCTTTGCGCGCCTGCGCGAGTTCAACAAGGCCCGCGTGCCAGGCGGCATTCCATTTCCCGTCGGCGAGGCATGACATGACCCAATTCCCCAGCACCCCCAGTTTCAGCCTGAAGGGCAAGCGCGCGCTTGTCGCGGGCGCCTCCTCCGGCATCGGCATGGCCTCTGCCGTGGCACTGGCGGAGCATGGGGCCGAGGTCACCCTTGCAGCGCGCCGCACGGACGCGCTGCAGGAGGTCGCCGCGGGAATGGCCGCCCGCGGCTGGGCGGCAAAGGTGCTGCAACTGGATGTGGGAGACGTCGCCGCCACGGCAGAAGCAGTGGCGGCAAACGGGCCCTTCGACATCCTGGTGAACTCCGCCGGCACCGCCCGGCATGGCAAGGCCGTCGACACCGCGCCGGAGGATTTCGACGCGGTGATGGATGTGAACGTGCGCGGCGCCTACTTCCTCACCCAAGCGGTGGCCAAAGGGCTGATCGCCGCCGGCCGCCCCGGCTCGCTGATCAATATCTCCAGCCAGATGGGCCACGTTGGCGGCCGTGAGCGCGCGGTCTACTGCGCGTCCAAGTTCGCGGTCGAAGGCTTCACCAAGGCGATGGCGCTGGAATTCGGACCCGCTAAGATCCGCATCAACACCATCTGCCCGACCTTCATCCTGACCGACCTCACCCGGCCCACCTTCGACGATCCGGAAAAGCGCGCCTGGGTGCTCGACAAGATCAAGCTCGGCCGCCCGGGCGAGATCGAGGACATCATGGGCGCGGTGGTCTACCTCGCCTCGGACGCTTCGGCCCTGGTCACCGGCACCGCGATGCTGGTGGACGGCGGCTGGACGGCAGACTGATGGGCACGAGCAAGGTCACATCCATGGACGTCGCCCGCCGCGCAGGCGTCAGCCAGTCGGCGGTCAGCCGAGTGTTCACACCGGGCGCCTCGGCCTCGAAGAAGACCATCGAGAAGGTGCGCAAGGCGGCTGACGAGCTGGGCTACCGGCCCAACGTGCTGGCCCGCGCCATGGTTTCGGGCAAGAGCGGGATCATCGGGCTGGTGGTGGCCTACCTCAACAACCAGTTCTACCCTGAGGCGCTGGAGAAGCTCACCAACGCGCTGCAGGAGCGCGGCTATCACGTGCTGGTCTTCCTCGCCTCCCATTCGGCCGGCAACATCGACCGCGTGGTCGAGGAGATCCTGGATTTCCAGGTCGACGGCATCATCGCGGCCTCGGTTGCGCTGTCCTCGGACCTCTCCGCCCGCTGCCAGGCAGCTGGCGTGCCGATGGTACTGTTCAACCGGGCGCAGGACGATCCCTCGATGTCGGCGGTGACCTCCGACAACGTGGCGGGCGGGCGCAAGGCGGCGGAGTTCCTGCTCGCGGGCGGGCACAGGAAGATCGGCTATATCGCGGGCTGGGAGGGCGCCTCCACCCAGCGCGACCGCGAGGCGGGCTTCCGCGCCGGGCTGGAAGCGGGCGGCGCTGCGCTGCACGCGCGCGAGGTCGGCAACTTCGTGACCGAACAGACCCAGGAGGCCACCCGCCGCATGTTCGCGCAGGATCCGCCGGACGCGGTCTTCGTGGCCAACGACCACATGGCCATCGCCGTGATGGACACGCTGCGCTTCGAGCTGGGCCTCAGCGTGCCGGGCGACGTCTCGGTCATCGGCTACGATGACGTCGCAGTTGCCGCCTGGCCCACTTACGACCTCACCACCGTGCGCCAGCCGGCAAACCGCATGGTGGCCGAAACCGTCGACATCATCCTGGCCAAGATCGAGGACGCCGAAGTGCGTCCGCGCCGGGTCGAGATCGACGGCCCGCTTATCGTCCGCGGCTCTGCCCGCATACCTGAAGGATGGAAGACATGAAGGGTTTTGACCCCAAGTTCAAAGACTTCCCGGATTACATCATTGGCATCACCAAGGAGATCTGGGAAGACCGCGGCATTGCCACGCTGCATGACTACTACGCGTCGGACATCGTCGTGCGCTCGCCCGCCTCGGTGGTGACCGGCAACGAGGGCGTGATCGCCGCGACCATGGCGACGCTTGCCGAGTTCCCCGACCGCACCCTCCTGGGCGAAGATGTCATCTGGTCCGGCACCCCGGAAGAAGGCATGCTGTCCTCGCACCGGCTGCTGTCCACCGCGACCCACCTGGGCGACGGTGTCTACGGCAAGGCGACGGGCAAGAAGCTCACCTACCGGATCATCGCCGACTGCCACGCGATCAACAACCAGATCAACGACGAATGGCTGATCCGCGACCAGGGCGCCATCGTGCGCCAGATGGGCTGGAATCCCAAGGACTATGCCCGCGACCTGATCGAACGCGAGGGCGGGCCAGAGGCCTGCGTGCAGCCCTACACCCCGGCAAACGAGCAGCCCGGCCCCTACAAGGGCAACGGCAATGACAATGAATGGGGCCAGAAGTACGCCGATATCCTGACCCGGATCATGAATGCCGACATGCGGGTGATCGAAAGCGAATACGACCGCGCGGTGCAGTCGGAATATCCCGGCGGCGTCACCGGCCACAGCTTCGGCCCGGTGGACCGTTTCTGGATGGGGCTGCGCGCCGCCTTCCCGAACGCGGAGTTCAAGATCCACCACCAGATCGGCCGCGACGACCCGATGATGCCGCCGCGCGCCGCGCTGCGCTGGACGCTGCATGGCAAACACGACGGCTGGGGCGTCTTCGGCAGGCCGACCGGCGCCGAAGTCTTCGTGCTGGGCGCGAGCCACGCCGAGTTCGGCCCCTGGGGCCTGCGCCGCGAGTACACGCTGTTCGACGAAACCTCGGTCTGGAAGCAGATCCTGCTGCAGACGGGCGATCTCTGAATGAGGCCCGGTGCCTCTCCTCTGGACGCCAGCGAGGCGGCGCTGCGGTTTCACACCCACCGTGCCAGCCTGCGCGCCCGGCGGCTGAACAACCGCCCGCCCGGGCGCCCGGGCTGAACCGGCCGTTTCAAACCAGATTTCAAGAGGATCAAAGACATGAGCACCATCCAGGACCGCATCGTCCGCTACGGCGAGCTGAAACCCTGCAAGACCGCCTTCATCGACGCCCACACCCCGGGCTCCGACCAGAAGGAGAACTTCACCATCATCGGCGGCGGCGTCAGCGAAAGCCCCGACCAGCACGTGCACATCACCGACAAGATCGGCTTCAACATCGGCGCCGCGGGCCAGCCGCCCAAGTGCCGCAACTCGCTGCACAGCCACACCACCGCCGAGGTGTTCTTTGTCGCCAAGGGCCGCTGGCGCTTCTTCTGGGGCCGCTACGGCACCGCGGGCGAATTCATCGCCGAGGAAGGCGATATCTTCAACATCCCCACCGGCATGTTCCGCGGCTTTGAAAACGTCGGCCAGGACTACGGCATGATCATGTCGATCCTCGGCGGCGACGACGCGGGCGGCGGCGTGACCTGGGCCCCGCAGGTGATCGAGGACGCCAGGGCGCACGGGCTGATGCTCGGCAACAACGGCGTGCTTTATGACAGCAAGAAAGGCGAAGAGCTGCCGCACAACGTGCAGCCGATGCCGGTGCTGAGCGAGGAAGAGCTGAAGGCCTACCCCGAGGTGCCGATTGAGAACGTGATCGGCAAATACGTCGCCCGCTACTGGGACCTGATGGCGCTGGCGGCGAACAAGCCGGCCAAGGTCATCGGTGAAGACGCGCTGATCAAGGACAAGCCCGGCTTCGAGGTCGATTTCCTCACCCGCGGCTCGGCCGTGAGCGAACAGGCCGAGGCCGCAAAGCCGGTGGTTCTGATGCCTGCCAGCGGCCACTGGCGCATCACCATCAACGACGTGGAGACCACTCTGTCGAACGGCGACACCGCGCTGGTGCTGCCCGGCGAGCGCTACAGCGCCGCGCCCTCGATGACCGGCACCGCAGGACTCTACCGCATCACCGCCACCGACGACCCGGCCGGCGCCACCTGGAACGGCTGACGGCAAGGCTGGCTGGCAGCAGGGAGCCGGCAAAAGGCGCATCGAGCCCCTTTTGCCGGCGCCCGCCCCTCCCCGGGGCGGGCCCGCCTGCCGCCCGCGGCAGGACAAATACATGACCGGAAGAAAAAGGAACGCCGCCATGACCAGGATTGCGACAACCCATGTGGGCTCGCTGCCGCGCACGCAGGAGGTGGTGGATTTCATCTTTGCCCGCGAGCGCGAGGAGCCCTTCGACCAGGACGGTTTTGACGCTTGCATGTCGGCGGCCGTCTCGGACACCGTGCACAGGCAGGTTCAGGCGGGGGTGGATATCGTGAGCGACGGGGAGACCTCGAAGATCTCCTATGCCACTTACGTGAAGGATCGCTACACCGGGTTCTCCGGGGATTCCCCGCGCAATGCACCGGCCGATCTCAAGATGTTCCCGGGCTTCCTGAAACGCCTCGCCGAGGGCGGCGGCACGCCGCAATACGCCCGCCCCATGTGCACCGGGGAGGTGCGTTCCAAGGGCCAGGGCGAGCTGGAGAAGGACATCGCCAACCTGAAGGCGGCGGTGGCCGTGCATGGCGCGCAGCGCGGTTTCATGAATGCCGCCTCGCCCGGCGTCATCTCGCTGTTCCTGCAGAACCACTACTACAAGACCCGCGAGGCCTATCTCGCCGCGCTGGCCGATGCGATGAAGGCGGAATACGAGACCATCGCGGCCTCGGGGCTTGATCTGCAGCTCGACTGCCCCGACCTCGCGCTGTCGCGGCACATGCTGTTCAGCGACCTGACGGACGAGGAGTTCGTGAAGATCGCAAACCTGCATGTCGAGGCGCTGAACCATGCGCTGCAGGACGTGCCCGCCGAAAAGGTGCGCGTCCACATCTGCTGGGGCAACTACGAGGGCCCGCATTGCTGCGACATCGGCATGGACAAGGTGTTCTCCACCCTGATGGCCACCAAGTCGCGCTACGTGCTGTTCGAGACCTCCAATCCGCGCCACGCCCACGAATGGACCGTGTTCCGCGACCGCAAGGCTGAGATCCCGGAGGACAAGGTGCTGGTGCCCGGCGTCGTCGACACCACCACCAACTTCGTCGAGCACCCGGAGCTGGTGGCGCAGCGGATCGCAAGGTTCACTGATATCGTCGGCGCTGAACGGGTGATCGCGGGCAGCGACTGCGGCTTTGGCACCTTTGCAGGCTTCGGCGCGGTCGATCCCGACATCGCCTATGCCAAGCTCGCGGCGCTCTCCGAGGGGGCGGCGCTGGTCCGATGACGCCGCTGCTGCTCCTGCCCGGCATGATGTGCGACGCGCGGCTGTTTGCGCCGCAGATCGCGGCGCTGTCCGGAACCGTGCCGATCCTGACCGCGCCGATGGGCGGGCATGACAGGATGGCGGCACTGGCGGCGGAGGTTCTGTCCTATGCGCCGCCGCGCTTTGCCGTCGCCGGGCTTTCGATGGGCGGCATCCTCGCGATGGAGATCCTGCGCCAGGCGCCCGGGCGTATCGCGGGGCTGGCGCTGATGGACACCAACCCGCTGGCCGAGCTGGAGGAGGTCAAGGCCCGGCGCGCGCCGCAGATCGAGGCGGTGCGCCACGGCGGGCTGCGCCGGGTGATGGCGGAGGAGATGAAGCCGAACTACCTCGCGCCCGGCCCGGACCGGGCGGCAATCCTCGATATCTGCATGGAGATGGCCGTGGGCCTAGGGCCGGATGTTTTTGTGAACCAATCCAAGGCCTTGCGCAGCCGCAGTGACCAGGCCGCCACGCTGCGCGCATACCGCGGCCCGGCACTGGTGCTCTGCGGGCGCGAGGACGCGCTCTGCCCGGTCGCCCGGCACGAGCTGATGCATGAGTTGATGCCGCAGAGCCGCCTGGAGATCATCGAGGAAGCGGGCCACCTGCCCACCCTGGAACAACCTGAACAAACCACGGCGGCGCTGATCCGCTGGCTGGAGACGCTATGAAACAATCGCTTCTGGACCTGCTGAAACGGGTCGACACGCCCACCGTCTGCAACGCCATCGAGGTGGCCCAGGGCAAGCGCGGCTTTGATGCCTTCACCCGCGGCACCATGCTGTGCTCCGACCCTGGTGCCGGCGCCATGGTCGGCTACGCCCGCACCGCGAAGATCGCCGCGGTGTCCCCGCCCGAGGAGCCGCCCGAAGTGATCCGCAAGCGCCGGATGGACTACTACCGCCACATGGCGAGCGGCAGCGGGCCCTCGGTCACCGTAGTCGAGGACCTGGACTTCCCGCATTGCATCGGCGCCTATTGGGGCGAGATCAACACCACCGTGCACAAGGGCTTCGGCATCAGCGGCGCGCTCACCAACGGGGTGATGCGCGACCTTGGCGACCTGCCGGAGGGCTTCCCGGTGGTGGCGGGCTCGGTCGGGCCGAGCCACGGCTTCGTGCATGTGCGCGAGGTCGGCACGCCGGTCGAGATCTTCGGGCTCACCATCCATGACGGCGACCTGGTGCATGCCGACCGCCACGGCGCGCTGGTGATCCCGCCGGAGGTGACCGGGAGCCTTGAGGCGGCAATCCTAAAGCTGCTCGAAACCGAAAAGCTGATCCTGGAGCCGGCCCGCCAGCCGCAGTTCGACTTCGCGGCCTTCGAGAAGGCCTGGCAGGCGTTCGAGGCGGCACGGACCTGAGCGGCAAGCGCGGCCTCCGCAGGAGGCAGAAACGGCATGGCCGCCGGCAGCACCCCGTTGACGGTTGAGCCTTGGGCGCGCCGGCCGCCGCATGTCTAGACCGGTCACGTTCAGTTCCGCACTGACCATAGCAGGACCGGCCTGGCGCTGGCGAAACCGCGCCCTGAGGAAGTTGCGGGCGCCTGGCTTGGGTCCAGCCGGACCGTGTCTGAGTTAGCGGACGCGCAGGGGCAGGTATACAGCTGCTACGGTCACATGGCGGATTATCCGGGAACCCGGGCCTTGGCCGTTAATTGCGCCGCTTCCTCGATCTCGATCAGCACCTCGCCCGCCGCTGCCTGCTGGCCCGCCTTGGCGCGCACGCCAATGACCGTGCCGTCAAATGGCGCGGTGAGCTGGTGCTGCATCTTCATCGCCTCCAGAACCGCGAGGGTCCCTCCCTTCGCGATGGTCTGGCCCTCGCGCACCAGCACCTCCTGCACCAGGCCGGGCATCGGCGCGGTGATGCGGCCGCCGGCCGCGCCCGCGCCCTCCTGCGCGCCCGGCTGCTTGCGCTGGAAGCTCAGGCGGCGCGCGCCGATCGCAAGCTCCGCCCGCTCACCGTCAAGCCAGGCTGTACAGTTAATGGACGCGCCGCCGACCTTCGCGCGGACCCGGTCCCCATCCTTTGCAGTCAGCTCTACCGTGAGGCTGTCTCCTTCAAACCGCACCTCCCAGGCCGCTCCAATGCAACGCATCTCCAGGGCATGCTCGCTGCCCTCGTGGATCAGCACCGTCGTGGCGAACGGCAGCGGCGCGGAAGCCCACCCCAGCAGGCTGCGCGACAGATACCCGGCGGCCGCAAAGGCGCGGTCCTGGTCACGCTGGCCCAGCAAGGCAGCCGCCAGCGCCAGATCGGACGGGGACAGCGGGGCCTCCGCCCAGCCCTCCGGATAGGCCTGCTCCAGCAGCGCCGTTGTCGCCTCGCCTGCGGCAAAACCGGGCAGGGCCAATACATCCGCGAGAAAAGCGCTGTTGGTCTTCACGCCAAGAAGCACCGTTTCCCGGACCGCCTGGAGCGTCCGCGCCCGCGCCACCTCGCGGGTATCGCCATGCGCGATGATTTTGGCCAGCATCGGGTCGTAGAACGGCGGCACTTCTTGCCCGGGCGCGATCCCCGCATCGACCCGGACGCCCGGCCCGCTGGCCGGCTGCCACAACCCGATGCGTCCCGTGGCCGGCAGATATTCATTCGCCGGGTCTTCGGCATAGAGCCGGACCTCGATGGCGTGGCCGTCAAGCCGCAGATCCTCCTGCCTGAGCGGCAAAGGCGCGCCGCCCGCCACGGCAAGCTGCAGCGCCACAAGGTCCAGGCCCGTGATCATCTCCGTCACCGGGTGTTCCACCTGCAGGCGGGTGTTCATCTCAAGGAAATAAAAGGCACCGCTTGCCTCGAGCAGAAACTCCACGGTTCCGGCGCCTCGGTAATCGACTGCGCGGGCGGCATCGGCGGCGGCCTGCCCCATGCGGGCACGCAATTCCGGTGTCATCACCGGACAGGGTGCCTCTTCGACCACCTTCTGATGGCGCCGCTGCACCGAGCAATCGCGCTCGCCCAGGTGGACTACGTTGCCATGGGCATCGGCAAAGACCTGCACCTCCACATGGCGCGGCGCGGTGATGGCCTTCTCAATGATCAGCTCGCCGGAGCCGAAAGCGTTCTGCGCCTCCGAACGGGCCAGCGCAATGGCGCTGGCCAGCTGGCCGTCGCGCGTCACCAGGCGCATGCCGCGCCCGCCGCCGCCGGCCGCGGCCTTGACCATCACCGGCAGGCCGATTTCCCGTGCCTTGGCGGTGAGCACGGATTCCGACTGCTCCGCGCCCTCGTATCCCGGAACGCAGGGCACGCCAGCCGCAATCATAAGCCGCTTGGCCTCGGCTTTGTTGCCCATCGCCTCAATCGCGGCGGCCGAAGGGCCGATAAAGACCAGCCCGGCAGCCTCAACCGCGCGGGCAAAGGCGGGGTTCTCCGACAGGAAGCCGTAGCCCGGATGAATTGCCTCTGCGCCCGTGGCCCGCGCGGCCGCCAGTACGTTTTCCGCGCTGAGATAGCTTTCAGCCGCCGGGCCGGGGCCAATCGGCACCGCCTCGTCGGCCAGCGCTGCATGCGGCGCCCCGGCATCGGCCGTGGAGTAGACCGCGATTGTGCGCAGGCCCTGCGCCTTCGCGGTGCGGATGATGCGGCAGGCGATCTCGCCCCGGTTGGCAATCAGAACGGAGGCCAGGGATAAAGGCCTGCTTGCCGGAGCGGACAGGGGCGGATCTTGCGGCAGATCATTCATCGCTTTGCCCTCGTCAGAACCGGCTGACGCCGTAGGAGTTGGGGTTCAGGCGGCGGGCCCGTGCTTCGCGGCAGGTTTCCAGGCAGAAGCCCAGTACTTTGCGGGTGTCGCGCGGGTCGATGATGCCGTGGTCTAGGCAGCGGCCCGAAGTGTAAAAGGCGCTGTGCTGCCGGTCGAAATGCGCCTTCAGCGCCGCGCTCTGTTTGGCCAGGCGCTGTTCGTCAATTTCTGCGCCCTGGCGCCTCGCGGCGGCGCGGGCGACCATGTTCATCGTGCCCGCCGCCTGTTCGCCGCCCATCACGCCGGTGACCGCATTGGGCCAGGCGAACAGGAAATCGGGCTCGTAGGGGAAACCGCTCATGCCGTAATTTCCGGCTCCGAAGCTGGCTCCGATATATAGCGTGATGCGGGGCACATCTACGTTGGTTACTGCCTGGATCATCTTCGAGCCGTGCTTAATCATGCCGGCCTGCTCATACTCCGTCCCGACCATAAACCCGGTGGTATTGCTGAGGAAGACCAGCGGCGTGCCCGCCTGCCCGCAGAGCTGGATGAACTGTGCGGCCTTGCTGGCGCCCGCCGGGTCGATCGGGCCGTTGTTGCCGATCAGCCCCACCGGCATGCCGTGGAGATGCGCCTTTATGCAGACCGTCGCTGCCCCGTAGCCCGGCTTGAAGCCGCTGAGCCGGGAGCCGTCCACGATGCGCGCGGCGACCTCTTGCACGTCATAGGGCGTGCGGTAGTCCAGTGGCACCACCCCGGCGAGGTCCCCGGGCGGCAGGACCGGCTCGTCGAAGCCCGGGCGGTTGTCCGGCGGCAGGGAGCCGTTCCAGTCCAGATCGCGCATCACGCCGCGCGCCAGGCGGATCGCGTGGGCATCATCCTCGGCGAGGTATTCCACCAGGCCGGAAACGCTGGCGTGCATCTCCGCACCGCCCAGCTCGCGCTCGTCGGCCTGTTCGCCCGTGGCGGCGGCCACCAGCGCAGTGCCCGCCAGCGCCGCCAGCCCGTTCTTCTTCACTCCGATCACGTAGTCAGACATACCGGGCATATAGGCTCCGCCCGCGGTCGAAGGCCCGTGCAGCACTGCAATCGTCGGCAGGCCCGCGGCGCTCAGCCTCGCGAGGTTGCGGAACACCCGGCCGCCAAATGCCCACTGCTCCACCTTGTAGTCCATCAGGTTGGCGCCTGCGCTCTCGACAAGGTGGATCACTGGCAGCTTCTGGCGCAGGGCCAGCTCCTGCGCGCTGAGGATCACGTCGGCGGTCATCGGCCCCAAGGCGCCCGCCTTGATGCCGCTGTCGTCCACCCAGATCAGGCAGCGCACGCCCTCGACGTAGCCGATGCCGATGATCGTGGAGGAGCCGGGCACAGACGTTTCGGGATCGGACGTGTCCACCAGGTAGCCCGCCAGCGCGTGCAGCTGCAGGAAGGGCAGACCGGGGTCCAGAAGCCGCGCCAGGCGCTCGCGCGGGGTGAGCTGGCCGCGGCCGTGCATCCGCTCGCGGCGCTTTTCGGACAGGGCAACCGGGCGCGCCTCAAGCGCGCGCAGCTCGGAAATCTTCTCCAGCATCTCCTTTCGGTTCTTACCGAACACGGGGCTTTCAGGATCGATTTGACTGGCAAAGGCCATCAGCCCGCCCTCCGACTTGGGTTGGAAACCAGACCCGCTGGAACCGCCACCGGCAGGGACAGCAGGCGTTGGGCAAATCCCTTGCCCTGGCTGTCGTTGCGCAAGCTGGCAATGCCGCCGCCGTCCAGGGCATTGTGCATCAAGATATTCATCGCAGCGGTGCCCGGCAGGTAAAAACGCTGCACCGCCCCTTCGGCCAGCCCCTTGAAATGCGCCGCCACCGCGCCGGGCGTCAGCGCGGCCCAGATCCACGGGAGGTATACGGGCACGCGGGCCATCACGCCGACATTGGCAGCATCCCCCTTGTCCCCGGAGCGCGCGACGGCGAGATCCTCCAGCAGGACGGTGACCATTTCTTTGCCTGTGGCATCGGCCACCGGCGGCTCCGGCGCCGGCGGGTGGCGGTCCGAAGCTGCGGCGGATTTTGCCTCAAACGGAACCGGCGCGCCATCGAGCGTGACCGTGACCTCCGGCAGGTCCGCGGGGACCAGGCTGGAATGCAGCGCCACCACCGGCGAGGGCTTGGGCCGCCCTGCCCCGGTGAAGAAATGCAGCCCCGGAGGGGTGGCCAGCGCCGCACCTATCAGCTCTTTCAGAAACAGCGCCACTGCGGCCGCATCCTGATGCTGGACGGCGGCGGTCATCGCGACTTCCTCGTAATCCCCCTCCCCGGTCCGGCCGCCGAAGCATTCGATGCTCACCTTGTCAAAGCCCGGGGCGTTCAACGCTGAAAGCTTCGCCGCCACACGATCGAGCACCGCCTGCGCATAGGCCCCGCCCTTGGCGCGCGCGCCGCGGCCATTGAAGTTCAGCACCTGTCCTGCCCGGAATCCATCATGCCAGGTTGTCGAAACCTTCAGTTTGCCGCTGGGGGCCCGGCCACGGGCACCGGAGACCTCCACCCGGCCCGGCCCAACTTCGCGCAGGGTCACGCCGGAGAAATCGCAGATCACGTCGGGCAGGAGGTAGGCCTGCGGATCGCCGATCTCATAAAGCAGCTGCTCGCCCACGGCTTCGCGCGTGACCAGCCCGCCGGTGCCCTCGGGCTTTTCGATAGTGAAAACGCCATCAGCGCGCATCTCCGCTACCGGATAGCCAATCGTGGCGAGACCCGGCACGAACTCCCAGTCGGTGAAATTGCCTCCGGTCGCCTGCGGTCCGCATTCCAGCAAGTGGCCGGCGAGCGAACCGGCGGCCATCAGGTCCAATTGGTCCGCCTGCCAGCCAAAGGCGTGCATGCAGGCCGCGAGCGTCAGCGCGCTGTCCGCGCAGCGGCCGGTGATCACGATACCTGCGCCCGCCTCCAGCGCCGCTGCCATCGGTCCGGCACCCAGATAGGCGTTGACCGACAGCACTTTGTCGCGCGGAGGATAGGCCGCGCCGCTGAACATATCCGGCGCTTCTGCCACCGTTTCAATCCGGCCGCGCAGGTCATCGCCCTCCACCACCGCGACCTTCAGAGAAAGACCTTGCCTCTCGATCTCTGCCCGCAGCGCATCGGCGCAGGCCTGCGGGTTCATGCCGCCCGCGTTGCTGAGCACCCGGACACCGCGGTCCGCTATCGCGGCCAGGTTCGGCGCCATCGCATCGCGGACGAAATCCGCGGCATAGCCCGTCGCCGGATCCTTGGCCCGGGCCCGCGCCAGGATCGAAAGCGTGATCTCGGCCAGGTAGTCATAAACCAGCACATCCAGCGCCGGGTCCGTCAGAAGCTGCGTGGTCGCATGGGACGCCTCGCCCCAGAAGCCGCAAGCCCCCCCGATCCGCAGGGTGTTCCGCGTCATGTCGTCCTCCCGCTTCTCCGGTGCTCCAAAAATAAAAACCGTTTGGTCGGTATTTTTCGTATTGAAGCAAGCCCGGTCAATTGCCACCCTTGTGTGACGCCGCGTCCAACAGCTACTTGACCAGCATGACCGATCCCAATTCCCCGCCGCAAGCCGAACCCTCGAAACACGAGCAGCGCTCGGCCGCCATGCGGGCGCGCATCTGCGAGGCAGCGGTCCGCTGCCTCGACATGCACGGCTACGCCGAAACCACGCTGGGGCGGATCCAGGCCGAGGCGGCGGTGTCGCGCGGGGCTCTGATGTATCATTTTTCCGACCGGCACGACATTATCGCGGCAACCGCGGCGCGCCTGCTCGGGCAGTCGCTGCGCCCAATCGAGGCGCGCAAGGCCGCGGCCGGGCGGATCACCGCCCGCTCGCTGCTGCAGGAGATCTGGGAGCGGGTGGTGAACACCGCAGGCGGGCGTGCGATGCTGGAAATTCTGGTCGCCTGCCGGACCGATGCGGTGCTGAACCAGCGGCTGGCGCCGCAGCTGCGCGAGTGGGACCGCGCCAGCCTGGCCTCCATCACCGGGCTGTATTCAGGTGCAGGGCAGGCGCCGGACGATGCCGAAGTGCTGTGGAGCATTGCCCGCTCCTTCGTGCGCGGATTGATCATACACGAGCAATTCGTCAGTTCGCCCGAGTATCTGCACCGAATGCTCGCGCGCTTTGCCGATCTGATCGAACCTCAGCTTCAGTTGCGTTGACCGGGCGGCGGAAGACAGCTGCCGCGACGCGCTGCAGTTGCTGCGCGCCGATGGCGGCGGTTCACTGGTGCGCAGCGGCCGGGCCTGAGGCGCTGTTTCGCCCCCCGCAGCGCTACCTGCCCGGGCTCCGCGGGCCGCGGCTACAGCGACGCTGCCGAACGGGAGGCTTGGTCGTATAGGCCGGATATGCTGCGCAGCACCCGCGCCACGTGGCGGATCTCCTGGTAATCGCGGTCTGTCGCCTCCGCCGACTCAAGAAGACAGGTCTTGCGGATGTCGCGGTAGGCGGCGCAGACCTCCTTGCCGCGTTCCGAGGTGGAATAGAACATCTCCTTGCCGACCTTGCGGCTTTGCACCAGCTCCGCCTTAGCCAGCTTCTTTAGTGAGTAGTTCACCGTATGGGTGTCTTCGATGTTAAGCATGAAAGCGATGTCGCTGAGCCGCTTCTCCTTGCTGCGGTGGTTCACGTTGTGCAGCACCAGGATGTCGAGCGGGTTGAAGTCCTTGTAACCCACCGCCTTCATGCAGTGCATCATCCATCTCGAAAAGGCATTGTAGGTCATCGTCATCGCATATTCGAGCTCGCTGAATTCCCAGCCGGTGCCGTCTCCGGCGAGGTGGTCCGAGGACACAATCGGCGTGCCCGAGAGCGCAGGCCGCTCGGCCTTGGGGGTCTTTGTCATGGCGTCCGTCCTCTCTGCTGCCGGATTGTTCCGTGCCGGGATATCAAGAATGCCGGGGAGAAACCACGCCGAAATGCCGGCGAAACGCTGACATCAGCCCGCCTTAAAACGCCGGAACAGCCGTGAAACCGGGACCCGCGACAGTACTCCGCAGGGGTCCGCGGCAAAAGACATGTCAATCGTGCACGCTGATGGCGGTTTTTTGCCGGCCCGCCGCTCAGCAGCACCCGGGCTGCATCAAGAAGCTCGCCAAAACGGATCGGGTTCTTTATCCGCTTGGTTAAAAATTTACCAACAGACCGAGGGACCACATGCCTGAATCACCCGCCCGCAAGCCGTTGCGCCTGTTGCCGCTACTGGCAGCGGGCGGGATTTTTCTTTCCGCCTGCAGCCCGCAGCCGGAGGGTGTCAGCCGCCGCGAGCTCGACCCCGAGCGGGTGGCCTTTGCCGTCTCCGAAGCCGAGACCCTGCGCGCCCGCGGCCACAGGGTCTGGTGCGTGCCGTTTGCCCGCAACGCCAGCGGCATCAGCATCTACGGCAATGCCAAGACCTGGTGGCAGCAGGCTCAGGAGGGCTTTGCCAAACGGCAGAGGCCTACGGTCGGCGCCGTGATGGCCTTCCGCGCCACTCCCTCGCTGCCGCTTGGCCATGTCGCGGTGGTCTCGCGCGTTCTGGAGCCCCGCAAGATCCTGATCGACCACGCCAATTGGCACCGCAACAGGGTATCGCTCGGCATGGCTGTGATCGACGTATCGGAAGATAACGACTGGTCCGCAGTTCGGGTGGAAAGCCACCCCGGCGCCTTCGGACGCACCTACCCGGTGCGCGGATTCATCTCGCCCGCCCCTCAGAACAGCTAGGGCGGCCTCCTGCGTCACGCGCCCGTGGAACAGCCTTCCGCCGGCGCTCCTGCGCCAAAATCCCGCGCCGCGTGGATAAGCTCTTGGAAACGCTGCCTCTCCGCAATACAACCTTAAGGAGAGGGGCGGGAGACCCTTCTAAGGCGCCCGCGCGCACAGCCGCCGCCAACGCCCGGGCCGTCTGATTTTCTTTCCGGGGCCTGCCGCCCGACTGGCCAGGCGCCAGAACGCACGAAGGGTGAATTAATGGACATTCAACAACTCAAGACATTTGTGACCGTCGCGCGCGAAGGCAGCATCACACGCGCCTCGGAGCTGCTGTTCCGCAGCCAGCCGGCCGTCAGCGCCCATATTAAATGCATGGAAGAAACCCTGGGCCTCACCCTGTTCCAGCGCACCCCCCGCGGCATGACGGTGACCGAAAACGGCCAGCGCCTTCTGAGCGAGGCACGCCAGCTTCTGGACAAGCATCAGCGGTTTCTGGAGGAAGCCTCCCGGCTGCGCGGCTGCCTCGCCGGGCAGCTTTGCCTGGGGGCCGGGCGGCATTCGGGCACCGAGGTGGTGAGCAGCCTGCTGACCGCCATGTCCCGGCAATTTCCCGACGTGAAGGTGGAGCTGCAGAACCTGAGCTCCTCCGATGTTCTGGAGGGCATTCGGCGCGGCACCATCGACGCCGGGTTCTTCACGGAAACGGGTGAGGATCTCAGCGGCTTCTCGGCGCTGGAGATTTCCAGTTTCTGCGTCTACCTCGCCGCGCCCGCGGGCCTGCTGCCCGCCGGGGAGAAGACCGACTGGGCCAAGCTGGAGAATCTTCCGTGGATTTTCCCTGCTAGCTCCTCTTGTTGCGGGCGGCTGGCACGGGAGCTGCTGGAGGGCCACGGGCTGAACCCGCGGCGCATCATCCATGTGGACGATGAAACCGTGACCCGCACGCTGATTGCCAGCGGCGCCGGTGTCGGCTTGGTGCACAGCGGCTCAGGGGGCGCTCAGTCCGCGGACGGCGGTCTCGTTCTGTTGCGCGAGCTGCGCCAGTCCGCCCGCGTGCTGTTCGCGCATCTCGCCTGCCGCCAGCAGGATCCGGTGATCGCGGCGGTCCGCGCCATTCTCGCCGCCCGCCCCGGTGCCGGCGCGGCGGGTGCAGAACAGGCCGCCTGATCCGAGGCACCCGTCCGAAGAGCCCCCAGCTTACCGCAGATTCACGGGGTACGGCGGTGCCGTGCCCCGCAGCTTTCCGTAAAGCCGCCGCAAACGCCGGAAAACCGTACATTATCCCCATTGCATCACCCGGAAAATATTGCACCCTGACGTCATTATTCAACCAGGGAGAAATAGATGACCCGGATTCTCTACAGCCTCTGCGGTGCAGGCGGCGAACATTATTCGCCGCATGTTTGGAAAGTGATCATGGCACTGGAGCACAAACAGCTAGAGTATAAGCTGGAGCCGGTCACCTTTGCCTCCATTCGCGAAATTGAAGGCGGCCGTTTCACCAGCGTTCCGGTGCTGAACGACAATGGGACTGTATTAGGAGACAGTTTCAAAATCGCCGTGCACCTGGAGCGCAAATACCCAAGCGCCCCCAGTCTTTTCGAGGGCATCGGCGGCATTCAATTGTCACGATTTGTGGAAAGCTATTGCAAGACTATGCTGCACCCGCCGCTATCGGTGGCGGCGGTGATGGACATGTACCGTCTGATGAGCGAAGCCGACCGCGCCTACTTCCGCAGCGCGCGCGAACAGCGGTTCGGCAAAACCCTGGAAGAGGTGCACGAAGACCGCGGCCGTGCCCTCGGCACCCTGCCGGATCAGTTGGCCCCGGTCCGCGACCTGCTGTCGGACCGGGAGTGGCTAGGGGGCGAAAAGTCCTTGTTTGCCGACTATATCCTGTTTGGCACCCTGCAATGGTATCACGTCTGCTGCCCGGGTGCGCTGCTCGGCGCTGCTGACCCGGTGCAGCGATGGTTCGAGCGCTGCCTGGATCTATTCGGCGGGTGTGGCCGCAGCGCCCGGGCAGCTTGAGCACTGCCCGATCTCCCTTCGCCTTCCGTCCGGACGCACCAGAAGGCGCCGCCCCCGCTGCGGTGCCTTTTCGGCTGCGCCTGCCGCCGGCCTGCGCAGTATTAGCCTTACCCCTTCACCGATTCCGAGGGGAGCTATCAGTTTTTTTGAATTGTTTAGAATCCCCCGCTCGGCTTCCATAACCCGCAAGACCCGGATTCGAAATCACCGGAAACAGATCAAACTCGTTATATTTAACCCGAAATCCCGCGCTGCCATTTAATTCCGCGAGGCAGCCCGGAAGTTTCCGGATTCGGAATTTATGTTTCTTTTCTTGTGCCTTCCGAAGGACTGCCTGTGTCATGAACGTCCAAATTGAAACTCCTGCCTATAACAGCTCAATTTCATCCGAAGCGGAATATGCTTGGGTGGGCCGTATTCACACTCTGGGGCCATCCGGGACGAATTGCGAAAAGGCCGCGTTGGCCTGGGCCGGGCGTAAATGCCCGAATGCCGCGGTCTCCCTGCACCGCTCGATGGAACAGGCGGCGAGCGCGGTGGCAGGGGCACCTGGTTCGGTGCTGCTGAGCGTGGTGGCCTACCCGCAGCTGCATTCGATCATCTACGAGCATCTCGGCAATCTCAGGCTGATCGACGTGTTCATCATGAACACCGACAACATGGTGCTGGCCTCCTCGACCGGGGAGATGCCGGTGCTCTGCGCGACGCATCCGGCGCCGGAGAAGCTGCTGCCGCCGTCGATGCAGCGGATCTATGCCGCCAGCAACGTTCTGGCGGCGGCGGAGTGTGCCGAGGGCCGCGCGGATGGCTGCATCACCACGCTTCGCGCGGCGGAGCGATACGGCCTCACCATTCTGCGCAGTTTCGGCCCGGTGCCGATGGGCTTCACCATCCACGGCCCCTGCCGCCAGCCCACCACCCGCAGCGCGGCGCCCGCCCGGGGGCCGCGCAGTAACCTTTCCAGCCAACAGGAGCAACCTTCATGACCCAACGCGCATTCGAGACACCGATCGACATCCGGTACCGCGACACCGACTCCATGGGCCACGTCAGCAGCCCGGTCTACTACGATTACATGCAGTCAGCGTATCTGGAATACATGCACAATCTTTTGGAGCTGCCCAAGTCGCAGAAGCTGCCGCACATCATGGTGAAGACTTCCTGCGATTATGTCTCCCAGGCGATGTACGGCGAGAAACTGGTAGTGCTGAGCCGGGTCACCAAGTTCGGCAGCAAGAGCTTCGAGATGTCGCACGAGATGCGGCTGGGCGGGGCGGATGGGCGCATCGTGGCGAAGGCGGGCTCGGTTCATGTGATGTTCGACTACGAAAAGCAAGCCACCTACCCGGTGCCGGATGCCTTCAAGGCCGCGGTTGCCGCCTTTCAGGAAGGCAACTGAGGTGCATGAGATGCAAGTCACCGTAAAAGGAGCGGCATGATGGATCTGCAATGGAGCGGCGCGCAGCAGGCGATCCGGGCGGAATACGCCTCGATCGCCTGCCGAACCGACCAGGACGAGCTGCGTCTCGGGCGGCGGGCCTTCGACCAGCGCACCTGGGATCAGCTGACCAGCGCCGGGCTGTGGCAAATGATCGTGCCGGAGGAGTACGGCGGCCGCGGCCGCAGCTGGTGGGATTTCACCGCAGCGCTTGAAGGCCTGGCCTCGGGCATCCGTGCGCCCGGGCTGCTGCTGTCAGTGATCGCGCAAGCCGGCATGGTGCGGGCGCTGGACCTGTTCGGCACCCCGGCGCAGAAGCGCGAATACCTGGGCCGCATCCTGCGCGGCGAGCTCAGCGCCACCGCCATCGCCGACCCCGACACCGGCACCGACGTGCGGGCGACCTCCTCGGTGCTGAGCCCCGGACCGAACGAGACCTTCGTGCTGGACGGCGCCAAGTACAATATCGCACACGCGCCGGTGGCCAGCTTCACCCTCGTGGTCTGCAAGCTGGCCGGGCATGACCGCGACGGCACCGCCCTGGTGCTGCTGGATGCGGGAAGCGAGGGGCTGCACACCGGCCCACCGGACCGCAAGCTGGGCAATCTGGACCTGCCGACCGGACCGATGCGTTTTGACAGCGTGCCGCTGCACTATGGCAACCTGCTGGGCACCCCCGGCGAGGGCCTGCGCAACCTGGTCAGCATCGTCTCACTCGGCCGGCTGTATTATGGCCTTGCCGCTGCCTGGCTGGTGGAGCCGATGCTGGCGGCGGCGATGGACTACGCGCGTGAGCGGCAGACCTTCGGGGTGCCGGTGATCGAGCATCAATACGTGCAGAAGAAGCTCACCGATCTCAGGATTGCGGCGGAAACGGCAAAGTGGACGGCCTATGGCGCGCTGCACCAGCTGCTCACCGGCGCGCCCGAGGCGGCGATGTCCTGCTCGATTGCCAAGCTGGCCGGGGCGGAGGCGGTCACCGAAGGCGCGGTGGATTTGCTGAAGCTCTATGGCAGCAAGGGCTACCACGAGGGCGAGGTGTCGACCTTCCTGCGCGATGCGCTGGCCTTCTGCAGCGTCGGCGGGACCGAGGAGATGCACCGCCGCAATATCATCGGCCAGATGACCCGGCTGCACGCCAAGAGCAAGCGCGACGTTGCGCCAAAGGCGCGCAAGCGGGCGCTGGAAACCGCCTGAACAGGGCGGCTGCCATAGCCGCGCAGGGGCGCCTGCTCCGCGCGCGGCTGTTTCTTCAACAGAGAGAACCGGATATGAACTGCAAACCCCATCTCGCGGGCCTTGCGCTCGCGCTGCTGCCGGCCGCGCCTTCCCTCGCCGTCGACAGCCCCCAGCGGATGTTCACCCGCATCGACTGGCCTGCCGCCGCCGAAGCTGCGGCGGCAGCCCGCGCGCAGGACGCGGCAACCCTCGACGCCTTTGCCGCGGCTGGGCCGGATGGTCTGGAGGAGACCCGGCTGCCGGTGCTGATCCTTGGCGCCGAGGCCAAAGCCTCGCCGCCGCTGTTTGCCAGCCAGGGCACGGCCTACGCCGCCTATTACACGCTGGAGGGCGCACAGGTCAGCGTTCTGGGGGCGCATTCGGTGGTGGACGCTCAGGGCGAACTTGAAGTGCACCATGAAACCGGCGCTTACGAGTCCACGGGGGACGGTGCGGACTACAGCCTCGCGCGTTTCGGCGCCTTCTATACGTTGCGGATCACCTGCGACCAGCCCACGAAGGACCCCCGCTGCATCGAGCCCGCATACCTGACCACTCTGGCGGAAAGCCTGATCGCCGTGAAAGGACCCGCAGAATGATCCGGACCTATGTTCTTGCAGCGGCCCTGGTCCTCGGGCACGCGGTACAGGCGGACGAACCCGCGCGGTTCCTGGAGCCCGGCGATCTGATCGAAGATACCGGCACCGGCGTGACCAGCACCAGGGTGTTCTTCCCGGATATGCGCTTCCCGCTGGAAAGCGGCCCGGCCTATGCCAATTCGCATGCCTACGCCCCCGGCGGCTTCAAGGGCGGGGGCGGCAGCGAGTGCGATCCGGTGAACTACTCCTACCCTTGGCGCGACAACTTCTGCGAGTTCCGGCGCGCCGATCTGCCGCTCTGCGCTTCCGGAGGCCACCAGGGCCAGGACATCCGCCCGGCGACCTGCGAGGCCGGCAAGCACTGGGCGGTCGCCGCCGCGGACGGCGTGGTGGCGCAGGTAGGCCGCTTTGCCGTCACCATCCAGTCGCCCGCGGGCACGCTCTACCGCTATGTGCACCTCGACATGGAAAGCCTCCAGGTGGAGCCGATGGACCGCGTCTCCAAGGGCGACCGTATCGGCAAGGTGTCCAACAGCTGGCTTTCGGAGCTGCCGGTACATCTGCACTTTGACGTTAAGGACACGGTCCGTGCCGGCGGCCGTGTGAAGTCGGTATTCCTGCCGCCCTACACCAGCCTGGTGCAGGCCTATCAGGCCATCGAGCCCTGAACGCTGCACCACGGCGGCCGGAGCGCCCTCCCCCGCGCTCCGGCCGCCTGCATTTTGCTAATTGAAAGGAGCCTCAGCATGCCGGAACAACTTTGGGTCTTCGGCTACGGATCGCTGATCTGGAACCCGGGTTTCCATCCCGCCGAACAGGTGCCGGCGCGGCTCGACGGCTGGAAGCGGCGCTTCTGCCTGTGCTCGCTGCGCTACCGCGGCACCTCCGAGCAGCCAGGCCTGGTGCTGGCGCTGGACGCAGCGCCGCGCGAAGCCTGCCACGGAGTTGCGCTGGCGGTGCCGCAGGGGCAGGAAGAACCTGTCCTGGAGGGTCTGCGCGCGCGTGAACTGTTCAACCCGGCCTACCGCGAAATCACCACCCGGCTCGCCCTCCGCGACGGGCGCGAGGTGACTGCGCTGACCTATGTGGTGAACCGTGAACACCCGCAGTATTGCGGTTTCGAGCGCGGCGAGCAGGCCCGGATCATCGCGGCCGCCGCAGGTGAAAAGGGCCCCAATTGCGATTACCTGTGGAACACCGCCGCGCATCTGCGCAGCCTTGGTATTGCCGACCCTGACCTCGACTGGCTGTCGGACCGCGTGCGCGCCTTGCACGCAGGAACCCGGCTCCCGGCCTGACCCTTTCCGGGTGCCGCACGGCACCACGCAACTGCGCGCCGCCCGCTGCGCAGAACCAAAAACCCTGCCAGCGGGATTCGTCCAGGCCGCTGGCGGCCACCCCTCGAAAACCGTGAGCCCCCAGCTCGGATAAAACGATTGGATTTGGCGCCGCCCGCACACCCATAACCCGGAGACAGTTCACTTTTGCCGGGAATTAGAGGCCGCCATGACAGATCATACCCAGACCAGCGCCCCGCCGCACCTCAACCCGCTTGCCGCCACGCTGCACAGGTTCGCCCGCAGCAGAACCTTCTGGGGGATTGCAGGCTCTGCTGCGGCCGCCGCCGCCGCCGCGGCGCTGGCCGCCGCCTACCTGCCTCCCGGCATGGCGCTGGCTGCAGCGCTCTCCACCGGCTGTCTCGGCCTTTGGGCCAGCGCCGCGGTGCCGGAATACTGGACCGCGCTGGCCTTTTTCCTGGCCGCGGTTGCCACTGCTGCGGCCCCGGCCGAGGTGATCTTCTCCGGCTTTCATTCCTCCACCTTCTGGCTGCTGTTCAGCGGACTGGTGCTGGGCGCGGCCATCAAGCACACCGGGCTCGACCAGCGTGCCGCGGCGCTTCTGATGCGACTGCCGTTCAGGACCTACCCGATGCTGATTGCTGGCATCACCGGCTGCAGCATGGCGCTTGCCTTCCTGGTGCCCTCCTCGATCGGCCGCATCATGATCCTGATGCCGGTAATCTCGGCCCTGGCCGGGCAGCTGGGCTTTGCGGCCGGCGCCAAGGGCCGCACCGGAATGCTGACAGCCGCGGCCTTCGCCACCTTCGCGCCCGCCTTCACCATCCTGCCCGCCAACGCGCCGAACATGATCCTCGCCGGTATGAGCGAGACCCTCTACGGGGTTGAGATCTCCTATTGGACCTATCTGAAGCTGCACTTCCCGGTTCTGGGGCTGCTGAAATCGGCGCTCATTGCTGGCCTTGTGCTGGTGATGTTCCCCGACCGCCTGCCGGAACGGGGCGAGGCGCGTCCCGAAGCGCCCGCGCCCGTCACCCTGCCGCAATGGCAACTGATGGCAATCCTGGGCCTGTGCCTGGCGCTGTGGCTGAGCGACGAGCTGCACGGGATCTCGCCCGCCTGGATCGGGCTGGCGGCGGCGCTTGCCTGCCTGTGGCCGCGCGCCGGGCTCACCGCACGCGGAGCGGTCAATACCGACCTCAGCTATGGCGCGCTGCTGTTTGTCGCGGGCATCATGGGGCTGGGCGCGGTGATTGCTTCGGCCGGCCTGGGCGAGGCGCTGGTGGCCGCCGCGGGCGGCTTCGCCGGCTTCTCGCCAGAGACCCCTGTGCGCAACCTCGCCGTGCTGACTGGCCTGTCGACGCTGGTGGCCATGGCCACCAACCTGCCCGGTGTGCCCGCGGTGATGACGCCGTTGGGGGCCGACCTGGCGCAGGCCACCGGACTGCCGCTGCAAACCGTGCTGATGACTCAGGTGCTGGCCTTCTCCAATGTTTTCCTGCCCTTCCAGGCGCCGCCGCTGGTGGCCGCGATCCAGGCCGGCCGCATCCCGGCCCGGGCGGTGGTCCGGATGTGCCTGATACTGTTTACGGTGAGCCTCCTGGTGCTGGTGCCGCTGGATTTCCTATGGTGGCGCGTGCTGGGCGTGCTCTGAGCGGTCAGGGCGCAAGGAATCCTGAGGGCCGCCCTCGGCACTTCCGAATTGTGCGAACCGCGGATGCGTTTCTACCTATAGGTATTTCTGACTTGCGAGGTAACACGATGACGGCACGAACTTCCTGGCTGCGGGGCATCGCCTGTAGCGCGGCGCTGGCCCTGGCGATGAGCGCGGGCAGCGCGCAGGCCGAACTGGCGGCAGAGTGGCAAGGCGCCGCGATGCAGCTGATCAAACAGGCGAAATGGCCCGGGCCTCAGCGCCAGCGCGCGCTGGCAATCCTGCACACCGCGATGTTCGACGCAGCAAATGCGGCAGGCGGCAACTACCAGGCCTACGCCTACGACGGCCCCGGCGGTCCAGCGGAGGTGCGCGAGGCTGCGGTGACGCAGGCCGCTCTCACGGTGATGCAGACGCTGATACCGGAACGCGCCGAGGTATTGCAACAGATCGCCGACAGCCATCTGGACGCCGCCGCCAGCCCCGAAATCCTCGGCCAGGGCATCGCGCTTGGCCGCGCGGCCGCCGAAGCGGTGCTTCAGGCGCGGCTAGAGGATGGTGCTGATTTCTCCGCCGACTTCACCCCGGCCAAGGCCGCGCCAGGCATCTATCAGCCGACCTCCGAACGGGCGATGGCCGCGCCCCGGATCCGGCACATGACGCCCTTCGTTCTGTCCTCCGCCGACCATTTCCCGGTGCCCCCGCCGCCCGCCCTCGACAGCATGCAGTTCCACCGCGACCTGGCCGAGGTGGCCAGGCTCGGCGGTGCCGCTCAGGAGGCTTCCGAAGAAGTGACCACCATTGCCAAGCTGCATGCGGGCTCCGGTTCGGGCGCCTGGAACCAGATCGCGCTCGGCGGCAGTGCGCGCTGCGGGCTTGATCTGCTGGAGGAGGCACGGCTGCTGGCCCTGCTGAACCTGGCACTGACCGATGCGCTGGTGGCCGGCTTCAACGCCAAGTATGAATACGCCTTCTGGCGTCCGGAAACCGCAATGGCGGCGCTTGGCAAGGGGTTCGAGCACCCCGAACTGGCACCTGGCACGCCTTGGTCCTCCCGCATTCCGGCCCCGATGCACCCCGAGTACCCCTGTCAGCACTGCACCAGCGGCAGCGCTGCGCAGGAGGTGATGGAGTCAGTCTTCGGCGACGGCGAATTCAGTTTCACCTTCACCAATGGCAAGGGGCTGGAGAGGGACTACACGAGCTTCCGGCAGTTTGCCGAGGAGGAGGCGGAATCGCGGGTGCTGGCCGGCGTGCATTACCGCCGCTCCAACACTGTGGGTGACATGCTGGGCCATCAAATCGGCACCTACATCGTGCAGAACGCCCTGCAACCGCAGAACGGCGCGGGTACCGCCGAGTGCACGCCGGGCGAATTGAGCAATGTTTCCTCGAAGCTCTCCTACTGATGCTGATCGCCATGCCGCCTGCATACCGCGGGCGGCATGCTCTCACCCTTGCAAACCTCTCCTTAGCCCCAGGGGGAAGCGTGACACCGGATTGCCGGCCATTCCTGCCCATTGCTGCAGCAGCGCTGCTCTGCGCCGCCCCAGCTGCCGCACATGAGGCATGGCTGCTGACGCCGGAAGAGGTGTACAAGCTGTCCCTCGCCCCGGTGCCAGCGCTGTTTTTCGACCGGCAGGCGCTGATGCTGGTGGCGCTGGCCGCAGCGCTGGCGGTTTTCGCCGCGCTGCTCCTCGCCGAGCGCGCCCAGCCCGCGGCAACGCGCGTGCTGAGGCCGCTGCACGATGCGAGTCCGGATTTTGGCCCCCTCGCTTTGCGGCTGGGCCTTGGACTCACCATCGGGCTGAATGCGCTTGGCGGCCTGCCGCGCCACGGCACCGCGCGCTGGAGCGAGCCCACGCTCTTCGTGCCCGACATGCAGCTGTCGCTCGCGCCGGGCTGGGAATGGCTGGCGCCCGCCGCCCTGACCGCAGCCGCGCTGCTGCTCGCGGGTCTTGCCGTGCGCACCGCTGCTCTGGGGGTGATTGTGCTTGTGCTCCTGGGCGCCTGCGCCTTCCCGGTGGACTTCCTGCTCTACTACGCACCGCATTTTGCGGCACCTGCGCTGCTGCTTCTGCACTATGGCGGCGGCCGGTTTGGGTTGGATGCGAAGCTATCGGGATCGCGACAGGCCCGCAACGCCAACGCAAATGCGGTCTGGACCACGGCACAGGTTCTTTCGGGTGCCGGCTTTGCGCTGATTGCGGTCTGCGTCAAGTTCCTCCAGCCCACTCTGCTGATCGCAATCCTCGATCACGGGGGCCTGAGTTTCTTTGGCCTGCCGCAGCCCTGGACAGCGCTGTTCATGATGAGCATCGAGCTCCTGGCCGGTGTCCTGCTGGCAATGGGGCTGCTGCTGCGGCCCGTCGCGCTCTTCCTGATCGGCGCGTTCACCTTCTTCGCCATCGTCCTGCAGGAGTCGCCGCTCCTGCACGGCAATCTCTACGGGCTGTGTGTCTTTCTGTTCCTGCACGGCGGCCGCAGCCCGGGCGTGCTGCGATTGCGCCAGCCCGGGGCGGAGCGTGCCTGAGGATGCCGCCGCGCCGTCCCCTGCGGCAGCTGGCAGCCACCGCGCTCATAGCCTGCTGCCCGCTGCTCGCGCTGGCGTCATGGCTGCCTCAGGCGCAGGAACTGCGGCAGCTGCCGCACCAATTGTTCGTGACTCTGCCCGGGGACAGCCCGGCGCTGTCGCTGGCCGCGGTTCAATCCTCGGGCGGCGCCTGGCACCTGGAAATCAGCGCCCCGGGTTTCACTTTCAGCGGGCTTTGCGCCCTCGATCAGAATGGTGCGCCCGCGGGGCATGCGCATGTCTTCAAGGGAAGCGAAAAAATCGGCACCGCCTACCAGCCGCTTTTCCCGCTGGGGCCTCTCCCGCCCGGCACCCATCGCTACACCGTTTCGCTGCGCGCCAGCGATCACCGCGTCCTGGCCCGCCCGCAGCGCCGCGGCGCGCTCTCACGCAGCGTGACGGTTACTGTGCCGGACTGACGGGACGCCCACGGAACGGCCGCCGAACCCTCAGAAAAACCGCTGTTTTTCCTCAGCTTATCGAATTGGCCAGCGCCAGTCCCCCTGCCTTAGGCTGAACCTGCACGCGCCGGGCGGCGCCCGCGCGGATCATTCCCCAAGCAGAGGAGCAAAAACCTTGGCACAGCAGATGGAATTGGCGGCACGGATCGTGCTGACGGGATTGGGAGCCACGCTTTTTATGGATATCTGGGCAGTGGCGGCGGAGGCAATGTTCGGAATTCCGCAGAGCAGCTTTACCATGGTCGGCCGCTGGCTCGGCCATATGCCGGAGGGCACGTTCGTGCACGATAGCCTGCGCAGGGCAGCGCCCGTACAAGGTGAGGCCGCGATCGGCTGGAGCGCCCATTACCTGACAGGCGTGTTGCTTGCCGCCCTTTTCGTAGCTGCGGCGGGCAAGGACCAGCTCCGCCACCCGCGGCTGGCGCCAGCGCTGCTCTTCGGTTTAGTGACGGTGGTGATCCCCTTCTTCGTGTTGCAGCCGGCCACCGGCGCAGGCTTCATGGCCTCCAATAAACCCGACCCGGATTTCGCCCGGCTGAAAAGCCTGATGTCGCACATCTCCTTCGGGCTGGGGCTCTACCTCGCCGCCTGGGTGCAGGCGCGGCTTGTGCGGATGCGTGGCCGGACCGCGGCCTCCTGAGCGGGAACAAAAAAGGCCTGCCGCGGAGAACATGCGCGGCAGGCAGTACAGGGGAGGACAACCGGGGAACGCTGGTCAGCCCGGCTGCGGCAGGCGGCTTTTCAGGATCGCCACCACTTCAGCCGGTTCCGGCAGCGACTGGTGGCCGTGCATCTTGTTCAGAAGCGGGTCGAAATTCTCCCGCCAGACCGGTTCGAACACTTCGTAGCCGTCCTCCCGGATGCGGGCGACGTTGCGCTTCACGGCCGGCTTGCTCCACATCGGCCCGCCCATCACGGGGAAAAACAGCACCGGGAACTCCGCCGCCAGCACCACCGTGGTCAGCCGGTTCAGCGAGGAGCCGCAAGCCACCGCCGAAAGCGTATTGGCGGTAGCGGGCAGAACCGCCAATATGTCGTGCTCGGCAGCGATCTTGCCCGGCTTGTCGGTGGCCCAGTCCCTGGGGCTGTCGCCGCAGATCAGCCGGTCCACGAAGAGCGCCACACTGTCCATGTTGAGGAACTTGGTGGCGGTGGGCGTGAACAGCGCGGTAAGCGAGCAGTCGATCGTATTCTTGATCTCGCGCAGGTAGAGCGGCAGCAGCATGCTGTCGAGCGAGCCGGTAATGCCGATCAGGATGCGGGGTTTGTCTGCGGGGGTGGCGGTGTTCATGAGACAAGGTCCTTCTGGTCAGTCTTCTTGGTTTCGGGAAGCGGCTCCACGGCGCGCTGATGCGGCCACTCAGCGGCCACCAGGGTCAGCAGATCGAAGCTCGCCACACAGCGGCCGGCACCGTTCAGCACGCGGCAGTCCCAGCACACCTCGCCATGCCCGGCAGCAGAGGCGGGAGAAATCCTCTTGCAGGTGAGCCGCACATGCAGCCGGTCGCCGAAATAGACCGGCGCATGGAAGCGCAGGTTGTCGGTGCCGATGTTGGCCAGCACCGGACCCGGGTCGGGATCGACGTAGAGCCCGTTGGCAAAGGCCACCACCAGCTGCCCATGCGCCACCCGGCGGCCGAAGAACGGATGCAAGCGGGCGGCCTCCTCGTCCATGTGGGCATAAAAGCGGTCGCCGGTCAGATGCGCGAACTGCTCGACGTCGTCCTGGGTGATTTCCCGCGCGGGCGTAACGAAACAATCGCCTGGACACAGCTCGGACAGGGGTTTGCGGAATGGGTGCGTCCCTTCCTGCGCCGGTGCGCCCTCGATCCATTGGCCGGTGAGTGCTGATACAAGCTGCGGCGGGCCGTCCAGGTCGGTTGCGGTCAGATAAGGGTCGAGCAGCGTGTCGAGATCCGGCGCCGCGCCGGGGGCACCGGGGGTGCCGGGCGCCAGCAAAAGGCCCGCATCCTGCCCACTTCCCGACAGTGCACCGCCGCGGATGCGCACCGTGCCGCCCGCGGCGGCGAGGCAGACCGCGGCCTCGCGCGCGGCGGCAGCGTCATCGCTGTACATCACCGCTCCCAGCGAACAGGGCGCCCGGGCAGCCAGCGCAAAGGCGTCGCACAGGCTGTCGTACGCAATCACGGTCGCAGCCGGGCCGCGCACGCAAACGCGGTGCACCGCCTCCGCCTGTTGCGGGTCGCGGCAGCGAAGCAGCACCGGGTTCAGGAAGGCGCCCCGCTCGGCATCGCCCGAATGCAGCCGGACGTCCTCCAGCGTGCCGGCCGCGGCTTCGCATTCCGCAGACAGCGCGGCGAGCCGGCTGCGCGCTTCCTCGCGCCTGCGCAGGGAAACCAGCGCGCCCATACGGGAGCTGGGATCGTCGGGCAGGCCCACCGGCAGCGCCCTCAGCTCCGCCGCCAGGGCTGCGGTGACCTGCTCTTCCAGCCCCCGCGGCACCAGAATGCGCCGTACGGCGCCACGGCGCTGGCCCGCGTTCACGGTAATTTCCTCCACTACGCCGCGCAGGAACAGCCCCTGCGCCGCGGAGCCGGGCAATGCGTCCGCGCCGAGAATCGCGGCACTGAGCCCGCTGGTGCAGGCCCGGAAGGCCACACGGCCCGACACCACCGCCGGGTGGCTGCGCAGCCGCCGCTCCATCTCACGGGGGCCCGAAAAGGCCACGGTGTCGCCACGGCCCAGCTGCTCCAGCACCTCTTCGGCCGAAGCGTGGACAAGCTGCAGCGCCCCCGGCGGCAGCAGCTGCGACTGTTCAATCAGCCGCACCAGGGCCTCGGCCAGGAACGCAGTCTCGCGGGCTGGCCGCAGGATGCAGGGCATGCCCGCAATCAGCGCCGGGGTGATCCGGTCCAGCGCGTCGCGCACCGGGGTATCATAGCAGGTGATCTGCACCGCCACCCCTGGCCGCGGGGTGAGGATGCGCTGCACCGGGCCGCCGCGCTGCCCCCGCTGCAGCACCGTCTGGTCAGGCAGTGCCGGCACTGCGGCCGAAGCCACCGCCTGCATCGTTCGAATGCCGCCCTGGATATCCAGTTTGCCGTCGCGCCCGGTGGCCCCTGCCGCCAGGCTGTCGCCGGAAAGCCGGGCGGCGTGCTCATCCAGGTATTTGGCGAGCGCCTTCACCATCCGGGCCCGCGCGTGGAAGCTTTGCCGCCGCAGTGCAGGGCCGCCGCTCTGCCGCGCCCACACCACCGCCTCGGCGATGTCATCCGCGGCGCCTGCAAGCACCGCATGGGGGTGGCCGAGCGCCGCATGAAGCAGCACTTCCTGCTGCGTGGTCCCCGCCTGCCAGACTCCCCCCACAAAGCTTTTCAGGATACGCGGTTCCATCGCTTGCATGATGAGCATTCCTCCTGCCGGACCCGGCGCTTGCGCCGTTCACCTGCCAGAACACTCCGAAACCGGGGCTGCGCTCCAATCGATTATTCGGACCTCCCCCCTCAGATTTCTTGAGGCGCGGAACGTGCCGCGGGGCTGAGGGCCGGGCTCAGGATTTTCGATAAGCATTGCAGGAGCCTTGCGTGCAGGATGGCGGTGCCATGCACACGGCGGGAGCAAGCGGCAGAATGACGGCCCCCCATACAAATCTCAGCGGCAGGACCATCTGCATTGCAGGCGCCAGCGGTCTGGCGGGCGCCTATGCAGTGCGCGCGGCTCTGGCCGCGGGGTGCCGCGTGAACGGCACGCTCCGCACATTGACCTGCCGGTCCAAGACAGATGCGCCGATGGCCCTGCCCGGGGCGGCGGAGCGGCTGCGGCTGTTCCGGGCCGAAGCCGCGGACAGCAGCAGCTTCGACGCCCCGCTCAGCGGCGCGGATGCAGTCTTCATCGCCTGCTTCCCTGCCGTGCGGAAGGCGGGGGACGGTACTCCCGCGGCAGATCTCGGGCCTCGGCGCGGCTGGGCAGAGTTCATCGCCCCGGCGCAGGAGGGCTGCATCAACATCCTGCGCGCAGCCGCGCGGCAGCGGGTGGGGACGGCGCTTCTGTGCTCCAGCACCGCTTCGGCCGAGCCGCCCGGCCCCGTGCCGGTCAAGCAGGAGCTGCGCGACCGTTCATCGCTGGCGGTTCAGATCAGGGCCCGCAAATACGCTCAAGCCCAGAAGACAGCGATGGAGGCGGCGGCCGAAGAGTTCACTGAGCTGGCCGGGCAGCGGCTTTGCATCCTGCTGCCAAGCATGATGGTTGGTCCTCCCCTGCTTCCGGCACATCTGGAGGGCCACGTGCTGAGCTTCCTGGCAGGTCTGAGCGAGGGCCGGGCCGGCTGGCACGAAACGATGCCGTCCGGAGCAATGTCGCTGACCAGCCCGGAAGATCTCGCCGCGATGGTGCTGGCCGCCTGGCAAAATCCGGCAGCCTCGGGCCGGTATTTCGCGCTGAGCGGCAGCTGGGCCTGGCAGCGGATCTACCAGGAGATCGCAGCCCATGTGCCCCCGGACGCGCTGCCGCTGCCGCTTTCCGCCCCGCCGGAGCCTCCGACGCGCTTCGACTTCACCCGCCGCGACAGCCTCGGCGTTGCTTTCACCGGGCTGGAGGCGCTGTTTGCCCGCTTCTACGGCAGCCAGCGGGAGTAGGCGGCTAACCCGGCAGACAGAATCCGGCCCGGATGCGCGGGGCATCCGGGCCGGTTTTCATTTTTGGCTGCCCGTTCAGGCTGTCTGGCGGAGAGCAGCGGCGCTGCGGAAGTAGAAGATCGCGCCGCCCAGCATGGCACCGATGATCCAGGCATAACCGGCCAGCTGGCTCAGCACCGGAACCCAGACCGTGGCGACCGAGAACACTGCGGCGATACCGAAGGCCACCAGCGCGTGGTCGTTCCAGCCGTTGCCATAGTGGTAAAGCCCGCGCTGCATGTTGTAGAGATCGTCGCGCTTCAGCTCCTGCTTCCGCAGAATGTAGTAGTCCACGATCATGATGCCGTAGAGCGGGGCCAGTGTTGCACCCAGCGTGTTGACGAAGCCGCTGATGCCGAACTGGCTGATGAAGCTGGTCCACAGGCCGCCGATCACCAGGGCAAAGGCCGAGGTGATCATCCCCGCGGTTCGGAAACTGATCCGGCTGGGCGACAGGTTGGCGATACCGTTCACCGCGGGGATGAAGTTCGCCACGAGGTTGATGCCGACTGTGGCGGCGAAGAAGGTGATCGCGGCAATGATACCCAGGATCACACTGTCGGTGCGGCCGACGATTTCGGTCGGGTTGATGATCTTCTCGCCATAGACCACGGCTGCCCCGGCCGTGGTCAGCAGTGCCAGCGCGGAAAACAGGATCATGTTGAAGGGCAGCCCGGCCAGATTGCCGCGGGTCATCGCTTTCTTGTCTTTGGCGAAACGCGAAAAGTCGCTGAAGTTGATCATCACCGCGGCGAAATAGGCGACCATCGTGCCGATGATGGCGATGAAGCCCGAGAACTCGGTGCCCCAGGTAGCGTCCGGGTTGGCAAAGATGGTCTGCGCCTGCGACAGCAGCTGGCCGTCGGACTTGATCCACAGCACGATCACCAGCCCGATCATCACCGCATAGACGAAGGGGCCCGCCACGTTCAGGAAGGTCTCCACCCAGCCCATGCCGCGCCAGAAGATCATAATGTGGAAGGCCCAGACCAGCACGAAGGACAGCCAGTCAATCCCGGTCAGCCCCAGCATCTCGGCGCCGCCGGTGATCCCGGTGAGCGAACGGATCAGCAATGCCAGCGCGGTGGAAGCGAAATAGACCTGCACCCCGTACCAGAACACGGCCACCGTCGCGCGCAGCACCGCAGGCAGCTTGGCGCCCGAGGTGCCCATGCTGGCGCGGGCAAAGACCGGGTAAGGAATGCCGTAGCGCTCTCCCGCCGCCCCTGAGAGGTTGACCAGGACCATCACCATCAGCCCTGCGGTGATCAGCGCGGCAAAAGCGGTCCAGCCGCTGACCCCGTAGGAGATGAACAGCGAGGCGACCAGCGAATAGCCAAACAGCGACTGGATATCATTGGCCCAGACATTGAAGATCGCGAACCAGCCCCAGGATTTCTCTTCAGCCGTGACCGGACGCAGCGCGTCCTCATTTTCATAGACGCCATCGGCGGTGATCGTTTGCATTTTACTTCCTCCCATCGCCCGGACCCGAATCTGGTGCCCGTGCATCTGACTTCCTCCGGTATTGCAGGTAACATGTTAGCTGCTATTGTAGACTTCTGGCATTCGGCAAAAGCCGGAAGCACCTTTAGCTAAAACTTGAAAATAATCGCTCCTGAAGGGGCAGGGACCGCACCAGATGACCACACCCGCCGCCAAATCCTCCCGCACCACCGCCACGGCCGAACTTCAGACCGGACGCGCGTTCCGGGCGCTGGTGGCGCGGCTGCGCGACGGCACGCTCAGCTCCGGCATGTTCCTGTCGATGCCGATGCTGGTGGAGCAGCTGGAGATGCCGCTTGCTGCTGTGCGCGATGCGGTAAAGCGGGCCGAGGCCGGCGGGCTGCTGACAGTGCTGCCCAAGCGCGGCGTCATGGTGATGGATGCCAACGCCGAAGTCACCCGCGAGTGCCTGGACCTGCGGGCGATGTTCGATTGCGAAGGCGCGCGGCGGCTGGCGGCGAAGGGCCACGATCTGCCGCTGGCAGAGCTGCGCGAAGCGCATGAGCGGCTGCGCGATGCGGCTGCCCGCAGCGTCTCGCCCGAGTTGCAGCGGCAGGCGATCGCCACCGACCTGTCCCTGCACGATGCGCTCGCCGGAGGGCTGGGGTCCGGCCTTGCGTCCAGGCTCTACGCAGAGAACCGCGACCGGGTCGCCATCATTCAGAACCAACGCCCCTTCCTGGCCGACCGCATCGTTTCCGCGATGGATGAGCACCTTGAGATTATCGCAGCTCTGGAAGCGCGCGACGGTGACCGGGCGGCCGCCGCGATTCGCCACCACTTCGACAAGACGCTGCGCTGGTGGGGCATTCCCGCCGCTTGATCCGCCGGGCCGCCTGGCGATGCCTGCGGCGTGCAAGCGGCGTGCAAGGGGCAGGCGAAAACACCCGCATATTGTGCTACATAGCCAGTCACGCCGACGGCCTTTCCCCCGGCATACGCCTGCGTGCAGCCGGGCAGACCACGGGGAGTGTCTCGCGGCTCAAGACGTTAAATCGACGTAACGTTGACATTTTGCGAACGTTATGACAACAAATAGTAACAAATAATCTAAGGGAGGACCTCATGAAGATGATTCGTTACTTTGGCGGCGCCATCGCCGCCGTTGCGGGCCTGGCGATCCAGGCTCAGGCCGCAACCTGGGACATGCCGACGCCCTATCCGGATGCGACTTTCCACACCGCCAACATCCACGAGTTTGCCAAGGATGTGAGCGAGGCCACCAGCGGCGCGCTGGAGATCAAGGTGCATTCGGCCGGATCGCTGTTCAAACACCCCGAAATCAGCAAGGCCGTGCGCAGCGGCCAGGTCCCGGCGGGGGAGTTCTTCCTGTCGCTGCTGGCCAACGACAACCCGGTCTTCGGGGCCGACTCGCTGCCGTTCCTCGCCACCACCTACGAGGACGCCGAGCGTTTGTGGGCGGCGCAGAAGGACGTGATCGACGGGCTGCTGGACCAGCAGGGGCTGATGACACTCTACGCTGTTCCGTGGCCGCCGCAGGGGCTGTTCACCAAGAAGGAGATCTCCTCACTCGACGATCTCGCCGGCCTGAAGTTCCGCACCTACAACGCCAACCTGGAGAAGTTCGCCAACCTGGCCGGCGCCGCGCCTACCCAGGTGGAGGTTCCGGACATCCCGCAGGCCTTCAGCACCGGCCGGGTCGAGGCGATGATCACCTCGCCCTCCACCGGCGCCAACTCCAAGGCCTGGGACTTCCTGTCCCACTATACCAACATTCAGGCCTGGATCCCCAAGAACATCGTCGTGGTGAACAAACGCGCCTTCCGCCGCCTGGATGAGGCGACCCAGACTGCGATCCTCAATGCCGCCAAGGAGGCTGAGGCCCGCGGCTGGCAGATGAGTAAGGAAGAAACCGATGCCAAGGTCGCCGTGCTGAAGGAAAACGGCATCACCGTCGTCGAGCCCTCCGATGAGCTGATGCAGGGCCTGCGCGAAATCGGCATGAAAATGCTGGAAGACTGGACCGCCGAGTCCGGCGACTCCGGCAAGGCACTGCTCGACGTCTACCTGCAGTAACCTCAAGGCGCCGGGCGCCCTGGCGCGCCCGGCCGCACCACATCAGGGAGGAAAGCCGATGCGGCGCAGTCTCGATTTCATCTATCGGGCAGCGGGCGGCCTGGCCGCGCTGTTCATCCTGGCCATCGTGGCCCTGGTCTTTGCCCAGGTCTGCCTGAACGTGGCCGACAAAATCTCCGCCGCACTGTTCGGCGGCGGCACCGGGCTGACCATTCCTTCCTATTCCGATTTCACCGGCTTCTTCCTCGCCGCCTCGACCTTCCTGGCGCTGGCCTATGCGCTGCGCGCAGGCGGCCATATCCGGGTGACGCTGCTCACCGGCAAGCTGCCGGCCCGCCCGCGCCGATTTGCCGACATGGCGGTGACCTTCGTGGCGCTGCTGATGAGCGGCTACGCCACCTGGTACATGGCGCTCCTGGTGCTGGAATCCCATGAGTTCGGCGACCGCAGCGCGGGCATGGTCTCGGTGCCCCTGTGGATCCCGCAGCTGCCGGTGGCCTTTGGCCTTGCCATCCTCACGATCGCGCTGGCGGACGAGCTGATCGGCCTCCTGCGCGGTGCCCTGCCCTCCTGGGAGGGCAAGGGCGAGAACCTCCTGAGCGAATAGGGACCGGCCATGACAATCGCAACGCTTTCCATCATCCTGCTGGTGCTGCTGTTCCTGTTTCTCGGTGCCGGGCTCTGGGTTGCCTTTTCGCTGCTCGGCGTCGGCATCGCCGCCATGGCACTGTTCAGCGACGCGCCCTTGGGGCTGGTGATGGCCACCACCTTCTGGGGCCACAGCAACTCCTGGGCGCTGGCCGCGCTGCCGCTGTTCATCTGGATGGGCGAAATCCTGTTCCGCTCGCGCCTGTCGGATGACATGTTCACCGGGCTGGCGCCCTGGATGAACCGGCTGCCGGGGCAGCTTCTGCACGTGAACGTCTTTGCCTGCGGGATCTTCGCCGCGGTCTCCGGCTCCTCCGCCGCGACCGCGGCCACCGTGGGCAAGCTGTCGATCCCGGAACTCGCGCGCCGCGGCTACCCGGAGCAACTGGTGATCGGCACGCTCGCTGGCTCCGCCACGCTGGGGCTGCTCATTCCACCGTCGATCATCCTGATCGTCTATGGCGTCGCCACCGAGCAATCCATCGCGCGGCTGTTCGTGGCGGGCGTCCTGCCCGGTGTCCTGCTGGTTGGGCTGTTTGTCGGCTACGTGGTGATCTGGGCGCTGATCAACCGCGCCAAGCTGCCGGCGGAGGACATGAAGGCGTCCTTGCGCGAAAAGCTCTACCACTCGCGGCGCCTGCTGCCGGTGGCGCTGCTGATCGGCGGCGTGATCGGCTCGATCTACGCGGGTCTTGCCTCCCCCACCGATGCCGCCGCGGTTGGCGTGGTGCTGGCGCTGCTCTTGTCCTGGAGCTCGGGCTCCCTCACCCGCAAGAGCTTCATCGACGGGCTGATGGGTGCGACCATCACCTCCTGCATGATTGCTTTCATCCTTGCCGGTGCCTCCTTCCTGACCGTCGCGATGGGCTTCACCGGCATTCCGCGCATCCTGGCCGAGTGGATCGGCTCGCTGGGACTGTCGACCTTCGTGCTGCTTGCGGCCCTCACCATTTTCTTTGTCATCATGGGCTGTTTCCTCGACGGGATCTCGGTGGTGGTGCTGACCGCTTCGGTGATCATGCCGATGGTGCTGGAGGCGGGCATTGACCCTCTGTGGTTCGGCATTTTCCTGGTGATTGTGGTGGAGATGTCGCAGATCACGCCGCCGGTCGGCTTCAACCTTTTCGTGCTGCAATCGCTGACCGGGCGCGACATCCTGACCGTGGCCAAGGCAGCGCTGCCCTTCTTCTTCCTGATGCTGCTGGCGCTGGTGATCATCGTGGGCTTCCCCGCGATCGTGACCTACCTGCCTGCGCAGATGTGAGACCGAGCCATGCAACCTGACACCAAACCACAGTGGCCCGCGGTCCGTACCGCTGGCGCCGACGGGTTCCTCGTCAGTTTCGCCGACACCCTGTCGGAACCGGCCAACCGCGCGGCTCTTGCCTTCCGCGCCGCACTGGAGGCAGCCGGCTGGGACGGGGTGGAGGAGACCTCTTCCTCGCTGGTCTCCGCATACCTGCGGTTCGATCCTTTGCACCTCAGCCACGCGGACCTGCAAGCAAGGCTGGAAGCGCTCCTGAAGGAACAGGACTGGTACCAGGCGGGCCTGCCCGAGGGGCGGCGCTTCTGGCGGGTGCCCGCCGTCTTTGGCACGGATCTTGCGCCGCAGCTCGAACAGGCCGCCGAGGCCGCGGGCATGAGCGCCGAGGGGGCCATCGCCTCGCTCTCCAACGCGCGCGTGCGGGTGCAGACCATCGGCTTTGCCCCCGGCCAGCCCTACCTGGGCGAGCTGCCCGAGGCTTGGGACATCCCGCGCCAGAGCCAGCTCACCCGCCGCATTCCCGAGGGCGCTCTGGCGGTGGCGATCCGGCAATTGGTGCTGTTTTCAGTTTCCACCCCCACCGGGTGGCAGCATGTCGGCCAGACCGCGATGAAACTGTTCCGCCCGGAGGCGGACGACCCCTTCCTGCTGCGGCCGGGCGATGAGGTCCAGTTTGTGCCAACTGAACCCGCCAAGCTGGAGGCAATGAAGCGCGACCCCCGCGGCGGCGCGGTCTGTGAGGTGGTCAAATGAGCAACCACCTGAAGATCCACCGCGCCGGGCCAGGCCTCAGCGTGCAGGACCAGGGCCGCAGCGGCTGCCTCGACTCCGGCCTGTCCCGCGGCGGTGCCGCCGACCGGCTGGCGCTGGCCGAGGCCGCGGCGCTGCTGGGCTGCAACGCCGGGCCGGCTGCGATCGAGATGGGCGGCATGGGCGGCGAGTTCGAGGTCAGCGAAGACACCAGAATCGCGCTCACCGGCGCGCCAATGCAGGCGTCGCTGGACGGGGTGAAACTGGCGTGGAACGCCAGCCACTTAATGCCCGCGGGCGCGCGGCTGACTATCGGCGCGGCGCTGACCGGCACCTATGGCTACCTGTCCTTTGGCGGCGGCATCCAATGCCCCGAGCTACTCGGCGCGCAGTCGGCGCATCTGGCCGCCGGCGTCGGCCGGGCGCTGCAGGCGGGCGACACGCTGCCGATTGGCAATGATGCAGGAGACCCAACCAGCCTCTGCCTGGCGCCCGCGGACCGTTTCGGCGGCGGCACCATCCGCATGGTTGCAAGCTTCCAGACCCGCCTGTTCCCGCAGGAAACCCGCGACCGCTTCCAGGCCACCGAGTTCCGCCGCGATGCCCGGGGCAACCGGATGGGCGTACGGCTTGACTCCGGCGGCGGAGGCTTCCCGGCGGAAGGCGGGCGCACGGTGTTGTCCGAGGTCATCGTGCCCGGCGACATCCAGATCACCGGCGACGGCACGCCCTTCGTGCTGCTCAGCGAAAGCCAGACCACCGGAGGCTACCCCCGGATCGGCACCGTACTGCCCTGCGACCTGCCGCGGCTGGCGCAAGCCGCACCGGGCGCGGTGTTGCGCTTTGCCTTTGTCAGCCTGGAGGAAGCGGTGGCGCTGGAGCGCGCCGATGCAAAGATGCGCGCCGAGCTGCCACGCGCCGCCCGCCCCCTGATCCGCGATCCGCGCACCATCCCGGATCTGCTGTCCTACCAACTGATTAGCGGCGTCACCGCCGGGTACGAAGACTGAAAAAGGGAGAACACCATGGTCCGAAAGGTCGATCTGAACGCCGACATGGGCGAAGGTTACGGCGCCTGGAAGCTGGGCGATGACAAGGCGCTCCTGGATATCGTCACCTCCGCCAACGTGGCCTGCGGCTTTCACGCGGGCGACTGGGACGTAATGGCGGAGACGATGGCGAAGGCGCTGGAGAAAGGCGTCGGCATCGGCGCGCATCCGGGCTTTCCGGACCTGCACGGCTTCGGCCGCCGCCGGATGAATATGCCGCATGGCTCGCTGCAGAACCTCGTGCGCTACCAGCTGGGCGCGGCGCAGGCGATGGCGCGGGCTGCGGGCGGATCGGTGCGGCATCTGAAACTGCACGGGGCGCTGGCCAACATGGCGTCCGAGGACAAGGCGATGGCGCGGGCCTGCTACGAGGCGGCGCTCTCGGTCGATCCCGACATCATCATC
Organism: Cribrihabitans neustonicus; assembly: GCF_048820895.1. Lineage (NCBI taxonomy): Bacteria > Pseudomonadati > Pseudomonadota > Alphaproteobacteria > Rhodobacterales > Paracoccaceae > Cribrihabitans > Cribrihabitans neustonicus. The sequence goes on from NZ_JBMERQ010000005.1 coordinate 123,086, forward strand.
ATGGTGCTTGCGGGCACCGCCCAGCAGGCCGCGGCCGAGGAGCTGGGCTGCGCCATGGCCTGCGAGATTTTTGCCGACCGCGCCTATAACGACGATGCCACCCTGGTCGACCGCTCGCTGCCCGGCGCGGTGATCCACGATGCCGAACTGGCGGGCAAGCGCATGGCCGAGATGGTGCGCGAAGGCGCGATCATCACCGAAAGCGGCAAGCGCATCCCGGCCCGGATCGACACCATCTGCCTGCACGGCGACACCGCCGAAGCGGTCCAGATCGCCGCCGCGGTGCGCCGCGCGCTGGAAGAGGACGGCGTGGAACTGGCACAATTCACCGGCGCAAACGCCTGAGCCTTCGGGGGCGCGGGCACCGCTCCGCGCCCTCTGCCCCAAACGCCCGTGCCCCCTAACGCTGGCGCACCGCGCTTTGCCATTCCTCCAGGAAGCGCTGCCGCTTCTGCCCATCGAGATAGACCAACAGTCCCGGCCCGAGCTGGATCGGCCTATGCGAGCTCGGCGCTGCGGCCAGTGCGGCGGCGGGCGGGCGGAAGGGGTATTCCGGCGGCGGCGGATAGACCCAGGCAGCATTGATCAGGTGATCCGCAAAGGCACGTGCCAGCGCGGGTTCCGCCGCGCCTTTCAGCAAGACTGCCGAGCGCATCATCAAATGGGTGTGATCCTCCGGGTCGATCACCACGATCTTGTCCGCCAGATCGCGCCGCGCCCGCGCGTAGCTGCCCAGAACGTTGTAGGCCACCAGAACCTCGCCCGCCGCGACCTGCTCGATCATCCGGCCGGAACAGCAGGAAAGCCGCGGCTGCAGGCCTCCGATTACCTCCATCAGCCGCCAGTAGCTTTCCGAGGTGCGCGCATCCTGCGTGGCGAAAAGATAGCCGAGCCCGCTCTGCCTTACGTCATAGGTCGCGATCCTGCCGCGGAACCGTTCCGGTGCGGCCCGCAGAAAAGCGATCAGGTCACGCCGGGTCCGTGGTATCTCCTGCCCCTCCAGCACGCCCGCATTGACCACGAAGGACGCTGGCTCCAGCGAGAAGGCAAAAACATGCCCGCGCCACTCGCCCCAGTCCGGCACCCGCGCGGTGGCGGCGGACTGGTGCCGCAGGGTATAGCCGTCGTTTGCAAGCTTGGTCTGCAAATCCATCGCCGAGGACAGCGCGACGTCAAACCGCTCCTCTCCCTCCAGCACCGCCTTCATCACTTCGCTGCTGTTGGCCACCACATAGTCGACGGCCACCCCCGGCTGGCGTACCAGGAAGCTTTCGATCAGCGGCGCGAGGATAGCGGTGTCGGTGGTGGAGATCACCCGCAGCACCCGGCCGTCCTGCGGACCGATCCAGCGGCGCTCCTCGGTCTCGAAGGCGTGGCCTTGGCCGCCAAGCCAAGCGAAGGCACTCAGGACAAGGGAAAGGACAAGGAAACGCATGCGCCCGCTCCGCTTTCGCTGTTCTTGATAGTGAGCTGCCCGCCATGCGCCTCCGCCACCTCCCGCGCGATGGTGAGGCCGAGACCCGAGCCGATCGTGCCGCCCGCATTGGCGCCGCGCACGAAGCGGCCGGTCAGCGCTTCGGTATCCGCCGCCCCGAAGCCGCCTGCCTCATCCTCGACGGTGACGCAGGCCAGCCCGTCCCGCGCCGCGACCCGCAGCCACACGTCGGCCTCACGGCCCGAGTACTTGATCGCGTTATCGAGGATGTTGCGCACCGCATTCTGAATCAGGATGGCATCCCCCGGCACGGCGACATCGCCTGCGGCCTCGAAATGGAGGGCAATATCCTTCATCGCCGCGGTCGGCCGCAGCCGGCCCGCCAGTTCCCGCGCCAGCGCCGTCAGCGCCACCTCCTCGCGCTCCAGGCTGTCGGTGCGGAAGGTGACCATGGCGTGGTCCAAGAGCTGCCCCGCCGCGCGCGAGCTTTCGTCGATGGCGCGGATCATCGCGCGCAGGGCGGCGCGGTTCTCCTCCCGCTCCACCCGCAAGAGTGTGACCTCTGCCTGCGCCCGCACCGTGGCCAGCGGCGTGCGCACCCGATGCGCGGCCTCGGCGATGAAATCTTCCGACCGGGCGAGCGAGGTCTGCAGACGCGAGATGAAACTGTTGAGCGAGGCGACCAGCGGCGCCATCTCGGCGGGCACCGGGCGGGAAACCGGGCGCAGGTCCTTGGGCCCGCGGCGCGAAACCGCCTCGGTCAGCGACCGCAAGGGCGTGATGCTGGAGCGCGCCGACCACACCGCCAGCGCCGAGGCGAGCACAAAGAACCCCGCCCCGAGAATGAGCGCAGAGCGCGACAGCCGCGCAAGCTGGGCCTGTTGCCCCGCGCGTGTCTGCGCCACCGAGACCCGCACCAGCGCTGGCGCGCCCTCCAGCGACAGCCGCCGCGACACACTCACTGCGCGGATGCTCTCGGACTTGTACTCCGCGGTCTCGAACACCGGCTGGCCGGGCGCGGCCGTCTCCTCCCCCACCGGCAGGTCGGCATAGCCGGTGATCAAGCCCCCGGGGCCCGTCACCCGGTAAAACACGCGGTCATCGCTCACGTTGCCGAGCATCGACAGCGCCGCGTACGGCAAATCGGCGGTAATTGTCCCGGTCTGCACCGCCACCGTGTCGAGGATCGAAGTGGCCGAAGCCAGCAGGATCCGGTCATGGCTTTCCCCCGCCAGGGTCCGCACGAAGCCCAGCATGGTGAAGAACAAAAGCGCCGCCAGAAGCGCAGCGCTGCCGACCAGCTGCAGCAGCAGCCGGCGGCGGATCGACCCCTGGACGTTGACTCCTGCGCTCATGCCACCGTCAGCCGGTAGCCAAGACCGCGCACCGTGGTGATCTCCACGCCGGACCCGGCGAGATGCTTGCGCAGGCGCGCCACGTAGACCTCTATCGCGTTTTCCGAAACGTCTTCCTCGTAGGAAAACAGCCGCTCCACCAGCTTGGCCTTGGAAAAGATCTGACCCGGCGCATTCAGGAAGACCTCCAGCAGCCGCAGTTCCCGGTTGCGCAGCGCGATGACCTTGCCGCCGCTGGCAATGGTGCCCGCCATCGGGTCGAAGGTTAGGCCGGCGAACTGGCGCAGGTTGGAGCTGCCGCCGCCGCGCCGCCGCAGCACTGCCCGGCAGCGCGCCTCCAGCTCGGAAAAGTCGAAAGGTTTGGTGAGGTAGTCATCAGCGCCGAGATCCAGAAGCCCGACCCGGTCCGACACCTCGGAGCGCGCGGTCAGCACGATCACCGGCGTCTCCTTCCGGCGCGCCCGGTGGCTTTTCAGAAAGGCCCGCCCATCGCCGTCCGGAAGCATGATGTCCAGCAGGATCAGATCATAGTCCGCCACCCCGTCGAAGGCCGCCGCGGTGGCCACGTCCGGGGCGTGATCGACGACATGGCCGTCCAGCCGCAGCCGGTCCAGAACCGCGGCCGCGAGGCTTTCGTTGTCCTCGACCAGCAGGAAACGCATGTTCGATCACCCCATTTCTGACGCACGTGACAGGTTTGTGTCAGCTTGCCGTGCTTCATACCAGTCATGCGCGGCCCGGCCGCGTTTTGTCAAATGGGAGGACAACAATGACCAAATGGACCCTGACCCGCCGCGCGGCGCTGGCCGCCACGGCGGCGGCGCTGGCTATTGCAACCCCGGCCTGGGCCGAAGAAAAAGTGGTCGACAGCATCCACTTCCTGATCCCCGGCGGCGCGGGCGGCGGCTGGGACGGCACCGCACGCGGCACCGGCGAGGCACTGACGGAGGCCGGGCTGGTCGGCAAGGCATCTTACGAGAACATGTCGGGCGGCGGCGGCGGCAAGGCGATCGGCTACCTGATCGAGAACGCCGACAGCAACCACGGCACGCTGATGGTGAACTCCACCCCGATCGTTATCCGCTCGCTCACCGGCGTGTTCCCGCAGAACTTCCGAGATCTCACCCTGGTGGCGGGCACCATCGGCGACTACGCCGCGATGGTGGTCAGCAAGGACAGCCCGATCAACTCGATGGAAGACCTGCTGGCCGCCTACAAGGACGACCCGCGCGGCACCGCCATCGGCGGCGGCTCGGTGCCGGGCGGTATGGACCACCTGGTGGCGGCGATGGTGATGGAAGCGGCGGGCGAGGACCCGACCGCGGTGAAATACATCCCCTATGACGCGGGCGGCAAGGCGATGGCGGCGCTGCTTTCCGGCGAGATCGCAGCACTGTCGACAGGCTTTTCCGAGGCCATCGACCTCGCCAATGCGGGCGAGGTGAAGATCATCGGCGTCACCGCAGACGAGCGGGTGGACAGCTACCCCGATGCCCCCACCATGAAGGAGCAGGGGCTCGACACAACCTTCGTCAACTGGCGCGGCTTCTTCGGCGCCCCCGGCCTGCCGGAAGACCAGCTCTCGGCCTATCAGACCGCACTGGCGAAGATGTATGACACCCCCGAGTGGGAAGAGGTGCGCGCCCGCAACGGCTGGGTGAACATCCACAACTCCGGCGAGGATTTCCGCACTTTCCTGGAACAGCAGGAACAAGTGATCGGCGATCTGATGAAGAAGCTCGGCTTCCTCTGAGCCTGGGCTTGGCCAGGCGCAAGGGCGGGGGCTCTGCCCCCGCACCCCCGGGATATTTGCAGCAAGAGGAAAAGGCGATTGGGCCTTCCTCTTGCCGATAAATATCCCGGGGGGAGCCGCGCCCGGCGCGGCGGGGGCAGAGCCCCTGCCTGCCTCACCGCAACCACATATTTCCGGAGGGCATGATGGCTCTTGACCGCTGGATCGCGCTGGCCGTGCTGCTGATCAGTCTCGCTTACGGCTATGCCGCCTTTTTCACCATGGACGCAAGCCTGCCGCCGTTCATGCAACGCAACCCGGTCTGGCCCAGCAGCTTCCCCAAGATCCTGTCGGTGCTGACGGTGCTGACCGCGCTCTTTGTGCTCCTGGGCTTCGAGAAGGGCGCGGCGGATCCCAAGCCGATGGAGATCAATTACCGCCGCCTCACCGAATACAAACTGGGCCAGGCGCTTCTGCTGCTCGGGCTGATGGCGGCCTACGCGCTGCTGCTGCGCCCCTTGGGCTTTGTCGGCGCGACGCTGGGTTTCCTGGTGGCGGGCGCGATGATCCTGGGCGAGCGCAAGCTGCATATTCTGCTGCCAGTGGCTGCCATTGCGGCGGGCGCTGTCTGGTACCTGGTGCAGGAGGTGCTCGGCATCTTCCTCAGCCCCTGGCCCGCATTTATCACAAACGGAGGCTGACATGATCGAAGGCATCCTGATCGGCCTCGGCACGGCCTTTTCCCTCACCAACCTTCTGATGGTCATCGGCGGCTGCCTGATTGGCACCTTCATCGGCATGCTGCCGGGGCTGGGGCCGATGTCGATCATCGCCATCATGATCCCCGTCGCGGTGTCGCTGGGCGATCCTTCGGCGGCGCTGATCCTGCTCGCAGGGGTCTATTACGGCGCCATCTTCGGCGGCTCCACCTCCTCGATCCTGATCAACGCGCCGGGGGTGGCCTCAACCGTGGCAACCTCCTTCGACGGCTACCCGATGACCCGGCAGGGCAAGGCGGGCAAGGCACTGACGGTGGCGGCAATCTCCTCCTTTGCTGGCGGCACCATCGGCGCGATCCTGCTGATGATCTTCGCACCCGCGCTGGCGACGGTGGCGCTCTTGTTCCACTCGGCGGAATATTTCGCGCTGATGGTGGTTGGCCTTTCGGCGATTGCGGCCTTTGCCGGTTCCGGCCAGGTCGGCAAGGCGCTGCTGATGACGCTCCTCGGGCTCATCATGGCGACGGTGGGCGAGGGCGCGCTGTTCAACCTGCCGCGCTTCACCATGGGCATCATGGACCTGCAGTCAGGCTTCGGCTTCATCACCCTGGCGATGGCGATGTTCGCCCTGCCCGAGGCGATGTATCTGGTGCTCGACCCCACCCGCTCAAAGTCGGGCGGCGGCAGCGGCGAGATCAAGGACCTGCGCATCACCAGGGAAGAGGCCAAGGCGATCGCTCCGGTCATCGGGCGGCAGTCGGTCCAGGGTTTCCTGATCGGCGTGCTGCCGGGTGCGGGCGCCACCATCGCCTCTTTCCTCGGCTACGCGGTGGAGCGCAACATCGCCCCGAAGGAGGAGCAGGAGCAGTTTGGCAAAGGCTCGGTCAAGGGGCTGGCGGCGCCGGAGAGCGCCAACAACGCTGCCTGCACCGGGTCGTTCGTGCCGCTCCTGACGCTGGGCATCCCCGGCTCCGGCACCACCGCGATCCTTCTCGGCGCGCTGATTGCGCTCAACGTCTCGCCCGGGCCGCGGCTGATGCTGGACGAGCCGCAGATCTTCTGGGCGGTGATCATCTCGATGTACCTCGGCAACGTGATCCTCCTGGTCCTGAACCTGCCTCTGATCCCCTATATCGCCAAGGTGCTGGCGGTGCCGCGCACCTACCTGATCCCCTTCATCCTGTTCTTCACTCTGATGGGGGCCTACATCGGCCAGAACAACGCGACCGAACTGCTGATCCTCGTCGGCCTGGGCATCTGCGCCACGGTGCTGCGCTTTGCCGATTACCCGCTGGCGCCTCTGCTGATCGGCTTCATCCTGGGCCGGATGCTGGAGGACAACTTCGCCCGCTCGATGCAGCTTTATGACGGGGTGGGCTTCATCCTGGAGCGGCCGATGACCATGGGCCTGCTGGCGCTGGCGGTGATCCTGGTGGTGCTGCCCAGCTACCGGGCGAGGCGGGCGCGGCTGCGGGCCGAGGGCGCGGCCGACGCCGACTGAAACCATAAATGGAAGGCTTCGGCCTTCCATTTTCATTTTTCCCAAGGACGCAACTCATGAACCTGCGCCGCCGCCTTTACACGATCTGCATTGCCGCGCTGGGAGCCGCGCTGTTCCTGTGGCTGGATCTGCCGCTGCCGATGCTGCTGGGGCCGATGTTCCTGTGCCTGGCGTTTGCGCTTGGCGGCGCGGCGATGGAAGGAATCGGGGTGGTCGGCACCGCCTTCCGCACCCTGTTGGGTGTTGCCGCGGGCTCCTCCATCACGCCCGCGGCCGCGGCGGCGGTGCCGGAACTGGCGCTGTCGCTGATGCTGGTGCCGGTGTTTGTCGCAACGGTGGCGATGCTCTCCTTTCCACTGATGCGCCGCGTCTTTGGCTTCGACCGGGTGACCAGCTACTTCTGCGCGATGCCGGGCGGGCTGCAGGATCTGGTGGTGTTCGGAGAGCAGGCGGGCGGCAACCTGAGGGTCCTGTCGCTGGTCCATGCCACCCGAATCCTGCTGATTGTGAGCGCCGCCCCCTTCCTGCTGGACTGGATCTGGCACGTCGACCTATTGGCGCGGCCCGGCCGCCCTGCGGCGGATGTGCCGCCCGCGCAGATCCTGTGGATGATCGCCGCCGGGCTTGGCGGCTGGTGGGCGGCTGCAAGACTGCGCATCTTCGGCGCCTCAATCATCGGGCCGATGGCGGTGACAGCAGCGCTGAGCCTGTCGGGCGTGATCACCGGCCGCCCGCCGGCCGAGATGATCTGGGCCAGCCAGTTCGCGATCGGGCTGGCGGTGGGGGCAAAATACGCGGGCGTCACCTGGGGTGAACTGCGCCGGGTGGTGCTGGCGGGTGCGGTGAACGGCGTGCTGCTGACCGCGGTCAGCGCGGTTTTCATCCTGGCCATCGGGGCCGCCGCCATCGCACCGCCCTTGGAGGCCTTCCTCGCCTTCGTGCCCGGCGGACAGGGCGAGATGGTGGTGCTGGCGATCATCGCAGGCGCGGACCTTGGTTACGTGGTGCTGCATCACATCGCCCGCATCGCACTGGTGGTGACCTGCGCGCCGCTGGTGCTGCGCCTCGCCCGGTAGCAGACAGCGGAGCCGGCAGTACAGCAAGGCATTGTTTCCGCCGCAGATCTTTGACAAAGCTGGATTCGCAGCGCGGCCCGCCACGGATGGCAGCCGGGGCGCAATGGGAAAGGACAGGAGCGGATGAAAGATCTGCCGCAGTTGGACCCTCGCGAGCTGACCGCCTGCCCGGTCTGCGACGCGCTCCACCGTGAGGAGCACGTGCCCGCGCATCAGATCGCCCGCTGCGCCCGCTGCCATACGGTGCTGGCGGCGCCGAAGTCAGGGGCGATGACGCGCATCACCATGCTCAGCATCACCGCGCTGATCCTGATCGGCGCCGCCGTGCTGTTTCCCTTCCTCGGCCTGCGCGCCCAGGGGCTGTCGCAGGAGGCCTCGGTGCTGGACACGGTGATGGCCTTTTCCGGCGGCTTCATGGCACCCCTGTCGCTGGCGGTGACATTGCTGATCGTCTTGCTGCCCGCGGCGCGCTACCTTGCAATCATCTACGTTCTCGCGCCGATGGCGCTTGGCTGGCATCCCGCGCGCCACGCCGCCGCCGCCTACCGCTGGGCCGAGCGGATCAAGCCCTGGGCGATGGCGGAGATCTTCATCGCCGGCGTGGCGGTGGCGCTGGTCAAGATCTCCGGCATCGCCTCGGTACAGCTGGGGCCGGCGTTCTGGGCCTTCGCAGCCCTGCTCGGCGTGACCGTGCTGACCGACAGTTCCATTTGCAGGCTTACGGTATGGAAAACCCTGAACGAACGCCGCCGGTCCTGACCGCGCGCCAGGCGGGATTTTACGGCTGCCGGTCCTGCGGCGGCGTCAACCCGGCGGGCGCAGAGGCCTGCCTGCGCTGCGGCAGCCGCCTGGAGGCCGATCTGGGCGCCAGCCTGCAAAGGGTCTGGGCTTGGATGGCAGCCGGGCTCATCGCATACATCCCCGCCAATATCTACCCGATGCTGCGCACCACGACCCTGGGCCGCAGCAGCGAGAACACGCTGATCGGCGGCGTGGTGGAGCTGTTCGGTCAAGGTTCTTACGGTGTCGCGGCGGTGGTCTTCGTGGCCAGCATTCTGATCCCCATCGCCAAGTTCATTGCCATCACCTACCTTGCCATTTCTGTCCGCCGCCCGGCGGCGCTGCGCCGCCACGGGCGGATGCTGCTCTACGAGGCGGTGGAGTTCATTGGCCGCTGGTCGATGATCGATGTGTTTGTGGTTGCCATTCTCGCGGCGCTCGTGCAGCTCGATTTCGCCGCCACCGTGAACCCGGGCCCGGCCGCTGTCAGCTTTGCGCTTTCGGTTGCCTTTACCATGCTGTCCGCGCAGAGTTTCGACCCGCGGCTGATCTGGAACGCCGAAGAGAAAGACTATGCATGAGCACACCTGAACCCGCCCGGATGCAAACCTCCGGCCCCAAACCCTCCTTCTGGCGCAACCTGTCGCTGGTCTGGCTGGTTCCGGTGCTGGCGCTGGCGGTATCGCTCGGTGTGGCGTGGAAAGCCTATTCCGAGCGCGGCGTGCTGATCAGCATCAGCTTCCCCAACGCCGAAGGCATCGCGGCGGGCGAAACTACGGTCCGTTACCGGGATGTGGTGGTGGGCCGGGTCGAGAAGGTGGGCTTCGGCGATAGCCTCAGCACGGTGGTGGTGCTCGCCCGCATCAATCAGGACGTCGCCCCGTATCTGGATTCCGATGCCGCCTTCTGGGTGGTCCGGCCGGAGGTAAGCACCCGCGGCATCACCGGGCTTAGCACGGTCCTGTCCGGCGTCTACATCGAAGGCGCCTGGGACGACCAGCCCGGCGTGGCGCGCACCAGCTTCGAAGGCACCGACCGGCCGCCGCTGGCACAGCCCGGCAAGCAGGGCCGGCGCATTACCCTGCGCACTGAAGACGGGACAATGATCTCCGAAGGCGCGCCGGTCTTGTTCCGCGGTATCGAGGTCGGACGCCTGGAGAAGCCGCGCCTTACGGTGAGCGGAAAGGATATCGTGGTCGACGCCTTCATCGAGGCACCGCACGACCGCCGCATCAACTCCGCCACCCGGTTCTGGGACACTTCCGGCTTTTCGGTCTCGATTGGCGCCAGCGGGCTGTCTCTGGATGTTGACAGCCTCGCCTCGCTGGTCGCGGGCGGCATCGAGTTCGACACCGTCTTCGACGGCGGCAAGCCGGTGGGCGAGAGTACAGTGTTCGACATCCACCCGGACGAAGCCTCCGCCCGGCGCACCGCCTTTGCCCGCACGCTGATCGGCGGGGTCACAGTCTCGGCGGCCTTTGGCGAGTCGGTCGCGGGCCTCGCGCCGGGAGCTGCGGTTCAGCTCGGCGGGGTGCGCGTGGGCGAGGTTGAAAGCCTAAACGCCGTAGTCCAGAGCGAAGATGGCGGCGCAGGATTGCAACTGATTGCCAGCCTGCAACTCGAACCGGCTCTGATGGGGCTGCCGCCCGGATCGGGAGAGTCCGAGGTGCTCGACTACCTCGAACAGGCTGTGGAAGGCGGCCTGCGCGCCCGGCTTGCGGCGGCGGGGCTTTTCACTTCGGAACTGATCGTGGAGCTTGCCACGCTGGAGGGCGCCGAGCCTGCGGTGTTTCAACGCGAAGCCGAGCCCTATCCGGCGCTGCCCACCGTAGAGTCGGATTTGCCGGATTTCACCGCCACCGCCGAAGGCATGCTGGAACGCATCAAGGAACTGCCGGTCGAAGAGCTGATGGCGCAGGCGATCCGCACCCTCGAAAGCATCGAGGCGCTGGCCGCTTCCGACAGCCTGCGCGAAACCCCTGCCGCTGCCGTTGCCCTTCTGGAGGAAACACGCGCCCTAGTGGCCGACCCGGAAACGAAGGCGCTGCCGGGCGAGCTGCGCGCTGCGGTAGCCGATCTGCGCGGCACGCTGGCTGAGGTGCAGGAGAGCGGCGCCATCGCAAACCTGTCCGCCGCGCTGGAGGAAGCCCGCAAGGCGGCCGCCGGCGTGACCGGCGCAGCGGACGAAGTCCCCGCGCTGATCGCCGACCTGCGCGCGCTTACTGCAAAAGCTAATTCGCTCGAGGCCGAGGAGCTGGTGACCTCCGCCCGCCAGCTTCTCGACAGCGCCGATGCGCTGATCGGCACTGAGGACGCGCGCGCCCTGCCCGCGTCGCTGAACGGTGCACTCGACGAGGTGCGCGCGGCGCTGGAGGAACTGCGCGAGGGCGGCGCGGTGGAAAACGCCAATGCCACCATGGCCTCGGCCCGGGAAGCGGCGGATTCGGTTGCCGCCGCCACGGAAGGCTTGCCCGCCCTCTCCGCCCGGCTGAACCAGCTGGTCGCTCAGGCCGAAGGCGTGGTCTCCGCATATGGCGCACGCTCCAGCTTCAACACCGAAACGCTCGATGCGCTGCGGGAGGTGAGGGCCGCGGCCCGCGCGGTGTCGCAGCTCGCACGCAAGCTCGAACGCGACCCGAATTCCTTGCTCTTTGGGAGATGATCATGAGACACAGCCTGCCAGCGCTGTTCTGCGCTACCTTGCTGGCCGCTTGCGGCGCCTCCAACGACGCCCGCTACCTGATCACCGCCGCGCCGGGGGCGGAGAAGGTCCGCGTGCGGGCGCAGTCGGTGGAGATGCGGCTGGTCTCCCTGCCTGCCTATGCCGCCGCGGTGGAGATCGTGGCGGAGGGCGACGGCGGCGCGCTGTTTACCCTGCCGGATGCTGTCTGGGCCGATGATCCGGCGCGCGGCATCACCGCGGCGCTTGCGCGCGGGCTGGCCGAGCGCAGCACGGCCGAGGTCGCGGTCGAGCCCTGGCCGCTGAACGAAGGCCCCGACGCGCGTATTGACGTCCGTATCGACCAGGCGCACCGGCGGGCCGGGGGGCTCTTCGTGCTGGCCGGGCAATACGCGGTGTCCTCGCCCGAGGACACGCTGCGGGAATTCCTGCGGCGTTTCGAAATCACCGTGCCCGCCGCCGGGGAAGGGCCTACCGCAACGGCCCAGGCGATGACACTGGCGCTGGCTGAACTGTCGGGCCAGATGGCCGCCGCGCTGCGCTGACCGGCGGCACCCGAAGGGAGAAACATAGAAAACGCCCGCCGGACACTGCCGGCGGGCGCTTTGCTTTATCTCGTTGCTTGTTGCAGGCGGCAGCTCAGTTGCCGGAACCCAGCACCGCCTGGCCGCCCTTGTAGGCAAGCTTGCCTGCACCGACCGCGCCCTTGGCCACCACCTTGGCGGTACCGGCCGCCACGCCGACGCTGTTGTCGATGGCTTGATCGGTGGAACAGGCCGACAGGGCAACGGCGGCGGAGATCAGCGCGGCAACGGCGATCTTGCGGGCGATAATGGTCATCTCGGTCTCCTTTCCCCCGATGGCGGGGTGTGGTGGCGAAAGCGCGGCGGCGTCCTGAGCCGGGTCTTGCCGCCTCTGCGCCTGCTGGCGGATCCGCTTCCAGTTCGATCCGCCGCCTTGCCGATTGGATACCGGCTTTCCTCAGCGCAGAAAAACGAATAAGAAACATGATTGAAACCACATCCACTCATGGTTCACCTATGGACATCGCCCTGATCCGCACTTTTCTGGAAGTTGCCGCCACCGGCTCCTTCGTCAGCGCCAGCGACAGGCTGTTTGTCACTCAGTCGGCTGTCAGCCTCCGCATCCAGCGGCTGGAGGATTCGCTGGGCAAACAGCTGTTCACCCGCTCCAAGTCCGGCGCGGTCCCGACGTCCGCCGGGCGCGAATTCGAGCGCTACGCGCTGTCGCTCGTGAAAATCTGGGAAGAAGCGCGCCAGCAGGTAGGCCTGCCCGAGGGTTATACCCGGTCGCTCACTATTGCGGCGCAATACTCCCTCTGGCCCCGTCTCGGCTTCCGCTGGATCGACAGCCTGCGGCAGGAAGTGCCGGACTTGAACGTGCGCGCCGAACTGGGCATGCCGGACCGCATTACCCGCTTTCTGATCGAGGGGCTGGTGCAGGTCGGGCTGGTCTATACCCCGCAATTGCGCCCCGGCCTCACCGCGCAAAAGCTGATCGAAGAGGAACTGGTGCTGGCGGCCTCCTGGGAAGCCACGCTGCCGGAAGCCGCGGAGCACTATGTCTTTGTCGATTGGGGGCCGGAATTCATCCACGCCCATGCGCTTGAACTGCCGGAACTGACCAGCACGGGGCTGACCCTGTCGCTGGGGGCAATGGCGGCTGAATTCGTGATCGGGCGGCGCGCGGCGGCCTACCTGCCTGCACGCTCGATCAAGCGGCATCTGGACGAAGGCCGCCTGCATCTGGTCCCGGACGCGCCGCGCTTTCCCTATCCGGTCTGGGCAGTCTGGCGGGACGATCTCGATCCCGGCTTGCGCGCTACTGCGGAACGCTCGCTGCGGGCGGTGACCGACCGGATCGGCAGCGAGCAGAATGCTGTCATCGCCGAGCTGCGCGGGATCAGCGAAGGAGGAACGGTCGAGGTCCTGGGCGGCACGGGGGACAGCAATCCGCCAGCTTAACGGCCCGGCGGGCTGAGCCCCGAAGGCAGCCGCCCGCAACCCGCGGGCGGCCTCGCCGGGGAACTATTCAGTTAATCTCCGAGACTGCCAGATTTGTCAGCTTGCTGTTAGCTGCCTTCTCCTGATCCAGAATATCGGTCAGCAGGTCGTGCGCTTCGGAATGCCCCAGAACCCTAGCCCATTCGCGCAGGGTCCCGTAACGGGCAATTTCGTAATGCTCAACCGCCTGGCACGCCGCCACAAGGGCCGCATTCTTCGCATCGCCGGTGGCTTCCTGCATGATTTCCTGGGCTTCCTTGACAAGGCCCTCTATCGCCTCGCATTTTTCTCCGGAAGCCTTCTCGCCAATCGAACTAAAGACCTTTTCCAGGGTCTTCACCTGCTCCTTTGTCTCTTCCAGGTGATCGCTGATCGCCTGTTTCAGCTTCTTGCCGTTGGCCGCCTCCTGCACCTCGGGCAGGGCTTTCACCAACTTCTGTTCGGCGTAGTAAATGTCCTGCAGCGTGTGCAGGAAGACGTCTTGCAGCGTTTTCATCGTGCTACCTCTGGAACTCGTAATGCATTACGCGCGGCCGGCCAGGGCCACGGCGGAAGCCCGGGGCGCAGAAGGCCCCGGGCGCGGTTTCATAGCCAGTAGTATGGCACGCCGAAGTGGTCGTGGGCGCGCTTCTCGTACTGGCGGTCCTCATGCCAGTTGCGCGGGCGTTCCGGCGCCCCTTTCAGTGTTTCGGGTGTGATGTCAGTTACGAAACCACCAAGTTGCACATCGTAGTTCAGCGCATTCCAGGGGATGGTGTGTTCGTCTTCTCCGATCCCCAGAAAACCGCCGAAAGTCATTACCGCATAAGCCACTTTGCCGGAGCTCTTGTCGATCATCAGGTGGTCGATGGAGCCAACGTGTTCGCGGTTCTTGTCGTAAACCTTGGTGCCGTCCACATCGCGCGAGGACACCAGGCTGGCTGCGCTTCGGGTCTGGCCATGTTCCATGACGCTTTCCTCCTTCTGTGCGTTGCCTTTCGCATTGCTGCGGCACGGCTCCTGCCATGCAGGGGAGCAACGTCTGGTGGAGGGGGATGTTCCGGGCTTCGCTCCGGAATTCTCCCGTATCGGCCGGTATCCGCGCATGGCAGCGCGCCTTTCCGGAGACTTGCCGCGCCGTGACAGACGGCGCGGCGCGGCGCCCGAAGGCTACCCCAGCACCGCATCCGCCGCGCGCCGGGCAGCGGCGGCAATCTCACCTGCCTGCTCGCGGGTGAGGCACAGCGGCGGCGCGAAGCCCAGGATATCACCCTGCGGCATGGCGCGGGCAATCACCTTCTCCTGCTCCAACAGCTTCGCGGCAATCTGCGGACCGATCTTGGCGCCCGCGTCGAAGAACTTGCGGCTGCCCGGGTCCTCGGCAAACTCGACCGCACACAGCATCCCCTCGCCGCGCACCTCTCCGAGGTTGGGATGGCCGGCAAATGCCTCTGCCATCGCCTGATTGAGCACAGCGCCGGTGTCGCGGGCGTTTTCCACCAGGCCCAGCTCGTCGATCAGTTTGAGATTGGCAACCCCTGCGGCAGCGCCGATCGGATGCGCCGAATAGGTCCAGCCATGGCCGATCGGGCCGTTTTCGTCGGTGCCCTGCTCCAGAACTTTCCAGACCCTGTCCGACACGATCGAGCCCGACAAGGGCGCATAGGCCGAGGTCAGCCCCTTGGCGATGGTGATGATATCGGCCTCGATACCATAGTGATCCGCGCCGAACATGGAGCCGAGGCGGCCGAAACCGGTCACCACCTCATCCGCCACCAGCAGGATATCGTGTTTCTTCAACACCGGCTGGATCGCCTCCCAGTAACCCGCGGGCGGCGGCACGATGCCGCCGGTGCCAAGGATCGGCTCACCGATGAAGGCCGCGATGGTGTCCGCGCCCTCACGCTCGATCAGTGCCTCCAGCTCCGCTGCGCAGTGGGCGGAGAACTCCGCCTCGCTCTGTTCCGTATTTTGGCGGCGGTAGTAGTAGGGCGCCTCGGTGTGCAGCACTTGCGCCAGCGGCAGGTCGAACTTCTTGTGGAACAGCTCCAGCCCGGTGAGCGAGCCGGTGACCAGCCCCGAGCCATGGTAGCCGCGCCAGCGCGAGATGATCTTCTTCTTCTCCGGCCGGCCTAGGATGTTGTTGTAATACCAGATCAGCTTCACGTTGGTTTCATTGGCGTCCGAGCCGCCGAGGCCGAAATAGACCTTGGACATGTTGGCGGGCGCCCGGTCGAGGATCATCTTGGCCAGCGTGATCGAGGCTTCGGTGCCATGGCCGACGTAGGAATGGTAATAGGCGAGCTCGCGCGCCTGCTCGGCGATGGCTTCTGCGATCTCCGGCCGCCCGTAGCCCACGTTCACGCAGTAGAGCCCGGCGAAGGCATCAAGCAGCCTTGTGCCGTCGCGGTCCTCGATATGGACGCCGCTGGCGGTTTTGATGATGCGGTTCGGGCTCTCGCCGCGGGCGTGCTGGGCCAAATGGGTAGAGGGGTGGAAGAAATTCTCCCGGTCCCACTGGTCAAGCTGGTCGTTCTTCAGCATCTGTCGTCCTTTCGTCATCTGTTGGGGGGCGGAATTCCGTGGGAATTCCGGCGCGGAATTCGCCCGCTCTCCTGAGCTGTCTCCGGCCTGCGCGGGGCGTCCCGGATTTGGCGCCCAAATCCGGGACGAAATCCGCGCCGGATTTCGTCTGCCTAGGACCAGTCCCGGCAAACGTATTTCACTTCGGTAAAGGCCTCCATGCCGAGCCGGGCCCCCTCGCGGCCAAGCCCAGACTGCTTGATGCCGCCAAAGGGCACCGGCGCGCCGGTCACCTTGGTGCGGTTCACCGCCACCATACCGTATTGCAAGCCCCGGCTCATCCGGTAGAGGCGCTTGGGGTCGCGGCTGTGCACATAGGCGATCAGCCCGTACTCGCTGTCGTTCGCGCGCGCGAGCGCCTCTTCCTCGCTGTCGAACGGCGCGATGGCGGCGACGGGACCGAAGCTTTCCTCGCGCAGGATGCGGGCACCTTGAGGCACGTCCAGCAGCACCGTCGGCTGGTAGAACAGCGGCCCCCGCGCATGGCGCGCGCCGCCGCAGGCCAGCCGCGCGCCGCGGGAGAGCGCATCGGCGACATGCGCCTCCTGCTTGGCCACCACGCCCTCGTGCATCAGCGGGCCGATATCCGGGTCTTGCATGCCGTCGCCAACGGTCAGTGCCGCCACGGCGCGGATAAAGCGGGCGCAGAACTCCTCGTAGATGGGGCGTTCGACGAAGATCCGGTTGGCCGCCAGGCAATCCTGGCCGGAGGTTGCGAATTTCGCCTTCAGCGCCTCTTCCACCGCGGCGGGCAGGTCGGCGTCGGCAAAGACCAGCACGGGTGCGTGGCCGCCAAGCTCCATCACCAGCGACTTCACGGTGGAGGCGCATTGGCGGTAGAGCAGCCGGCCCACCTCGGTCGAGCCGGTGAAGGACAGGACCCGCACCCGGGGATCGCGTGTCCAGGGCTCTACCACGGCCTCCGCCTCTCCGGTCACCACGTTGAAGACACCCGGGGGGATCCCTGCGCGCTCGGCCAGTTCGGCCAGGGCGAGCGCGCTGTAGGGGGTGTGCGCCGAAGGATGCGCCACCACGGTGCAGCCCGCCGCCAGCGCGGCCGCGGCCTTGCGGGTCAGCATGGCGCTGGGGAAGTTCCAGGGCGTGATCAGCGCCGCCACCCCGGCCGGCTCACGCCACAGTTCCACCTCAGCACCGGGCAGATGACTGGTGATGCCCTCGATATTGGGGCGCTTGGCCTCCTCGGCGTAGAACTCGGCGAAGCTGGCCCCGTAAGCAATCTCGCCGCGCGCCTCGGACAGCGGCTTGCCCTGTTCCAGCACCATGATGCGGGCGAGATCCTCCTGGTGTTCCATCTGCAACACGCCCCAACGGGAGAGCCGTGCGGCGCGCTCCTGCGGCAGCAGCGCCGACCAGCTGGCAAAGGCCGTTTCCGCCGCGTCCACGGCTGCAGTGGCAGCTTCGCCGGGCAGGCTTGCCACGTGGCCAAGCTCGGCGCCAGTTGCCGGGTTGGTCACCGCAAAGCTTTCGCCCTCCGGCGCGCCGCACCACTTGCCGCCCACGTAGGAGAAGCTGCGCAGCAGCGCCTTGTCGCGGATTTCCGTGCTTGAAAGTATCGCAGTGTCGAGCATGTGCCGCCTCCTCCAGCTTGTCCCCTGCGAGTGTGGCAGGCTGGAACAGAGAGTGTGACTGAAGTGACCCGGCCCCGGCAGAGGAATCCTCTGCCATCCCTGCCCGCGGCAGCAGGAAAACCTACCCTTGCAGGAGCAGGTCCAGCGGAGGCGGGGCCTGGCCCTTCACCGGCTTGGTCACCACATAGGTGAAATAGCGCGCGAGGCCGATGCGGGCGTCCAGCATCTCGTCGATCAGCCGCTGGTAGGCGTCGATGTCGCGGGTGACGATCTGCAACAGGTAGTCGAAACCGCCGCCAAGCGCCCAGCAGGCCACCACCTCCTCATACCGCTGCATCGCGGCCTCAAACCCGCGGAAGCTGGCGGCGGTGTGATCGGTCAGCTCGGCCGCGACGAAGACGGTGACATGCGGCGCGAGCTTGCGCAGGTCGATGCGGGCGCCGTAGCCCTCGATCAGCCCGGCCTGCTCCAGCTTCTTCAGGCGGTCCCAGCAGGGCGTCGGGGACAGACCGATACGCTCTGCCAGGGCGGATTTGGTGATCCGCCCCTCGCGGGAGAGCACCCGCAGTATCTGGATATCCCGGTCATCCAGCCGCATGGCCGCACAGTCGGTGCTATTCCGGGCGGCGTCAACCGCTCCTCGCAACCGCCGGATACGGCACCTGTACACAACAATTATCAGTGCCCTGCGTGATTCAGCCAAAAACCGGCATTCCAGGGTCGGAATTGCACAATACAGGCGTGTCCAATCCGCGGCAGGATGGAATCAGGGCCCGCATCAGGCCACTTGTGTACAAATTCTGCCATCTACCGGCCCCTTGAGGTTTCCATGCCCATCGAACACGCACCCTTCAGCCAGGCGGAATACGACCGCCGCATCGCCAAGACCCGCCACGCCATGCAGGCCGCCGGGATCGAGGTCCTGTTTGTCACCGACCCGTCGAACCAGGCCTGGCTGACCGGCTATGACGGCTGGTCTTTCTATGTGCATCAGGGCGTCATCCTGGGAATGGAGGGTGCGCCGCTGTGGTGGGGCCGTCTGATGGACGCGAATGGCGCGCTGCGCACCGTCTGGATGGACGACGACCGGGTGCTGGGCTATGCCGACCATTTCGTGCAGTCCACCAGCCACCACCCGATGCAGGATTTGGCACGCAGGCTCGAGGAGATGGGATACGGCAGCGCCCGCATCGGTGTCGAGATGGACAATTACTACTACTCGGCCAAGGCGCACGCGGTGCTCTGCGCGCATCTTCCCAACGCGGTGATGGCGGATGCCACCGCGCTGGTGAACTGGCAGCGCGCGGTGAAATCGCCGGAGGAACTGTGCTTCATCCGCAAGGCGGCCCGAATCTCGGAGAAGATCGTGCAGCTTGCGCTCGACAAGGCGGAACCTGGCGTGCGCAAGAACGAGCTGGTGGCCGACATCAGCCATGCCGCGCTGACCGGCGTTGCCGGCGACTGGGGCGATTACCCGGCGATCGTGCCGCTCACGCCCTCGGGGCTCGATGCCACCGCGCCGCATCTCACCTGGAACGGCGACCGGATGAAGGCGGGCGAGGTCACGTTTTTTGAGCTGTCGGGCTGCTACCGCCGCTACCACGCGCCGCTCTGCCGCTCGGTCTTCCTGGGCCAGCCGCCGCAATCCATGCTGGACGCAAGTGCGGCACTGAACGCGGGGCTTGCGGCGGGCTTGAAGGCCGCGCGTGCCGGCAACCGCGCCTGCGACATCGCCAATGCGCTCAACGCCGAGCTGGAAAAGGCCGGGATTGAGCGCAAAGGCCGCTGCGGCTACCCGGTCGGCCTCAGCTACCCGCCGGACTGGGGCGAGCGCACGATCTCGCTGCGCTCGACCGACGAGACCGTGCTGCAGCCCGGCATGACTTTCCACTTCATGCCCGGACTCTGGCGCGACAATTGGGGGCTGGAGACTACGGAGACCATCCTGATCACCGAAACCGGCCCGGCCGAGGCGCTTTGCAATGTGGACCGCGGCCTCCTGGTGAAGAGGTAGGCGATGACCCTTCTGGAAGAGACCAAGACGCTCCTGGGCGAGCTGATCGCCTTCCCCACCGTCTCGACGGACAGCAATCTGGGGCTGATCCGGCACCTTGCAGAAAAGCTCGGCGCCGCCGGGGCGAAAGTGGAGATCGGGCAGGACGCAACCGGCGCCAAGGCCAATCTCTTTGCCACCATCGGCCCGGTGCGGGACGGCGGCATCGTGCTGTCGGGCCACACTGACGTGGTGCCGGTCACGGATCAGGACTGGACCACCGATCCCTTCGTGATGGCCGAGCGAGACGGGCGACTGTATGGCCGTGGCGCCTGCGACATGAAGGGGTTCATCGCCGCCGCCGTCGCGATGGCGCCGCGGTTTGCCGCCGCCCGCCCGCAGCGCCCGCTGCATTTCGCCTTCACCTATGACGAGGAAACCGGCTGCCTCGGCGCGCAGGCACTGGCCGCGGAACTCAAGCGCAAGGGGCTGAAACCTGCGGTCGCGATCATCGGCGAGCCGACTTCTATGCAGATCATCGAGGGCCACAAGGGCTGCTGCGAATACACCACCCGATTCACCGGGCTGGAAGGTCACGGCAGCGCCCCGGAGCGGGGGGTGAACGCGGTGGAATATGCCGCGCGCTACGTGGTGAAACTCCTTGAGCTGAAAGAGGCGCTGAAAGTCCGCGCGCCCGAGAAAAGCCGCTTCGACCCGCCCTGGACCACCATAAACACCGGGTCCCTGAACGGCGGCACGGTCCACAACGTGATCCCCGGCAAGGCCCGGGTGGAGTGGGAGATGCGTCCCGTCCAAGCCTCGGACTCGGGTTTCGTGAAGGACCGCTTGGACGGCTACTGCGCCGCCGAACTGCTGCCCGCGATGCAGGCCGTTCACCCAAGCGCCAGCATCGAAACGGAGGTAATTGGAGAGGTCGCGGGGCTGGAACCCATGGCGGAAAGCGAAGCCCGCGGCCTGATGGCTGAACTGACCGGCGCCAACGCTGCCGATGTCGTCCCCTTCGGCACCGAGGCGGGGATCTTCCAGGAACTGGGCATCAGCACCGTGGTCTGCGGGCCGGGCTCCATCGCGCAGGCGCATAAACCCGACGAATACATCAGCATCAGCCAGCTCGAGCAGTGCTTGGCCATGCTGGAACGTCTGGTGCCCAAGCTAACGTGATGCGATACATCCGCCGATCCCGCCACAGGACCGCCGCATGAGCCGCCCCGCGCCACACACCGCTCCGGAGACCGCCGACCTTACCGCCCGCGACCGGTTCGAGCGGATGCATGACGAGATCCGCAGCCGCATCTGCCTGCTGGACTACGCCCCCGGTGCGCGGCTGTCTGAAACTGAGCTGGCCGCGGAATTCGGCGTCTCGCGCACGCCGCTGCGGCGGGTGCTGGTGCGGCTGGAGTGCGAGGGGCTGTTGCGCTCGGTCCAGGGCGTCGGCACCTTCGTCACAGACGTGGACATTGCCGCGCTTGCCCAGACCTACAGCCTGCGGCTGGAGCTGGCGGAGCTGACCGGCCGCCTCTCCCCTGCACCGCCGGGTGCCGCCCTGCTGGAGGACTTCCGCGCCTTCACCGAAGCCGCCGCTGCGCTCGCAGCCGATCCCGATCCGCGCGGCTATGCCCGGCTCAACATGGAATTCTTCCTCGCGCTCCTGCGGCTCACGGACAATATGCCTCTGCGCGAAACCTGCGAGCGGCTTTACTTCCAGACCGCCCGGATCTGCCTGCAATCGGTGTTCTCTTCGGTCATCGACCTGACCGAGGAAACCCGCATCTTTCATCGCGAAACCGAAGACATCCTCGCCGCGCTGAAGATCGGCGACATGGCCGCGGCCGCCGCGATCCAGAAAGCCCATATCGCGATGAGCTTCACGCGGATGACTTCAGGATAGACGCGCGCCGGGGGGCCGCCCGCGGCAAACCAAGCGTATCAGGTGGACGTGTTACTACTCGGGCTCAACAACAGCCGGCCTGCACGCGCATCCTAAATGGCCGCGGCATCCAGGGCGGCGGAGATTGCGGACCAGAGTTCCTCCACCGGCTCGATCCCGACCGAAAGGCGCACAAAGCCCGGCGCCACGTCATCACCCCAGCGCGCGCGGCGCTCGGCCGAGGTATGCACCCCGCCGAAGGAGGTCGCCGGACGGATCATCGGGCAGCCGTTGATGAAGGCCTCGGCCCGCTCCTTGCTGTCGAGGGTCAGGCCGATCAGGAAGCCGAAACGCGTCATCTGCGTCCGTGCCAGCGCGTGCGAGGGGTCTTGCGGCAGACCCGGATAGCGCAGCGCGGTCAGCGCCGGATGACCCAAGAGCCGCTCCGCCAGTAGTTCGGCGGAGGTGCACATGCGGCCGAAGCGTACCTCCAGCGTCTCAAGACCGCGGTGCAGCAGCCAGGCCTCTTGCGGTCCAGGGATGCCGCCAGCAAAGACGCGCCACTCCCGCGCCGCTTCCAGCACTTCAGCGTTGCGCGTGGCCAGGTGTCCCATCAGCGCGTCGGAATGCCCGCCCGGCGCCTTGGTGTCGGAGGCCACCACCACATCCGCGCCATGCTCCAGCGGCCGCTGGCCCAAGGGTGTCATCGTGGTGTTGTCGACGATCAGCAGCCCGCCGCCCGCATGCGTGGCGTCCGCGATCTCCGCCAGCGGGCAGAGGTCGAGTCCGGGATTGGAGGGGGTTTCGGCAAAGACAACGTCGTATTGCGCAAGCCCGCCCGCGGCGAACTCCAGCGTCGGGCGCTGATCGACATGGACGCCCAGGTTCTGCAGGAAACGCTCGCACAGCCGCCGGGTGACGTAGTAGCCGTCCGAGGGGATCAGCACCCGCGATCCCGCCTTGACGGTAGCAAACAGCGAGGCCGAAATCGCCGCCATGCCGGACGGAAAGGCCAGCGCCGGGGCTTGCTCCAGGTTGCCCAGCACCTGCTCAAGATGCTCCCAGGTGGCGTTATTCACACGGCCGTAGCCGGGCCCGCCATCGGGGTCGCCGGGCAGGTGGTACATGCTGCTTTGGGTGACCGGCAGCGCCACCGGATCGCCCTTGGAGAGCGCATTGCCGCGCAGGTGCAGCATGGCACCCGGCCGGTAGTTGGAGCGGTCTTGCATGGGCCGGACCCTTTCTGATTATCCCTGTTGTGAAAGCACATAACAGATGCTGCGGCGGCAGGAAATCGTCACGGTGCGGGGCGGTCAAGCCCGCGTGGCGCGCTGTGCGCAGTGCACGCGGATGACCCCGAAAACAGTGCACTTTTCAAATGCGTTATGCATTCACACCCCCTACCCTGCCCCCGAACGGACAACAGCCGCCGCAAAGGACTCCCATGCCACAGATCACTGCACCGCTTCTGGAGACCATCCGGGACAAGTTCGCCCATGTCAGCCACTGCCCCGAACAGGGACCGCGCATCTTCTTCGAAAACGCCGGCGGCGCGCTGACGCTGAAATCGGTGGTGGAGACCTCGGCCCGCTGCGCCGCGCTCCCGGACAACCAGGGCCGCGCCAACCCCGGCAGCCGCGCGCTGGAGGCGGTGATCCGCAAGGCAAAGGATGACATGGCGGTGATGATGAACGCTCCAGGCGGGCAGTTCTTCGCGGGCGAAAGCGGCACCGAGCTGCTGTTCCGGCTGATCATGAACGCCTGCCTTGCCAGCGCCCGCGGCGGGCAGGTTCTGGGCACGACGCTGGAGCACCCGGCCACCCGCTCCGCCGCCGCCCGCTGGGCCGGGATCGCCGGGCAGCGCCATGTGCTGCTGCCGCATGACGGCGCCACGGGGACCGTCGCGGCCGAAGCCTATGCGTGCGCTGTCACGCCGGACACGGTGGTGGCGACCATCGTGCATACCTCGCCGGTCACCGGAATGGGGGTGAACGTTGCTGCCTGCGCCGCGGCGATCCGCGCGGTGGCGCCGGAGTGCTTCATCATCATCGATGGCATCCAGCACGCCGCACATGGGCTTATCGACCTCGCTGCCTATGACGCCGATGGCTATGTGATCTCGCCCTACAAGATGTTCTCGCGGCACGGCTACGGACTCGCCTGGATCTCGGACCGGCTGTCCCGGGTGCCGCACAACGCCCTGGAGGGCGGCCCCGAAGACAACTGGGAAATGGGCACCCGCGACACCGGCAGCTATGCGACGCTATCGGATGTGGCCGCCTATCTGGAATGGCTGGGCGGCGCGGTCAGCGGTGCCACGGACCGCCGTGCCCGCTTCAAGGCCGCGGGGGAGGCAATCCATGCGCAGGAAAAGGCGCTGACCGATGCGATGATCTTTGGCACCGGCAATCTGCCGGGTCTAGCGGACATGGAGGCCGTCACCATCATCGGCGGCGCGGACAACCCCGCGCGCGAGGGGCTGGTGGCGCTGACCGTGGAGAACGTGGCCTCGGCCGAGGTGGTGGAGCGGCTGAACGCGGCGGGCATCCGCACCCATCTGCGCAAGGCGGATCACTATTCCGGCAACATCCTCACGCCACTGGGGCTGGACACTTGCGTGCGGGTCTCGATGTGCCACTACAACAGCATCGGTGAAGTAGCGCATTTCCTGAGCGTAATGCAGGAAATTGCCGGGCCGAAACCTGAAATGCAGGACACCGCAGGCTGACATAACAAAACCTGGGCCAAAGGGTGCGATTTCTTCGCGGGTCACCCTGTCCGCCCGGCCCTAGGGTCGCCTTGAATTAAGCGCGGCGCCCGAAAGTGGCGGGAGCCCGCCCCCCCGTCGCAGGCAAGGAAGACGACCCATGAAGACCCATGCTCAGGCAGTAGTGATCGGCGGCGGCCTGGTTGGCTGCTCCATCCTGTACCACCTCGCCAAGCTCGGCTGGCGCGATGTGGTGCTGCTCGAACGCGACGAGCTGACCTCCGGCTCCACCTGGCATGCGGCCGCCAATATCCACGGGCTGCACGACAACAACAACATCACCCGCATCCAGCACTACACGATGAACCTCTACAAGCAGCTGGAGCAGGAGACCGGCCAAGGCTGCGGCGTGTTCCAGCCCGGCTCGCTGTATCTTGCCAAGACCGAAGAGCGCGAGCACCAGCTGCGCTTGCAGGAAGCGAAGGCGAAATACTACGGGCTGAACTTCTACGAGGTGAGCCGCGAGCAGGCCAAGGAGCTGCATCCGCTCGCGCAGTTCGACGACATCCGCTGCATCATGTTCGAGCCCGAAGGCGGCAACGTCGACCCCTCCGGCGTGACCATGGCCTATGCCGCGGGGGCGCGGGCGCTCGGGGCAGAAATCGAACGTTTTTGCCCCGTCACCGGAACCGAACAGCAGCCCGACGGCAGCTGGATCGTGCGCACAGCCAAGGGCGACATCCGCACCCAATGGGTGGTGAATGCCGGCGGGCTCTGGGGCCGGGAGGTGGCGGCGCTGGCGGGGCTCACGCTGCCCTTGCAGCCGACTGAGCACCAGTATTTCGTCACTGAAAGCATCCCCGCGGTGGCGCAGCTCGGCCGCCGCCTGCCCTCGATCGCTGACCGGGACGGCGAATACTACTTCCGCCAGGAGGGCAACGGGTTCCTGATCGGCGCTTACGAAAAAGACATGCGCTTCTGGGCCGAGGACGGCACGCCGCTGGACTTCGCCCACGACCTGTTCCCGGACGATCTGGACCGGATCATGGAGAACGTGATCCGCGCCACCGAACGCGTGCCCTGCGCGGAGACCGCGGGCGTCAAGCGCGTGATCAACGGCCCGATGATCTGGTCGCCGGATTCGAACGCGATCTGGGGCCCGGTGCCGGAGCTGAAAAACTACTTCTGCTGCACCGGCATTATCCCTGGTTTCTCGCAATCCGGCGGGCTCGGGCTCCTCGCAGCGCAATGGATGATCGAGGGGGAGCCGCAATACGACATGTTCGCCTGGGATCTCGCCCGCTTCGGCGATTGGGCCGGCAAGGCCTTCACCAAGGCCCGCGTCGAGGATCAGTACGCGCATCGCTTCGCCATCCATTTCCCGAACGAGGAGCGCAGCGCCGGGCGGCCGGCACGCGTGCGCCCGGCCTATGAGCTGCAAAAGGAAATGGGCGCGGTCTTTGGCCTCAATTGCGGCTGGGAGCACCCGTTGTGGTTCTCCGGCACCCCCGGCACCCAGGACACCAACAGCTTCACCCGGCAGAACTGGTGGGAGCCGGTGGGTCGCGAGGCGAAGATGCTGCGCGAGAGGGTGGGCGTGATCGACATCTCGAATTTTGCCAACTACGTGGTCAATGGCGCAGGCGCGCAGAAGTGGCTGGACCAGCTGGCCGCCAACCGCGTGCCGGACGAAGTCGGGCGCTCCTGCCTGACGCCGCTGATCTCGGTCCGCGGTGGCGTGGCGGGCGATTTCACCATCACCAAGGTCGCAGATGACGAATACATGATGATCGGCTCTGGCCTGGCCGAACGCTACCACCAGCGGTTCTTCAACATGGTGGAACTGCCGGAAGGCACCACGTTTGAGGTCGCCACCAACCGCATCGCGGGCTTCAACGTGGCCGGTCCGAAATCGCGCGATATGCTGCAGCGGATGACCAACGCGGATCTATCGAACGAGGGTTTCCGCTTCATGCGCTCGCGCGTCATCGACGTGGCGGGGGTGGAATGTCTGGCAATCCGCGTCTCCTTCACCGGTGATCTGGGCTGGGAGCTGCACTGCGCCGAAGTGGATCAGGTCAAGCTCTACTCCGCCCTGCTGTCCGCTGCCGCAGAATTCGGCGGCGGCCCGGTTGGCGGGCGGGCGCTGGGGTCCTTGCGGATCGAGAAGGGCTATGGCTCCTGGGGCCGCGAGTACAGCCAGGAATACTGGCCGCAGGAGGTGGGGCTCGCGGGGCTCATCAAGCTGGACAAGGAATTCCTCAACAAGGAGGCCTATTTGAAAGTCAAGGACAACGCCGCGCGCGAGGTTCTGACGGTCTTCGAAATCGAGGCTGCGCATGATGCCGATGCCTCGGGCGGCGAGCCTGTCTTCACCCCGGAGGGCAAACCGGTGGGCCGGGTCACCTCAGGTGCCTACGGCTATTCTGTCGGCAAGTCGCTGGCGCTGGGATATGCCAACCCGGCGGTGGCAGGCCCGGGCGATGCGGTCGAGGTCTACGTCCTGGGAAAGCCGCACAAGGCGCGGATTTTGGAGGCACCTGCGTTTGATCCCAAAGGCGCGCGCCTGCGGGGCTGATTGCGAGGCGGGCAGCCCCGCAGCAGGCTGCCCGTCCACCGGGGCCTAAAGCTGCATCTGCGCCGCGGCCGCGAGAAGCCACGCCTTGAAATGCTTCACCGACGGCGACACAGGCTTTTCCCGGAAGGAGGCGAAATAGGCCCAGGGGCAGTCGAGGTCGAAGGCGAACGGCTCCACCAGCCGGCCCTTTTGCAGGAAAGGCTGCACCAGCGACTTCGGCACCACGACACAGCCCAGACCGTTCACCGCCAGCTCCAGCGCCATGTTGGAGGAATTGGTGCGCATCCCGCCCTGCAGGTTCAGCCCCTCCAGCCCGAAATGCTCCGCGATCGTCTCCCAATAGACTGGCCGCCCCAGAATGTGGATCAGCCGGGCCCGGAACAGCTGCGCAGGAGCGGTGAGGGGGGCGCCCTCCACCAGGAAATCCGGCGCGCAGACCAGCGCCAGCTTCTCCTCCCACAGCTTGACGGCGCTGCCGTCGACGTCGTTTTGGTGGCTGATGGTTATCGACACATCTGAAACATTGGTGTCGACATCGGTCCAGATCGTGCTGTGCAGCGTCAATTCGATATCGGGATGCGCCTGGGTAAAGCCCTCGATTACCCCAATAAGCCACTTCTCGGCCAGGCTGACCGGGCAGGAGATCACCACCTCGCGCTTGTGGGTTTGCGCGACCAGCAGCCGTGTCGCGGCGTCGATCTCCTGCAGCGCGTGGCGGACCGACGGCAGATAGGCCTCGCCCACATCCGTCAGCGACAGAGAGCGCGGATGGCGGACGAAGAGCGGCCGGCCGATGAATTCTTCCAGGCTGCGCACGTGGTTTGAAACCGCCGACTGGGTGCAGTTCAACTCATCTGCCGCGGTGGTGAAGCTCAGATGCCGCGCCGCTGCCTCGAAGGAGCGCAGAAAGGTGAGATGGGGCAAGTTTTTCATGGGTTTGTCCGCTCAGGCTCCAGCGGCAGTCTTCCACGGCCCGCGCAGAGGCGCAATTGCAAAGCAGTGTCCGGAACCACAGGCGGCCGCCGGCGGGGCGCGCGAAATTTCCGGCGTCTGAGACCCCGGTGAATTCATGCCTGCATCCCCTCTCCTGCCGCTAGCATGAGAGGTAACCTGTTCTGCCGGGGCCCGCCATGACCGAGACTTTCAACCGTGTTGCCGACTTCATCCTCAAGCTTGCGCCCGGCGACCTTCCCGGCGGCACGCGGGAGGCGGCGGCGCTTATGTTCCTCGACACACTGGGTGTCGCCATCGGTGCCGCGCCGATGCAGGCAGGCCGCATTGCCCGTGGCACCGCCGCCGCGCTATACGGCAGCAGCAGCCCCTCCCACAGTGCCCGGATGCTGCTTGACGGGCGCCGGGTGAGCGTGGCGGGCGCCGCCTTTGCCGCCGCCGCCGCAACCGACAATCTGGACGCCCATGACGGCTATGCCCCCAGCAAGGGCCATATCGGCGTCGTGATCATCCCCGCCATCGCGGCTCTGGCGGAGACGGTCAGGGATCTCTCCGGCCCCGAAGCGCTCACCCTCACCACCATCGGCTACGAGATTGCAGGCCGCGCCGGGCTGGCGCTGCACGCGAACGTGAGCGACTACCACACTTCCGGCGCCTGGAATGCGCTTGGTGTGGCGGCGGTTGCTGCCCGGATGCGGCGGCTGTCCCGCGCGCAGCTACGCGAGGCGCTGGGGATTGCCGAGTATCACGGGCCGCGCAGCCAGATGATGCGCGAGATTGCCAATCCCACCATGCTGCACGACGGTTCCGCCTGGGGCGCCCTCGCGGGAATCTCGGCGGCGGTGCTGGCCGAAGGCGGCTTTACCGGCGCCCCTGCCATCACCGTCGAGGCCCCCGAAGCGGCGGCTCACTGGGATGACCTCGGCAAATTCTGGCAGGTGCAGCATCAGTACGTGAAGCCCTATCCGATCTGCCGCTGGGCTCATGCCCCAATCGACGCCCTGCGCGGATTGATGCGGAAGCACCGCTTTGGCCCCGAACAAATTGAAAACATCCATATCAGAACTTTCCGCGAAAGCGCTTGCCTGTATGCAGGCCTGCCCGAAACCACCAGCCAAGCGCAGTATTCACTGGCATTTGCTGTGGCGGTCATGGGTGTGCATGGGCGCATTGGCGTGGAGCATATCACCGGCGCGGGGCTTCACGATCCGCAGGCCGCCGCGCTGCACAGCCGCATCACCGTCTCCGAGGCACCCCGCCATTCCGCCCGTTTCCCGGCCTGCCGCGTAGCTGACGTGGAAGTCACGCTCACCAGCGGTGCGGTGCTGCGCTCGGGCGATGTGCATGCCCGCGGCGGCCCGGAATCGCCGATGCCCCGCGACGAGATCACCGGCAAATTCATGGAATTTGCCGTACCCGTTGTCGGAGAGCCGCGCTCGGAGTTGATCCGTGAGGCGGTGCTGGGCTTCACCCGGGAGGGCTCGCGCTTTTCGCAGCTGGCAGAGTTGTTGTACGCGGCACCCGGCGGCTGACAGCGTTCGGATTTCAGACCGTTTGGCGTGAAACGCGAGGGATATTTTCGGGAAATTCCCGAGTTTTGACGCCAGTCGTTCCCGCAATCGCTTACCCTGGGCGTAGTAGTACTGGACACGGACCGCTTCGGCCCGCGTCCGAAACGCCTCAGACAGGAGAGACGATGCCCCGCCTGCTTCCCGCCGCCCGCCCGGACCATTTCGCAGCCAGCCGCAGCCAGGGCGACGCCGCCTTCCGGGTGCTGAGCCCCGGCCACTTCGCAGATGCCTGGGCGGAGATCACCAGCTGGGAGGGCTACGCGCCGACGCCGATGCTATCTTTGCCGGCCCTCGCGCAGACCGCGGGCGTGGGCGCGATCTATTACAAGGACGAGGGCCCGCGCTTTGGCCTCGGCAGCTTCAAGGCGCTTGGCGGGGCCTATGCCGCCCTGCGCGTTCTGCAGCGCGAGATTTCCAGGCGCCGCGGCCGGCCGGTGGCTTTGGAAGAGATTCGCGGCGGCCAATTGCGCGCCGATTGCGCGGGCATCACGCTGGTCTCCGCCACCGATGGCAACCACGGCCGTTCGCTCGCCTGGGGCTGCCAGCGCTTCGGCGCGCCCTGCCGGATCTACATCCATGCCGAGGTGAGCCAGGGCCGGGCGCGCGCGATGCGCGATCTCGGCGCCGAAGTGATCCGCATCGACGGCGACTACGACGCCTCCGTGCGGCTGGCTAAGGCAGAGGCGGAGGAGAACGGATGGTTCGTGGTCTCCGACACCTCCTGGCCCGGCTACAGCGCCCCGCCCCGTGACGTCATGGCGGGCTATGGGGTGATGGTGCGGGAGGTCTGCGAAGCCCTGGATCAGCCGCCTACCCACGTGTTCCTGCAGGGCGGCGTCGGCGGGCTCGCCGCCGGGGTGGCCGCGGCGCTGCGCCAGCACTGGCCGGACCGCGCCCCCCGCGTTGTGATCGTGGAGCCGGACCGCGCTGCATGCCTGATCGAAAGCGCGCGCCGGGGCAGCGCGACCGCAGTGGAAATCGCCGAAGAGACCGTGATGGCGGGCCTGTCCTGCGGCGAGCCTTCCGGGCTGGCCTGGGAGATCCTGGCCGAGGAGGCCTCGGACTTTCTCACGATTCCCGACACCCTGGTCGCCCCGTCCGTGCGCCTGATGGCGCGGCCCTTGGGGGATGATCCGGCAGTGGAGGCGGGTGAGAGCGCGATTGCGGGGCTTGCCGGGCTGCTGGCAGCGCGGCAGCACGCGGATCTTTCGGCAGCGCTGGGTTTGGATGCAGGTGCGCGGGTGCTGCTGATCGGCTCCGAAGGGGTGACCGACGCGGAGATCTTTGCCCGCATCATGGAGGGCAAGGATGCCGCCTGAACCCCCTGCCCGCGGCTTTGCCGAAAGCGAATACGCGGCCCGCACCCGCAAGGCGCAAGCGCTGATGGCGCAGCAGGATCTCGCGGGGCTCCTCCTGATGAGCGAGCCGGAGGTGCGTTATTTCACCGGCTTTCACACGCTGTTCTGGCAAAGCCCGACCCGGCCGTGGTTCGTTTTCCTCCCGCCTGAGGGCAAGCCCGTCGCGGTGATCCCGGAGATTGGCGCTGAACTGATGCGGCAGACCTGGGTGGAGGACATCCGCACGTGGAGCGCGCCAGCGCCGGAGGACGACGGGCTGAGCCTGCTAAGCGAGCTGCTGGCGCCGCTGGCGCGGGCGGGCTCGCGCCTGGGCATCCTGAAGGGGCACGAGACTACGCTGCGGATGCCGCTCGGCGACTGGGAGCGGCTGCGCGCCCGCCTGCCGGGGCTGCAGCTGGCGGATGCCACCCGGCTGGTGCAGCGGCTCCGCATGGTGAAATCGCCTGCCGAGATCGCAAAGCTTTCCCATATCTGCCGGATCGGCTCGGAGACTTTTGCCCGGGTGCCCGAGTTCGCCGCCGAGGGCCAGCCGCTGGAGGAGACCTTCCGCGCCTTCCGCCGGGCGGCGCTGGCCCTGGGCGCGGACGACGTGCCCTATCTGGTCGGCGGCGCCGGGCCGGGCGGCTATGGCGGGGTGATCGCACCACCCTCGCGCCGCCCGCTGCAGCAGGGCGACGTTCTGATGTTCGACACCGGTGCCGCGTGGGACGGCTACCTCTGCGATTTCGACCGCAACTTCGCCATCGGCCGCGCGGATGACGCCGCCTGCCGTGCCTATGATGTGCTGTGGCGCGCGACCGAAGCGGGGCTGGCCGCGGCGCGGCCGGGGCAAAGCTGCGCCGGGCTTTTTCATGCAATGCAAGCGGTTATTTCCGAAGGTCACGGTGATGGCGGCGGCATCGGGCGGCTCGGGCACGGGCTGGGCATGCAACTTACCGAGCAGCCCTCGCTGGCGCCTTTCGACGACACCATCCTGCAGGAGAACATGGTGCTGACGCTGGAACCCTCGCTGGGCTTTGGCGAGGGACACGTGATGGCGCATGAGGAGAATATCGTAATCCGGGCCGACGGCGCGGAGCTTCTGAGCCGCCGCGCGCCGCCGGAGCTGCCGGTGATCGGGTAGAGACTTCCGCGCAAAGGGCCAGCGCCGCAGCCGCGCCGGGATTTCGGTGCAACTTTGCGATGCGGCGGGAGCTAAAGGTCGGCGCCGCGCTTCTCCATCATAAGCCGCAGCCGGGCGCGGGTTTCCTCGGCCTTGCGCTTGCGGAGCCGCTCCCGCGCGACGTTCATCTTGATCATCGCCACGGCCAGGCGCTGCAGCGCGCGGTCGCGCCGGTCATAGAGGCTGCGGATGCGGGAGCCGGGGTTGCCGATGCTCCAATAGCCGCGGCCGCGGATGCCGGGTACTAGCACTTCTGCTGCCCTGAGCCCGGCCCGCCATTCGGAATCGGCTTCCTGGTAAATGGCGCTGGCCCGTATCAGCATGGTGCGGCGCTTGCGAAGGTAGGGATGCATGGTGGTGCCTCCGGAACTGCTGAGCCCCGCGCGGGACTCATGCTCCAAAGGTAGCGCCCGCCCCGCCCGCCGGTCAACGGCGGCTGGCGCGGCGCTTCGGCAGCGGCAATCCGCCGCCGCAACCCGGAAGGATCGCCGCGGGGGTGCCTCAGCGCCCGCCCGGCAGCTCGATATTGATCTCCAGGCTCGACAGGTCGTCGCGCCGCTCCATCCGGATGTCCACGGCGTCCTTGTCGATTTCCATGTGGCGCCGGATCACTTCCAGGATGTCGCGCTGCAGCTGCGGCAGGCAGTCCCGGCTGGCGTTGCCGTTGCGCTCATGCGCGAGCAGGATCTGCAGCCGCTCCTTGGCGGTGTTTGCCGACTTGGCCTTCCGCGGTTTCAGAGAAAAGCCGAACATCTTCATGCCGTCCGCCCGAACAGGCGCTGCAGGAAGCCCGGCCGCCGGTGCGCGCCGACGCGGATTTCGATTTCCTCGCCAGTGAGCCGGGCAACCGCGTCGTCGTAGGCCGAGGCCGCGTCCGAGGGCTGCTCGTCCAGCACCACCGGCACCCCCATGTTGGAAGCGCGCAGGATCGCGGTGCTTTCGGGGATGATGCCGAGCAGCGGCACCGCCAGGATCTCCAGCACGTCCTCGACCGTCATCATCTCGCCGCGCTCGATGCGGGACTGGTCGTGGCGGGTGAGCAGCACCTGGGCCTTGACCGGGGCCTGGCCCTCGCTTTCGGCACGCTGGGTCTTGCTGTTCAGCAAACCCAGCACCCGGTCGCTGTCGCGCACCGATGAGACCTCGGGGTTGGTCACCACGACTGCCTCGTCGGCGTAATACATCGCCAGATGGGCGCCGCGCTCGATGCCGGCGGGGCTGTCACAGATGATGTAGTCGAACTCCTCGCGCAGCTCGTCCAGCACCTGCTTCACGCCTTCCTTGGTCAGCGCGTCCTTGTCGCGGGTCTGCGAGGTCGGCAGCACCGACAGGTTGTCGAGCCGCTTGTCCTTGATCAGCGCCTGCTTCAGCTTGGCGTCGCCCTGGATCACGTTGATGAAGTCGAACACCACGCGGCGCTCGCAGCCCATGATCATGTCCAGGTTGCGCAGGCCGACGTCGAAGTCGATCACAACCGTCTTGTGGCCGCGTTTGGCAAGTCCGGCGCTGATCGCCGCGGCCGAGGTCGTCTTGCCGACGCCGCCCTTGCCCGAGGTTACAACGATGATCTTGCCCAATGGCCGCTCCTGTTTCATTTGCCCCGTCATCCCAGTGTCTCCACACACAGCCGGCCGTCTTCCAGATATGCCTGCACAGCGCGGCCGCGGATTTCCGCGCCCAGATGCTCGCTGGTCCGGTAGAGGCCGGCAACCGCCAGCAGTTCGGCATCAAGATTCTGGCAGAAGATGCGCGCCGACTCGTCGCCGTGCGCGCCTGCCATCGCCCGGCCGCGCAGGCGGCCATACACGTGGATGCTGCCACGCGCAATCAGCTCCGCGCCGGAGCTCACCGGGCCGATCACGGTAAGATCGCCGCCCTCGGCAATCACCGTCTGCCCCGAGCGCACCGGCGCGGTGATCAGCTTGTTCTGCGGCGGCTGCAATTTCTTCGGCAGCTGCGGCTTTTCCCGTCCCGAAGGCAGCGGGCTATCCTTGCCGCCAGAAACGGTGATGAGCCCGGCCGCCTGCGCCGCTTCGGTCTGCTCGCTGGTGGCATTCTGCACCCCGAAGACCGACAGGTTGCGCGCGCGCAGGTGGCTGGTCAGTTCAGCGAGATCCGACCCGCCGGTCAGCCCGGCGGTATGTTCGAGATCAAGAACCATCGGCGCGTTGGCATAGAAATGCGGCAGCTTTTGCAGTTGCTGGTCCAGCGATGCAAAAAACGCATCGTCCTGCGGGCCGTCCGCCAGACGCAATGCGATTGCCGTCAGAAACCGTCCGCGGATCTGGAACCTGGCGGCCGTGGCTTCGGCGCCGTTTTTGCTGTCCTGGTCCGGCATAGGTGCCAGATGCTCCTGCTCGTCGTTTGCCGCGGCGTTTCCCGCGCTTTTTCTCCTCCCTAGAGCCTATTGGCAGCGAGGTCCAGAGCGGCTGCCGCTACGGCAGCGGATCGGCGGGGATACGCCGCTGCAGAATCAGGCCGCCGCGGCGCCGGAGGGGCCGGCAGATGGCAGAAACGGGTTGCGGATCATTTAAAAACAGCAGACCGTTGGCCGGTTCGGCCTATATTCTTTTGACACGTGCACTCTTCCCGGAAGGTAACCTCTGAATGACACTGCGAACGGCGCTGCGCTGCGGCACCAAAGGCGAGCACGAGGCGCTGGACCGGCTGGTATCGCGCTGGGACCTGAGCAGCCGGGGCGGCTACCGGAATTTTCTGCGCATGCAGGCGGCGGCACTGCTGCCCCTGGAGGCCTGGCTGGAGGACCGCGGCGCGGCGGCGCTGCCGCCCGATTGGCCCGCGCGGCGGCGCTCGCAGGCGCTGCGCGCCGATCTTGCCGCGCTGGCGCTGCCCGAACCCGATCCCGCCGCCTTCGCGATCGCGCCCTGCCGCGGCACAGTGGCCGGGGTGCTCTATGTGCTGGAAGGTTCGCGGCTTGGCGGACGGCTTTTGCACCGTATGGTTGAAACTGCGCCGGAAAGCATGCCAAAGTCATTTCTTGAGCACGGTAACGGCCAGCCGCTTTGGCAAGGGTTCCTCAGCTGGCTGGAGGCGCAGAACCTTCCCGGCGAAGAGCATCCGAAAGCCATCTCTGCGGCGCGCAGCGTGTTCAGCCTCTACCAGGCTAAGGCCGCCTCCCTGCTCAAGGAGCCATCGCTATGACCGATCTGCCCCCCGCCGCTTCTTCGGCCGCTGAAGACAGCGGCGCGCGGGAACTGGACCTGACCACCTGCGACCGGGAGCCAATTCACCAGTTGAACCGGGTCCAGCCCTTCGGATGCCTGATCGCGGTAACGCACGACTGGATCGTCTCGCAAGCCTCGCAGAACCTTGAACACTTTGCAGGAATAAGCGCCGCAGAGGCGGTTGGCGAACCGCTCGCCGCGCTTCTGGAGAACCGCTCACTACACGACATCCGCAACCGTCTGCAATTCCTGCGCGGCGGCGAGGGCAGCGAGCGGGTTCGGAACATCGTCTTCCGCCACAGCGACGCCGGCTATGGCGCGACGGTCCATATGTCCGGACAGTACATTGTCCTGGAGTTCGAGCCTTCAGTCCCGGCCAGCGAATACGAAGACGACATCTCCACTGTCCGTTCGATCCTGGCGCGGCTCTCCGAAAGCGAGGATGTAGGGAAGTTTTGCAGGGAATCAGCCAAATTCCTGCAGCTCCTCACCGGGCTGGACCGGGTGATGGTCTACCGCTTCCTGCCGGACGGCTCGGGCGAGGTCTTTGCCGAGGCCAAAAAGCCCGCGCTGGAACCTTTCCTCAACCTGCGCTATCCGGCATCCGACATTCCCAAGCAGGCGCGGGAACTTTACCTGCGCAACCCGATCCGGATCATCGCGGACTCCTCCGAGCGCGGTGTGGAAATCTATCCGGCCCAAAGCCCGGACGGTGGCCTGCTGGATCTGTCCCAGAGCGTCCTGCGCAGTGTCTCGCCCGTGCACCTGGAGTACCTCGCCAACATGGGGGTGGCCGGATCGATGTCGATTTCGATTATCGTCAACGGCAAGCTCTGGGGTTTGTTTGCCTGCCACCACGGCGAAACCATCCGGCTGTCGGCTTCGAAAAAAGGGGCGGCCGAGCTGTTCGGCCAGATGTTCTCGCTCTTGCTCAGCGCCAAGCTGACGGAGCAGGAGACCCGCACCTCGAACGAGGTGCGCAAGCTGACCGATGCTTTCACCGCCTCGATGAACATGCAGAACACGCCGCTGGAAGAACTGCTGCCGATGCTGCGCGAGGTGAGCCAGTTCCTGGCCGCCGATGGCTTTGGCGTGGTGCTGAACGGCAGCACCCACATCGAAGGCTCGGGACCGGGCGAGGCGGAATTCGCCCAAATGGTGAAATTCCTGAACCGGGCATCCGCAAACAAGGTTTATTCCACCCACAAGTTGGGCGGCGCAATGCCGGGCGCGGCGGATTTCGCGGCGGATGCCGCGGGAATTCTGGCGATCCCGATCTCGCGCTCACCGCGCGACTACATTGTGTTCTTCCGCCGCGAAGTGGTGAAATCCGTCTCCTGGGCGGGCAACCCGGATAAGCCCGTGACGCCGCAGAACGGCACCCCTCGCCTGTCGCCGCGCAAGAGCTTTGAGGCGTGGCGCACGATGGTCGAGGGCGAGTGCGAATACTGGAGCGCCGCGGACCTCGCCACGGCAGCCCAGCTGCGCATGACGCTATTGGAAATCGTGCTGCGGCTCACCGGCGAGGCCGAAAAGCACCGCGCCGCCTCGGAAGAGCGGCAGGAACTGCTGATTGCCGAACTGAACCACCGGGTGCGCAACATCCTGGGGCTGGTCTCGGGGCTGATTTCGCAGACCAAATCGAAATCCCATTCCGCCGCGGATTTCGTCGCGGTGCTGGACAGCCGGGTGCAGGCGCTGGCCCGCGCGCATGACCAGATTACCCGCCAGAACTGGTCCGCTGCCCCGCTGTTTGACATGGTGCGGACCGAGCTGGAAAGCTATGGGGGCAGCCAGCCGGGCCGGGTCGTCTTTGACGGCGACGATTGCCTGCTCGAGCCCGCAGCCTATTCCGCGGCAGCGCTGGTGGTGCACGAGCTTGCGACCAATGCCGCCAAATACGGCGCGCTGTCGTCGCAGGGCGGGCGGGTCACCCTCGGCGCACGGAAACTGCCTGATGGCAGCCTGTCGCTCACCTGGCAGGAGCGCGGCGGCCCGCCGGTAAAAGCCCCGAGCCGGCGGGGCTTTGGCACCACCATTGTCGAGCGGCTGATCCCGCATGAATTGCGCGGCACCGCCGACGTACGTTACCGGCTGGGCGGGCTGGAGGCTGAGTTTCAGCTGCCCGCCAGCTACGTGCAACCGGCGCCGCCGGACACCCTCGCGGCACTCACACCTTCCAAGACACCGGTGGAGTCCGGCTGGTGCCCGGGTTCGGTGCTGATCGTGGAGGACAACCTGGTGATCGGTATGGGGGCGGAGGCAATTTTCGAAGGCATCGGCGCCGAGGATATCGACTTGGTCTCCAGCCTTGCTGAGGCCGAGGCGGCGCTGGCCGCGAAGCTTTATGACTTCGTGTTCCTCGACATCAATCTTGGGGACACGACAACCCTTGGCCTGGCTCAGGACCTTTACGACAGCGGGCGCAAGTTTGCCTTTGCCAGCGGTTACAGCGACCGCCTGGACACACCTGGCCCGCTGGCGCAGGTGCCGCGGGTCAGCAAGCCCTACGGCAAGGATTCCGTCCTGCTGGCGCTGGCGGCGGTTGCACCCGCTGGCTGACCGGCCCGGCGCCGCCGCCGCTTTTGCAGGCGGGCCTCACGGCCGGCCCAGCCGCCTGTTCCTCCCGCGCGCGGAGACGCGGCGGCTTTCCAGTTGGAAACCTTGATCCTATCCGGGGCTGGATCCTGGCCACGTGAAAACCCTGCCATTCGGGCGGGTTTTCGCGCGAAGGCCGGTGCACATCGGGGTGCGCGGAACCAATCCTGACCTGCCGCGTTGGACCAGCAACGCATTGCGTAACGCCGGCCCGACGCATCGCAGAATGCAGGACCGCCCGTTTACTTTGGACGCATGACTTTCCAGCCTGCTCCAGCCGCCTCCTGAGGCAGGCCGGAAGCGGGTGCCCGGCATATGGCAGCGAAAGGTAACTTCAATGACAGACCCAGAAACCGGCAAGGGTGGCGAGCCGCATCAGCAGATGAGCTCCAAGCAGCGGACCATGACAACGGCGCAGGGCGCGCCGCTTTCGGACGATCAGAACTCCCTCAAGGCAGGCCCGCGGGGCCCGGTGCTGCTCGAAGACCAGGCGATGCGGGAGAAGATCTTCCACTTCGACCACGAGCGCATCCCCGAGCGCGTGGTGCATGCCCGCGGCTATGGTGTGCACGGCGAATTCGAACTGACCGACCCGATCCCTGATCTCAGCTGCGCCGACATCTTCCAGCGCAAGGGCGAAAAGACGCCGGTGTTCACCCGGTTCTCCACCGTCGCGGGCAGCAAGGGTTCGCCGGACGTGGCCCGCGACGTGCGCGGCTTTGCGGTGAAATTCTACACTCAGGAAGGCAACTGGGACCTGGTGGGCAACAACATCCCCGTCTTCTTCATCCAGGACGCGATCAAGTTCCCCGACCTGATCCACTCGGTGAAACCCGCCCCCGACCGCGGCTTCCCGCAGGCGCAAAGCGCGCATGACAACTTCTGGGATTTCATCTCGCTGACGCCCGAAACCGTGCACATGAGCCTCTGGACCATGTCCGACCGCGCCATCCCGCGCTCCTTCCGTTTCATGGAGGGCTTCGGCGTCCATACCTTCCGGCTGATCAACGCCGAGGGTAAATCGCACTACGTGAAGTTCCACTGGAAGCCGAAACAGGGCCTGCAATCGGTGGTCTGGAACGAGGCGCTGAAGATCAACGGCGCCGACCCGGACTTCCACCGCCGCGACATGTGGGACGCGATCGACGCCGGCGATTTTCCGCAGTGGGATCTGGGCATCCAGGTCTTTGACGACGATTTTGCGGACAAGTTCGAATTCGACATCCTCGACGCAACCAAAATCATTCCCGAAGAGCAGATTCCGGTGCGCATCATCGGCACGATGACGCTGAACAACAACGTCCACAATTTCTTTGCCGAAACCGAGCAGGTGGCCTTCTGCACCCAGAACATCGTGCCGGGCATCGACTTCACCAACGACCCGCTGCTGCAGGGGCGTAATTTCTCCTATCTCGATACCCAGACCAAGCGGCTGGGCGGGCCGAACTTCACTCATATCCCAATCAACGCGCCGCGCTGTCCGGTGCATCACTTCCAGCAGGACGGGCATATGGCGATGTACAACCCCAGGGGCCGGGCCAATTACGAGCCCAACAGCTGGGGCGACGAAGGCGGCGCGCGTGAGAACCCGCATATGGGCTTTGCGAGCTATCCGGAGCAGACCGAGGGCACCAAGCAGCGGGTGCGCTCGGAAACCTTTGCCGACCATTACAGCCAGGCAAGGCAGTTCTGGATCAGCCAGACTTCAGTGGAGCAGGACCACATTGCCGCAGCCTTCACCTTCGAGCTGTCGAAGTGCGAGCGCGAGGACATCCGCCTGCGGATGCTGAGCCACCTGATCAACGTGCACGAGGATCTGGCCTCCAAGGTGGCCGAGGGGCTGGGCGTCTCGGAAATGCCGGACGCCGCGGAACCCGCGCGCGCGCCGCTCACCGACCTGCCGCCTTCGGACGCGCTTAGTATCGTTAAGAACGGTCCGGACAGCTTCAAGGGCCGCAAGCTGGGGCTCTACCTGAGCGACGGCGCCGATGCCGAGCTGGTCAAAAAAATCGAGGACGCGTTTACCAAGGAAGGCGCGATGGTTGCAGTGGTTTCGCCGCATATCTTCGGCGTGACCCTCTCCGACGGCAGCATCCGCGCCGGTGACGAGAAGATCGACGGCGGGCCCTCGGTGGTCTTCGACGCGGTGGCGCTGGTGTTCGGAGAGGACGCGGGCAAGGACCTGGCGGAGAACAAGCCATCGATCGACTTCGTGAACGACGCCTTTGCCCATTGCAAGTTCATCGGCTGGACCGAAGCCGCCAAACCGCTTCTGAAAGCCGCAGGACTGGCGGACAGCATGGACGGCGGCATGGCCGATCTTAGCAGCGGGGATATGGACGGCTTTCTCAAGAGCTGCCGCTCACTGCGCTACTGGGACCGGGAGGCCTCCTGACGGGCGGGGCCCAGCCCTCTCCTCTCACCCCACCCGGTGCCACCCTGCCCTGCCTCCCGGCGGGAAGGCTCCAACCGCCCCGGTGCACGGGGCGGAACAGGAAACCACAAATGGAAAGGACGACACATGCCCGGCATGAGCAATGCGAACATCCTCATCATGGCCACCAATGGTTTCGAGCAATCCGAACTTTTCGTGCCGCTGGAAAGGTTGAAGGAGGCCGGTGCCACGGTCCACATCGCCACCCCGGACGGAGGGCCGATCAAAGGCTGGGATAAGGACAATTGGGGCAAGTCCGCCAAAGCCGACCTGAAAACCTCGGACGTGAAGGTCGACGACTACATCGCGCTGGTGCTGCCCGGCGGCCAGATCAACCCCGATATCCTGCGCACCGACAAGGACGCGGTGGAAACCATCCGCAAGTTCGTGACCGGCGGCAGAATCGTGGCGGCGATCTGCCACGCGCCCTGGCTCCTGATCGAGGCGGACGTGGTGAAGGGACGGGAGATGACCTCCTACCACTCGATCCGCACCGACCTGAAGAATGCCGGTGCCAATGTGGTCGACAAGGAAGTGGCGATCGACAACGGCATCATTACCTCGCGCAACCCGGACGATCTGGAGGCGTTCTGCAGCAAGATCATCGAGGAAGTCCGCGAAGGCGAGCACGCACGCGACGGCCTGCACCGCTGAGCCCTAGGAATAGCCCGGCCCCGGACCGAACAAGTCCGGGGCGTTTCTTCTTGCCCGAGAGAAAGCCCGTCCGATGACCCTCACCACCACTCTCACGATCAACGGCGCCGAACACACACTCGACGCCGATCCGCGCACCACGCTGCTGGATGCGCTGCGCCACCACCTGAAGCTGACCGGCACCAAGAAGGGCTGCGACCACGGCCAATGCGGCGCCTGTACGGTGATCGTGAACGGTCGGCGGATCAACTCCTGCCTGACGCTGGCCTGCATGCATGACGGCGACGAGATCACCACGATTGAGGGGCTGGGTTCGCCCGGCGGCATGTCGGCGCTGCAGGAGGCCTTCGTCCGCCACGACGGCTTCCAGTGCGGCTATTGCACCGCCGGTCAGATCTGCTCCGCCACCGCGATGCTGGAGGAGGCGGCGGAGGGCTGGCCATCGCATGTGTCGGACAGTCTGACGGGGGACGTGGCGCTTGATTCCGAAGAAATTTCGGAACGGATGAGCGGCAACCTCTGCCGCTGCTCGGCCTATCCCGGCATCGTCAGCGCCATCCTGGAGGCGGCGGAGAATACTTCGGGGGGAGAGACGTCATGAAAGCCTTCGGCTACACCCGCGCGGCCTCCCCGGCGGAGGCCGCGGACCGCGCTAGTAAAGGAGCCACGGTGATTGCCGGCGGCACCAACCTGCTCGACCTGATGAAGCTGGAGGTGATGACACCCCACGAACTGGTCGATATCACCCGGCTCGACCTCGGCGGGATCGAGGAAACCGGCGAAGGGGGCTTCCGCATCGGCGCGCTGGTCACCAACAGCGACCTCGCGGCCCATCCCACGGTGCGGCGCGATTACGAGGTGCTGTCACGCGCGCTGCTGGCCGGCGCCTCGGGGCAGCTGCGCAACAAGGCGACCACCGGCGGCAACCTCCTGCAGCGCACCCGCTGCCCGTATTTCTATGACACTGCGATGCCCTGCAACAAGCGCACGCCCGGCTCCGGCTGCCAGGCCAAGGACGGCTTCAACCGCATCCTCGCGATCCTCGGCACCTCGGAGCACTGTATCGCGACCCACCCTTCGGACATGGCGGTGGCGATGATGGCGCTTGGGGCGGAGGTCGAGGTGGAGGCCGCGGGCGGCGGGCGCAGGACAGTGCCGCTCGATGACTTCTACTGCCTGCCCGGCGACACGCCGGACGTGGAAACCGTGCTGGACCCAGGCGATTTGATCACCGCGGTGCTGCTGCCGCCGCCGCCCGGCGGCCGCCACATCTACCGCAAGGTTCGCGACCGGGCGTCTTATGCCTTTGCGTTGGTCTCGGTTGCCGGGGTGGCCGTGATGGAGGGCGGCCGCATCAGCAGCATCGCCCTTGCCTTCGGCGGCATTGCCCCGAAGCCCTGGCGCAATCCGCAAGTGGAGCACCTGCTTACCGGCGAAGCTCCTTCGGACGATCTGTTCCACAAGGCCGCGGATACGCTGCTGTCCGGCGCCAGGGGCTTCGGCGCTAACGATTTTAAGATCCCCCTCACCCGCCGCACGCTGATTGCCGTGCTGCGCGGCCTTACGGAGGTGCCGTCATGACCGAACATCTCAAGATGGACAAGGCGCAGCCCGATGTGCTCGACGGCATGGCGCAAGGCACGCTAGGCACCCCGGCGCCCCGCCGCGAAGGCCCGCTGAAGGTCTGCGGCCAGGCGCCCTACGCGGCCGAATTCGGCGATGGAACCGAGGCCACCGGCGTCTTGGTGCGCGCCACCATCGCCAAGGGCCGCGTCACCGCGATGGACAAGCAGGCGGTCCTGCAGCTGCCCGGTGTGCTCACGGTGATCGACCACGCACGCCTGTTGCGCAACCCGGCCCAGGGCACCGCCAACGAGGCTCCGGCGCAGGGCCCGGACGAGGTGGCCTATTTCGGCCAGCCGATTGCGCTGGTGGTGGCCGAGACCTTCGAGCAGGCCCGGCACGCCGCGCAGGTTCTCCCGGTAAGCTATGAATCCGGGGACGCCGCCATCGACGCGGAGACGGCCCCGGCGGAGCGCCCGGACGACAAGCAGATGAGCCAGGGCGATATCGAACAGGCGATGCGGGAGGCCGCCCACAGCGTCGATGCCACCTACACAACGCCCGCCCAGAACAGCGCCGCGATGGAGCCGCATGCCTCCCTCGCCCGCTGGGACGGCGGCAAGCTGACACTGCATGGCGCCTACCAGATGCTGAAGTACAACCGCAACGAACTGGCCGACTCGCTGGGGATCGATCCCGAAGACGTACGCATCCTCAGCCCCTATGTCGGCGGCGGCTTCGGCTCCAAGCTGGGCATCGCGCCGGAGGCGGTGGCGGCAGCTCTGGCGGCAAAGGAACTGGATCGCCCGGTGCGCGTGGTGATGACCCGGACGCAAGTCTTCGAGGCGACGATGCGCCGGAGCGAAACCCGCCAGCGCATCCGCCTGGCCGCCGATGGCGAGGGGCGGCTCACCGCTGTCGGCCAGGACAGCTGGGTCTCCAACCTGCCTGGCGAAAGCTTCAGCGAGCCCACGGATCTCGCGACCCATTTCCTCTATGCGGGCCAGAACCGCAGTTACAACTACGTCCTGCGCCGCCGCAACCTCACCTGCGGGGGCTCGATGCGGGCGCCGGGCGAGGCGGTCGGTATGTTGGCCCTCGAAAGCGCGATGGACGAGCTCGCCCATGCCGCGGAGATCGACCCGGTGGAGCTGCGCCTGCGCAACATCCCCGAGCGCCATCCGGAGGAAGACATCCCCTACTCCGCCCGCCGCTTCGCCGATTGCCTGCGCGAAGGGGCCGAACGCTTCGGATGGGACCAGCGCAACCCGGAACCGGGCAAGACGCGCGAGGGCGAATGGCTGATCGGCCACGGCATGGCGGCAGCGGCGCGCGGCAACATCCTCGGCGGATCCAAAGCCCGCGTGGTACTGCACCGGGACGCGACCGCCACGGTGGAAACCGACATGACCGACATCGGCACCGGCACCTACACCGTGCTGGGCCAGATCGCGGCCGAGATGCTGGGCCT
Source organism: Cribrihabitans neustonicus (assembly GCF_048820895.1). Lineage (NCBI taxonomy): Bacteria > Pseudomonadati > Pseudomonadota > Alphaproteobacteria > Rhodobacterales > Paracoccaceae > Cribrihabitans > Cribrihabitans neustonicus. The sequence continues at coordinate 166,652 of NZ_JBMERQ010000005.1, forward strand.
GCCGCTGGAGGCGGTGACGGTGAAGCTCGGCGACAGCAGCCTGCCGCCCTCCGCGGGGTCCGGCGGCTCCTGGGGCGCGGGCTCCTCCGGCTCCTCGGTGTTCCTGGCCTGCCGCAAGCTGCGCGAGGAACTGGCCGCGGCGATGGGCGCCGACGCAGACAGCCTCACCCTGAAGGACGGCTTGGCGACCGCCGGAAACACCCAGAAGAAGCTGGGGGAAATCCTCTCCGCGGATCTGGAGGCCATCGGCCATATCGAACCGGGCGAGACCAGCGACGCGGTGCAGCAGGCGGGCTTCGGAGCGCATTTTGCCGAGGTGGCGGTGAACGCGGTGACCGGCGAGACCCGGCTGCGGCGGATGCTCGGCGTGTTTGCCGCGGGACGTATCCTCAACGAGCAGACCGCGCGCTCGCAGTGCAGCGGCGGCATGATCTTCGGGATCGGCGCTGCGCTGACCGAGGAACTGGTGCACGACCACCGGGACGGTCATGTGGTGAACCACAATCTGGCGGAGTACCACGTGCCGGTGAACCTGGATGTACCGCAACTTGAGGTTGATTTCCTTGAAGAGCGGGACCCTTATGCCAATCCTTTGCAGGCCAAGGGCGTGGGCGAATTGGGTATTTCCGGCGCCGGGGCGGCGATTACCAATGCGATCTTCAACGCAACCGGAGTGAGGGTACGGGACTATCCCGCGACGCTCGACAAGGTGCTGGGGGGCCTGCTGGAGATGTAACCGGCTGCGGGCCGCAGCGGAACCGCCGGCTAGAGGTCCAGCTCCAGCCGGTCAGTCCCCGCAGCCGGTACCGCGCAGCACAGCAGCGCCTCGCCCGGCTCCCGATGCGCCGCGGGCGGGGTGCGGTAGGTAACCTCGCCCGCCCGCAGCTTCACCGCGCAAGAGCCGCAGGAGCCGCTGCGGCAGCTGAAATCGGGTGTCAGCCCGTGGGCTTCGGCGAAGTCCAAGAGCGGGCCGTCTTCCGCGGTCCAGCGCTGCTCCGCGCCGGTTCGAGTGAAATGCACAACCGCTTCCTTGGCCTCGGCAGGACCGGGTACAGATGGCTGTGCAGTTTCCGGTGCCCGTTTGAGCGCGGCCGGGCCAAAGGCCTCCGCGCGGATGGCATCATCGCGCACGCCCAGCTCGCGCAGGCTGTCATAGGCCGTCTGCGTGAACCCCGGCGATCCGCAGAGGAAAAACTCGTAGTCATCCAGAGCCAGGAGCCCGCGCAGCATCTCTGCGTCGATCCGGCCGGTAAGCTGACCAGCCTTCGGCTCCGGCCCCTTCTCTGGCCCCTGCCCTGCCGCGGGGCCGCTCACTACGGAGACATAGCGGATGCGCCCGCCGGTGGCTGTCTCCAGCGCCTGGAACTCGTGCAGGAAGGCGCGCTCGTCTTTGGTGCGCGCCGCGTGCAGCACGGTCAGCGGCCGCAGGTGCCGGGTGCGCACAGCTTCCTCGGCCAGGTGCCGCGCCATTGCGATCATCGGCGTGACCCCGACCCCTCCCGCAAGCAGCACTGCGGGCTTCGTTGCGGCAGCATCGATGCGGAAGGCCCCGCGCGGAGCCTTTACCGCCAATGTATCGCCCGGCTGCACTCCGTCATGCAGGAAACCTGAGACCGCTCCGCCAGCCTCCCGCTTGACCGAGATGCGGTAGTGCGGATCGCCCGGCGCGGAGGAGACCGTGTAGGTCCTGACCATCGGCTCTGACGCGCCCTCAGGCGAAACCTTCAGCGTGAGGAACTGGCCTGCTTTGAACGGCAGGAGCGGAGCACCGTCGGCAGGCTCCAGGTAGAGCGAACGGATCAGCGGTGTTTCCTGCTCCGCCTCAGCGACACGGAAACTCCGCCAGGCTCCGCGCCGCGCGTCCACTTCGGCTTGAGCCGCGGCTTCGGCCCAGGTGCCGGTCATCAGCGTGTTGGGCGAGAACGCCCCGAGGTTGGCCCGGAACGGCAGCACGGCCGGCAGCCGCCGCCCGTGCGACAGGGTAAAACGCCAGCCGCGGCCCGCGCCCCGGAAGTATGCAAGCGCCGGGTCGCCCTCGGCGAGCAACTCCACTGTTCCGGTGAGTGTGAGCACATCGCCGGTCTCGAAATCGGGAAACAGCAGGCCGGCCCGCGGCATCAGGAGAAAGTTGCCGAAGGTGTTGAAGTGGTGGTTGCCGGGAAAGTCGGGGATGGTGAGCGTGTTGCCGTCAACCTTGACGAAGCCGGGCCGCCCGCCGCGGTGGGAGACATCGGCTCCGTGCGTCACCGGGTCGCCGCCGCCCGGTGCGCAGCTGGCGGCAAAGAACATGTCCGCCGTCTCGATCTGCGCCCGCGCGGCAGCATCAAGGCGGGTGAGCTCGTGCGGCGCCCTCCCCTGCCCTGCTTCCTGCGGCTGCAGAAAGCGCAGCTCGCGATGCTGGATGTACTGCGGGCAATTGCCGAAGCTCTGATCTACCTGCAGCTCCAGCCCCACCGCATCCAACGCCGAAATCCGCCCGTTCAGCCGGTTGCGGCGGCGGCTGTGGAGTTCTATGCCCAGCAGCCCCAGCGGCGCGCCAGGCTTCAGCGCAGCAGCCAGCGGATCGCCCTCGAAGCCGCGGGTGCCAATCCGCAGCCTGCGGGCATCCGGCGCTTGCGCGAAACCGGGTTCCCCGGCCAGCAGCCCGGCCCAGGGCCATCCCTCCGCATCCACTGCCCCGGCAGCGAGAAAGGGCAGTTGCGCGTAGAACGCCTGATGCTGCTCTGGCATGAAGGAGCGGATCACCCGGCGGCCGAAGGCCTCCATCGCCTCGCGCTTTCCGGCCTCGGCTTGCAGGGTCTGCTCTCCTTCGTGAAAGGGTGAGCGGGTTGCGGCGGAATCTGCAGTGGAAGACATGGCGGGCCCCGGTCGGATCAATGTTGCGCAAAGCGCCGGCCCCGGTTGCTGCGGGGCCGGCGGACTTGTCAGGCGGCAAGCCCCGCCTTGGTTGCGGGCATCGGTTTGAAGCCGTCGAGGGCCTCGATATTCGCCAGCAGACGCCGCAGGTTCGGGTAGGGTTCGAGCGAGATGCCGCCCTCCGGCGCATGGGCGGTGTAGGAGTAGACCGCGACGTCGGCGATCGTCGGCGCTTTACCCACAAGATAGCTGCGGCCCTGCATATGCGCCTCCAGCTTGCCCAGCACCCGCTCCGCAACCGTGCGGCAGAAGGCGGCATCAAGCGGTGCGCTGAAAACAGTGATCAGCCGCGCCGCCGCCGGGCCAAAGGCGATCTCCCCGGCCGCGAGGCTCAGAAACTTCTGCACTTCGGCCTCTGATACCGGATCGGCGGGGAGATAAGCCGGAGCATACTTCCGGGCGAGGTAGACCAGGATCGCGTTGGAGTCGGAGATCACAGTAGCGCCGTCCACCAGTACCGGCACCTGACCGGCTGGGTTCAGCGCCAGGAATTCCGGCTGCTTGTGCGCGCCGCTGGCGAGGTCGACGGTTATTACCTCATGGGCGATGCCTGCGAGGCTGGCGAACAATTCCACCCGGTGGGAGTGGCCGGAGAGCGGAAAGCCGTGGATACGGACGGCGTCGGGCATGGAGAATCCTCCTGGAATTCGGATTGGGATGGTGGTGTGCCCGCAAGTTACGCCGCGGAGGGGCAAGCGATAATCCTATTGCTTCGCGAATAATTATGAACATTATGGCGATAATGCCTCAAACCGCACAGGGCTGCCGGAATATGGATACCCTCGACTGCATGCGCACCTTCGCCGCGGTGGCGGCGCAAAACTCCTTTACCGCAGGGGCACGGCGGGCCGGGATCAGCACCAAGCTTGCCAGCAAATACGTGGCCCGGCTGGAGGAAAGACTTGGCGCGCAGCTGTTCCACCGCACCACCCGAAGTGTGACGCTGACTGACACCGGCCGCGCCTATCTGGAACGCTGCCTGCCGGTGCTCGAACAGATCGACGAGATGGAGGGCGTAATCCAGGAGCGCCAGTCCGAACTCGCCGGTCCAATCCGTATCACCGCACCGACCGGCTTTGGCAGCCGGGAGCTGCCCGGTGCGCTGCTGCCGTTCCAGACCCGGCACCCCAAGGTGCAGATCGACCTGCTGTTGTCGGACAGCCATGCCGCGGTGGTGGAGGAAGGCTTCGACCTCGCGGTGCGCTTCGGGGCGCTGCAGGATTCCACGCTGGTGGCCAGCAAGCTCTGCAACATGCGGCAGGTGGTGGTAGCGGCCCCGGAGTATCTGGATCAGCACGGCCGCCCTGCGGAGCCCGAGGCGCTAGCAACGCACAACTGCCTGCTGCAGCTCTGGGCCGCGCGCTCGGACGTCTGGATGTTCCGAGATGGCCCGCGCGCGAGGGCAGTGACGGTGAGCGGCAGCTTCCGGGCGAACTCTCCCCGGGCTCTGGCGCATATGGCGGCGCAGGGGCTGGGAGTGGCGCGGTGCCCGTATTACAGTGTTCAGGGTTTCCTGAAGTCCGGGGAGCTTGAATTACTGCTGGAAGATCATGAGCCGCAGCCGGGCGCGCTCTATGCGGTCTACCCGCCAAGCCGCCACCTGACCGCACGTATCCGCGCGCTGATCTCACACCTGCGGGACTGGTTTTCCTCCGGGGCTAGCGCCGAATGGGGGCCGCTGTCGTGATGGATTTGGTGCTGTCTCCGCATGGCTGATCTCCGGTGACTGTGGGCAGAACCCGGCTCAGATGGAGCAACATTTGACGGGTTTACCCGGGTAAACCCCAGATCCGACGCACAGCCTAGGCGCTCGTCTCAGCTCGGCTGGGTTCCTCTGCGCGAGGGCTAGCTGCCTGTGCTTCCGCACTACAGGACGGTTTACCCCGGTAAACCTTCTCCGCAGCGGCATCGTGTGAAGGTCAAACCGAACACTTGTTCTGGCGGTCCGAAGAGCCTTCTGCCGCAGCACAGCGCGGTTTAGAACCAACAGGGTTTACCCGGGTAAACCCCCACCACGTGTCCGGAGACGAAGCTGCTCAGAGCGCCGGAACAAAGACGCTGACATGGGAGCCGTCCCGCCAATTCACGCCGGCGCGGCATTCTGCGCAAGACTTTCGATCAGCCGGGCAGGGCGGAACCGGCCAATCGCGGCTTTGCGGGCAAGACCCCGCAGATAGGCCCCAGGAGAGCGGATCGTACCATGCATTTGCGTCATCGCCAGGATCGTCAGCGAGAGCCCGCCTTCGCCAAGGTCTTTCCCAGCAGACTGCAAGACTTCCCCGCGCAATCCCAACATTGGCGCGACGAAATGCGCCAAAGCGTGAAGATCCGTCCAAGTCCTCACAGGAGTCTGAGCAAACCCTACGGCATCCGGACAGGCCCGCACTACGGTTTCCAGCTTGAGATCGGGTTCCGGGACTGGCGCTGTTTTTGCCTTTACCGCTCCTTCTTCGCTATCAGAGTCAATATTGTTCTGTATTGATCTCTGATGGTGCCGGACAGATTGACCGTCAGCGGCGGACAAATCTGCGGTTATGGGACGGTTTTCACCAGCTTCCGCAGATACCGCGCACACCGAAATCGCTTCGGCTTCCGCCTGCGATGGGGCAGGGGAGAGGGCCGCGATCAATTGCTCCAATTCTTCCGAAGAAAGCCGCCGCCGCAGGGCGAGGCGGATCTGGTCGTCTTCCTCTGAGCCGATCGGCCAGTTTCGCCGCAGGACGGACAGGCGGTCGCGCAGCAGGCGGACGCGGGCGGCTTCCTCTTCTGCCTCCGCAGCGCGCAGGGCGATCTCCCGGGCGCGTTCCAGAAGCGGCGAGAGGTCGAAGCCGTAGGCCTGCACCACCTCGCCGCCGCGGGCGCGATGCACGTAACGCTTGCCGTTGGGCGAGGAGGCGCGGCGCAGCAGCCCGCAGTCCACCAGCCGCGCGATGTGACGCCGCATGGTGCGCTCGCCCATTTCATTGGCCCGCTGGCAGAGCTTTTCGTTGGAGGCAAAGACCACCCAGGCGCCGGAGCTTTCGCGCTCCTTTACGAAGGAGATCAGCGCCTGCAGCAACCCAAAGTGCCGGTCCTTCAGCCCGAAGGCCGTCTTTGCCGCCTTCAGCTGCTCCAGAATCACCCAGAACGCCTGCTTGGGATTGCCATCGTCCACGCGCACGCCATCGCGCGGGGCAGGGGCCCCGGCGGCGCAAGTCACCTGTTTGAATGCCATCTGCTCTTCACGAGAGACCGGGAAGCCGCACGAGACCGGCCCGTGCCTCTCCGCATGGCGGAATTCGGCACAGGAATACCGTCAACCCGATGGGATGCTGTTGACAGTTCAGAGGAGAGCGGGATACATCTTAGGTGCTAACATAGATGGGGCTCTCTGGGATTTCGGTCTTGGGGAGCTTCTCTTTTTTTAGTCTCCTGCTCGTGCCTCCTTGTTGTTCACTGTCGCCTCGATGATGGCAGACGGCGGCTTAGGCCGTCCGCTCCTTTTCCCACTGCGCATGAAGACGCAGCAGGGCCTCTGCGCCGTTGGCTTCGAGCCATTGCGCAAATTCCTTCTGTTTCGGATCGGTCCGCAGCACGGTGCGCCCGCCGCTGACCAGAACCTCGCCGATCTTCGCCTTGCCGCCCGGCGCCAGCACGGCTTGCGCCTGTGCGGGCATGGGCTTGGGCGGGCTCACGCGGGCCTCGACGCTGCGGGCAAAGGCCTCGAACCGCTTGGCCGAGTCCAGCGCCGCATCGGCCTCCCGCACCGGAACCGTCTTGGGGTCGATGCCGGAGGCGAGAAGTTTTTCGGCCAGCGCATGCCAGCGTTTCCAGCCCACGCCCGGCGCCTCGCCGATCCATTCGATCACGTTGCGCGGGATGGCCTGGCGCACCTTGCGCATATGCGACAGGTGGCTCTTGCTCACCGCCAGCGCGTCGCGGATCACCGCAGGCGCATAACCCGCTTCCTCCAGATCGCCGGCAAAGATTGCCTTTTCGATAAAGGAGGGATCTTTGCGGTGGTTGTTCTCCTGGCCCTGGGCCAGCACCGCTTCCTCGTCCGAGAGCGTGCGGATCAGCGCCTTGACCGGAATGCCAAGCTGCTTGATCGCGGCAAGGCGGCGGCGTCCGTAGACCACCTGGTAACGCCCGCTCAGGCGCGGGTGCGGGCGCAGCAGGATCGGCACCTGCTGGCCGTATTGCCCAATGCTGGATTTCAGTTCGTCCAGATCGGCGCCTTCCAGCGCGAACCGGTCGCGCATGCCGGTGTCCTCGATCTGCTCGGGATCGATTTCCTGCACGCTGCGCGAGGCACTGGAGCGGATGTCGTTCTCCAGCGCCGCGACGGGGCCGCGGCGGAAGGCTTCGGGGATCGGTGCGGCGCGCGCGGTCTCGACCTCGTCCTCAACGGCGGGGGAGGTGTCCAGATCCGGGTCCTCGCTGCCGAACTCGGCCATCAATCCCTCGAAGACGTTCTTGCGCGCCATCAGTTTCTCCCCCAGGCAGCTTGAACGGACGTCTCGAACTCATCCGCCACCCGGTTGATCGATTCCATCGCCCGCTCCAGTGTGGCGCGGTTCATTTCGGCTCTATTGGCCTCGTAGAGTGTCTTTTGCGACAGGCCCGCATCCGACACGGCGGTGGATTTCAGGAAAGCTTCCGTCATCAGCCGCTGCCCGAAATGCATCCGCAGGAAGGACGCCATCTGCGATTGCGGCATGTCCGAGGGCTCGTAGCGGCACAGCAGGTAACGCTGGAAATCATAGTCCAGCCGCTGGTCATTGCGCTGCACCACCTTCAACAGCGAGGTCGCCATGGTCAGATACTGGCTGAGGCTCGCCACGTCGATCATGTTGGGGATCACGGTGATCATCAGCCCGGTCGCCGCAACCAGCGCCGACATAGTGAGGAAGCCCAACTGCGGCGGGCAGTCGATGAAGACCACGTCGTAGCGGTCCTGCACCTGGTCGATCGCCGCTTTCAGCCGCAGGTAGAACGGCGGCTGGATGCCTTTGCGGATCGCGTGCGGGGTTTCGGTCTCGAATTCCGAGAGAATCAGCCCGCCGGGGGCAAGGTCCAGGTTCTGAAAATAGGTCTTGCGCACCACGTCCTGCATCGGTGCCGGGTCCTGGTAGCGCAGCGCATCGTAAATGGTGCCCGCGTCCATCAGGTCCAGCTCGGGGTGCAGGCCAAGCATCGTCGTCAGCGAAGCCTGCGGGTCCATGTCGATGGCCAGCACCCGGTAGCCCTTGAGCGCAAAGCGCTGCGCCAGATGCACGGCACTGGTGGTCTTGGCCGAGCCGCCCTTGAAGGTCGAAACCGCAATCACCTGCAAATGGTCATTGCCGACGCGGCCGGGCAGGAATTGCAGCGGGTTCTTCGCCGTGCGCGCCAGCGACAGGCGGATGTCCTGGATGTTCTTGCCGCTATAGAGCCGGTGGCCGCGGGTGTCGGTCTCCACCTCCGGAATCTTGCCGTCGAAGTGCAGCTTGCGCAGATGCGACGTGCTGAGGCCCAGGAGGGCCGCAACTTCGCCCGAGGTAAAAGGGCGAAGCTCCTTCGCCGCATCGGGCGAGAAGACATTGCGCATGTGCTTGTCGAGGGATTTCCGCAGACGTGCCTCGTCTTTCAAGAGGTCGTCGAAAACATCGGCGCCCGGCGGCATTCCGATTGCGGGTTCGATCCGTGCCGTCATACACTGCTCCTTGCCTCGGCCGTCTTGCTGCGGCTCTTCTGTAACGCTGTTTGGCCGCTAAGCAGCGTTAGGCGTTACAAGCCCGTGATGCCACCAAAGCCATTGTCTGGCAAGAGTTTTCAATCTTTCCGCGCAGATCGCGCTGCGGCGTGGCAGCAGAAGATTGCCGGCGGGGAGCTGAAATCCTGTATAAACATCTGTTTAAAAACTGAAATTCTCTCAACGCAAGCCTTCCGTTGCAGCCACGGCCGGGCTGCGCTGCACAGCGCGCCGGGTTGGGCTGATGTACAGCAGGGCGGCGCTGGGGCAGGGCAGGGAGCGCGCGATTCCCCCGCGGGCCTTGCATTGCACCGGCGCCCGTAATGAAGTGAAGCCAGTTCAATCCAGCCGCCGCCAGGAGCCGCCGCATGTCCCGAAGGCACTACGATCTGCCGCCGCTGACGGCGCTTGCCGCGTTCGAGGCCGCGGCCCGCCACCTCAGCTTCAAGAACGCCGCTGAGGAGCTTGGCGTCACGCCCGGCGCGGTCAGCCATCAGATCAAGGCGCTGGAGGCGGAGCTGCAGGCGCCGCTGTTCAGGCGCAGGCATCGCGGTGTCGAGCTGACCGAGGAAGGGGAGGCGCTGTTTGAAACCCTTGCATCGGCGTTCTTACGGATCTCGCGCAGCCTCAGGACCATCCGCAGCCGCGGCGTGGGCGATACGGTGACCATCGGCTCGACCTCGGCGGTGGCGTCGCTTTGGCTGTCGCCCGCTGTGGTACGGTTTTGGCGCAAGCACCCGGATGTGAACGTGAACCAGATCGTGCAAGATCGTCCCTTCCGCGCGGTGCCCGAGGTCGATTTCTACATCCGCTATGGCCGCGATCCCGACCCGCGGCTGGAGCAGGTTGAGCTCTACCGTGACCACCTGGTGCCGGTCGGCAATGCCGCCGCCGCGGCACGGCTGGCGGGATGCGCGCTGGACGACCTGGCAAACGAGCGGCTGTTGCACCTGGAATCAGAGGACAAGAGCTGGACCACCTGGGCCGACTGGTTCCGCCAGCTGGGCTACACCGGCCCGCTGGCGCCGGGGGTGCGGGTCAACAACTATTCGGTGGCGCTGCAGGCCGCTCAGGAGGGCGTTGGGCTCGCTCTAGGCTGGCAGCGCCTGCTGCGCCCCCTGCTCCAAAGCGGCCAGCTTGCTCCGATCGGCCCGCATCTGCTGCCCGCACCGCACGGCTTTCACCTTGCAGGCCGCCCGGAGGAAGACTTGCCGCCCGGGGCGCGGCTGCTGCGGGATTGGGTCATCGCCGGGGTCAGGGAAGAGTCGGATGAATCCATCTCACCCTGGAATGAGGTTTTCTGATATTGAGCGAACCCCTCCGCCCCGTTCAATGGCGCAAATGCGTTGAATGGGGAGGATCGCCAGATGAACACGTTTTCCAAGCTTGCCCCGGTGATGGCGCCGGTGAACATCGCCAACGGGCTGCCGAACGAGCACTACACCGACCCGGCGGTCTTTGCCGAGGAACGCCAGGCGGTGCTCTATGCCAATTGGTCCGGCATCGGTTTTGGCAAGGATCTTCCGGAGCCCGGATATGCGAAGCCGATCGAATTCCTTGGCATGCCGCTCCTGGCCGTGCGGGACCGCGACGGCGAGATCGGCGTCTTCCAGAACACCTGCCGCCACCGAGGAATGATTCTGGTCGACAAGCCCGGTAAGCTGCGCGGCGCCATCCGGTGCCCCTACCACAGCTGGTGCTACGGGCTGGACGGCCGCCTGATCTCCACTCCGCATGTGGGGGGGCCGGGCCAGAACAAGCACGAGGACATCCGCCTGGGGGAGCTGGGCCTGCACCGCATCCGCTCGCACGTTTGGCGCGACGTGATTTTTGTCAACGTGAGCGGCACCGCCCCGGCGTTCGAGGATGCGCATGCCGATTTGCTCAAGCGCTGGCAGGAGTTCGACCAGCCCGTCTACAGTAGCGGCGAAGCCTCGGGCTTCAAGCTGGAGGTGCGGACCAATTGGAAGCTTGCCGTCGAGAACTACTGCGAAAGCTATCACCTGCCCTGGGTGCACCCGGGCCTGAACAGTTATTCCCGGCTGGAAGACCACTACAATATCGAGATGCCGGGGGCCTATTCCGGCCAGGGCACGCTGGTCTACCGGCAGCTGAAGGGCGAGGACGGCAAGGTGTTTGCGGATTTCGCGAACCTCGGGCCGCAATGGGACGAAGGCGCAGAATATGTTGCGGTCTACCCCAACGTGCTCCTCGGCGTGCAGCGCGATCATGCCTTTGCCATCGTGCTGGAGCCGGTCGACTGCGAAAATACCGTCGAGCACATTGAGCTCTACTATGCCCAGCCCGCGGAGGAGACGCCGGAGCTCGCGGGGCTCAGGGCCGAGAATGCGCGGCTTTGGAAGACGGTGTTCGAGGAGGACGTCTTTGTCGTCGAGGGCATGCAAAAGGGCCGCCACGGCGCGCTGTTCGACGGTGGCCGGTTCTCTCCGGTGATGGACGGGCCGACCCACAACTTTCACGCCTGGGTGGCCGATCAGGTGACAAAGGCGCGGCAGGCATGAGCGGTTTTCTTTCTGACGGGCTGGCGCGCAATTTTCTCGCCGGCCAATGGGCCGAAGGCGACGCGGGCCGCCGTATCGCGGTGGCGGACCCTGGGACCGAAACCCATGTGGCCGACTGCGCGCTGGCAGGGGAGGAGAGCCTCGCCCGCGCGCTGGAGGCCGCGCGCGCCAGTTTTGAGCGGGGGGATCTGTCCGCGATGCGCCCCGCGGCCCGGGGGCGGATGATGCAGCGGGTCGCGGCCGAAATCCGGGGGATTGCGGCTGAGGGCGCGGTGCTCCTTTGCCGGGAAAGCGGCAAGTCGCTCAGCGCCGCGCAGGATGAGTTCGAGGAGGCGGCGCAATACTTCGAGTACTACGGTGGCGTTGCCGACAAGATCGAGGGCAAGTCGATACCCCTGGGTCCGGATTACGCTGACTATACCCTTTACGAGCCGCATGGCGTCTCGGCGCAGGTCGTGCCCTGGAACTTCCCGGTCTCGATAGCAGCGCGTTCGCTGGCGCCGGCGCTGGCGGCGGGCAATTCAGTGATCGTGAAATCGCCGGAGCTGGACCCGCTGGCGCTGTCGATGCTGGGGCTGGCGCTGCAGCGGGCGGAGGTGCCGGAGGGCGCGGTCTCGATCCTGAACGGTATCGGCGCGGAGCTTGGCACACGCTTGGTGGCAAGCCCGGAGGTGGATCAGATTGTCTTTACCGGCTCGGTTGCGACTGGCCAGGCGGTGCTGCATGCGGCGGCGGAGACGGTCACGCCGGCGCTTATGGAGCTGGGCGGAAAATCCGCCGCCGTGGTGTTCGAGGACGCAAGCCTGGATACGCTGATGGCGAGTCTTGAAAGCGGCATATTCTACAATGCCGGACAGGTCTGCTCCGCCATGTCGCGGGTCCTGGTGCATCGCTCGCTCTACGCCGAAGCGGTGGAGCGTGCCACGGCGCTGGCCGAAGGGCTCAGCGCCGGGCACGGGCTGGACAATCCGGGCCTTACGCCGGTGATTTCCGCCGCGCAGCTGGACCGGATCGAAACCCTCACCGCCAGCGCCCGGAATGGCGGCGCGCGGGTTGCGGCCGGAGGCGGGCGGCTGGAGCGCGAAGGGCACTTCATGGCGGCAACGATATTGGCCGATGTGGATCCGCAAAGCAGGGTGGCGCAGGAGGAGATCTTTGGCCCGGTCGCCTGCTTCACGCCGTTTGACTCCGAAGCGGAGGCCATTGCCATCGCCAACGGCACCCCGTTCGGGCTGGTGGCGGGCGTTTTCACCCGCGATCTCGCGCGCGCGCACCGGGTGGCGCAGCGCCTCAGGGCCGGGCAGGTCTTTGTCAACGAGTGGTTTGCCGGCGGTATTGCCACCCCCTTCGGCGGCATCGGGAAGTCCGGCTTTGGACGCGAGAAAGGTTTGGAGGCGCTCTATAACTACGTGCGCACCAAGAATATCGCAATTTCACTGAAGGGCTGACCATGAACCGCGCCGAGCTGGACAGGCTGGACTTGGACCGCGCTCTGCTGAGTGCCCATGCGGACCACGACCTTGCCGCACTGGTGCGGCTCTACACGGTGGCAGGCGACCGGGCGGAGGCCGCGGGCGACATCAATGCCGCCTGTTTCTACCTGACCCACGCCTTTGTTTTTGCGTTGGAAGCGGGCGCGCCGGAAGCCGGGGCGCTCAACGCCCGCCTGGCCGAACACGGCCGGGCGCATCGGCTGGCGCTCTAGCCGCGCTCGAATCGAAGCCGCGCTGTAACCGCGGCGCGGCATGTCCAGGCGGCTTGTCGCGGGCCTTTCCGGCGCCGCGCCGCTGCACCACCGCCAAATCCTCAAACCCCGAACCGCCCGGTGCAACAAATTGCCCCGCCAGAAGCGGCGTGCTCTTGCCATTTGGCGCCAAATTTGGTTCCAGTGCGCGCGGAAATCAGGCCGGGCTGCGCTGCATTGGATCGCCAGGATCCAATGCAGGCGTTCGTTTTGTTTCCGCCGCCGGAAGCAGATAAGAACCGCCACGGGAATCGGCCTCGGAAGGACGTAGCGCACATATGAAGACATTTAACTTGAAAAGGGGGCTGGATCTGCCTGTCGCGGGCGCGCCCGAGCAGAAAATTCATCCCGGCCCGGCTATCACTTCGGTGGCGGTTCTGGGGCCCGACTACCTGGGGCTGAAACCGCGCATGCTGGTGCAGGAGGGCGAAGAGGTCCGCCGCGGCACCCCGCTGTTTTGCCACAAGGATGCGCCCGAGGCGATGATAGTGGCGCCCGTCACCGGCAAGGTCTCGGCGATCAACCGCGGCGCCCGCCGGGTCCTGCAAAGTGTCGCGATCGAGGTGAGCGACGCTGAAGACAAGGGCCTGGACTTCTCCGCCACCGGCAATGCCGATACTGCCGAAGGGCTGACCGAAAAGCTGTGCGCTGCTGGTCTCTGGACCTCCTTCCTGACCCGTCCCTATTCCAAGATGCCGAAACCGGGCACGAAGCCCGACGCGATCTTCGTCACTGCGATGGACAGCGAGCCGCTGGCTGCCGATGCCGCGCTGATCATTGAGGATGCGCGCGACGCCTTCGAGGCGGGCCTCAAGGCCATCACCCTGCTGACCGACGGCACCACCTTCCTGTGCCAGAAGCCCGGCGACAGCATCCCCGGCGCCGATCTCGCTGGAGTAGAGGCTGCGGCTTTCGACGGTCCGCACCCCGCAGGCCTGGCCGGCACCCATATTCACTTCCTGCATCCGCTGGCTTCCGACAGCATGGTCTGGACGATCTCCTTCCAGGACGTGATCGCCATCGGCCGCCTGCTGCTGGCCGGCCACATCGACCCGCGCGTGGTTGTCGCGCTCTCCGGCCCCGCCGCGCGCGAACCGCGACTGCTGCGCACCGTTATGGGCGCTTCCACCGAGGAGCTGACCCGCGGCGAGATCGCAGTGGACGGGCTGGTGCGGGTGATCTCCGGCTCGATCCTTTCGGGCCGCCAGGCCGCCGGGCCGCTGGCCTACCTCGGCCGCTTTGCCCGCCAGGTCGCGATCATCGAGGAAGACCACGAGCAGATCCCGATGGGCTGGATCCGGCCGATGCCGTCCAAGTTCTCGGTGCAGCCGGTGCTGGGCTCGGCGCTGTCGAAGAAGCTGTTCAACCTGACCAGCAATCTCAACGGCGGCCGCCGGGCGATGGTGCCCACCGGCACCTTCGAGCGTCTGATGCCGCAGGACTACCTGCCGACGCAGCTGCTGCGCGCGCTCCTGGTGATGGACACCGACACCGCCCAGGCGCTTGGCGCGCTGGAGCTGGACGAAGAGGATCTCGGCCTCGTGGGCTTTGCCTGTCCGGCCAAGTATGAATACGGGCTGGCGCTGCGCGACTGCCTGACCAAGATTGAAAAGGAGGGCTGAGCCGGATGGGATTGCGCAGCTTCTTTGACCGGATCGAGCCGCACTTCGAGAAGGGCGGCAAATACGAGAAACTCTTCCCCATCTACGAGATGGTGGAGAGCTTCCTCTACACCCCGAAAACCGTCACCTCGGTGGCGCCGCATGCCCGCTCCTACATCGATATGAAGCGGATCATGACCTATGTGGTGATCGCCACCATCCCCTGCATCCTGTGGGGCATGTGGAACACCGGCTACCAGACCAACTCCGCGATTGCTCTGCTGGGTCCGGAATCCGCCACCGGCTGGCGCATCTGGATCCTGCAGACGCTGGGGATTTCGCTGGATGCCTCGAACCCGCTCGCCAATATCGCGCATGGGTTCCTGTACTTCCTGCCGATTTATGTGGTCACGCTGGTCGCGGGCGGCATCTTTGAGGTGATTTTTGCCACCGTGCGCGGGCATGAGGTGAACGAGGGGTTCCTGGTCACCTCGATGCTCTATGCACTGATCCTGCCGGCCTCGACGCCGCTGTGGCAGGTGGCGCTTGGCATCATCTTCGGGGTGGTGATCGGCAAGGAGGTCTTTGGCGGCACCGGCAAGAACTTCCTGAACCCGGCGCTGACGGGCCGCGCGTTCCTGTATTTCGCCTATCCCGCAAACATGTCGGGCGACTCGATCTGGACCCCGGTGGACGGCTTTTCCGGCGCGACCGCGCTGGCGGTGTCGGCGTCTGACGGCTATCAGGCGCTGGCGGCCCAGGGCATCACCTGGTGGGATGCCTTCTACGGCACCATCCAGGGCAGCTTCGGTGAGACTTCGACGCTGGCATGTGCCATCGGGCTCGTGTTCCTGCTGGCCACGAAGATCGCCAACTGGCGGCTGGTTGCGGGCTGTCTGGGCGGCATGATCGGCTTCTCGCTGCTGCTTAACCTGATCGGATCCGAGGCCAACCCGATGTTCGCCATGCCCTGGTACTGGCATCTGGTGCTCGGCGGCTACGCCTTCGGCCTGGTCTTCATGGTGACCGAACCGGTCTCGGCCAGCCACACTAACCTCGGCCGCCTGATCTATGGCGCGCTGATCGGGGTGATGGTGGTGCTGATCCGGGTGATCAACCCGGCCTTCCCGGAAGGCATGATGCTGGCGATCCTGTTCGGCAACGTCTTTGCACCGCTGATCGACTACTTCGTCGTGCAGGCGAACATCAAACGGAGGGCGCGCCGCCATGTCTGAGACGCAGACTCCTGAACCCAAGGGCCTGATCGGCCGCTTCCTGGCCGCTTCGCCGGACTCGGTGGGCAAGACCGTCTTTGTCGCGGTGGCCGTCTGCCTTGTCGCCTCGATGATCGTGTCGACCGCCGCGGTGTCGCTGCGGCCCGTGCAGGAAGCCAACAAGCTGCGCGACAAGCAGCTGAACATCCTGCAGGTCGCGGGCCTCTACGAGCCGGGCCAGGACGTGGCCGAGGCCTTCCAGGCCTTCGAGCCGAAGGTGCTGGAGCTGGAAACCGGCACCTTCACCGACCGCTTCGACCCGGCCGAATTCGACGATCTCGCCGCCGCGCAGGACCCGGAGACCAGCCGTGCGCTTGACGACGACCCGGCCGGCATTGGCCGCCAGTCGCTCTACAAAACTGTCTATCTGCTGCGCGACGAGTCCGGCGCGCTCGACAAGGTGATCCTGCCGGTGCACGGCTATGGCCTGTGGTCGACGCTCTATGGCTACATCGCGCTGGAGGAGAACGGCAACGACATCTTTGGCCTGCAGTTCTACCAGCACGGCGAAACCCCGGGCCTCGGCGCCGAGGTGGACAACCCGCGCTGGAAGGTGCTGTGGCGTGACAAGAAGCTGCGCGACGGCGAGGACACGCTGCAGATCTCGGTGTCCAAGACCGCGCCCGCGGCCGGCCCCGAATACCACGTCGACGCGCTGGCAGGCGCGACCCTGACCACCGTGGGTGTCGACAACCTGCTGAAGTTCTGGATGGGCGAGGAGGGCTATGCACCCTTCCTGAAGGCCCTGCGCGAGGGAGGCATCTGATGGCTCAGTCCAAGAAGGAAATGCTGATCGACCCGCTGGTCGACAACAACCCGATCACCCTGCAGGTGCTGGGCATCTGCTCGGCGCTGGCGGTGACCTCGTCGCTGCAGGTGGCCTTTGTGATGACGCTGGCGGTGACCTTCGTGACCGCATTCTCCTCAATGTTCATCTCGATCCTCAGGAACCAGATCCCGGGCTCGATCCGGATCATCGTGCAGATGGTGATCATCGCCTCGCTGGTGATCCTGGTGGACCAGGTGCTGAAGGCCTACGCCTTCGATATCTCCAAGACGCTGTCGGTCTTCGTCGGCCTGATCATAACCAACTGCATCGTGATGGGCCGCGCCGAAGCCTTCGCCATGAAGAACCCGCCGGTGGCCTCCTTCATCGACGGTCTCGGCAACGGTCTGGGCTACGGTCTGATCCTGATGCTGGTCGGCTTCATCCGCGAGCTGTTTGGCGCGGGCTCGCTGTTCGGCGTCACCATCATGGAGACCGTGAACAACGGCGGCTGGTACATGCCGAACGGCCTTCTGCTGCTGCCGCCCTCGGCCTTCTTCGTGATCGGCCTGCTGATCTGGGCCTTCCGCACCTGGAAGCCGAACCAGGTCGAAGAACGTGAATTCAAGATCCAGACGGTGGAGGCACACTGATGGAAGGGCTGATCTCGCTGGCCGTAAAGGCCGTCTTTGTCGAAAACCTGGCGCTGTCCTTCTTCCTGGGCATGTGTACCTTCATCGCGGTGTCGAAGAAGATCTCGACCGCGCTGGGGCTGGGGATCTCGGTCATGGTGGTGCAGGCCATCACCGTGCCGGCCAACAACCTGCTGCTGACCTATCTGCTGAAGCCCGGCGCGCTGGCCTGGGCGGGGTTCCCGGACGTGGACCTCACATTCCTCGGCCTGATCTCCTATATCGGCGTGATCGCGGCGATGGTGCAGATCCTGGAGATGATCCTCGATAAGTACTTTCCGCCGCTCTACAACGCGCTGGGGATCTTCCTGCCGCTGATCACGGTGAACTGCGCGATCCTCGGCGGCTCGCTGTTCATGGTGGAACGCGACTACAACTTTGCCGAGGCAACGACCTATGGTCTGTCTTCCGGCTTCGGCTGGGCGCTGGCGATCACCGCGATGGCGGGCGTGCGCGAGAAGCTGAAATATTCCGACGTGCCGGACGGCCTGCAGGGCCTGGGCATCACCTTTATCACCGCAGGTCTGATGGCGATGGCCTTCATGTCCTTCAGCGGCGTCAAACTGTAAGGAGAGCGCGGAAACATGGAAACTTTCACGCTCGGCGTTGCCCTGTTCACCGTGATCGTGCTGGCGCTGGTGACCATCATCCTGGTCGCCCGCTCCCGCCTGGTCTCTTCCGGCAACGTCAACATCACCATCAACGGTGAAAAAACCATCTCGGTCCCCGCGGGCGGCAAGCTTCTGCAGACGCTCGCGGCCGAGAAGCTCTTTGTCCCCTCCGCCTGCGGGGGCGGCGGCACCTGCGCGCAGTGCCGGGTGCGGGTGCATTCCGGCGGAGGCTCGATCCTGCCGACCGAGGAGAGCCACATCACCAAGCGGGAAGCCGCCTGCGGCGACCGCCTGTCCTGCCAGGTCTCGGTCAAGCAGGACATGGACATCGAGGTCCCCGAAGAGGTCTTCGGCGTCAAGAAATGGCGCTGCAAGGTGCGCTCGAACGAGAACGTGGCGACCTTCATCAAGGCGCTGGTTCTGGAACTGCCCGAAGGCGAGGACGTGAACTTCCGCGCCGGCGGCTACATCCAGATCGAAGCGCCCGCGCACCGGCTGAAGTACACCGACTTCGACATCGAGGACGAGTACCGCGAGGATTGGGACCGCTTCAATCTGTGGCAGTATGAATCCGTGGTGGACGTGCCGGTCGAGCGCGCCTATTCGATGGCCAACTACCCCGACGAGAAGGGCATCATCATGCTCAACGTCCGGGTTGCCTCGCCGCCGCCGGGTTCCACCGATATCCCGGCTGGCAAGATGTCCTCCTACATCTTCAACCTGAAGCCTGGCGATGAGGTGACTATCTCCGGCCCGTTCGGCGAGTTCTTCGCCCGCGATACCGACAAGGAGATGGTCTTCATCGGCGGCGGCGCCGGCATGGCGCCGATGCGCAGCCACATCTTCGATCAGCTGAAGCGTCTGAAGACCAAGCGCAAGATCAGCTTCTGGTACGGTGCGCGGTCGAAGAAGGAAATGTTCTTCGTCGAGGACTTCGACCAGCTTGCGGCGGAGAACCCGAACTTCGAATGGCACGTCGCCCTGTCCGACGCGCAGCCGGAGGACGACTGGAAGGGCTATACCGGTTTCATCCACAATGTCCTTTACGAAGAATACCTCAAGAACCACCCGGCGCCGGAAGATTGCGAGTTCTACATGTGCGGCCCGCCGATCATGAACCAGTCGGTGATCAACATGCTGCTGGAACTGGGCGTGGACCGCGAGGACATCATGCTCGACGATTTCGGCGGCTGAGCCGAAGGCATTCAGAGTCGACGAAAAAAGCCCCGGATGCCAGCATCCGGGGCTTTCTGTTTGTACCGCAGTGTGGAAGCGAGCCGTTCCGCTGGGGCACCGGTGGCCGGAATTCGACCCGAATTCCGGGCCGAAAAAATCGGATTCTTCCGGTGCCCGCGGCCAGCGCCATGCGTCCTAGCCGACGATCATCTGCTTCATCCGGAGCGCTTCGTACTCCAGCTCCTCAAGCCGGTAGTTCACCACATCGCCGATGGTGATCATGCCGCAGAGGGCGCCGTCCTTCATCACCGGCATGTGGCGGAAGCGGCCCTCGGTCATCACCTTGGCGACGTCGATCAACCGGTCTTCCGGCGTGCAGGTGCGCACCTCGGTGGTCATCAGCTCCTCGACCTTCTGCGGCAGCGTGTGGCCCGGCGTCTCCGCCATGCGGCGCACGATGTCGCGCTCCGACAGGATGCCCTTCAGATCGCCGTTCTGATCGGTCACCACCAGCGCGCCGATGCGCTTGTCGCGCAAGATCTCGACCACATGGCCGATGGTGTCGGCGGGCCGGATGCCATAGACCGCGTTGCCCTTCTTTTTCAAAAGCTGGGCAACAGTCGACTGGGAGTGCGACAGGTTGGACTCGGCCGACTGGCTGTAGGTATGGTGGTCTTCCTTGTCGCCCCGCGTCGGAGGTTGATAAGAGAATGGTGCCATAGGTCTTTGCTCCTCTTGCTCCTGCATCAGCCCATATGGGTATCTTACCCCGGCTGTGCCATGCGCAAAGAAAAATCCTTGGCAGCGCAAAGAATTATGTGAAGGGAAGCATGTTGGGCGATCTCTACCTTACTCCGCTCAGCGGGGTTGTTCTGGTCTTTGTTGTGGTGGTCTGCGGCCATCTCTACCGGCAGAATTGGAAGACCCAGCCGCCGAATGCGCGGCTGAGGGCCTGGCTGTTTGGTGTGCCGGCTGCGCTTGGCCTGCTGGCGCTCGCTTTCCTGCCCTTGAAATACTAGCCCCTGGCGTGTCCCGGCCGCGTCTGACATGGGTTTGACTCTGACGCGGGGCAGGGGCATATGGGCGCGGATGTTTCTTCCGGAGGTCGCCCGATGCCCAAATGGTTTCTGCTTGCCGTGATCCTGCTCGTGCCGGGCTGCTGGTTCGGGGACGACACCGAAACCCTGCGCCTGTCCGGCCAGACGATGGGCACCACCTATAACATCACGGCGACCGGCCCCGGGCTGGAGGAAGAGGCGCTGTCGGCCAAGGTCGAGTCCGCTCTGGCCGCGGTCAACGCGAAGATGTCGAACTGGGATCCGGCGTCGGAGGTGTCCACCTTCTCTGCGTCAGAACTCACCGAACCGGTGACAGTCTCCGCCGAGTTCGCCACCGTCATTGCCGCGGCCGGCGAAGTGCACGAGAAGAGCGGCGGCAAGTTCGACGTGACGCTGGGCCCGCTGATCGAGCTCTGGGGCTTCGGGCCGCGCAAGCCGGAAGATCCGCTGCCCTCCGACGAAAGCATTGCCAGTGCCTTGGCTGAGGTCGGCCAGGGGCGGCTGCTGACACTGGACAAGGAAGCGGGCACGCTTGCGAAGGCCGCGCCGGGGGTCGGCATCAACCTATCCGCCATCGCCAAGGGCTACGGGATCGACGCGGTTGCGGCTACTTTGGAAGACGCGGGCGTTACCGATTACATGGTTGAAATCGGCGGCGACCTTTATGCCAAGGGCGAGAACCCCGAAGGCGACCCCTGGCAGATCGGTATCGAAAAGCCGGAGGCCGCCGCCAAGACCGTGCAGCTGGTGGTGCCGGTCAGCAACCGCGGGCTTGCCACCTCGGGCGACTACCGCAACTACTTCGAACATGAAGGCACCCGCTATTCGCATATTCTGGACCCGGTATCCGGCCGGCCGGTGACCCATGCGACCACTTCCGTCACCGTGGTTGCGGAGGATGCGATGATGGCGGATGCCTGGGCGACTGCGCTGCTCGCCGCCGGCAGCAAGGACGGGCTGCGGCTGGCCGAAACCCACGGGATCGCCGCTTTCTTCATCGATAGGGATGTGGAGGCGGGCGCCGATGCATATGTGACGTCGCAAAGCAGCGGATTCACCGCGCTGATGCCGCAAAACTGAACACACGCTAGGTGAGGGACCGGGCATGACCACTTTCATTCTGGCCTTTGGCATCCTGCTCATCGTGACGGTGGGCATGTCGCTGGGGGTGATGCTGATGGGGAAGACAATCAAAGGCAGCTGCGGCGGCCTGAATGCGATTTCCGGGGCCGACAAATGTGTGGTCTGTGCCAAGGACATTGACCCGGACAGCCCGCTGCGCGAGCGCCTGCAATGCCCCCGCGCCAAGCAGATGGCCGAGCGGATGGCGGTCCAGGACTGAGCCTCTGCCGCGCTCAGGCGGCGTCACACTCCGATCAGAATGAAGGGCTGCCCCTGCTGGCGGCCTTTTTCAATCGCGGTGCAAATGCCCCTTTGCGCCGGACGCCAAGGGCGTGGGGGAAATCCGGACTAGTGCGAAAAGCCGCGCGCGCGTCCTGGGCTGGCGAAGCTTTGCCGCCTGAAAGCAGGTGAGGGGCCGCCTGAGGACAATTGTACCCCCTGTATAGGCGAACCCGCAGTTGGCACTGAAGCGGACCTACTGCATCACGTCACCAGAACCTGCACGGACACGCGCCGGGCCTTGGCAAAGCGCGGATTAGGAGGTTTGATGAGAGCAGCCATCGGTGACTGATCCCATTCAGTGATTTGCGGCCGGGATGCCACTTGTTTGGGAAGAGGCACAGGCTGCGGCATGGCCGCCGTGGCCGGCCCGGCAGGGGCGCAGCCAGAGGGAGGACGTGCATGACCCCAAATACGATGAACAAACTTGGCCGCGTTGATCTGGAGGTTTCGGCCTTCGGATTTGGCACCGCGCCGATCGGCAATATCTTCCGCCAGGTTGACGAGGCAACCTCGGAGGCGATGGTGCAGCACGCCTGGGACGCTGGAGTACGCTATTTCGACACCGCCCCAATGTATGGCCACGGGCTGGCGGAGCTGCGCACGGGGCAAAGCCTGCGCTGGAAGAACCGGGACGATTTCGTGCTGTCGTCCAAGGTCGGGCGTGTGCTGAAGTCTGCCCGCCGCCAGGACATCGACTTCGCGCCCTGGACCAACGCAGCGCCCTTCACCATGGAGTTCGACTACAGCTACGACGGCACCATGCGCTCGGTGGAGGACAGCCTGCAGCGGATGGCGCTTGAGCGGCTCGACATTTGTTTCATCCATGACATCGACGTCTTCACCCGCGGCAGCGAACAGCCTGAGGTCTTCGAAAAAGCGATGGACGGAGCCTGGAAGGCGCTGGAAAGCCTGCGCAATCAAGGCCTGGTCAAGGCAATTGGCGTGGGCGTGAACGAGTGGGAAGTCTGCCAGGCGGCGCTGGAGCAGCGCGACTTTGACTGTTTCCTGCTGGCAGGCCGTTACACGCTGCTGGAGCAGGCTGCGCTCGACACGTTTCTGCCGCTTTGCGAAACGCGCGGCACGGCGGTGGTCGTGGGCGGCGGCTTCAACTCCGGCATCCTCGCCACCGGCGCGCGGGAAGGCGCGAAGTACAACTACGCTCCTGCGCCCGCCGAAGTCATGCAGAAGGTGGCGAAGATCGAAGGCGTTTGCTTGGAATACGATGTGCCGCTGGCGGCCGCAGCACTGCAATTCGTGGTCGCGCACCCGGCGGTGCCGACCTTCATGGCGGGCACCCGCACTGTGGAGCAGCTGGAGCAGAACCTGAATTGGTTCAGCCACGAAATCCCGGTGCAGTTCTGGGCCGATCTGAAAGCAAAAGGCCTCCTGCGCGAAGACGCGCCGGTCCCGGCCTGACCGAGTGTCCGCAGCGGGCCCCCGCGCGGCAGCCTCGTTTTTGTTCCTTCCGGCGGAGCGGCGGCTTAGCCTTCGGTGCCGTCAGCTGTACCCGCAGCAGCCGTGGTTTCAACCTGGACGGCGGAGGCAGGTGCCTGATAACGCGCCCAGCCCTTGCCGAGGGCCACATTCAGGCGGGACCAGGAAAGTGCCAGATCGCGCCGGGCGGAGATCAGGCTCAGTTCATTATCACGCAGCGCTTCTTCCGTGGACAGAAGGTCGAACAGGGTGATCTCGCTGGCACGGAAGGTCTCCCGTGCAAGATTTGCGACATTGGTGCCAAGCGTAACCGCCCGTGCTTGGGCAGCGGCGCGCTCGCGCGCAGCCCGCAGGCTGCTTTGCCGGGTCTGCACCTGTTCCACCCCGTTGCGGACCGCGGCCCGGTAATCGTATTCCGCCGCCTTCGCATCCGCGATGGCTCGGTCGCGAAAGGCCCGCAGCACCGGCAGGTTGAACACCGGCACATTCAGCGCCGGGCCGATGGAATAGAGGTTCGGGGTATCGCGCCCGACCTGCACGCTGCCCGAAATCTGCAGCGAGGGGTAGAGCTCGGCTTCCGCCACGCCGATGCCCGCGGTCGCGCTGCGCAGCTGCGCCTCGGCCAGGAGCACGTCGGGGCGGTTGCGCAGCAAAGCCGCAGGCACGCCCAGCTCGGGCTGTGTCGAAGGCGCGGGCTGACCGTAGCCGGATTGCATCGCGGCAAAGATCTCGCTTGCATCCCGGTCCAGGAGCGTGGCCAGGGCGAAGACGGAGGCTTCGTAATTCGCAATGAACGAGGGCAGGTCGGCCTTGGCGCTGACGACCTGAAGTTTGGTGCGCTCAACGTCCAGCGCCAGCGCCGCCTGGGCTTCCTGCAGCTCCTGCACCAATTGCAGGATTTGCTCCCGCAGGGCGATCGTCTTGCGCGTCACCGCGGCGCCGCGCTGGAAGAATCGGGCCTCGATATAGGTGGTGGTGATGGCATCAAGTATCGCAAGCCGGGTGGTCGTCATCGAGTAGAACTGCGCGTCGCGGTCGGCAACGGCCCGCTCGGAGCGGCGCTTGAACTCGCCGAACAGGTCGAAGACGTAGGAAGCGTCGAGCGATCCGGTGTCGCTGCGGGTGGAATTGTCCTGGGATTCCTGGCGCCGGAAGGTGGAGCTGGCCTCCAGGTCGCCGTCCACCTGCTGCGGCTTGCCGGTGCCGCGCAGCACCGCCTCTGCCGCCTTCAGCCGCTCGCGGGCGGCGAGGAGGTCAAGGTTCTGGCTCAGGCCCATTTGCACCAGCCGGTTCAGCACCGGATCATTCAGCCCCTCCCACCAGGCTTCCGACGCCGCTTCGACGGTCGCAAAGGAGCGTGACTGGTAGTAATGTGCCGGCACGGCGAATTCGGGCCGACTGTAATCCACACCTACGGTGCAGCCGGCCAGGAAAGTGCCGGCCAGCAGCAGGGAACGGGCTGTCCACTTGGATCTGCTCATGTCTTGCCTCTGGGTGCTGCGGGTCTCGGGGCCGCGGTTTCGACCAGCCTAGCCGCCGGCACCGTCCACAGACCAATTTTTTGCGCTTTCGGGCCGCATTTGCTGCCAACTGATGCAGCGTGCCCACATCCGGGCGGCTGTTGCCGGGCTTTCACGGTGTCCGTTCCGGCCGGCGGTCCGCGGCCGCTTGACCGGTGCGGCGGCGGCGTTCACTCTCCCGGCAAGACGGGAGCGCGCCGGTTGCGCGGCAAGGGGAGAGACATCGGATGGACCTGCAATCCTATTACATCGGCGGCGCTTGGGTGCGCCCCCACTCGGACCGGGCTTTCCCGGTGCTGAATCCGGCGACCGAAGGGCAGATCGGAACGATCTTTCTGGCGGATGAAGCTGACGTCAACGCCGCGGTCGCCGCCGCCAAGGCAGCCTTTGTCAGCTATTCCCGCACCACGGCGGAGGAGCGCCGCGCCCTCTTGCAACGCCTGCTGGAGATCAGCCGCAGCCGCCGCGAGGAACTGGCGCAGGCGATCAGCAAGGAAATGGGCGCCCCGATCACGATGGCGCGCGACGCACAGGCGGATGCTGCCATCGGTCACCTGGAGGGCATCCTCGCCGCGATGGAAAGCCAGTCCCTGCGTGAGACCCTGCCTAATGGCGATATCCTCGTGCGCGAGCCGATTGGCGTCTGCGGGCTTATCACGCCCTGGAATTGGCCGGTCAACCAGATCGCACTGAAAGTGCTGCCGGCGCTGGCGGCGGGGGCCACGTGCGTTCTGAAACCTTCTGAACACACGCCGCTGTCGGCCGCTGTCTACGCGCAGATGATTCACGATGCGGGCTTCCCGCCCGGCGTGTTCAATCTTATCCACGGTGACGGACCCACCGCCGGGGCCGGGCTGTCGCGCCATCCGGATGTGGCGATGATGTCCTTCACCGGCTCGACCCGGGCGGGTACCGCCGTGGCCCGCGACGCCGCCGATACCGTCAAGCGCGTGACGCTGGAGCTGGGCGGCAAATCCCCCAACCTGGTGTTTGCCGACTGCGATCTGGAAGCGCAGGTTACCGCCTCGGTCCGGGAATGCATGTACAATACGGGCCAGAGCTGCGACGCCCCGACCCGGATGCTGGTGGAGCGCAGCGTCTACCCGCAGGTGCTGGAGATCGCCAGGACGGCGGCCGATGGGCAGGCGGCCGGCGATCCCGCGGAGGAAGGCGATCACATTGGCCCGCTGTTCGACCGGCTGCAGTTCGACCGGGTGCAGAGCATGATCCAGACCGGCATGGACGAAGGCGCCACCCTGCTGACTGGCGGTCCCGGACGGCCCGAAGGTTTGGACCAGGGCTGGTACGTGCGCCCCACGGTCTTTGCCGATGTGGA
The DNA here is from genome assembly GCF_048820895.1 of Cribrihabitans neustonicus. NCBI lineage: Bacteria > Pseudomonadati > Pseudomonadota > Alphaproteobacteria > Rhodobacterales > Paracoccaceae > Cribrihabitans > Cribrihabitans neustonicus. The sequence continues at coordinate 192,419 of NZ_JBMERQ010000005.1, forward strand.
CAACGCCATGGCCGTTGCCCAGCAGGAGATTTTCGGCCCGGTACTCGTGATCATCCCCTTCGAGGACGAGGAAGACGCCATCCGCATTGCCAATGACACCCCCTACGGACTTGCCGCTTACGTCCAGACCGGCGATCCGGAGCGGGCCGAGCGGGTTGCCGCACGGCTGCGGGCAGGCGCGGTCCACATCAATGGCGGCGGTTTCAACTACGGATCCCCCTTCGGCGGCTACAAGCAATCCGGCAATGGCCGCGAAGGCGGGCTGCTGGGGCTGGAGGACTACCAGGAGGTGAAGACGCTGCATTTCGGCTGAAGCCCGCGGGCTCCGGACCGGATTGTCACTCGATACACGCCTCCCCTTCGCCGGCTGCGGCGGGGACCGGCGCCCGCGCCAGCCGCATGCGGTATTGCGCCGGGGTGGCGCCGGTCTGCTTCTTGAAGGCGCGCTCGAAGGCGGAAAGCTCGGAATAGCCCAGCCGGACGGCGGTGCTTTCCAGGCGGCTTCCGGGCATGGCCAGCAGGCGCTTGGCGAGTTCCATGCGGCATTCCGCCAGCACTGCAGAGAATCGCGTGTCTTCCTCCGCCAGCCGCCGCCGCAGGGTGCGGCGCGACATGCCCAAGGCGGCGGCGACCTCGGTCTGGCCCGGGGCGGCGCTGCCCAGCCGGTTCAGCAAGGCGCGGCGCACCTGGACTCTCACCGGCACCGCGCGCTCGCACTGGCGCGCCAGCCGCTCCAGCATCTGGGAAGCATCGCGGAAGCGGCTGCCCGCGGCGCGCGCAAGCGGGCGTGACAACAGCCTTTCGGCAAAGGTGAAACTGTTGCTGGGGGCCTCATGGCAGACCGGGCAGCGCGGTGCGGTGCGGCAGGCTCCGGTGACCGGCCCGGGGCCGTGTTCCAATGTTATTCTCTCGGGCCGCCAGTCCGGGCCGGCCGCAGCAGCGACCAGCTTGTGCAGCACGGCGAGGGTCAGCTCGGCATCCTGGCGGCGCGGCCAGATGTCCGGGTCGAGGATGCGGTAGGCCACCGTCACGCTTCCGCCCTCGAGGTGAATCTTCAGTTCGGAATCGCTCTGCACCATGGCAAAGGCGTTCTGGAACAGCGTCAGCGCGGCGCCCAGCGTCGGCGCCTCCTGGATCGCGTGGCCAAGCTGGCCGAGGTTGCGCAGATCGAACACCGTGCCCGCACGCCAGCCGAAGTCCGGCAGGTTCAGCGCCTCTGACGCCGCCTCGCAGAACTGCACGAAGGCCCTGAGCCCGATTTCGCCCTCCACCGGCCCCGCTGCAATGCCTGCGCGCCGCTGAATCGCGGCGAGGTCGCCGTCGAGTATCTGCACGACGCGGATCGGATCACTGAGGGTCGAGGCCTGGATACGGGGCTGGTAAATCTGCTGCATGGCTGCGTTTCCCAAGGTTGCATCAGGCTAGCCCGCGCCGCGGCGCAAATCCTAATCTTTTGTGACTGGCGGGCCTGCGGAAGGCGGAATCTGTCCGGAAATGTCGGAACATTGTCCGGAAGTGTCCGTGCTGACACAGGCCGGGCAGCGTCATCCTTGCGGGATGATGTTCGGCGGCAGATTTTTCGACATTGCGATTGCAGGGGCGGGACCGGCTGGCTCGGTGGCGGCCGTGCTACTGGCCAATGCGGGCTTCCGGGTCGCACTGGCGGGGCTCCTGCCGGGCCACACGCGGATCGAAGGCATGGCGCCGCGCGTTCTGGAAGTTCTGCGGGGGAAAGGCTTGCCAGTGGAAGGCATCTTTCCGGCCTGCCGCCGCGAGGTGCGGTGGGGCGCGCTTTCCGGCAGCCGCAATCTGGAGCACGTGACCGACCGCGCGCGCTTCGACGCCGGCCTGCTGCGGGCCGCGGCGGAAGCAGGCGTTACCGTGCTAACGCGCGCCGTTGCGCGGGTGCAGCCGGAGCACGGCCGCATTCTGCTGGCGGGCGGGGGCGTGGTGCGGGCGGCCCTCCTGTTCGAAGCCCGCGGCCGCCGCGCGCCCCGCATGCCCGGGGCGCTGCAGGGGCCGCAGACACTGGCGGTGACCGGCATGGTGCCTGCGTCGCAGAGAACTGCGTTCGCTGCGTGTGTGGAGGCACGCAAGGAAGGCTGGCTGTGGATCGCCGATCTGGGCGATGGCACGCGCTGGGTGCAGGCAGCATGTGACGGGCCGCCTGCCGCCCGGGATGCGGCGGCGCGGGTGGCCGCGCTCTGGCACACGGTGGCTGGGGAAGACCTGCCGCTGCCGCAGGCGCCGCAGGTCCGCGCCATTGCCCCGCGCCTCACCGCGCCACGGTTCGACCCGCGCTGCCCAAGGCTGGGCGATGCCGCCGTGGCGCTGGACCCGCTGTCCGGACACGGCATGTTCTGGGCGGTCTCCTCGGCGCTGATGGCGCTGCCGGTGGCCCGCGCGCTCTTGACCGGGGGGGCGGATCTGGCCCGGGATTTCTATCTGGACCGGGTGCGGAGCACCTTCTGGCGGCAGTCCCGCGTGGGGCGGGATTTCTACCGGGCCGCAGGGGAGCGCGGTGGTTTCTGGCAGCGCCGCTGCGCCTGGCCCGACGATACCCCGGCGCATGAAAACGGCACCGCGCCGCGGCTGGCCCGCCGCGTCACCGTCATTGATGGCCGCCTTGAACGGCGCGAGGTGCTTATCACCAGGCAGGAGCCGGGTGGTGCGGGGTTCGTCTTTGGGCAGGAGATTGCGCCGCTCCTGCGCCGCCTTGGCCCCGGCCCGCTGCCGGGCGCAGACCGCTTCCGCGCTGCCTGCGCACCGGATCTGCCGGAACCGCTGGCCCGCACCTTGCACCAATGGCTGCAGTCACGCGGCCTCGGGCAGCCGGGCGCCCTCAAGAAACTCAGCCACGACAGGGAGTACGAAGCATGAGACGAGCCACCGGCGGCCTTGCGGCCGCGATACTGACAGCGCTTGCCAGTGCACCGGCCGCCGCCAGCGAGGCGTTGGCCGCTGATGTCTGCGCTGCTTGCCACACCGAGGGCGAAGACGGCGGCCTCAGCCGGATCAGCGGCCAGCGCAAGACGCCCGAGGGGTGGATGATGACGGTCTGGCGGATGCAGGACGCCCACGGTGTCGAGCTGACGCCCGAAGAACGCCGATCCATCGTGCAGTACCTGTCGGATACGCAAGGGCTGACACCCGCCGAGACCGAGGGCCTTCGCTATGCGCTGGAGAAAGACCCCAACGCGCAGGAGGCCTTCGACGAGCCATTCAGCGCGATGTGCGCGCGCTGCCACACCGGCGCCCGCGCCCTGCTGCAACGGCGCACGCCGGAGGAATGGGTGCTGCACATGGACTTCCACGTCGGCCACTTCCCGACCATCGAATACCAGGCGTATGGCCGTGACCGCGAATGGTACCGCATCGCGAAGGAGGAGATCGCGCCCTATCTGGCCGAGACAAACGGGCTCGACATGGAGGCCTGGCAGGCGTGGCAGGCGCAGGAGAAACAGCCCGTAGCGGGCGACTGGGTGGTGATGACCGAGCTGCCCGGGCTGGGCGAGGCCTATGGCCGCCTGTCGGTCTCCGGGACCGCTTCACCTTACGAAGTCAGCGGCGAGATGGTCACGGCGGACGGCACCAGCCATGCGGCGAGCGGCAGCATGAACTTCTACTCGGGCTATGAATGGCGCGCCAATCTGGAGATGGCGGGCAAGACCTACCGGCAGGTTCTGGCGGTCTCCGGGGACGGCAACGCCTTGCAGGGCCGGCAGTTCGAGCGGGACAACGATGCGCTTGGCGCTCCGCTGACGGGCCTGCGCGCGGGGCAGGGTGCCGCGATCCTCGGCACGGTGCCGTCCGCCCTTCCGGCGGGTGCCGCCGAGGTGCAGGTGGTCGGCACTGGCCTCGATGCGCTTCAGGCCGGGGAGGCGGCGGCCACAGGGAACAGCTTCGGCGCCCGGCTGGCGGTTGAGACCCGCGGCGACGGAGTGGTTGAGTTCTCTGCCGGCGATGCCCGGGGGCAGGTTGCCCATTACGACAGCATCGACGCCATCATGGTGGAGCCCGCCTTCACCATCGCACGGGTCGGCGGAGGCGGCGGCGAAGGTCCGGATGCGGTGCCCGCGCATTTCAGGGCTATCGGATTCTGGAATGGCCCGGATGGCGAGGCGGGCACCGAAGACGACATCCGCATTGGTGCCATCCCGGCGCGATGGTCGGTAACCAATGCTCACGATCACGCGGCAGAGATGCGGGACGCGCATTTTGCGGGCGATATTGGCGCGGACGGTATCTTCACCCCCGCTGCGGCCGGCCCCAACCCGGAGCGCAAATTCAGCACCAACAACGCGGGCGAGCTGAAGGTCGTGGCGGAGGCCATGGGCCAGACTGCCGAGGCGATGCTGATCGTCACCGTACAGCGATTCATCGATCCGCCGATCCGCTGAGGGAGGAACCAGCAATGAAAGACTTTCACTATCAGGCGGCCAATGCGCACCGGGTCAGCACCCCGGACACCGGCCGCGAGGTGCTGTTCCATGTGCCGACCACCTCGATCTTCGAGATGGATCCTGCCGACCGCGCCCTCCTGGATTTTGCAGCCAGCGAAGGAGCCTTCTCGGCGGCGGAGTTCGACGCCCGTTTCCGAGATCAGCCGGGCATGGCAGAGCGGCTCGACGGCATGGTGCGGCTCGACATCATCAGCGACGGCCGCCCGCTGCGCCCGGAACGCCCGCCAATCGAGCTCGCGACCTTCCCGCTCACCACGGTGGTGCTGAACGTCAACACCGGCTGCAACCTGGCCTGTTCCTACTGCTACAAGGAGGATCTCGCGGTGCCATCGAAGGGCCGCAAGATGGGGTTCGAGACGGCAGTGAAATCGGTTGAGATGCTGCTTGCGGAAAATCCCGGCCGCGACAGCTACAACATCGTCTTTTTCGGCGGTGAGCCCCTGTCGAACCTGCCGCTGATCCGGGAGGTGGTGGACTGGGCCAAGGACCGCTTTGCCGCCCTTGGCGCAAAGGTGAACTTCAGCCTGACCACCAATGCGACGCTGCTGAATGAGGAGATCATCGATTGGCTGGATGCGCACCGGTTCGGACTGACGGTTTCGATGGACGGGCCGAAGGCGCTGCATGATCTCAACCGCAAGACCGTAGGCGGCAAGGGCACCTATGACACCGTCGCCGCCAAGGCGCGGCTGCTGCTGTCGCGCTACAGGTCGAAACCGGTCGGCGCGCGTGTCACCCTGACCGCGGGCGTGACCCGGATCGTGGAGATATGGGACCACCTGATCAACGATCTGGGTTTTGCCGAGGTGGGATTCTCGCCCGTAACCTCGGGGGAGATGGACGCCTTCAATCTCAACGGCCAGGAACTGCTCGACGTTTTCGGGGGCATGAAGACGCTGGGCACACTTTACGTCGAAGAGGCGCTGAAGGGCCGCAACATCGGCTTTTCCAACATGCACCAGATGATGAACGACCTCTACGAGGGCCGCTCCAAGGCACTGCCCTGCGGTGCGGGGGTCGGCATGCTGGCGGTGAACCATGATGGCGTCGTCGACCTGTGCCACCGGTTCACCGGCTCCGGCATGGAAAGCTTCGGCACCGTGGACGAGGGGCTGAAGCGCACCGAGCTGGCTGCGTTCATCAAGAGCCGCTCGGACCGGACCGAAAAGGGCTGCGCCACCTGCCGCATCCGCAACCTCTGCGCGGGCGGCTGCTACCACGAAAGCTACGCCCATTTCAGTGATCCGCTGATGCCCACCTATCACTACTGCGACCTGATGCGCGACTGGATTGACTTCGGCGTGGCCGCCTATGCCCGCCTGATCGCCGGTGCGCCGCAGTTCTTCCACAGCCATGTATCGCCAAGGAGGGCATTCGGAAAATGAAGCCGCTCAACCAGAAAGCAGAACGTGTTCAGGAGGCCGCCGCCAGCGGCCAGATGGAGGAGGTGCGTGCGATGCAGACCGTGACCGCGGGCTGCTCCACAACCTTCGATCCGGGCTGGGAGGTCGACCCCTTCGGCGGGGTTGCCGCGCTGTGCCAGCCGATGGAGGCGGACCTTTACGGCTGCTCTGACCCCTGCTGGTGGCCCGCGCAGGTGCCCGACATCATGGTCGGGCACCAGGATTGGGACGAAAACGCCCCCAATGCCGCCCGCGACTGGCGCGCCCTGGGCAGCACCTATCCCAAAGACGCCGAAACCTGAGGAGCGCCGCAATGCTGAAACATCTCACTGCCCTTGCCGCGCTGCTGGGCGGCACTCTGCCTGCCGCCGCAGGCGACCAGCTTGTCACCGTGGCGCGGCCCGCAAACCTCTATGTCTTCGATGCCGAAAGCCGCAGCCTGAAAACCGATTGCAGCCTTGAGGCTAACGCGACCCCCGGCGTCATCGCCATGTCACCCGACAATTCCATCGCCTATGTGCTGCTGAACCACTGGGAGGACGTGGTGGGCGTCGAGCTTGCCACCTGCAATACGGTGTTCCGCGCCCGCCAGTCCGAAGGCAGCGTCAGCCGCCGCTCGATCGCGTCGCTTGCAGTCTCCAAGGACGGTACGCGGCTTTATACCGTGCGCAACCCGGTTGAAAAGCAGGTGGACCGGTACAAGGTGATGGAGCCGGAATTCGCAGTCTTTGACACTGCTGCCGGGCTGGAGGCCGAGCCGCTGGAGGTGCACCCCGCGCCGCGCCGCGCCACTCTGCTGGCGACGGACCGGGCCGGGCAGGTCTATATCGCCGGGCACGATGTCTACCGGATGGACCCCGAAACCGGAGAGACCGGCGTTGCCATTGCCAATGCCACATGGGACCGGCCCGCATACAGTCCGCCCGATGTGCTCGCCTTCTGGCCTACCGGCTCCCAGAACGACGAGTTCATGCTGCTCTACACCGCGGCCAAATTCACCGACGAGAGCCAGCAGGAGCTTGCGGATTTCGTCTGGGGCTACCAGTCTGTCGACCTCACCACCGGGGAAACCGTGATCGAGGATTTCGCCTCCTTCGAGGTCCTGATGTTCTCGGGCGTGCGCTCGGCGGCGGAGCCGAAGTATCTCTATGGGGTCTACACCCAGCTCTCCAAGCACGATCTGGAGGCCGGTGAGCTGGTGAAGCGCGTGGACCTGCCGCACACCTACTACGTGATCAACGTTTCCACCGACGGCAAAGAGATCTACGTCGGCGGGACCAATGACGACATCGGCGTTTACGACAGCGAAAGTCTGGAGCGGATCGGCGAGATGCGCATTCCGTCCGGCGGGGACATGTCGGTTTCCACCTTGCAAGTGATCCCGGGCGGATGAGCGTGGGCGCCAGCCACAGCAGTGCCGCTCGGGAGCGCGGGGCACGGCGGGCCCGTCCGAAGTTTCCCGGTCTGGCGGCGCTGCTGTTCGGGCCGGGGGCGACGGGCTGGCTGCTGCCGTTGCTCAGACCGTTTCACCAGAGACTGGCGCTGCTGTTTGCGCTCAGCTTCGCCGCCGCCGCCCTGGCGCTGCTGCCGCCCTACGTGAGCAAGCTGGTGATCGACGAAGGGCTGGTGGGGCGCGATTCCGCCGCGCTGATCCGCTGGACTTTGGTGCTGTTTGCACTGGGGCTCGCGGTTGCGGGAATGTCGGCGCTGAGCAACATTCTCCACATGCGGGCCTCGGTCCGGATGCTGGCCTGCCTTCGCCAAAGCTTGCTGGAACGCCTGATGCAGAAACCGCCTGCCTGGCTCGCCCGCCACCGCGCCGGCGAATTGCTGACCCGGCTCGATGGCGACAGCGGCGAAGTGCAGAAGTTTGCCTTCAACGCGCTTCTGGGGGGCACTTCGGCTCTGGTGCGGCTTGCGGGCGGCAGCATTATGCTGATGGTGCTGAACTGGAAACTCGGGCTGCTGACCGCGCTTCTCGCGCCGGCGGAACTGTTGTTCCTGATCTGGGCCCGGCCCCGTACCGGGCGTTTTGCCCGTGCCGCGCGCGAGGCGCAGGGGCGCTATACCGCGGGTTTGTCGGAGAGCCTCGGCGGCGCCGCGGCGCTGCAAACCGCCGGCGGCACCCCTTGGGCCGAAGCGCGCAACCTGGCGGAGCACGGCCAGCTCAACCGCCGCCTCGTGGCGCAGTACCAATGGGGCGAGTTCACCCGCTCGGTGCCGATGGTGATTGCCGCGCTGGTGCGGGCGGGAATTTTCCTTGCAGGCGGGCTGTTGGTGGTCCAGGGCAGCTGGCCCCTGGGCTCGCTGATCGCCTTCCTTGCCTACATGGGGCTGATGATCGGGCCCATGCAGTCGCTTTTGGGGCTGTGGCATGCGCAGGCCCGGGTGCGGGTGGCGCTGGGGCGGCTTGACGCGGTGATGGACCCCGGGCCGGCCCGTGCCGCCACGCCTCTGCGCGCGCTGCAAGGCACTGGCATTGTCCTGGAGGATCTGGTCGTAGGCCGCGGCAAGCAGCCGCCGCTGAAGCCTCTGAGCCTGGATGTCCCGCCCGGCTGCAAGCTGGCTTTCACAGGTCCAAGCGGCATCGGCAAGTCCCGCCTTCTTTCAGTGATTTCGGGGCGGGCTCCGCCGCTCGCGGGCCGGGTGTGCCATGGCGGCGCTTTGCGCATCGCCTTCGCTGGCCAGCGCCCTTTCACGGTCGCGGCCAGCCTGCGCGAGAACCTGTTTCTGCACGCTTCGTTCTGGGCGGCCCCCGGAGCTGAAACCAAGGTTTGGGCCTTGCTGGAGGTGCTGGGGCTGGCGGCGCGGTTCCGCGCCGCGGAGGGGCTGGACACTGTCCTTGGCGAAGGCGGCATCAGCCTCTCCGGCGGCGAGCGGCAGCGGCTGTGCCTGGCCCGGCTTCTGCTGCGGCCGTTCGATGTACTGATTCTGGATGAGGCGCTGTCCGAAGTGGACACAAAGACTACTGCGCGGATCATCTCCCACATTGATGCTCAATTCCCGCAGGCAACACGGATTATCACTGCGCACGGTCAAGCCGGGGCTTACGGCCGATTCGACAGGACCCTCGATCTTTCAGAGCAGGTGCCATGAAGGCCCGCCCGCTGGTCGCCCTCATCGACGGCCCGCTGGCGGGCGCGCAGCAGGAACTGCATTGCGCACTGCACCCCCTGGCTGCCGGAAGCCCGGCCGCCCGCCACGCCGCGGTGATGGCCGCCTGCATCCGTGCGGCAGCGCCGGAGGCCTGTTTCATCAGCCACGCGATCTTCCCCGGCCGCCTCTCCACAACCGCCGCCAGCGCCGCGGCGGCGCTGAGCGCGGCGGCAAAAGGCGGCGCGGTTATCGTTCATTGCTCCTTCGGACTGACTGGCAGGGACCCGGCGCTGACGGACGCTGTGGCGGAGCTGATGGCGGCAGGGAAGCGAATAGTGGCCTCGGCCCCCGCGCAGGGCCGCCCGGTTTATCCCGCGGCCTTCCCCGGTGTCTATTCAGTGCAGGGGGATGCACGGTGCGGGCTGGAGGAATGGTCGCTCCTGAAACTCCCCGGCGCGCACTATGGAGCCTGCCCGCGGGATGCCGCATCCGGGCTGGCCGGCGCGAGCGTCGCGGCAGCGCATTTTACAGGCCTTCTGATGCGCGAGCTGGCAGCCGGACGCGGCCCGGAGATGGCAGGCGCTGCCTTTCGCGGGCGCGAGCGGCGCAGCGGTGCCGGAAGGTGAGTACGCGCCCGCATCGCCGCGCGGCCTGAGCGCTGCGAAACCAGCCCGGAATGGCAGAGCCGCCAGTGGAACCGGAGCGGATGTTTCAGGGTTGAATATTTTAATCTTGAAATAAAATCCGTTTTGCGGCCTACTTCCCTGAGGGAGGCCGTCACACAACGGCAAGAGGGACGAACCAAGGCAGCGCCGCACGCCACGCGAGGGCCTGGGCGGGAGGCCGTTTGCGCAGGCCGACGGGACCACCCGCGCGAAGGCATCACGCCGGGGCTGGCGCTGCCGCCGGTTGTCGGAAATAGTACCGCTATGGGATCCGCGGCCAACGCGGACCCGAAGACGAACAGTTCAGGGAGACGGTAAAAATGAAGAACTTCAGGACAATGGCGCTTGCTGCCGGAATGGCGGCGCTGGCAGGCGCCGGCGCGGCGGAGACCAAGATCGGTATGATCACCACCCTGTCCGGCGGTGGCGCCGGGCTGGGTGTGGATGTGCGGGACGGGTTCCTTCTGGCGATGGAACAGGACGGCCGCGAGGGCATCGAGCTGGTGATCGAGGATGACCAGCGCAAGCCGGAAACCGCGGTGCAGCTCGCAGACCGGATGATTCAGTCGGAAAAAGTCGACATCATGACCGGTATCATCTGGTCGAACCTGGCGATGGCCGTGGTGCCTGCCGCCACCGCGCAGGGCGTGTTTTACCTGTCGCCCAACGCAGGCCCCTCGGCGCTGGCCGGTGCGCGCTGCCACCCGAACTACTTCAACGTTGCCTGGCAGAACGACAACCTGCACGAGGCCGCGGGCGCCTACGCCAATGACGCGGGCCTGAAGAACAGCTTCATCCTGGCGCCGAACTACCCGGCCGGGAAGGACGCGCTCACCGGCTACAAGCGGATGTACGAGGGCGAGCTGGCGGGCGAGGTCTACACCAAGCTGGGCCAAACCGACTACGCCGCGGAAATCGCACAGATCCGCGCGTCGGGCGCCGACTCGGTCTACTTCTTCCTGCCTGGCGGCATGGGGATTTCCTTCCTCAAGCAATATGCCGACAGCGGCGTCGGCCTGCCGGTAGTGGGTCCGGCCTTCAGCTTTGACCAGGGCATCCTGCAGGCGGTGGGTGAGGCCGCGCTGGGGGTGAAAAACACCTCCCAGTGGAGCAAGGACATCGACAATGAGGCCAACGCCGCCTTTGTCAAATCCTTCCAGGAGAAGTACGGCCGCCTGCCGTCGCTCTACGCGAGCCAGGGCTTTGACACCGCAAACCTGATCCTCAGCGCGCTCGACAAGGCGGACCCGTCCGATGCGGATGCATTCCGCGCGGCGCTGAAGGCTGCGGAGTTCGACTCGGTCCGCGGCGATTTCAAGTTCGGCAACAACCACCACCCGATCCAGGACATTTATGTCCGCGAGGTGATCAAGGAGGGCGACGTCTATACCAACAAGATCATCGCCACCGGGCTTGAAGACCACGCCGACGCCTACGCGGCCGAGTGCAAGATGTAACCTGACCTGACCGGCAGGGCCGCCCCGCCTGCGGCCGCGGCCCTGCCTGCACGGAACCTTCCCATGTCCATAATTCTCATACTGGAGCAGATCCTGAACGGTCTGCAATTCGGGGTCATGCTGTTCCTCATGGCCGCGGGTCTGACCCTCGTGTTCGGGGTGATGGGGCTGATCAACCTGGCGCATGGCGCGCTGTATATGGTGGGCGCCTTCGCTGCGGCACTGGTGGCGGGGCTGACCGGCTCGTTCCTGCTGGCGCTTGTGGCGAGCCTTGCCGCGGCGGCCGCGGCGGGCGCGCTGGTGGAGCTTGTGGTGATCCGCAGGCTGTACGCCCGCGACCACCTTGACCAGGTTCTGGCGACCTTTGCGCTGATCCTGATTTTCTCCGAGGGCACCCGCTGGATCTTCGGCTCCTTCCCGCTGTTCCTGGATGTGCCGGACTACCTGTCGGGACCGGTGACCCTGCCGGGCGGCATCGCCTATCCGCTTTACCGGCTGGCGATCATCGGCATCGGGCTGGTGGTGGCGGCGGGGCTGTTCTGGCTGATCGCGCGCACCCGCATCGGCATCCAGATCCGCGCGGGCGAAGCCGACCGTGAGATGATTGCCGCGCTCGGCGTCGATATCTCCAAGCTTTACACTCTGGTCTTTGCGCTTGGCGCAGCACTTGCGGGACTCGCGGGCGCGCTGGTGGGCGCGATCCAGTCGGTGCAGGTGGGCATGGGCGAGCCGGTGCTGATCCTTGCCTTCGTGGTGATCGTGATCGGCGGCATCGGCTCGATCAAGGGCGCCTTGGCGGGCGCGCTGCTGGTCGGCCTCACCGACACGCTGGGCAAGGTGTTCCTGCCGCAGTTCTTCGGCCTGTTCATGGAACCTGCGAGCGCGACCTCGGTCGGCGCGTCGCTGGCGTCGATGCTGATCTACATCCTGATGGCGGCGGTTTTGCTGGTGCGGCCCTCGGGGCTTTACGGGGGGGCTGCATAAGATGGGCCGCGAACGGATTTTCAATGCTGCGCTGGCGCTTGGCCTCCTGGCGGTGCCGCTCTTGGCCTGGATGGCGGAGGAGCCCTTCATCATCACTCTGGCCACCAAGGTGGCGATCCTGGCGTTGGCGGGCGTCGGGCTCAACATCGCGCTGGGGCTTGGCGGGCTGATCAGCCTGGGCCATGCCGCCTTCTTCGGGATCGGCGGCTATGCAATGGGCATTCTGGCCGCCCATGCGCAGAACTACGAGCCATTGATGCAGTGGCCGTTCCTGTTCGAGGGCACCAACCAGATGCCGGTGATCTGGCTGGTCGCCACCGTGGCGAGCGCGCTGGCGGCGCTGGTGATCGGGGCGCTGTCCCTGCGCACCTCGGGTGTCTATTTCATCATGATCACCCTCGCCTTCGGGCAGATGCTTTACTATTTCGCGATCAGCTGGTCGCAATACGGCGGCGAGGACGGGTTGTCGATTTGGGTCCGGAATGAGTTTCCCGGCCTGAACACGCTGGACCCAATCCAGTTTTTCGGCATCGCCTATGTGATCCTGTGTCTTGCGTTGTGGTTTGCCGCACGGCTGGCCCGCTCACCTTTCGGACTGGCGCTCACCGCCGCGCGGCAGAGCGAGCAGCGGGTGATGACCGTGGGGCTCACGCCCTTCCACCTGCGGCTGACCGCCTTCGTGATCTCGGGCGCGATGACCGGGCTGGCCGGCGCGCTTTTTGCCGATCTGAACCGCTTTGTCAGCCCCACCATGCTCAGCTGGCACACCAGCGGTGAGATCATGATCTTCGTGATCCTCGGCGGTGTCGGCCGGCTTTATGGTCCGGTGGCGGGGGCGGCGCTCTACATCCTGCTGGAGCACATGCTGGGCGGCATCAGCGACTACTGGCAGATCTTCCTGGGCCTGCTGCTACTTTTGATCGTGCTCTTTGCCCGCGGCGGGCTGATCGGCGCCCTCGCCGGGCGGGAGGTGGCGCATGACTGATCCTGTCCTGAAGGTCGAGAAGCTGAACAAGAGCTTCGGCGCGCTCACTGCAAGCAAGGACGTATCGCTCGATCTGCGCCCCGGGGAGATCCACGCGCTGATCGGGCCCAATGGCGCGGGCAAGTCGACGCTGATTGCGCAGATCGCCGGCGGCCTCAGCCCCGACAGCGGCCGGATCGAAGTGCTGGGCCGGGACGTCACCCCGCTCGACACCGTGGCGCGGGCGCGGCTGGGGCTGGGGCGGACGTTCCAGATCTCCGCGCTGGCGATGGAGTTCACGGTGCTGCAGAACGCGGTGCTGGGGGCGCTTGGCGCCAGCGGCCGGGCCTTCCGCCTGTTCAAGAACGTGATGAAAGACGAGGCACTGGTGGCCCCGGCCCGCGAAGCTTTGGAGCGGGTCGGGCTGGCCGATGAAGCCAGCTGCCGCACCGCCGACCTGTCGCACGGCCAGCGCCGCCAGCTTGAGGTCGCGGTGGCGCTGACGCTCAAGCCCAAGCTGTTCCTGATGGACGAGCCGATGGCGGGCCTCGGCGCCAGCGGGTCGAAGGCGCTCACGGGCTTCCTTGACGGGCTGCGCCACGAGGCGCCGATCCTGTTGGTCGAACACGACATGGACGCGGTCTTCGCGCTGGCCGACCGCATCAGCGTGCTGGTCTACGGCGAGATCATCGCCACCGGCACCGCCGATGAAATCCGCGGCCATGCCGAGGTGCGCCGCGCCTATCTGGGAGAGGAGGACGCCGCATGAGCCTGTTGTCCCTCACATCGGTCGAGGCCTCCTACGGCGCCTCGCAGGCCCTGTTCGGTGTCGATCTGAGCGTCGGCGAAGGCGAGGTCGTCGCGCTGATGGGGCGCAACGGCATGGGCAAGACCACCACCATCAAGACCATCTGCGGCATGCTGCCGGCCTCGGGCGGGGAGCTGCGGTTCGACGGGCAGAACCTGCGCGCGCTGCCCTCGCACCGGATCGCGCGGCTGGGGGTGGGGCTGGTGCCCGAAGGCCGCCGCTGCTTCCCGGCGCTGACGGTGGAGGAGAACCTGATCGCTGCCGCCCGCCCCGGCGAGTGGGATCTGGCCAAGGTGTCGCAGCTTTTCCCGCGGCTGGGCGAGCGCCGCAGCCAGCAGGCGCAGTCGCTCTCGGGCGGGGAGCAGCAGATGCTGGCGATCGGCCGCGCCCTGATGACCAATCCGCGCTTGCTGATCCTGGATGAGGCGACCGAAGGGCTGGCCCCGGTGGTGCGGCAGGAGATCTGGGCCGCTATTGGCCGGCTGAAGCGGGAAACCGGCCTCGCGATCCTGGTGGTCGACAAGACGCTCAAGGAACTTGCCGCCGTGGCCGACCGCGCGGTGATCCTCAACAAGGGCCAGAGTGTCTGGACTGGCGGCATTGATGCGCTGACTCCGGAGCTCACCGACCACTACCTCGGCGTATGACCTGAGTGCCTGAGTCTTCCCCCGCGGTCCTGCCGCGGGGGCGGCGGGGAGAGGAACTTTCGCGCATTGGCAGGCGTTTTGAACTCATAAACGGTTCAACAATCCCCAGCCGGCCGCGCGGCGTTTCAGTATGATTGATATCCTCGCCAAAGAAATCGCCTTTTCCTACGGCCTGCCTTGGCAGGCGGTGTTGCTCCGCCTCCTCGGGGCACTGCTGTTTACCGGCCTCATCGGCTTCGAGCGCGAGGTGGACCGCCGTCCGGCAGGCCTTAGAACCCATATGCTCACCGGCATGGCGTCGTGCGTCTACTGCTTGGTGATGCTGCATCTGCTGGAGGGCGTTTCCGAGCGCAGCGACCAGGTCCGCGCCGACCCGATCCGCGTGGTCGAGGCGGTGACCCAGGGCGTCGCCTTTCTCGCGGCCGGGCTTATCATCTACACCAAGGGGCAGGTGCGCGGCCTGACGACCGGCGCCAGCATGTGGCTTGCCGCAGCGATCGGACTGGCCTGCGGGCTGGGTCTCTGGTTCCTCGCCACTACGACCACCGTGCTGGCCCTCGTGATCATCCGTGTCATCAAGCTAGGCGAGAAAGCCGCGGGCACCTATACGCCGGGCCACGAAGCCGACGCCGAAGACAAGAGCGAAGGCTGATCCATGCAGAACCCTTCCATCCGCTCCCTTGGCGACGTCGCCGGCCAGATCCGCTCAGTCAGCGGCAACGGCGAGGTTTCCATTGACGATCTGGTGCAGGCGTTAGGTCGGCGCAGTCACCAGACCCTGTTGCTGATCGTGGCGCTGACCGCGGCCACCCCGCTCTCCGGCATTCCCGGCCTATCGGCGGTCTGCGGGCTGGTGATCGCGCTGATCTCGCTGGAGATGCTGCTGAGTTATCGGGAAGTGCGGCTGCCGCGGAAACTGTCGCGGCAGAAGGTGAAGGGCCGTTCGGTAGAAAAGACACTCTCCAAAGTGGAACCCTTCCTTCGCTGGCTCGACCGGCACACGCATCACCGGATGACGGGTCTGTTTCACCGTCCGCTGATCTATATCCCGCAGGTGATTTGCCTTGTCTCGGGGCTGACGATGCCGTTCCTGGAGTTCATCCCCTTCTCCGCCTCCATCGTGGCGAGCGGGGTGGCGCTCCTGGCATTTGCGATGTTCACCCGCGACGGGCTGTTCTTCCTGCTGGCATTGCTGCCCTATACCGGGATTGCCGCGCTGGTGCTGCGCACGCTCTGACCGGGACGCTTGCACGGCTGCTAAGGGCGCGGAATCGGCGCCGGCGGGCGCCCCGCTTGCAGAGGAGCCGCGCGCGCCGCTGCCTGCCTCAGCCGAAGGCAAAGCCTGCGCAGCCGAGGAGCGCCGCACGGTCGTCCTCGATGGTCCAAACCGGGGTCTCGGCGGTCTTTCCGATGCGGGCGGGGGTCTCCAACACGGTTACGCAAGGGCCGGGCGCTGTGCTGAGCACGGCCCGCGCGACGCTGCCCGCCATGTAAATTCCCGCACCGCACATGTAATAGAGCGACAGGTCGCGCAGCAGCAGGCCAATGAGCGTCGAATAGCGCTCCACCGCGGCACTTACGCCCTCGCGCCCCTCAGCGCCATAAGCGGCAATGGCCGCACTGCCTTCAAGCGCTGCATCACCCGTGCGCTGCCGGCAGTAGGCCGTGAAGCCGCGGCCGGAGAACAGCGTTTCCACCGTCGGAAATTCCGTAGGATCGAGTCCGTCGGCGCGCAGTGCCTCGGCAATGCTGAGCGGCAGCCCCGCATGCCCCGCCTCTGCGGCCGGGCATGTGACGCGGCCGTTGGTGGCGAGCACCGGGCTCACATTGAATCCGGTGCCGATACCCGCCACCAGCGATTGCGCGAGCTGCGGCTGGGTTGCGCCGCTGCCGGGCCGGATTTCGCTGAGCTGAGAAGGCGCCAGTGACGGCACCGCATAGCCGAGCGCGGAAAGGTCGTTGAGCAGATGCACCCGCGCACAGCCGAAGCGCGCAGCGAGAGCCGAGGTTTCAACCTGCCAGTTGCGGTTGGTGAGCCGGGCCGTGTTGCCGTCTACCGGGCCTGCCACCGCGACCACCATTTCCTCCAGGTTGGGCGAGCCCTGGTCCGCAAGGTAGCGCTCCATCAGTGCTTCAAGAGCAGGCCAGTCGGCGTTGGGAAAACTCTGGGCGCTGCCGTCGAGCAGCTGCCCCGCCCGGCCTAGCGCCAGGCGGGTGTTGCTGCCGCCCGCATCCGCGACCAGGCGCAGCGGGGCCTTTTCAGATGCGGGTGAGGCCATCAGTTCAGCCGCAACCCGGTGTCCGGCGCGAAGTAGGACACCTTGCCGAGATCGAAGCTCAGCCGCTGCGGCGCGCCGGCCGCGGCGGTGGTCTCTGCATGAAGCCGCGCGGTCACATGCTTGCCGCCGAGGTTCATCACCGCGTAGGTGTCAGCGCCCGCGGGCTCGACGATGTCGATCACGCATTCGGCTTCCTGGGTGGTGGCGCTGCCGCGGAAGGCGGCATCGGCGATGTCCTCGGGCCGCACGCCGAAGATCACGTCCTCGGGCAGGTTGCGGTTGTTGGCATCGGTCAGGAGGATCGGCGCGCCGCCCTCGCGGGCGATCTCGATCTGGGTCTCGCCGCCGACATTGCGGGTCTTGGCCGGGATCAGGTTCATCGCCGGGCTGCCCATGAAGTCGGCTACAAACAGGTTCGCTGGTCGGTTGTAGATCTCCGCCGGGGTGCCGATCTGCTGGATCACGCCGCCCTTCATCACCACGATCTTGGTCGCCAGCGTCATCGCCTCGATCTGGTCATGGGTGACATAGACCATCGACGCGCCCAGCCGCTGGTGCAGCGCCTTGATCTCGGTGCGCATCTCCACTCTGAGCTTCGCGTCGAGGTTGGAGAGCGGCTCGTCGAACAGGAACAGCTTGGGATCGCGCACCAGCGCCCGGCCCATCGCCACCCGCTGCCGCTGCCCGCCCGAGAGCTGGCCAGGCTTGCGGTTCAGAAGCTGCTCGATCTGCAGCTGCTGCGCGACATAGGCCAGCTTATTTTCCTGCTCCGCCTTGGCGACGCCCCGCACCTGCATACCGAAGGTAATGTTGCGGGCGACGCTCATCGTGGGGTAGAGGGCGTAGGACTGGAACACCATCGCGATGTCGCGGTCCTTGGGGGTGACGTTGGTCATGTCCCGGCCGCCGATGCGGATCGAGCCGCCGCTGATGTCCTCCAGACCAGCGATGCAGTTCAGGAGGGTTGACTTGCCGCAGCCCGAGGGGCCGACCAGGACGAGGAAGTCGCCCTGCTCGATCGCCACGTTGATGTCCTTCAGGATCTCGGCCTTGCCGTAGCTTTTGTAAAGGTTGCTGATTTCCAATACCGGAGCCATTTGACTTATCCTTTCACAGACCCGGCGGTCAGACCGCGGATGAAGTATTTTCCCGCCACCACATAGACAAGGAGGGTCGGCAGGGCGGCGATGATCGCGGCGGCCATGTCGACGTTGTATTCCTTGACGCCGGTGGTCGAGTTCACGATGTTATTGAGCGCCACGGTGACGGGCTGGGTGCCCGACTGGCTGAAGGAGACCCCGAACAGGAAGTCGTTCCAAATCTGGGTGAACTGCCAGATCACGGTGACCACGATGATCGGGATCGACAGCGGCAGGAAGATCGACCAGAAGATCCGGAAGAAGCCCGCGCCATCGACCTTGGCCGCATTGGTGAGATCGGCCGGGATCGAGACGTAGTAGTTGCGGAAGAACAGCGTCGTGAAGCCCAGCCCGTAGATCACGTGGACGAAGATCAGCCCTGGGATGGTGCCCGCGATGCCCATCAGCCCGAGCACCCGCGCCATCGGCAGCAGCACCACCTGGAACGGGATGAAGCAGCCGAACAGCAGCATGGCAAAAAAGATGCCCGCGCCGGGGAAGCGCCACTGCGCGATCACGTAGCCGTTGAGCGCGCCCACCAGGGTGGAGATCGCCACCGCCGGTATCGCGATCATCACCGAGTTCCAGAAGTAGGGCCGCACGCCCTCGCACTGGATGCCGGTGCAGGCACTGGACCAGGCGGTGCGCCAGGCGTCGAAGGTAACCTCGCGCGGCAGCGAGATGAGGTCGCTGGTGCGGATCTCCTCAAGGCTCTTCAGTGAAGTGGTGAGCATCACGAAGAGCGGCATCAGGTAGAACAGCGCGAACAGGCCGAGGATCACGTAGAGCAGCCAGCGCAGGGCGATCCGGCTTTTGCCGCTTTCCGCAGCGGCGGGGGTGGTCAGCGAGATATCAGCCATCTTTGGACCTCAATTCCGAGTAGAGGTAGGGGATGACGATGGCGAAGACGACCATCATCATGACCATCGCCGAGCTGGCCGCCTGGCCGATGTCCCCGCGCGAGAACGCCATTGCATACATGTAGGTCGCGGGCAGGTCGGTGGCATAGCCGGGGCCGCCGCCGGTCAGCGCGATGACCAGGTCGAAGCTCTTGATCGCTAGGTGCGACAGCACGATGAAGGCGGAGAGGAAGATCGGTGCCATCGAGGGCAGGATGATCGCGGTATAGACCCGCCAGGTGGGGATGCCGTCGACCTGCGCGGCCTTGATGATCTCCTGATCGACCGAGCGAAGCCCTGCGAGGAACAGCGCCATGACAAAGCCCGAGCTCTGCCAGACCGCGGCAATCACGATAGTGTAGATCGCCATGTCGGGATCGATCAGCCAGTCGAAAGTGAAGCTTTCAAAGCCCCAGCCCCGCACCATCGCCTCCAGCCCCAGGCCGGGGTTCAGGATCCACTTCCACGCGGTGCCGGTCACAATCAGCGACAGCGCCATGGGATAAAGGTAGATGGTGCGGATCGCGCCTTCGGTGCGGATGTTCTGGTCCAGCAGCACCGCCAGCACCAGCCCCAGCACCATCGCGATCACGATGAACAGCGCGCCGAAGATGAACAGGTTGCCAAAAGCAGTGTCCCAGCGCGGCGATGCAAACAGGCGTTCATATTGGATGAAGCCCTCAAGCTCGTATTTCGGCAGCAGGCGCGACCGGGTCAGCGAGACCCAGGCGGTCCAGGCGATGAAGCCGTAGACGAAGACCAGAACTGCGATGAGCGAGGGCGCCAGAACCAATTTTGGCATGTTTTCTTCAAGCCACTTGGTCATTGGATTATTCCCCAGGTACGCCCGAGCCCCGCCGGGTGCCGGCGGGGCAGGGGTCTTTTGGTTTACATGCTGTTGGCGATAGCGTCGGCCAGCATCTGCACGGCCTCTTGCGAGGACATGTCAGAGTTGAAATGTGCCGTCACCACATCGGTGATCGCGCCGGCCTGAGCGCCGCGCAAGGCCATGCCGTGGGCGTAGCTCGGCAGCAGGCTGCCGCTCTCAGAACTTTCCGCCATGTCGGAGGCCGACAGTTTGGCACAGTCGTCGAAGTCATCCAGCGGGGTGTCGGTGCGGGCCGGGATCGAGCCCTTGTTGAGGTTGAACGTCTTCTGGAAGTTTTCGCCCACGACCAGCTCGGCCAGGAGCGCCTGGCCTGCTTTCTTGTCCTCGCCCTCGACGTCGAACATCGCGAAGCTGTCGACGTTGTAGAGGAAGCCTTCGCCGGGGGTGGAAGCACAGAGGAAATCCTCGCCCGGGACCTTGCCCGCAGCGGCGAATTCACCCTTGGCCCAGTCGCCCATGATCTGGAAGGCGGCTTCGCCGTTCATCACCATGGCGGTTGCCAGGTTCCAGTCGCGGCCGGAGAAGTTGTCATCCACATAGCCGCGCATCTTGCGCATCTGGTCGAAGACCGCGACCATCTCGGGCGAGGTCAGGGTTTCGGTGTCCAGCTCGACGAACGCTTTGCGGAAGCCCTCCGGCCCCAGGATGCCAAGCGCAACCGCCTCGAAGACGGTGGCGTCCTGCCAGGCCTGGCCGCCATGCGCCAGCGGGATCACCCCGGCGGCCTGCAGCTTGTCGGCAGCGGCGTTGAACTCGTCCCAGGTGGCGGGCATTTCGATGCCGTTGGCCTCGAGCAGGTCGGCGTTGGCCCAGATCCAGTCCACGCGGTGAACGTTCACCGGCGCGGCGCACCAGGTTCCGTCGCATTTCATGTGCGCGGCGATCGAATCCGGCAGAACTTGCTCCCAGTTGTTGGCTTCGGCGACTTCGGAGATGTCGGCCAGAACGCCCTCTTCGTACCATTCCTGGATGGCCGGACCCTTGAGCTGCACCGCGGTCGGCGCGTTGCCCGCCAGCACCCTGGCGCGCAGCGCGGTCATCGCCGCATCGCCGCCGCCGCCGGCCACAGGCATGTCGGTCCAGGTGCCGCCCTTGTCGGCGAATTCCTTCTGCAGCACCGCAACCGATTTCGCCTCGCCGCCCGAGGTCCAGTAATGCAGCACCTCGGCCTCCGGCCCGGCATAAGCGGCGGTGGCCGCAATGAGGGCGAGGCTCGAAATGGCGCCCGATACGATCGTCTTCATGGTTAATTTCCTCCCTTGATCACCGCTTCTGCGGATGTCGTGGGGCGATCTTGCGGATCGCGCGGCAGCCATGCAATCCCGTCATGCCGCGTTTTCGCTGCGCTCATGCAATTTCCCGGGCTCCCTGTTACAGCTTGTTACAAACCCCTCGATTCCGCCACGCGCTGCTGCAAATCTGGCGCCGGAGGCGGCCATATGTGCAAGGAGATCCCGCGTGGCGATTCCCCGGATTCTGGTGGTCGATGATGACCCGGATGTGCGCCAGATGATGACCCAGTTCCTGCGCCAGAACGGCGCTGCCGCGTTGCCTGCGGCGAGCGAGGCCGAGGTGCGCAGCCACATCCAGGGCGGCCGTGTGGACCTCATACTGCTCGACGTGATGCTGGGCGACGAGAACGGGCTGGAGATCTGCAAGCGGCTCCGGGGCGAACAGAATGTGCCGATCATCATGGTGTCGGCGCTGTCGGCGGATCATCAGCGGATGGAGGGCTACGAGGTCGGCGCCGACGATTACATCGCCAAGCCGTTCAACCCGCAGCTCTTGCTCGCGCGGATCAAGGCGGTCCTGTCGCGGGCGCGGCGGTCGTCCTCGCTGGCGCATCGGCGCGACACCCGCACCTTCCGTTTCGCCGGCTGGAGTTACGATGCCAAGCGCGGCGAGGTGCTGTCGCCCGCAGGCGTTCAGGTGGCGTTGTCGCGGCGGGAGACCGCGCTGCTGCAGGTGCTGCTCGCGAACCCGCTTATCCCGCTCACCCGCGAGGAAATCGCCGCGGCGCTGGATGTGACCGGCGAAGGCGGCCATGCGGCAGAAACCAGCGGCCGCGCCATCGACGTGCTGGTTGGCCGCCTGCGCTCCAAGATCGAGGCGAACCCGAAGGATCCGCAGATCCTCAAAACCGACCGCGGCGTTGGTTATGTCTTTGCCATCGACGTGACGGCGGAGGAGGGGTGAGCGGGCCCCTGCGCAGCCTGCGCGCCTCTGGCCTGCTGTTCATCGGTGCGGCCTTTCTGGCGGGCATCTGCGCGGCCTGGCTCTGGGCCGCCTCGGCCTATGGCTGGCGGGCGCATCAGGACGCGGCCTATGCTGCCGGGCTGTCGCTGCACCACGCGCTGCAAAACAACACGCCGCCGCCCCCGGGCATCACCCTGCACCCGCTTTCACCCAAGGACCGGGCGGCGGCAGACGCCGGGGCGTTCCGGCAGATCAGCGGCGCGCCGCCGGGGGCGCGGCTCACCATCATTCCGGTCTCGGCAGACGGGCTGACCCGCCGCGGCAGCGCGCCGCTTACCTTTGCGGTATTGTCGCCCGACCTCCTCTACCCGCTCTCCCGCCTGCCCGGCCGCGGCAGCCAGAGTGCGGCGGAAATCACTGGCCAGGTGAGCCGCCTGCTGGCCTCCTATTGCAGCGTTCCCTTCGTGGTGGCGCAAACCGGCGCCGCCGCCTGGGTGCGGATCGAGGCGCAGGGCATATGGGGCTGCGAAGCGGCACCGCCGGACCGGCGGCTGCTGGCGGTGCTTCTGGCCGTCATCGCGCTGGCGGCGCTGGTGAGTGCGGCTCTGGACCTGTCGGCGGATTTCTCCCGCTTTGCCGCGCAGCTGCGCGACCGGCGCCGGGTCGGCGGGCCGGAAAGTTATGCCATCTCCGGCCCGCGCGAGCTGCAGGAGATCGTCGCCGCGGTGAACAGCTACCTTGAGACCGAACGCGCCCAGCTGGAGGGCCGCGCCGCGGTGCTGTCGGGGGTGAGCCACGATCTCGGCACACCCGCCACCCGGCTGCGCCTGCGCGCGGCGCTGATCCCCGACGACGCGCTGCGCAGCAAGCTGGAGGCCGACATCGACAGCATGACCGGCATCATCGAAAGCGTGCTCACCTACACCCGCGCCGAGATGGGGGCGGAGGAGCCGCGCAAGCTGTCATTGGATGCGCTGGTCGACGCCATCGTGGCGGACTACCAGGACGTCGGCGCCGATGTGACCTTCCGGCCGCAGAAGCCGGTCGTCGTGCCCGGCGCGCGTTCAGTCTTCATGTCGCGCCGGGGCCAGGGGGTGATCACGGGCGCGCGCCAAATCACCGTGACGGGCCGCCCTGTTGCCTTGCAGCGGGCGATCACCAACCTGATCGACAATGCGCTGAAATACGGCCGCCGCGCCACCGTGGCGCTGGAGGCCGATGCCACCACCGCCGCCATCCTTGTCGAGGACGAAGGCACCGGCAGCTCGGCCAAGGACATCGAGGCGCTGCTTGCCCCCTTCCGCCGCGGCCGCAACACGACAACGGTGGACGGCTACGGGCTGGGGCTTACCATCGTGGCCACCATCGCCAACCTGCACGGCGGCACGCTGAGTTTCGAGGATACCGCAACCGGCGTGTCCGCAAGGCTCACGATCCAGCGCGGCTGAGGCCTGAGACGCGGGCGGCGCGGCGGCCGCCCGCACGACGGCTCAGATGTGCAGCGCGTGGCCAAGCGCGCGCAGGCAGGCCTCCTGCAACGCTTCCGACTGGGTCGGGTGGGCGTGGATCGTCGCGCCGAGGTCTTCGAGGCAGGCGCCCATCTCGAGGGCAAGCGAGAACGCCGCCGACAGCTCGGAGACGCCGGAGCCCACCGCCTGCACGCCCAGCACCGCGTGATCGCTTTCGCGCCAGACCACGCGCAGGAATCCGTCCTCGCGCTCCATTGTCATGGCGCGGCCGTTGGCTGCTAGCGGGAACTCGGTGCTGCGGGTGCCCTCGATCTCGCCGGGCAGGGCGCCGCAGGTGACGATCTCGGGGTCGGTGAAGCAGACCGCGGGGATTGCGCGCTTGTCCCATTCCACCGCATGACCCGCGGCGTGTTCAGCCACCATCTCCCCTTGGGCCATGGCCCGGTGCGCCAGCATCGGCTCGCCGGTGACATCGCCGATCGCGTAGATACCGCGCATCGAGGTCTGGCAGGTCTTGTCGACGCGGATGTAAGGGCCATTCAAGGTCAGCGCCAGTTCGTCCACGCCGATGCCTGCCGTACGCGGGCGGCGCCCGGCGGTGACCAGCACCTTGGCAGCCGGGACTCTGCCCTGGCTGGTCGTCAGTTCGCCGTCCGCATGGCCTTCGGCCTTGGTGCCGGTCAGCACAGTGATCCCGAGCGCCTCCAGCCGCTTGGCGACCGGCCGGGTCAGCGCCGCATCATAGAGCGGCAGGATGCGGTCCTCGAGCTCTACCACTGTGACCTTTGAACCCAATTTGGCGAAGGCGATGCCCAGCTCCAGCCCGATGTAACCCGCGCCTACCACGGCGAGGCTCTCGGGCACCGCCTGCAGCGCCAGCGCCTCGGTGGAGGACAGGATATCGCCGCCGAAAGGCAGGGATGGCAGTGCAACCGGCGCGGAGCCGGAGGCGATCACGATGCGCTCGGCCCGGATCTGGGTGGTTTCCTCGCCGCGTTTCACCGCTACGGTCTTGCCGTCGAGGAAGCGCGCGCGGCCCTCGACCACGCGCACGCCCGCCTTGCGCATCAGCCCGGTCACGCCGCCGGTCAGACGCTTCACGATGCCGTCCTTCCAGGCCATGGTGCGGCTGAGGTCAATCTCGGGCGTGCCCGCGGTGATCCCCAGCGGGCCTTCGGCCGCGTGGGTCATCTTGTGGAACTCATCCGCGGCATGGATCAGCGCCTTGGACGGAATGCAGCCCACGTTCAAACAGGTGCCGCCGGGGTTGGCCTCGTCCACCACGATGGTGTCGACGCCAAGCTGGCCGGCGCGGATGGCGCAGACGTAGCCGCCGGGTCCCGCGCCGATGATCAGCAATTTGCACTTCAGATCAGTCATTCAGCCCTCGACAAACAGCATGGCCGGACTTTCCAGCAGGGATTTCAGTTTCTGCACAAAGACCGCCGCGTCCCAGCCATCGATCACCCGGTGATCGAAGGAGCAGGAGATGTTCATCATCTTGCGCGGCCGGAATTGCTGGCCGTCCCAGACCGGGCGGATCTGCATCTTGTTGACGCCGACGATGGCCACTTCGGGGTGGTTGATGATCGGCGTGGTGGCAATGGCGCCGAGCGGGCCAAGCGAGGTGATGGTGATGGTGCCTCCGGTCAGCTCCTCGCGCTTGATCGAGCCGTCGCGGGCGGCCTCAGCCAGACGCGCAAGCTCGCCTGCGTTGTCCCAAAGGCTATTGGCCTCCGCATGGTGCAGCACTGGCACGTTGAGCCCCTGCGGCGTCTGTGTGGCGACCCCGATATGAACGCCGCCGTGGCGGTGAATTACACCTTCCTCGTCATCGAAGCGCGCGTTCAGGCCGGGCTGCTCGCGCACTGCCTCGACGATGGCGCGCATCAGGAACGGCAGGAGGGTCAGTTTGGGGCGGCTGCCTTCGTGCTTCTTGTTGAGCGCGGCGCGCAGGTCTTCGAGCGCGCCCATCTCCACTTCCTCGACGATGGTGATATGCGGGATCTGCCGTTTCGACAGGGCCATCTTTTCGGCGATTTTGCGGCGCATGCCGACAACGCGGATTTCTTCGATGCCTGTGTTGCGGCCGCGGGTCACGCTGCCCTGCTTGATGCCGCCGGAGGCAATCCAGTTGTCGAGATCCTCGTGGCTGATGCGCCCGCCCGGCCCGGTGCCGGGCACATGGCGCAGATCGACCCCTTCGGAACGCGCCCGGGCCCGCACCGACGGCGACGCCAGAGGCTTGCTGCCTTCGGGCCGCGGCAGGCGGTGCCCCGGCTTTTTTGCGGCCGGAGCGGGTGCCGGAGCGGGCGCCGGTTCCGGGGTTTCCGTCTCCCCCGTGTCTGCATCCGTATCAATTTCCGGAGCGGGCTGCGGCGCCGGGGCACTGGGTTTGGCCGCGTCAGCGGCCGGTCCGGATGCCTCATTGCCCTCGCCCTCGACCTCGATCCGGATCAGCACCGAGCCGATCGCCATCATCTGGCCGATCTCGCCGCCCAGTTCCAGAACCTTGCCGGAGACTGCAGAGGGCACCTCGACCGCGGCCTTGTCGGTCATCACCGCCGCCAGGACATCGTCCTCGCGCACAATGTCGCCGGGCTTGACGTGCCACTCGGTCAGCTCAGCCTCGGCGATGCCTTCCCCCACATCGGGAAGGCGCATGGCAAACACACCCATCCGGTTAGCCCTCCATCACTTTCTTCAATGCTTCGCCGACCCGGGCGGGGCCGGGGAAATATTCCCACTCCTGCGCGTGCGGATAGGGCGTGTCCCAGCCTGTGACGCGGATGATTGGTGCCTCCAGGTGGTAGAAGCAGTTCTCCTGGACCAGGCTCATCAGTTCGGCCCCGAACCCGGAGGTGCGCGTTGCCTCATGCACGATCACGCAGCGGCCCGTCTTTTCAACCGACGCGGTGATCGTTTCCAGATCGAGCGGCAGCAAAGTGCGCAGGTCGATGACCTCGGCATCGACGCCTGTGGCCTCTGCCGCGGCCTCCGCCACATAGACCATCGTGCCGTAAGCCAGAACCGTGACGTCCGCGCCTTCGCGGGTGATGCTGGCCTTGCCCAGCGGCACGGTCTCGGCGCCCTCCGGCACCTCGCCCTTGGGGTGCGACTTCCAGCTGGTGACCGGGCGGTCGTGGTAGCCGTCGAAGGGGCCATTATAAAGCCGCTTCGGCTCCAGGAAGATCACCGGATCCGGGTCTTCGATGGCGGCCAGCAGCAGCCCCTTGGCGTCGCGCGGGTTCGAGGGCATCGCCACCTTCAGCCCTGAAACATGCGTGAACAGCGCTTCCGGGCTCTGGCTGTGGGTCTGGCCGCCAAAAATGCCGCCGCCGGTGGGCATGCGGATCACCAGCGGGCAGGTGAAATCGGCGTTGGAGCGGTGCCGCAGCCGCGCCGCTTCCGAGACGATCTGGTCATAGGCAGGATAGACGTAATCGGCGAACTGGATCTCGATCACCGGCTTCAGCCCGTAGGCGGCCATGCCGATGGCGGTGCCGACGATACCGGACTCGTTGATCGGCGTATCGAAGCAGCGCGACTTGCCGTATTTCCGCTGCAATCCGGCGGTGCAGCGGAACACGCCGCCGAAAAAGCCCGCATCCTCGCCGAAAACGACGACGCGCTCATCCGCCGCCATGGCCACGTCATGGGCCTCGCGAATGGCTTCGATCATGGTCATTCTGGCCATCTTCAGTACCCTGCTTCCTGACGCTGCCGGATCAGATGCGGCGGCATGGTTTCATAGACGCCTTCGAACATGTCGCGCGGGCTTGGGGTCTTGCCGCCGCCCAGAGTGCCGATGGCCTCAGCCTGCTTCTGGGTGGCGATGACTTCGTCCAGGATCTCCGCCTCGGCCTGCTTGTGGCGGTCTTCGCTCCACTCGCCGATGGCGACGAGGTGCTTCTTGAGCCGTTCGATTGGATCGCCCAGCGGCCAGGCCGCGGCCTCGCGCGCGGAACGGTAGGCGGAGGGGTCGTCGCTGGTGGAATGCCCGCCCGCGCGGTAGGTGACATGCTCGATCAGGGTCGGGCCAAAGCCGCGCCGGGCCCGCTCGCTCGCCCATTTCGCCACCGCATGCACCGCGAGGTAGTCATTGCCGTCCACCCGGATCGAAGCGATGCCGAAGCCGTGGCCGCGCGCGGCGAAGGTGCCGACGCCGCCGCGGGCAATGCCCTGGAAAGTGGAGATTGCCCACTGGTTGTTGACGATGTTCAAAACCACCGGCGCCTTGTAGGTCGAGGCAAAGACCATGGCGGCATGGAAGTCGCTTTCCGCTGTGGAGCCGTCGCCGATCCAGCCCGCCGCGATCTTCGTATCGCCTGAGATTGCCGAGGCCATGGACCAGCCGACCGACTGCACGAACTGGGTGCCGAGGTTGCCGGATATCGAGAAGAATCCGTGCTCCTTCGAGGAATACATGATCGGCATTTGCCGCCCGTGCAGCGGATCCTCGGCGTTGGAATAAATCTGGTTCATCATGGTCAGCATCGGATAGCCGCCCGCGATCAGCAGCCCGGCTTGGCGGTAGGTCGGGAAGTTCATGTCGCCCGGCCTAAGCGCGCGGGAGAATGCGCAGGAGACGGCTTCTTCGCCCAGGTGCTGCATGTAGAAGCTGGTCTTGCCCTGGCGCTGCGCGTTCAGCATCCGGGCATCGAAGGTGCGCAGGGTCATCATGTGGCGCAGCCCTTCGCGCAGCTCGTCCGCGCTCAGCGCACCGGCCCAGTCGCCCACCGCTTCGCCGTCCTTGTTCAGCACCCGCACGATGGAAAACGCCATATCGCGGATGGTGTCGGGGTCGGCATCAACGGGCGGGCGTTTGACGGCACCGGCGCGCGGGATCTCGAAATCGGAGAAATCCGGCGTGTCGCCCGGGCGGCAGCCCGGTTCCGGCACGTTCAGCGATAGCGGCGGGAAGTCATCACTCATGCAAAACCTCTTGTTCCGGGGCAGCCTGCCCCGCGCGCGGGAAATCACCGCCTGCGCGGGGTGGTGCGGATGCTACCAGCATAGCTAACTCGCGTGGTTGAAAAATCACGAAGATGCGGGTACCTGCGCGACTGGCATATGGAATTGACCCAATAAGGCGGATTTTGTGGTGGTTTTCGCTACGGATGCAATCGACCGTGAGATACTTCGCGCGCTGCGCGAGGATGGGCGGATACCGCTGGTGCAGCTGGCGGCGCGCGTCGGCCTGTCGCAAACGCCCTGCAAACGGCGGCTGCAGCGGCTGGAGGAAAGCGGGCTGATCGCGGGCTACATCGCGCGCATCGACCGCAAGGCGGCGGGGTTCGGCATCACCGCCTTTGTTTCGGTGGAACTGGAGCGTCAGGATGCCGAGGAAATCGCCAGCTTCCAGAAGAAGATCGCCCGTTTCGAAGAGGTGGTGACCGGCACGCTGATGACCGGGGCGCAGGATTTCCTCTTGGAGATCGTGGTGGAGAGCCTCGAAGAGTTCGAGACCTTCCTGCAGACCAAGCTCCTGCGGATCTCCGGCATCCGCGCCGTGCGCTCGCGCTTTGCGCTGCGCAAGTTCATCGACCGTGCGCGGATACCCTGAGAGGAGGCGCGCAGGGCCGGGTCAGTCCGGCTTCACCGTCAGCAGTTTCTTGTACATCTCCAGCAGGAACAGCTCCGCCTCGGCGTAGCGGTCGGCGGCCTTGCCGGGGGCGATCTCTTCGATCTGGACGTCGAAATCGGCGTAGTGCTGGGTCGTCGCCCAGATCGAAAACAGCAGGTGATGCGCGTCAACCGTGGCAATCCGGCCTTCGCGCATCCAGTCCTCCAGCACCAGGATCTTGCCGTTGAACAGCTCCTTCAGCGGGCCGAAGATCTCGCTCCTCGAATGCGGCAGGCCGCTCAGCACCTCGTTGGCGAAAAACTTGCTTTCTTTCGGAAAGTTACGCGAGATTTCCAGCTTGCGGCGGATGTACTGGCAGATTTCGTCGATCGGGTCGCCATGCGGACTCAGCATGTTCAGGGGCGCCATCCACAGCTGCAGGGTGCGCGACATCAGCTCGCGGCGGATCGCGTCCTTGCTTTCGAAATAGTAAAGCAGGTTGGGCGTGGTCAGTCCCGCGGTCTTGGCGATCAGGTTGATTGATGCGCCGGACGAGCCGTGCTGGGCAAAGACCTCCAGCGCAGCGGAAAGAATCTGTTCTGTCTTTTTCCGCTGAATCCGGGTCTTCGGCTTCTCAGCTGCCATGCGCGCCATTTAAAAATCCGCCAGTTGCTTATAATGATGCCTATCTGGCGCCCTCTTGGCACAAGTCAAAGCCCGGTGCCAGCGGCCGCAAGAGCGCAGGCCGGTTGAAATTCGATGCTTGGCGGGCGTGCTGCGCCCGGGAAAGGAGCGGGCAGCCGGAGCCGCCCGCCAAAGAGGCGCTGTCCGCGGGGAGACCGGCACGGACAGCGCGATGGGTGCTGCCGGGCGTGCGCCCGGTCTGCCTTAGCGGAAGGCCGGAATGACCTTCTCGGCGTAGTCGGCGATGATCTTTTCTTCGTCGCCGCTGTCGAGATAGATGTTGAACTGGGTGGTGCCGGCCGCTTCGAGATCGCGGATCTTGGCGATATGCTCGTCGGGGGTGCCCAGCACACAGAAGCTCTTGACGATGTCCTCGGTGATGAAGTCCAGGTAGGGGTTATCGCTCTGGCCGTGCTTGGAGTAGTCGTAGCCTTTGCGGTTCTTGATATAGTCGGTCAGGCTGGTCGGCACGTGATCACCGTCGGTGCCGTATTTCTCCACGATGTCAGCGACGTGGTTGCCGACCATGGCGGGGAACCATTTGGTTTTCTCGATGCCTTCCTCGATCGGGCCGGTATGCGCCGGAGCGGCCGCCATGACGCGGTAGTTCGACATGTCGCGGCCTTCGGCTTCACCGCCGGCCTTGGCCTGATCCGCCAGCCATTTGATGATCTTGGGCTCGGCGATCTGCAGCACCACACCGTCGCCGACCTTGCCGGCCGAGGCCAGCGCCTTGGGACCGTAGGCGCCGATCCAGACCGGCAGCTCGTAGCCTTGGGCCCAGGGGAATTTCACCGGCTCGGGGCATTCGCCGTACTGCACTTCCTCACCGCGGATCAGCGACTTCACCACGTGCGTGAACTCTTCCATCCGTTTGATGGTGGAGGGCTTCTTGCCCATCACACGCACGGCACTGTCGCCGCGGCCGAGGCCGATGTCGAAGCGGCCGCCGGACTGTTTTGCCAGCGAGCCGAACAGCGAGGCCGCCACCGACCACTCGCGCGAGTTCGGGTTGGTCACCAGCGGGCCGAAGCGCATCTTCTTTGTGTGTTCCATGCACATCGCCATGGCGACGAAGCTTTCGCGCCACAGGATGTGGCTGTCGTAGAACCAGCAGTAGGTGAAGCCTGCGTTTTCCGCCTGGCGGACCAGTGCGCGGGCGCGTTCGGGCTCAACGAAGCCCTTGAAGCAAATACCAAATTCCATTTGTCGTTCTCTCCCTGTTGGAATCTTAGTGGTCGGGGGCCCAGATGCGGATGCCCGCATGGGTGAAGGGCACCGCCTTGGAAATGTTCTGGCGGATCAGGATCGGGGTGATCGCCTCGATGCAGCGGGCGGCCTCGGCGTCGCCGGCGTTGTAGGCCTCGACGTCCAGCGCGCGGACCAGCTCGATCACCTTCTTGCGGGCGGGCAGGCTGTTGCCGCAGATCAGGATGTCGCAGTTGATCGGCCAGTCGAGGTTGTTGAGCGTGGTAGCCGACACATTGTGCAGCGCGCCGATCACCGGGATCTCGTCGCCCAGCAGCGCCTGCGCGGCCTCGGTGGCGGAGCCTTCGGGCGGCATGTCCACCTTCTTGGGGTCGCCCTCTTTCAGCGGCACCACGATATCGACCAGGATCTTGCCCGCGAGGGCCGGCTTCAGCGCCTCCAGCGTGGCGTTATGGGCCGAGAACGGTACCGCGAGGATCACCATCTCGTCGGCCGCGGCGGTGGCGGTTTCGTTGTCGACGCCGGTGATCTCGGCCGCGCCTTCCGGCAGTTTCGCCATCAGCTCGGCGGCGATGCCTGCGCTGCGCCCGCCATCGCGCGAGCCCAGTGCGACGGGGATGCCCGCGCGGGCAAAGCGCAATGCCAGCCCCTGTCCTTGCGGCCCGGTGCCGCCAATGATCGCGATTGTCATCGGAACATGTCCTCCTGTTTTTTTCTCAGTATGTCGGCGCCGCGGCTGTCGGCCGGCTCCCAGTCGAGCCCGCGCAGCAGCACCGCCGGTGTTTTCCCGTTCTTGCGCACCACCAGGCCCGAGGCGGCGGCGATCTCGTCCGCGAGCGCTGGTTCGGTTACCTGCAGCGGGCGGCCCCAGGCGTCCACGTTGCCTTGTTCCTTGATGGTGGCGGGCACTTTGCTCAGGCCGATGGCGACGTTGACCTGGCCCAGCCGCCAGGGGCGGCCGAAGGTGTCGGTCATCACCACGCCGACCCGCACGCCGAAGCGCGCGGCGAGGGCTTCCCGCAGCCGGGCGCAGCTTGCATCCGGGTCGGGCGGCAGCACCATGGCGGCGTCTTCCTCGCCGAAGTTCGACTCGTCCACCGCCGCGTTGGCCGAGATGAAGCCGAGCCGGTGCTCGCAGATCATCGTGCCCTCGTTCTGGTCCGGGCGGCGGAAGGCGCGCACCACGCGGGTGCTTTCGCGCAGGACAATCTCGACCTTGCGGGGGTCCTTGTTCAGCTCTTCTGCGTATTTCAGTGCCTCTTCCGACGGCGTGACGGAAGCGAGCGGGATGATGCAGTCCTCGGCCTTGGAGAAGACCTTCTGCGCAACGCACAGGATATCGCCGTCCTGAAGCCCGAGGCCCGAGGTCTCCAGGCAATCGCCCAGGATCGCGGCAAGATCGTCGCCATTTTTGACATCCGGCACGCCGGGCACGGCGGTGAGGGTGACGGAGAGGCTCATCGCGCGCCCTCCCGCATCAGCATCTGCGGCTGCTGCGCCAGCAGGTGGCCGAGGTCCTCGACCGTGTCCACATCGGCGCGCAGGCTGTCGAGCGGCAGCATCACCGGGCACAGCCCCGCGGCCTCGGCGGCCTGGCGGTGGGCGACGGCGGATTTCACCCCGTAGCGGAAGCGGAACGGGCAGGGCAGCGGCACCAGAAGCGCATTGGTGCCGAGGTCCGACGCCGGGCAGAGCACCGCCTGTCCGCCGCTGAGGTCATGGCTCAGCAGGCGGGCGAGGTCGGCAGGCTCCGGCGCTGCCAGATCGCCCGGGAGGATGCAAAGTGCTGCATAGCCCCGCGCGGCGGCCCAGCCGGCGGCGGTTTCGAGCGCTGCTGAGAGTCCGTCGGCACCAGTCTCCGCCGGGGTCTCGGCAATCAGCTGTAGACCCATGGCCTGGACGAGCCGGCTAATCAGCGGGCTGGAAGTGACAACGGCGATCTCCACTTGGCCCTCGGGCAGGAGGTCCAGTGCGGCGCGCAAGTGGGTGACCGTGGCGTTAAACAGCGCCAGCGCGAGCGCCGCGCGCGCGTTGGCATCCAGCGCGGTGCCCAGCCGGGTCTTGGCGCGCGAAGGGTCCTTCATCGGGATAACCACCAGCCTCTTGCCTGCCGGCGATGCGGCGCTCATGCCACCGCCTCCGCCGCTGCGGGTGCGAGGCACAGGTCAGCCACCTTGCGCGCCAGCCGGGCCTTGTCAGCCTTGTCCTTCATCAGGATATCGGCGCAGACCGGCGCCATGCCATGGGCGCGGATCTCATCGCAGAAGCCCTCATCCTGATGGTCGATCACCAAAGTCTGCGCGAGACCTGCATAGCGTTCCGCCACGCCCGCGGCATCCGCCCGCAGCCCAAGCGCAGCCATCATCCGGTCGGCCGGTCCCTTAACCACCTTGCCCGCGATGAAGGGGCTGACCGCGACCTTGGTAGCGGGTGCCGCGCGCACCGCGTTCCGGATGCCGGGTGTCTCCAGCAGCGGCGCGATGCTGACCAGCGGGTTGGAAGGCGCGATCACAATCAGGTCCGCCCCGGCGATGGCCTCCAGCGCCTCAGGCGCGGGGCGGGCATGCTCAATGCCGTCAAAGGCCAGCTCGCGGACCTCCGGCGCGCAGCGTTCGCGCACGAAATACTCCTGGAAGCTCAGCCAGCCCGCATCCGTGCGCACCCGGGTCTGCACCCGGTCATCCGTCGGCAGCAGGATCTCTGCCTCTACCCCGAAGGCGCGGGCCACGTCGCGGGCAATCACGCTGGGGCGTTCGCCGCGCAGCCGCCGCATGGTGCGATGGATGTGCAGGCCGAAGTCGCGGTCGCCGAGCGACATCCAGGTGTCCGCGCCCAGCTTGTTCAGCGTCGCGAGCGCCCGGTGGCCCTCGTCTGCCACGCCCCAGCCTTGGTTGCGGTCGATCACGTCGGCGAGGCTGTAGGTCAGCGTGTCGATATCCGGGGAGACCCAGAGGCCGTGGAACTCATCGTCATCCGCCACGTTGCCGATGATCGACAGCTCCACGTCCGGCAGTGCGGCAAGGCCCTCGGCCATCTTGGCACCGCCGACGCCGCCCGCCAGCAGGGTGACCCTGTGCTTCTGCGCGCTCATTCCGCCGCCTCCAGCGTGGTGCCGCGTTCCGGGAACATCTGCAGAAATTCCAGCGGGTTGCGGCCCTGACGGTCGACCAGCGGCGCCAGTTCCTCCGGGTCGTGATCGTCATAGATGTCGCGGATTTCATAGATCGTGTTGCGCCGTGCCGGCACGCGGCCCGCGGCGCGGATGATCTCGGCCAGCTCGCGCGCGGTGATCTCCTGCCCGTGGGCCGATCCGGCCGCGCGGGAGATGCTTTCGTTCATCAGCGTGCCGCCGAGGTCGTTGACGCCGCGCGACAGCATCTCCTGCGCGCGCGCCGCGCCCAGCTTGGTCCAGCTCACCTGGATATTGTCGATCCAGCCATGCAGCATGATGCGCGCAACCGCGTGCATCAGGTCCACCTCCAGCGCGGTCGGGCCGGGGCGCACCTTGTCCGGGTTCAGCGACCACAAGGGCGATTCCGTGTGCACGAAGGACAGCGGCACCAGCTCGGTAAAGCCGCCGGTGTCCTTCTGAATGTCGCGCAAGAGGCGGATGTGGGCGGCCCAATGCTCGGGCGCGTCGATATGGCCGTACATGATGGTGGCGGTCGTCGGGATGCCGACCTCATGCGCGGCGCGGATGATCTCCACCCATTTCTCGGCGCTCAGCTTGTTCTTGGTGAGCTGCATCCGCACTTCGGTATCGAGGATCTCCGCCGCGGTGCCGGGCATCGAGCCGAGGCCCGCTTCCTTCAGGTCCGCCAGGAAGTCGTGATATGACATCTTGGTCTTGGACGCGCCGTACCAGATCTCAAAGGGCGAAAAGGCATGGATGTGCATGTCCGGCAGCGCCGCCTTGATGGCGCGCACGATGTCCCGGTAGTAGGTGCCTTCCATCTTCGGGTGCAGCCCGCCCTGGATGCAGACCTCGGTGGCGCCGCGGTCCCAGGCCTGCTGCGCGCGCTCGACGATCTGTTCCGGCTCCAGCCACTCGGCGTCCTTGTCCTCGCTGCGCTTGGCAAAGCCGCAGAAGCGGCAGCCCATGTAGCAGATGTTGGTGAAGTTGATGTTGCGGTTCACCACGAAGGTCACCCGGTCGCCATTGGCACGGCGGCGCAGCTCGTCGGCCACGGCATAGACCGCCTCGGCGTCCGTGCCGGTCGCGCGGAACAGCTCTACGCCCTCTGCCTCGGAGACCTCGCCGCCCTCCAGCGCCATCTCGAGGATCGCCCGTACCGGAGCGGAGGCGGCGGTGACGGCAGCCGGGACCGTGGCGAAATTCTCGGCAGGTTGCTGAAGGGTCATGCTGTCTCTCCGATGTGGCGCTGATCGCGGGCGAGCCCGTTTTCCTGAGCCATGCCGGCCGCACGGGCCAGCACGCCGGGGTTGATGAAGCCGCTGTCCCCGGTCAGGTAGCGGGGGTAGACGGTGAGCCGCTCGCGCAGCGCGAAGCCGGCCCCGGTGCAGGAGCGTGCCAGCGCCCGGATCTCCGGCCATTCGTGCTGCGGGTTGATGAAGTCGATGGTCACGGGCGAAATGCCGCCCCAGTCGTTTATGCCCGCTTCCAGGTAGGCGATGTGGCGGGCGCTGAGGTTCGGCGGCGCCTGCAGGCTGATCTCCGGCGCCAGGATGATGCGCGCGGCCGCGATGGTGCGCAGCATGTCTTCAAGCGCCGGTTCCGGGTGGTTGGCCATGGCGATATCCGGCTTGCGCTGGAAGTTCTGGATGATCACTTCCTGGATGTGGCCGTAACGGGCGTGGGCGTCGTTGATCGCATGCAGCGCCTCGATCCGCTCAGCAAAGCTCTCGCCGATGCCGATCAAGAGGCCGGTGGTGAAAGGCACTTGCTTCTGGCCTGCGCGCTCCAGCGTCCGCAGCCTCTGCACGGGCACCTTGTCGGGGCAGGCATAGTGCGGCTGGCCCTTCCGGGTGAGGCGGCGGCTCACGGTTTCCAGCATCATCCCCATCGAGGCGGAAACCGGCCGCAGCACGTCGATCTCGTCGTCAGTGAGGGTGCCCGCGTTCACATGCGGCAGGAGCGCTGTCTCGCTCAGAACCAGCTCGCACATGTCGCGCAGATAATCGGTGAGCCGGGAATAGCCGAGCTGTTCCAATCCTTTGCGGGCCTTTTCATAACGCAGCTCGGGTTTCTCGCCGAGGCTGAACAGCAGCTCCTTGCAGCCCTCGCGCTCGCCTTTTTGCGCCACCGCGAGCACCTGCTCCGGAGTCATGATGTTGGCCTCCGGCGAATCCGGATGCTTGACGAAGGTGCAGTAGCCGCAGGTGTCGCGGCACATGTTGGTCAAGGGCACGAATGCCTTGCGCGAATAGGTGACCGTGCGGCCCCACTGGGCGTCGCGGATGGCGGCGGCGCGCTGCATCAGGGCGCGCAAATCACCGGTCTCCGCCCAGGCGGCGCCTGTGCTGAGCGATTGGGTGTTCATAGTGTCCTCCCTGTGCCAGCAGACTGTGGAGGAGGGCCTCTTCTGTCAAATATTTTTTTAGCTGTAGATCAAAAAAAGTTCCAAAAGAGTGGGATGCCTTCTTTTATAATTCTGTTTTTATTGGAAAAAAAATGTAGTCTGCAAAAATTATTGACTACTAAGTAAAACGCTCGAATACTTTCCCTCAATCGCGGCATCCCGGTCATCCGGGCGTGCCAGCGCAAAGGGAGGACATCAGAGTGCTTATTGGAACGCCACGTGAACTGGCGGCTGGAGAGGCGCGCGTTGCGATGACGCCGGATTCGGCGCGGCAGCTGCAGAAGCTGGGGTATTCCTGCGCGATCGAGAGCGGCGCCGGGGCGGGGGCGGGGTTTTCCGATGCCGCCTATGAGGCCGCGGGCGTGGAGATCGTCAAGACCGCCGCGGCGCTGTGGAAGAGCGCCGATATCATCGCCAAGGTGCGGGTGCCG
>NZ_JBMERQ010000006.1:0-223232 GCF_048820895.1 Cribrihabitans neustonicus
ACATCGCGCCAGGCAAGCCCATGCAGAACGGCTTTGTCGAAAGCTTCAACGGCCGCCTCCGGGACGAGTGCCTCAACGGGCACTTGTTCGCCAACCTGCGCCACGCCCGAGAGCTGATCGCGGCCTGGCGTGACGATTACAATCACCATCGCCCACATACGAGCCTCGACGGGCTCACCCCGCGGGAGTATCACCAACGGTCAAGAGAGGACCAAACCCTGAACGGAGCGGACTAATAACCGCGGACTCTGCGGGGAGCCCGTCATCTGTCCTCCGTTTCCTAACTATAGCGGTGGACCAGTTCAGATGGGGCATTCCATGCTGCGACTTGCGATTAGGCCTTACCTGATCAAGGGTTTCAATCTTTCGATTTGCGCCAGCTCACTCATGATGCGCATTTTTGAACCGCAACGGACTACCCGATACGCTTGGAATTCATTCTTCAACGCTGTCGCCTTCTGATTTGGGAGACGAAATCATGGTAGGTGCAACCGACCGCGCCTTTGTAGGAAATCATCAGTACGGCATGGGATATGAGCCCACCTATAGCGGTGCAAACAGCTTGTTTCGAAGACAATATTCGCGTGACCTCGAAGGGGCCGACATTGTCGTCTGGGGGGTGCCCTACGACCTGAGCGTCACTAACCGGCCCGGCTGCCGGTTTGGACCGCGCGGCATTCGCACCGCGTCGACCAATGTCGCCTGGGATGGCGGGCCGTGGCATTGGGACTTTGATCCTTTTGAAAAGCTGCGGATGGTTGATTACGGCGATTGCACGTTTGACCCAGGCTTCCCGGTGGATATCCCTGAAACGATTTACCAGGAAGCTAAGGGTATTCTGGAATCAAATGCGTTCGTGCTGACGATGGGCGGCGACCATTCGGTCACCGCCCCCATCTTGCGGGCACAGGCTGAGCGGCACGGGCCGGTCTCCCTCATCCAGATCGATGCTCATTCCGACACATGGGAAGAGCAGCCTAAGCGGTTTGACCATGGGTCGATGTTCTATCACGCCGCACAAGAAGGCATCGTGGACGCAGAGCATTCAATTCAGGTGGGGCTGCGGACATTTAACGCCAAATCGCACGGCTTCAACACGCTGACGGCCGAGTTTGTGCATGAGCAGGGCGTTGCAGCAACAGTGGCAAGGATCAAAGAGGCCGTCGGCGGCCGCCCGGCATACCTGACCTTTGACATTGACGCACTGGACCCTGCCTTTGCGCCCGGCACTGGCACACCGGTGTGCGGGGGGCTTACCACATGGCAGGCGATATCGCTGATCCGCAAGCTTGGCGGCGTGAACCTGATCGGCGCCGACGTCGTCGAGGTCTCTCCGCCCTATGACAATGCAGAAATCACCGCACTGGCCGGAGCTACGCTGCTTCTCGAAATGACCTGTCTCGTGGCATCGCAGAAATGAATTTGAAAGGCGGGGAGTTCTCCGCCTTTTCTTAAGAAGCGTCAATGCGAACCGGAATGCACCGTTTCCTGAAGTTGCTACTATCTCGCCTCTGCCGCAATAAACCCTTCAAAAGGAACCACCCGGCCGGTGGGAAGGCGGCTTACGCCATTCGATCAATGGCTATTCCGCCAATCACCCATCTCCGCAGTGCCGGCGGCTCCCATGCCGCCAGGACGTTTCTCAGATTGAGCCGCTTTGTTCCTCTTATCCCATCATGGGAGGGCCCGTTTGCCGATCCCGAAGAGAAGCGAGGCTCCGCGGACGACAAAGATTACCGCCTCGGAACCTTCCTCGATGACGCTTGATTTGAACCCGCCGAATGGAGAAGCGGAAATCAACGCAGACACCCTGCATTCAGCAGCTGGTTAGCTGTAAGCGAAGCAGGGATGAGCCATAGAGTTCTTTTTCCGAATTGGGTGATGTGAACATTCTGGCGGGGAAGACCGGCAGGGCAGCGGCCCGGGCCGGAGTGTCAGGAGAGGGTTTGGAAATGGCGGTTGAGAAGATAGACACGCTGGTTGTAGGGGCCGGGCAAGCCGGGGTGGCCATGAGCGAGCATCTGACCAGCCATGGCGTGCCGCATCTGGTGCTGGAAAAGAACCGGATCGCAGAGGCCTGGCGGACGGGGCGCTGGGACTCGCTGGTGGCCAATGGCCCGGCGTGGCATGACCGGTTCCCGAACCTGGAGTTCACGGATACCGATCCGGAGGCGTTTGCCGGCAAGGACCGGATCGCGGATTATTTTGTCGAATACGCCGAACGGTTCAATGCGCCGATC
Source organism: Cribrihabitans neustonicus (assembly GCF_048820895.1). Taxonomy (NCBI): domain Bacteria; kingdom Pseudomonadati; phylum Pseudomonadota; class Alphaproteobacteria; order Rhodobacterales; family Paracoccaceae; genus Cribrihabitans; species Cribrihabitans neustonicus. The sequence goes on from NZ_JBMERQ010000006.1 coordinate 2,241, forward strand.
CGCACCGGCGTCGAGGTCAGCAAGGCCGAACGTATCAACGGCAGCGGCGGCTTCCGGGTCGAAACCTCGGGCGGGGTGATTGAGGCGCAGCGCATCGTGGCGGCAACCGGCGCCTTCCAGCATCCGGTGATTCCGCCGCTGGTGCCGGAAACCGCACCGGTGAACCAGCTCCATTCCTTCCACTACCGCAACCCCGATCAGCTGCCCGAAGGCGCGGTGCTGGTGGTGGGTGCAGGCTCCTCGGGCGCTCAGATCGCCGATGAGTTGAACCGGGCGGGCCGCAAAACCTATCTGTCGGTTGGCCCGCACGACCGCCCGCCGCGCATGTACCGGGGCCGGGATTTTGTCTGGTGGCTGGGGGTGCTGGGCCTGTGGGACCAGGCTGCACAGGAGCCGGGCAAGGAGCATGTGACGATCTCCGTCAGCGGCGCCTATGGCGGCCGGACCATGGATTTCCGCCGTCTGGCGGGCGAGGGGGTGACGCTGCTTGGCCTGACCGAGGCCTATGAAAACGGGACGATGAATTTTGCAGGCGATCTGCAGGACAATATCGCGGCCGGCGATGCCAACTATTTGAAGTTGCTGGATCTGGCGGATGCATATGTGGAACGCACCGGCATTGACCTGCCGGAGGAGCCGGAAGCCCGCAAGGCCTACCCCGATCCGGGCAGCCTGACCAATCCGATCCGGGCGCTGGACCTGGAGAAGGAAGGCATCGCCACCATTCTCTGGGCTACCGGTTTCCGGCAGGATTTCGGCTGGATGAAGGTGGATGCTTTCGACGAAAAAGGCCGCCCGCAGCATCAGCGCGGCGTGTCGCGCGAACCGGGGATCTATTTCCTGGGCCTGCCCTGGCAGTCGCGCCGAGGCTCGACCTTCATCTGGGGGGTCTGGCATGATGCCAAGCATGTGGCCGACCAGATTGCCATACAGCGCCACTACGAAGGCTACCGCGGCCCCGGCGAGCGCCGCGCCGGCGCGCTTTGAATGCGGGCTTAGCCGCAGCCGAAGCAAGGGGAAGCCAGAAGGTAATTTGGCTGTCCCGCTGCGCATGAGAGTTTCGCCGGGGAATGCAACACCGGCCCGCCCCCGCCATCCCGCCATGCCAGGAGGACATAATGGCCCATACCCGTATCCGCAAGTTCAACACATCGGACACTTACCCCGAACAAAACTTGGACAACGACCTGTGCCAGGCGGTGGTGACAGAAGGCGGCAAGACCGTCTATCTGCGCGGCCAGTGCCCGCAGAGCCTGGATGACGCCAGGAACATCGACAGCCACGACCCTGTCGAGCAGACTCGCAAGGTGATGCAGAACATCAAGCAGCTGATCGAGGAAGCGGGCGGCTCGATGGAGCATCTGGTGAAAGTGGTGGTCTACATCACCGATGTGCGCCACCGCGAGGCGGTTTACCGCACCATGGGGGAATACATCAAAGGGGTGCATCCCGTCTCCACCGGCCTTGTGGTGCAGGCGCTGGCGCGGCCGGAGTGGCTGGTCGAAATCGATGGGACTGCGGTTATTCCGGAGTGATCCGGACGCGTGGAGGGGGTCGTCTGCCCCCTCTGGAGCCTGCGGCTCAATTCACCCCCTAGGATATTTTCAGCCGGATGAAGAACGGATCCGTCTCCACTGGCTGGTGAGGAGGAAAGACGATGACATTTTCGCTTGTGGCGCGATGCGCGGAAACCGGGATGTTCGGGGTGGCGATTTCGTCGTCTTCGCCCGCGGTGGCGGCGCGCTGTTCCTTTGCCCGCGCGGGCGTTGGCGCGGTGGCCAGCCAGAACGTGACCGACCCCAGCCTGGGGCCGCTGGCGCTGGACCTGATGGAACAGGGGCTGACGGCGGCTGAGGCTATGGAGCAAGTCCGGGCGCAGGGCAAGTTCATCGAATACCGTCAGGTGCTGGCGGTGGACAAGGCAGGCGGCACTGCAATCCACTCGGGGCCGAACTCCCTGGGCATCTGGACCCAGGCGGAAGGGCAGGATGTGGCCTCGGGCGGCAACCTGCTGGCCAATGCCGGGGTGTGCCAGGCCATCGTGGACGGGTTTCAGGCGGCGGATGGCCATCTCGGCGACCGGCTGATTGCGGCCATGCGCGCCGGGCTGGCGGCGGGCGGCGAGGCCGGGCCGGTGCATTCGGCGGGCATGAAGCTGGTCGACAAGGTGAGCTGGCCGGTGGCCGACCTGCGCTGCGACTGGACCGAGGACTGCCCGATCGAGGCCGTTGCCACCGCCTGGGAAATCTACAAGCCGCAGCTGGACGCCTATGTCCAGCGCGCGCTCGACCCGCGCGAGGCGCCGTCCTACGGCGTGCCCGGGGACGAGTGACGGCGGCGCATCAGGGAGAAAGACATGCTGGACTACACTTACGATGACTGGAAGAGCCGCGCTGCGGCGCTGAGCTTCCGCGGGCAGGCCTTCATTGATGGCAAGTTTACCGATGCGGCCTCGGGCAAGACGTTCGCCAGTGTGAACCCCGCGACCGGAGAGGTTCTGGTGCAGGTTGCCGAATGTGATGCAGAGGACGTGAACCGCGCCGTGGCGGCCGGGCGCCGGGCTTTCGAGGACGGGCGCTGGTCGCGGCTGGCGCCGGGGGACCGCAAGGCGGTGATGCTGAAACTGGCGGACCTGATCCGGGAGAACCTAGAGGAGATGGCGCTGCTGGATTCCCTGGACATGGGCAAGTTGGTGACGGATGCCGTCACTGTGGACGTGCCCGGTTCCGCCCACTTCTTCCAGTGGTATGCCGAAGCCATCGACAAGGTCTATGACGAGGTGGCGCCCACCGGGCCGGGCGATCTGGCGCTGGTCTCCCGCGTGCCCCTGGGCGTTGTGGGGGCGGTGACGCCCTGGAACTTCCCGCTCGACATGGCGACCTGGAAGGCTGCGGCGGCGCTGGCGGCGGGCAATTCCGTGGTGCTGAAACCGGCGGAGCAGTCGCCTTTGTCGGCGCTGCGGCTGGCCGAACTGGCGGCAGAGGCCGGGGTGCCGGACGGGGTTTTCAACGTTGTGCCGGGCTATGGCGCCACCGCGGGCAGGGCGCTGGGGCTGCATATGGATTTGGATTGCCTGGCCTTCACCGGCTCCACCGCCATCGGCAAGATGTTCATGCAGTATTCCGGCCAGTCGAACCTGAAGCAGGTCTGGCCCGAAACCGGCGGCAAGAGCCCCAATCTGGTGTTTGCCGATTGCGGGGATCTGGACACCGCCGCCGACATGGCCGCCTTCGGGATCTTCTTCAACCAGGGCGAGGTCTGCTCGGCCAATTCGCGGCTGTATGTGGAGCGCTCCATCCAGCAGGAGTTCGTCGAGAAGCTGATCGCCCGGGCGGAGGCCACCCAGCCGGGGGACCCGCTGGACCCGGTCTCGAAAATGGGCGCCATCGTGGATGAGAAGCAGACCGAGGGCATCATGCGCTTTGTCGAGGCGGGCAAGCAGTCGGCCAATCTGGTTGCGGGCGGTGAACGCGTGACCGTGGACGGCAAGGGCTGTTTCGTGCAGCCGACGATCTTTGACGACGTGCGCCACGATGATCCCCTGGCGCGGGATGAGATCTTTGGCCCGGTGCTGTCGGTGATCCCCTTTGACAGCGAGGAGGAGGCTGTCGCCATGGCCAATGACTCAATCTACGGCCTTGCGGCCTCGGTCTGGACGGACAACCTCAACCGCGCCTGCCGGGTGGCGGACAGGCTGCAGGCAGGCACGGTCTCGGTCAATACGGTGGACGCGCTGTCGGCGCAGACGCCGTTCGGCGGCATGAAGCAATCCGGCTTCGGGCGCGACCTGTCGCTGCACAGCCTGGAAAAATACACGGCCTTGAAAACCACTTGGATCAAGTACCGGGCTTGATCGGCTTGGGCTGCGCCGGGCATAGTCGCTAACATGCCCTTGCGTTTCACCCTGCGCCAGCTGGAATATTTCGTTGCCGTCGGCGAGGCCGGGTCCATAGCCCTGGCCTCGGAGAAGGTGAATGTGTCCTCGCCGTCGATCTCGGCGGCGGTGTCGCAGCTGGAAAACGAGTTCGGCCTGCAGCTGTTCGTGCGCAAGCACGCGCAGGGCCTGTCGCTGACCCAGGCCGGGCATCAGTTCATGGATCAGGCGCGCGCTGTGCTGCATGAGGCCGGCGCGCTCAGCCGTCTGGCCGACAATATCTCTGGTTTCGTGCAAGGGCCCTTGTCGGTCGGCTGCCTCTTGACCTTTGCGCAGCTGATTGTGCCGGGGTTGCGCCGCCAGTTCGAGGCGCTCTATCCCGCTGTGACCATCAGCCAGATGGAGCGCGACCAGGCCGGGCTTATTAACCTGATCCGCCAGGCGCGGATCGACGTGGCGCTGACCTATGATCTGAACATTCCCGCCGATCTGAAATTCAACGCACTGGCAGAGCTGCCGCCCTATGCGCTGCTTTGCGAGGACCACCCGCTGGCGGACCGGGAAAGCGTCACAGTGGAAGAGCTGGCCGCGCACCCGATGGTGCTGCTGGACCTGCCGCTGAGCGCCGAATACTTCCTGTCCTTCTTTGAGGACGCGGGCGTCACCCCGCAAATTGCCGAGCGCACCCGCGACATGGCGGTGATGCGCGGGCTGGTGGCCAACGGATTCGGCTATTCCATCGCCAATATACGCCCGGTGACGGATATGGCGCCGGACGGGCGCAAGCTGAAGTTCGTGCCGATCGGCGGCAAGCTGCGGCCGATGCGGATGGGGCTGCTGACCGCGGAAGGTGCTGAAAACGTGCTGACGGTCAAGACCTTCATCGGTTATTGCCGGGAGCAGATCACCAGCGGCACCGTGCCTGGTATCCGCATTGAGGGCGGCGGTGGCGGGGCCGCTTAGGCGGCGGCTAATCAATGCTTCCGCAAGCGCAACTTTTGCCTTTGGCCCAGTCCTGTACCTTTCAGGGGCTCTTGCACCGAAGGAGATGGAAATTGCGCGATCCCCGCTATGATATTCTGTTCGAGCCGATGAAGATCGGCCCGCTCACCGCCAAGAACCGCTTTTACCAGGTACCCCACTGCAACGGCGGCGGCTACCGGGACCCCTCGGCCGCGGCTGCGATGCGGGGCATAAAGGCCGAAGGCGGCTGGGGCGTGATCTTCACCGAACAGTGCGAGATGCATCACACCTCGGAAATCACGCCGTTCATCGAGCTGCGCCTGTGGGAGGACAAGGACATCCCGCAACTGCGCAAGATGTCGGAGCGGATGAAGACCCACGGCGCGCTGGCGGGTATCCAGCTGGCCTATTCCGGCATCAACGGCCCGAACCTTTACACCAAGGAGGTGCCGCTGGCGCCTTCGGCCCTGCCGATCCGCACCTTCACCAATGACCCGGTGCAGGCGCGGGCGCTGGACAAGCAGGACATCAGGGACCTGCGCCGCTGGTTTGTGAACGCGGCCAAACGCTCCAAGAAGGCCGGGTTTGACCTGATCTGCCTTTATGGCGCGCATGGGTTCGGCATCTTCCAGCACTTCCTGAGCCGGGCAACCAACCAGCGCTCGGACGAATACGGCGGGAGTTTGGAGAACCGCGCCCGCTTCAGCCAGGAAGTCATCGCCGACATGCGCGATGCGGTGGGCGATACCATGGCGATCACCCTGCGGGTTTCCCTGGATGAGACCATCGGCGAGCTAGGGTTTTCCAACGCCGAGGTGCGGGATTACATCGAGATGAACAAGGACCTTCCGGACCTTTGGGATCTGGCGCAGGGCACCTGGGAGGATTGCTCCGGCCCCAGCCGTTTCAAGGAGGAGGCCGCCCAGGAACAGCTGGTGCGCGGCATTCATGAATTGACGGACAAGCCCATCGTCGGTGTCGGCCGGTTCACCAGCCCGGACGTGATGGCCAAGATGGTGAAATCCGGCACGCTGGACTTCATCGGCTGCGCGCGGCCGTCGATTGCCGACCCGTTCCTGCCCAAGAAGATCGAGGAAGGCCGCATCGAGGACATCCGTGAATGCATCGGCTGCAACATCTGCATCACCGGCGACATGACCATGTCGATCAGCCGCTGCACCCAGAACCCGACCTTCATGGAGGAATGGCGCAAGGGCTGGCATCCGGAGAAGATGAACGCCAAGGGCGGCAGCTCCAACGTGCTGGTGGTTGGCTCCGGCCCCGCCGGTCTGGAAGCCGCCTGGGCGCTGTGCCGCCGCGGCTATGACGTGGCCGTGGCCGAGGCCAAGGACGTGATCGGCGGGCGCGTCACCCGTGAACGCCAATTGCCGGGCCTCAATGCCTGGGGCCGGGTGGTGGATTACCGCGACTACCAGCTGAGCCAGCGCCCGAACGTGGAGATCTATCGCGAAAGCCCGCTGGACGCGGAAAGCATTCTGGAATTCGGGTTCGAAAATGTCTGCATCGCCACCGGCTCCACCTGGCGCCGCGACGGGGTTTCGCGCCAGCACGTGGTGCCGATGCCGATTGCCGAAGGCGCCAAGGTCTATACCCCGGACGACCTGATGGACGGCACCATCCCCGAGGGCCGCGTGGTGGTCTATGACGACGACCACTACTACATGGGCGGGGTGCTGGCCGAGTTGCTGGCCTCCAAGGGGGCGCAGGTGACGCTGGTCACGCCGTCGGCCTATGTCAGCGACTGGACCAACAACACGCTGGAGCAGGTGGCCATCCACCCTCGCCTGGTCGCGGCCGGGGTGGAGATCGTACTCAACCAGGGCATTACCGAAATTCACGCAGGCCATGTGGTCAGCAACTGCACCTACACCGACCGCACCTGGAACATTGAGGCCGATGCAGTGGTGATGATCGCCTCGCGCACCGGCAATGACAGCATCAACGAGGACATGCGCGCCCGCGAGGCGGAATGGGCGGATGCCGGCATTAAGTCGGTCAAGATCATCGGCGACGCCAGCGCGCCGGGGCCGATTGCCTGGGCGACCTATGCCGGCCACCGTTATGCCCGCGAGCTGGACGGCCCGGACATCGGCGACGCGCTGCCCTTCCGGCGCGAGATCACCGAACTGGCCGTGGACTGACGATGACAGCAACGCTGGATATACTGGAGCGGCTGATCGAGTTCGACACAGTCAGCCGCAACTCCAATCTGGAGCTTGCCGCCTATGCCGAGACGTTCCTGATGGAACGCGGCTTTGCAGTCATGCGGCTGCCCTCGCCGGACGGCAGCAAGACCGGGATCTATGCCGAGAAAGGCCCGGCGGGGCAGGGGGTTCTGCTGTCCGCCCACACCGACGTTGTGCCGGTGGACGGGCAGGACTGGACCCGTGACCCGTTCCGGCTGACCCTGGATGGTGACCGCGTCTACGGCCGCGGCACCACCGATATGAAGGGCTATGTGGCCAGCGTTCTGGCGCTGGCGGACCGGGCGGCAAAGGCGGATCTGAAAGAACCGCTGAAAATCGTGCTGTCTTATGACGAGGAGGTGGGCTGCCTCGGCATCCAGGAGATGCTGGAGCGCCTGGCGCCGCTAATCGGGCGGCCCCGCGCCTGTTTCGTGGGGGAGCCGACAGAGATGGAGGTCGCCACCGGCCACAAGGGCAAGGCCGCTTTGCGCGCGGTTTGCCACGGCCAAAGCGGCCATTCCGCCCTGGCCCCCAACTTCACCAATGCGCTGCATCTTGCCGGCGACTTTTTAACAGAGCTGCGCGCGCTGCAGGAAGACTTTGCCGCCAATGGCGCGCAGGATGATGCCTATGATGTGCCCTTTACCACTGTACACGCAGGCAAGATGTCCGGCGGCACGGCGCTCAATATCGTGCCGGACCGTGCCGAGCTGACGTTCGAGTACCGTCATCTGGCTGCCGACCGGGCCGAAGACATTCTGGTCCGCATTCAGGCCGCCGCCGAGCGGGTCAGCAAGCGCTATCCGGCGCAAGCCCGCGTCGAGGTGGAACAGTACAACGCCTATCCGGGCCTCGACGTGCCTGCAGACAGCCCCATCATCCCCTTTGTCCGGAAGCTTGCCCAAAGCAAAGGCACCACAAAGGTCGCCTTCGGCACTGAAGCAGGGTTCTTTGATCAGCTCGGCGTGCCCACCGTGGTCTGCGGCCCGGGGTCTATGGCGGGGCAGGGGCACAAGTCGGACGAATATCTGGAGCTGAGCCAGCTTGCCGGTTGCGACGCAATGATGGGCCGCATCCTGGACGATCTGACGGGTTGAGACCGGGGCCGCCGCACCCCCTTCAGCAGGCGGCATTGCCAAGAATTTCATCGGCTTTGCCGGCGGGCAAACGGCGGCTTTCCTCCAGCACCGCGCGGAGGCTGCGGCCGCTGGCCAAGGCCTCCTTGGCAATGGCGGCGGCGGCATCATAGCCCAGATGCGGCGCCAGGGCGGTGGCCAGCACCAGGCTGTTGTCCAGAAGCGCGGCGCAGCGGTCTTCGTTGGCGGTGATCCCTTTCACGCATTTCTCTGTCAGCACCCCGACGGCATTCTTCAGGATGCGGATGGATTCCAGCAGGTTATAGGCCACCACCGGCTCCATCGCATTAAGCTGCAACTGTCCGGCTTCCGCCGCCATGGTGATGGTCAGGTCATTGCCGATCACCTGGTAGCAGACCTGGTTGACCACTTCGGGAATCACCGGATTGACCTTGCCGGGCATGATCGACGACCCCGCCTGTACCGCGGGCAGGGTGATCTCACCGATCCCCGCCCGCGGGCCGGAGGACAACAACCGCAGATCGTTGCAGATTTTCGAGAGCTTTACCGCCACCCGTTTCAATATGCCGGAATAGGCGACGAAGGCGCCGAGGTCGGAAGAGGCCTCTATCAGGTTGCCGGCCTGCACCAGCTTAAACCCGGACAGCTTTGACAGGTGGCGCAGCGCCAAGTGTGCATAGCCCGGTTCTGCATTTACGCCGGTGCCGATGGCAGTGCCGCCCAGGTTCACCTCGGTCAGCAGACGGCTGATATCGCGCAACCGGTCAATGTCCTCTCCCACAGTAACGGCGAAGGCGGCGAACTCCAGCCCCAGGGACATCGGCACAGCGTCCTGCAGCTGGGTGCGGCCAACCTTGGCAATACCGTCGAAAGCCCGGGCGCGTTCTTCAAAGGCCTGCTGCAGCCCGTGCAGTGCCGCGCATAGCGGCGCGGTGCTGGCCAGCACCGCCAGCCGGATTGCGGTGGGGTAGACGTCATTGGTGGACTGGCCATGGTTCACGTCGTCATTCGGGTGCAGATACATGTAGTCGCCGGGGCGGTGCCCCAGCCGAATTAGGGCCAGGTTGGCGATCACCTCATTGGCGTTCATGTTGGTCGAGGTGCCGGCCCCGCCCTGGATCATGTCCACGCTGAAATGCTCATGATGCTGCCCGGCGATGATCTCCGCACAGACCGCGGTGATCACTGCGGCCTTGACCTGAGCCAGCCCGCCGGTCCCTGCATTGGCGCGGGCGGCGGCGGATTTCACCATCGCCAGCGCGTTCACCAGCGCCGGGAAATGCGACAGCGGCACGCCGGTGATCGGGAAGTTCTGCCGCGCCCGCTCCGTCTGGATGCCGTGCAGGGTGTCCGCGGGCAGCTCCACCTGCCCGATTGTGTCTCGTTCCGCGCGGGTGCCGTGCATGTTCTCACCGTTCGTTTGCTGGGAATGCCGCCACCGGCTTAGCGGCACCGGCGCACAGGCCAAAGATGCGGTTTCCGTTGCAGCGCTTAGGGATAGGCAAAGCAGCGGCAGGCTTTGCCCTTGGGTTAATTAGAGTGTTGTTTTTGCTGGATTTTAAAAGATTAGGCAAAGGCTAACGTTTGCTGAGGGAGTCAATTCTTAAAGCAGCCTCCTGCGCTTCCTATGCTGGATCAAACGATACGCGGCAGAGGAGAGGCGCAAGTGCCCGGCAATAAGACAGACGCGATTGATGTGCGCGATGCGGTCAAACGCTACGGGGATTTCACTGCCCTCAAGCGGATCTCGCTGACTATCAAGGACAATGAATTTTTCACGCTGCTGGGCCCGTCTGGCTGCGGCAAGACCACGCTATTGCGGATGATCGCCGGGTTCGAGGATGTGACCGAGGGCGAGATTCTGCTGTTCGGCGACGAGATCGCAAGCCTGCCGCCGCACAAGCGGCCGGTGAACACGGTGTTCCAGAACTATGCGCTGTTCCCGCATATGACGATTCTGGACAACGTGGCCTTTGGCCTGGAGATGCGCGGCAAATCCAAAGCCGCCGCCCGCAAACACGCGGGGGAGATGCTGGAGCTGGTCCAGCTGTCGCAATTCGCTGCACGCAAACCGTCCCAGCTCTCAGGCGGTCAGCAGCAGCGTGTGGCGCTGGCGCGTGCGCTGGCGCCACAACCTAAAGTCCTGCTTTTGGATGAGCCGCTATCGGCGCTCGACCTGAAGCTGCGCAAGCAGATGCAGCTGGAGCTCAAGCACCTGCAGCGCGAAACCGGGATCACCTTCATCTTCGTGACCCACGACCAGGAAGAGGCGCTCACCATGTCCGACCGCATCGCGGTGATGTCGGCGGGCGAGCTGCAGCAGCTGGACACCCCGACCGAAATCTATGAACAGCCGCGCAATATGTTCGTGGCGGATTTCATCGGCGAGACCAACTTGCTGGAGGTCTCTGTCGATAAGGTGATGAACGGCCGCGCGGTCTGCTACCTGGGCGGCGGCCACGCGCTGACCTGCAATTCGGTGGACGGCATCGGCGCAGGCGCCAAGGTGCATATGTCGGTGCGCCCCGAGCGGCTGTTCATGTCCGATGTGCCGGTGGAGGCAGAGAGCCTCAAGGGCCGGGTGGCCGAGAACATCTTTGTCGGCACCGACATCAGCACGCTGGTCGATCTGGCCGAGGGGCCGCAGTTCATCGTGCGGACCTCCAATTCCGACCGCGGCAACAAGCGGATCTTTGAGCCGGGCAGCGAGATTTTCGTCAACATGGAGCTGGGGGCCGGACGCCTCCTGATGGACTGATGGCAGCAGGCGCAGCAACCGGCGGCTCAGCCCGCGCAGACACCTACAAGGACGCCCGCGGCTGGCTGCTGCTGCCGTCCTGGGCGGTGCTCGGCATCTTTGTGCTGGGTCCCGTCGGCATGATGCTGGTCTATTCCTTCCTGACCAAGGAATTCCGCGGCGGTGTGATCTGGGAGTTCAGTCTCGCGGCATATGACCAGTTCTTCTTTGACCGCGGGCTGTTCGGGGATGAGCCGCCGAAGCTCGAATGGACCTATATCAGCATCTTCTGGCGCTCGATCTGGCAGGCTGGGGCAGCAACGCTGCTGAGCCTTCTGATCGGCTTTCCCACCGCCTATTTCATCGCCACCCGGCCCGAAAATGTGCGCCCCGTCTGGGTGTTCCTGATCACCATCCCCTATTGGGTGAACCTGCTGATCCGCACCGTCAGCATGAAGTTCCTCCTGCGCGATCAGGGGCCGCTGAATGATTTCCTGATCAGCACCGGGCTGATCGACAGCCCGATCCATATTATCAACACCAATTTCGCAGTGCAGCTGGGGCTGTTCTACTCCTACCTGCCGTTCATGGTGCTGCCGGTCTACGCCGCGGTGGAGCGCTACAACTTCTCGCTCTCCGAGGCAGCGGCGGATCTTTACGCCAGCAAATGGACCACCCTGCGCCGGATTGTGCTGCCCGCAGTGAAACCGGGCGTGGTGGCGGGCTGCATCCTGGTGTTCGTGCCGTCGATGGGCTCCTTCCTGGCGCCGGACCTTCTGGGCGGGGCCAAGAACTTTATGATCGGCTCGCTGATCGAGGAGCAGTTCAAGGGCAACGCGGGCAACTGGCCGTTCGGCGCAGCCGCCTCAATGCTCCTGCTGACCATGGTGCTGATCATCCTGATGTTCTCGGCCCGCCAGCAGGCCAAAGCAGACAAGGCAGGGAGCTGAGCCATGGCGCATGTGAAGGACAATATCAAAGCCTACAAGGGCTTCCGCGCCATCACCCTCTTGTGCCTGGTGGTCCTTTATGCCCCGCTGGTGATCGTCACCATCTACAGCTTCAACGCTTCTCAGTCGATCACCACTTGGGAGGGTGTCTCCTTCCGCTGGTACGCCGATGTGTTCACCGGCCCGGAAAGCGGCAAGTTCAAGACCGCAGCCTTCAACAGCTTCACCATCGCCATCATGGCGGCCACCGCCAGCACGATGATTGCCACGCTGGCAGCCACCGCGATGGTGCGCGGCGGCCAGTTCAAGCTGCGCACCGTGTCATTCGGCCTGATCAGCCTGCCGCTGATGGTGCCGGAGATCGTGACGGCGGTGGCCACCCTGATCTTCTTCAACGCCATCGGCTTCACCCGCGGCTACCTGACCATCCTGATCGCCCATATCGCCTTCTGCATCCCTTTTGCCTACCTGCCGATCTCGGCCCGGATGCAGGGGATCGAGGACAGCTTTGAACAGGCGGCAATGGACCTCTACGCGACCCGGCGGCAGGCTTTCACCAAGATCCTGATGCCGCTGATGGCGCCGGGCATCATCTCCGGCTTCCTCTTGGCCTTCATCGTCTCGCTCGATGACTTCATCATCACCAATTTCGTCAAGGGCGCGGGCGTCGAGACCTTGCCCACCGCGATCTTCGGCTCGGTCAAGCAGGGCATCAAACCCAACATCATGGCGATCTCGACCATGCTGCTGAGCGTTTCAATCGTGATGGTCACCATCAGCTACTTCGTCAGCAAATCCGACACCGACAAATGATCCAACCTGGAGGGAAACCCATGAAAAACCTGCTGAAATCCAGCGCCGCCGCGCTTGCTTTGAGTTTCGCGGGAAATGCCGCCGCCGCCGAGGGAAAACTAGTGCTGTTCCATTGGTTCGAATACATCCCGCAGGAGGTGCTGGACAAGTTCACTGCCGAGACCGGCATTGAAGTGACCATGGACACCTACGATTCCAATGAAGCCATGCTGGCCACGCTGAAGGCCGGCGGCATGGGCGCCTACGATCTGGCGGTGCCGGGCGACTACATGGTCAGCATCATGGCGGGCGAGGGCCTGCTGGACACCATTGCCGAGGGCGAGCTGAAGAATAAAGGTAACATCGCCCCGGAATGGGCCGATCCCAGCTTTGACCCGGGCCGCGCGTCCTCGATCCCCTATCAGTGGGGCTCGACCTCCTTTGCGGTGAACCGCGACGTATACAGCGGCGGCATCCAGACCACTGACATTCTGTTCAACCCGCCGGCCGAACTGTCGGGCAAGATCAACATGCTGGACAGCCAGGGAGAGGTGATGGCCATGGCCTCGCTGCACATGGGCATCCCGCAGTGCTCCACCGACCGGGAGCAGCTGAAGGCGCTGAACGCCATGCTGCAGGACGCCAAGCAGCACTGGGCCTCCTTCAACTCCGACACCGCCAAGGAGGTGCTGGTATCGGGCGATGCAGCGGTGGGGCAGATCTATGACGGCTTTGCCGCCAAGGCCCGCGGGGAAGGCGCCAATGTGGAATATGCCTATCCCAGGCAGGGCTACGTTGCCTGGATGGACAACGTGGTGCTGCTGAAGGACGCGCCGAACCGCGAAAATGCGCTGAAGTTCATGGACTTCCTGCTGAAGCCGGAAAACATCGCCGCGGTTACCAACTACGCGCAATACAACGCCGGGGTGATCGGGGTAGCAGAATTCCTGGACCCCGCCCTGGCTGCCCAGCCGGAAAAGAACCCCCACGCGGATGCGGGGGAAGGCGTGTTCATTGAGGTTTGCAATCAGCAGACGCAGGCGGTCTATGACCAGATCTGGACCAACCTCAAGAAATAAGAACCCCGCCCTGAATGCTGAGAAGGGCAATCCGCCCCGGGCACCCGTTGCCCGGGGTTTTTGAATGGAGAACGCTGGCGGCGGCCGTCAGTGATGAATTTTTTCGTGTGTGTTTGTGACCTCAGGGACATTTTGTCCGGCGCCGACAATGCAAATGGCACCATCCGGGCTGCCGCTGGGAGCAAACAGTGTCTAAATCCTGCTCCCGCAACCACTTTTACCGAACACTCAAGCATGTTCCCGTCAAGCCCTTCTCCGGAAGGGCTTTTTGCGTTTCGGGCCAGGCCGATCATCGCTGACGTGCTCCCCTTAGAGTCCGCGTATGAGGTGGTCCCCAATCGTTGGTCTGATGTGCTACCCAACGTGCCCTCGGCCGTTGTTAGAATTTCCGCGGTTCCATCAGTTTCACGGGCTGGTGTCGTGAACTGATTTCATCAGGTCTGCCGGGACCTTGTTCCCGATAGCCCCGTGCGGGCGTTCTTCATTGTAGTCTCTGCGCCAAGCCTCCAACTTTTCGGCTGCATCTTCAAGGCTCATGAACCAGTGCGCGTTCAGGCACTCCGCCCGGAACCGGCCATTGAACGCCTCGATGAAGGCGTTGTCGGTAGGTTTGCCCGGACGGGAGAAGTCCAATGTCACGTCGTTGGCATAGGCCCAAAGGTCCATATCCTTGGAGATGAACTCGCTGCCCTGGTCAACACGGATGGTGGCTGGGTAGCCGGTGCGCTTGCATACTTGCTCAAGCGTCGCGACCACGTCCTCCCCGCGACATGTGAACCGAGCATCAAGCACCGGGACATAGCGTGAGAAGGTGTCGACGACCGTCAGAACCCGAATTTTCCGGCCTGTCGCTAGCTGATCATGAACGAAGTCCCTTCCGGCAGATTGCGCCTGCGCAATCGCCTTTCGGGCAACGCATAGCCCAGACGTCATTGGGGCTGACAGCCTCCTTGCGGTCATCCCGCAGCTTGGCCTTCACCCGGCGCTTGGGTGTCTTGTTCCGAAGCTGCATGCCCAACTCCTTGTAAATGCGATAGGTCTTCTTGGCGTTGATCTCCCAGCCCTCCCGGCGCAGCAGCACAAGCACGCGCCTGTAGCCGAAGCGCACGCGCGTCTGGCAAATCTCCCGTATCCGCTGTTCCAAAGCGGCCTGCCCAGGCCGGCGGGATTTGTAGCGATAGGTTCTCGGATCGAACCGGATCACCCCGCAGGCCCGGCGGATCGACACCTGCCAATCCGCCCGCATCCCGTCGACCAGCGTCCTTTTCCGGGCAGGCCTCAAAGCTTTCGCTTAATGACGTCCTGCAGCATTTCCTTGTCGAGCGCGAGATCCGCGACGATCTTCTTCAGGCGCGCGTTCTCCTGCTCGAGTTCCCTGAGCCGTTTCACCTCGGATGGCATCAGGCCAGCATATTTTTTCTTCCAGTTGAAAAATGTCGCCGTGCTGATCCCGGCCTTGCGGCAGACCTCGGCCACCGAGGTGCCGTCCTCCGCCTGCTTGATGATGAACGCCTTCTGCGCGTCCGTGAACTTCGATGCCTTCATGCGTTTCCGCTCCTCTCCCAACCAGGGATTCTCTGCGGAAAACTCTAGTCAAAAACGGGGGCGTTTTCGGGGATCACATCAGGACAGTTTCCGGCGTAATTTAAGCTACTCTCTGCCCCTGCTGACCGGGTTGGGTTTCGTCTTTTCTCAGCCAATAGACCACGGCAGCCGATACCTGCCGAACAATTACATCAAACGGCTGAGCGAGGCCGGTATAGAGCTCTCTTTCATAAACGTGGAAGGTAGCTCCGACAACGCTCTGGCTGAGACGATCAATGGCTTGCCCAATGCCGACCTCATTCTCCGCCCAGGCCCGTGGCACAATTTCAGTGCTCTGGAGTGGGCAACCCTGCAGCGGGGGGATTGGTTCAACCACTGCCTCCTGTCGGAGCCTATCAGGAACATGCCGCCGGGAGATGCAGGGGCCAGTTTCAGCGCAGCTCTGGAAACCTAGGAGAGAGCCGCGCAATTGACTGAAACAGCCGCCGGCAAACCCGGCTCGGATCGTAAGTCATTACGTTTAATAGCGATAATCCCAGTCAAGACACGCCGATCTTCTGCGCGCAGCTGGTCGCCGGATTTTGGGAGATAGGGATCGAGACGCACTATCCGGGCGATGCTCAGTCAAAAATGATCAGATATACTACCGCTGGCCTTTCCAGCGCTGAATACTGGTGCGCACCCTAAATTAATGGGTGCTGGCCGCACTTACTCTTCCGGCCCATCAGAGCCGATCCGCGGTGTAAGCTCCTTGCCATTTTTGCACCAATGCCGTGTTTTGGAAGCGAAAATTTTTTCCTAGACTTATACGTGTGTTTTAAGTTTTAATACATGTGTTCGTTTTGGTAAATCAAGGCGCTAACCCGGTGCTTTGAGAGTGTTTTTTTTGGTGTTCCGCTCATCGGCATGCGCGTTGGCCGGAAGTTTGTTTGGGGGAGGGGAAATGCTGTTGCGAGTGGCTGTCCTCGGCGGGAGCGTATGGCTGACAACAATGAGCTGCGCTTCATCGCAGCAATTAACTTTCGCCTTCACAAATCCCTCTTTCGGTGGAAATCCCTTTAACTCCAGTCATCTGCTTGGTCTTGCCGAGATTCAGAATGTGTACGCGGAAGATGGCAGCGCCCGCGCCCGCTCCAGTTCTTCCCAATCGGATCTATTTGTCAGGCAATTGCAGAGCAGGCTTTTGTCGTCTTTGTCTGCGGGGCTGTCCGAAGTCATAACCGGAGCCGAACCCGGCGATTCGGATACGATTACAATCGGTGACCAGCAGATTTTCTACGAAAGAACCCTGGAGGATATCACCGTGCTGATCACTAATTTGCTGGATGGATCCACCACTGAAATTGTCCTGCCTGTTGTGCAGGACTGAGCCCCCCCTCTCCCCAACGGCAAAGATGGCGCCGGTATGAAACGATTTTTTCCAAAACTTACCTCCGCTTGCGTGGTTTCAGCCGTCCTTTCTGGATGTGCGGCAGTTCCCGAACGCTCGCAGGAACCGGTGCTGCCAGCCGTCACGAAAACGCGCAGCGAGCTGCTTGACCTGCCGCCGCCAAACCGGAGAGTGGATGTTGCGGTTTATCAGTTCGAAGATCTGACCGGCCAGTTCGAGGACTCCGAAAAGTATCAATCCCTGTCCAAAGCCGTGTCGCAAGGGGGGGGGCCGGTTCTGGTCAAGGCCCTGCGGGAAGCCGGGGGCGGCAGGTGGTTCCGTGTCGTGGAACGCTCGCAGCTGAACAATCTGCTGCAGGAGCGGCGCATAATTCAGGAGATGCGCCAGATCTATCTCCAGGAAAAGGAGGTCAATCCGAAGGCGCTGCCGCCGATGCTCTTTGCGGGCATTCTCATCGAGGGCGGCGTGGTCGGGTACGACTCGAATGTTCGGACAGGCGGCGCGGGCGCAGCCCTGCTTGGCATCGGCGCGCATGGCCAGTACCGCCAGGATACTCTGAGCGTGAGCCTGCGTGCGGTCAGCGTCAAAACGGGGGAAATACTGGCGTCTGTGGTCGTTCAGAAATCTCTGTTGTCGACAAGTCTGAGTGCCAGCGTGTTCCGCTATGTCGACACGGATGCCGTCCTTGAGGCCGAGATCGGGCAAACCGCAAATGAGCCCGGGCTGGTGGCGCTGACCCGTACGATCGAAAAGGCGGTGGCAGCACTTATCCTTGAGATGGCAGACCAGGACTATTGGCGCTTTCAGCACCCGGCTGCCGGCCAGGTGCTGGTGGATGACTACTTGATCGAGGACGGCCGCAAGATGCCGCCCCCGGCAGGCGATCAAGAAACTGAGGACGGACGCACCCCCGGAGAAACAAAGGCTGCACCGTCCGAAACGGCAAATAAAACAATAATCTGAGCAGATTGCGAGATATCACCCCGCAAGGGTGATTAACCGGAGGGCGCGGCGTCCTAGTGGCTGGACACCTCCCGACACCGCGCCCGGATCAAGGGCTGCATCGCTGCAGCCGTCAACCCAGCACCAAAAGATGCTTTGGTGCTTATACTAGAGGTATGCCTCATGAAAAAGCACTTTATTACAACCGCCTCCGTCTTTGCCCTGACATTTGCCAGCCAGGCTTTCGCCAACAGCAGCTATGTTGAGCAGATCGGCAATGACAATGATGCAACCGTTGATCAGACGGGCGGCAGCTTCGGCGTATCGGACATTGACCAAAGCAATGACAACAACGATGCCGAGGTCACGCAGTTGGATACCGGCTCTGACCCGTCCAACGACGCGGTGATCACTCAAGACGGCGACGCCACGGCCGACATCATTCAGGACCATGACGGTTCGGGCGGGGTGAATACCGCGAACATCAACCAAAATAATGCGGCGGATTCGGAGGCTACGATCACTCAGGAAGGCGCGGGGAATACCTCTGATATTGACCAGCTCAATGGCACTAATATCGCGTCCTCATCCCAGACCGGCGAGATCAACAATTCGACGATCTTGCAGCAAGACGAATCAGGCATGACTGCGACTGTCACGCAGACAAACATTAACAACTTCAGCACCGTGCTCCAGAGCAATGCCGGCGCCATTGCCAGTGTTAACCAGTCTGGCTTCGACGGAAGCAGCTCTGTGTCGCAGACCGACGGATCCGGCGCGGAGGCGTATTTGACGCAATCCGGTATCGACAACGAGAGCACAATCACCCAAACCGGCGACATCCAAATTGCAAATGTCACGCAGAGTACGGATTTCAACGAGAGCTGGATCGACCAGTCGGGTGACAACAACACCGCCAACGTCCTCCAGACGTTGGCTTCCAACAACTATTCGGAGGTTATCCAGGACGGGTCGTTCAACACGGCCAATGTCAGTCAGTAACTGACGGTCCGCGGCGCGCCGCCCCGCCTTGGGGCGGCGCCTTCCGGCATGCTCCAAGGAAGGATAGGCAAGATGAGACATCTACTGCTGACGGCGGCGCTTGTGTCCGCCGCCGCTGCGCCGCCGCTACTGGCCAATGACAGCATGGTCGAACAAATCGGCGCAGGAAACACCGCCACCGTCACCCAAACAGGCGGCACGGGCGGCAGTTCCGACATTTACCAGACCGGCGACGATGATTCCGCCAGCGTCATACAATCCGATGGCGGCGGTTCCGGCACCAACATCGCGGAGATCGATCAGCTCGGCGGCTCCGGAATCCAAACCGCGTCGATCACGCAGGCCAACAGCACGAGCGGCGCGGTGAATACGGCCACGATCCTGCAGGATTCCACCGAAGGCGGAAACAGCGCGGAGATCGAACAGACTGGTTCCGATAACACCGCAGCGGCGCAGCAGGGCCCGGGCGCTGCAAGCTCCGGCCCGCCCGCGAGTATCACAAACAGCAGTACTGAGATCATTCAGGCGGGCACCGGCAACACTGCCACCACCGACCAGATTGTGGGCTCCAACGGCGGCGACAATAATCAGGCGTCCATCACACAGTCCGGCAGCTTCAACACTGCCGGCGTGATACAGGGCACGGGCACTGCGGCCACCGGGGGGTTGGGTATCTCCGCCAATGACAATGACAACTCCGCAACCATTCTGCAGGACGGTCTCAGCCACATGTCCAACATTGAGCAGGGGGGGGAATCCGGCACGGCCCTGAATACTCAGTTCGGGGACAGCAACGAATCCGCCATCGTGCAATCCGGTGGCATACCCATTTCAGGTGCCAATTCGGCAATCGTCAACCAGGATGGCAGCGGCAACTTCAGCGTCGTGAACCAGACCTCAGACCACGGGGATCTGCCTGCAGTTCCCGCTCTGACATCAGCGATTGTCACCCAGTCCGGCAATCTCCACGTGAGCACCATCAATCAGGCTCCTGTGGGCGGGCATATGGCGACTGTGCTGCAGGACGGAGCCAGCCACGAGAGCCTGATCAATCAGGACGGGCTGGATAACAAGGCCTACCTGACACAGGAATTGAGCGGCCAGGTGAGTGAAATCCATCAGACGGATTTAACATTCCTGGGCTCTACCATCGACAATACTGCAACTGTCACGCAGACGGCCTCGTCCGGCAACATGTCGTTCATAACGCAGATGGGCGTCCAGAACACGTCGACTGTCATGCAGTAGGACCTTTTGACGTGTGGTACCATCAATGCTGTCTGGCTTAGGCCTGGCAGCATTACTCGGAGGCCAAAACATGACCCGTTTGATGATTTGGACGACCGCCTTTCTTGCTCTTGGGCCGTTGGCGGCTTCGGCGCAGGAAAGCACGGCGAAACCGGCGGCCAGAAGCGCAGCCGCATTGCCAGTCACGCCCGCGGGAAGCTCTGTCAGCATCGAGCAGATCGGGTCCTTCAACACGGCCAATGTGACCGACAGCGGCAGCGGGAGCCAGCTGACGCTAATCCAGCGCGGGGACGAACAGGCGGCAAATGTCCGGCTCAGCGGGGCAGGCAACGAGGGCGCCCTGACACAATACGGTCTTGGCAATCGGGCCAGCATCAGCATTTCCGGCGTCGCCAACTTCTTCAAGCTCGGACAGTCCGGCTCTGCCGCGGTGGGGTCCACTGGAAATGCCGTCCAGCTTTCGCAGATCGGATTGAACAACTTCGCCGTGCAATCCCAGACTGGCAGCGGCAACAGCATGTCCCTGCTGCAGAGCGGCGACGACAACGCCGCCACCATGCAGCAGGACGGCCAGCACAATCTGATGGAGCTGGCGCAATACGGAAACGAGAATTTTGCCGCCCTCAGCCAGTTCGGTTTTGAAGCGCCGCCGGTCATCGTGACCCAGACTGGCGGGATGAGTGTGGAAATCACGCAGACGGGAGAATGACAATGCTTCTTTTAACGCACATGGATCTTTGGGTGGCGGCGGCCGCGCTGCTCTTCATCGGAGTGGCGCATATGCAAAGCAGCCTCGAACCTCTATTTGCGGACACATCCGTTAAGCAGGCCGGCAGTGCACCGTAACGGCCGCCAGCCAGTTTGGAGGTTCAGTTCTTCGTTGCCATTGGGCTCGCCGATTTTCCCGATATCCTCAGGTTAGGCTTCCATGGGCCCGGCGGCGGCGCCGACGGTCTGCTCGGCGCGGCAAAAGCTCCCGCATTCCGGCAGGTTTCCCCTCGGGTGGCACTTCATACCGGGCCACGGGAGCTGATTGCCGAAGACGATGGTGTATTTCTCAAATGAACATGAACGGCAAGGCAGCGCACACGACCCCGTGATGGCCCGCCGAAAATCTCATCGGGTGCCCCATGAAATCGCTAATAATCTTTCTTGCTTTTACTGGTCTAGGATCCAGGGCCTCACTCGCGGAGGAGGAGTCATGGTTCCACATCTCGTATTCTGATGGCGCTGTGCAAGTCGAGGTGGTCCGGCCGACTCCTGCGTCAGGGCCGGGCAACTATTCTTTTGAAGCCGTAAAGGTTGGACCTAGTGGGACCTCTATTAATCGGCAATCCGGACCGGTGCCAGCTGATCAAGGGGGCCGCGCGATCCTGCGGTCTCGCGTGTCTTTGGAGCCCGGGGCCACACTGCACTTGCAGTTGAAAGTTACCCATCATGACGAGATCCTACACAGTGAAGTGCTTGAGGTGCTTCCACCAGATTGACCGCCCCCGGAATTCTCGGTGCATGATCCTGTATTCGCCTTACAGTGAAGACTTCTCAAGTGGGGCTGATCACCATCGCGTCCAGCACCCGCCACCTTTCCATGGTCAGGGCTTTTGAGATTGCCCTAGCGTCTGCAGTTGGCAACCGGTTCGCGGCTCAAACGCAGGGTTGCCGGTGGGGCTATGGTCATGAGGTTTGCCGGTTCGCGTCGGCGCGCCAGGATGTTGAGAACAACCGCAGCGGGGGCGCCTTCCGTCAAAGCTTCGGCGCCGGCCGTTTCGGCGGCATCCAGCCCTTCGGTGAGAGCCACGCCCAGGATGCCGGTCATCGGACGGCCGCCGTTTGGCATGCGGCCCAGCTTTTTCCGGATGCCGCAACGCTGGCGGCGGTTCCCAATCCTTGAATGGCGCACCATTCCTGTGCCAGCGGGCT
The DNA here is from genome assembly GCF_048820895.1 of Cribrihabitans neustonicus. Classification (NCBI taxonomy): domain Bacteria; kingdom Pseudomonadati; phylum Pseudomonadota; class Alphaproteobacteria; order Rhodobacterales; family Paracoccaceae; genus Cribrihabitans; species Cribrihabitans neustonicus. The sequence continues at coordinate 23,987 of NZ_JBMERQ010000006.1, forward strand.
GGCGCGCAAGCACCGGGATGCGGTGCAGTGGGTTGCAAACCGCCCTGTCGCGCCCAAATGCACGCGCGTGCTCACCGACGATCATCCTGTCCTGCCTGCCTCGCGAGCGCGATGATGCCGCTCCTGGACTGACATCCGCGCTGAGGTTGCGCAGACGCGGGCGGGTTTGCTGGTATTGTGCAAGTATTTTAGCAATCTACACTAAAATTACTATCTCCTGCCTTGCCTTTGCCGCGAACCGCCCCCAATTCAGCGGCAGGCAGCGCAAGTCGGGCTGCCAGGTTTCTGATGGAGAAACACATGGGCAGAGTGGCTGCAGGCGCTCTTCTCGCGGCCCTAGCGGCAGTTCCGGCAAACGCAATGAGCGCCGGGATTGATACTGATGGCGACGGCAAGGCGTCTTTTGAGGAACTGCAGGCCGTCTACTCCGGTGTAACCATCGAATTGTTCGCGGAAATCGACGCAGATGCGGACGGCTTCGTCGATGACGAGGAGATGGCGGATGCGGTTGAAACTGGGCTTCTGGACGACCCGGTGACAGACTTGTAGCGGCCGGCGCGTGGGCGCGCCTGCAGCCCATTCCGGCTGAACCCTTGTTCATGAAAGGGTATCTTCATGACAATCCGCAGACTGCTTGAGGAACTGGAAACGGGTATCCAATGGATCGCTCCGGTCTCGCCCATGGAGGTCGCTATTACTCTGCTGGCACAGGAGGGCACATCGGCGCTGCTGGTGTCTTCGGACAAGCGTTCGATGGCGGGCATTCTGACCAGCAGCGACATTGTCCGCTACCTTGAGGCCCACCACAAACTGCCGGGCCATCTGCAGGTGCGGAATGTGATGACGCATCCCGTCATTTCCTGCGACGTACGCGAGCCCGTGCAGCGGCTGGAATGGCTGATGTCGAAGCACCATATGCGCCATATTCCGGTGACCGAGGACGGTGTGCCGGTTGCGTTGATAAGTATTCTGGACGTGACCCGCTACCGGCTGCTGACCGCGGAGCAGGAGGCCTCCGAACTGCGGGAGTATGTCGCCGGGGCACCTTGGCGCGTCAGGCCGCACCGGCACCGGCAATCCTGAACCGGGTTGAAACCGCGCCCGCCTGGCGTGGCGCAGCTTAAGGCAATGCTTATGTGCTGGGCACGCGCAACCACTCTGGCAGCCGCCAAACAGGCGGCACGTGATCTCGGGCGGACGCTGGTGCGCTTGCTCAAGTGGCGCGGCGCGGGTGCGGCGCGGCGGTCCGGGGAGACTCCGAAGCCGCGCGCGGAAGCGGTGCCGGAGGACGGCTTAGAAACTGGTGACAAGGAGGCTGGTGGAAAGCTGCATCAGGAGGGAGCAGCGCGGCAGCAGCAGCGGGTGCCGCCGGACTGCGAGGGCGGTGAGGCCGGGAATGGCGATGTGCCCGGGCGCTATGGCGGCGGCCGGTACCGCGGCTGAGCCGCCGGAAAATGCCCCCACAGCGGCGGCTCAGCGGCCGAGAGTCTTTTCGTAGACCGCTTTGCCGTCCCCGTCGCGGTAGAAATCCGGGAACTCGGCGCGCTGAGCATAGCCCACCTTTTCATAGAACCGGCGGGTTGCCGCATAGGGTGCGCTGCTGGAGGTATCGATGTAGACTTTTCGGCCCCGCGCCTTGCGGATTGCAGCCTCCGCCCGCGCCATCAGCAGTCTGCCCAACCCGCTGCCCTGATGTGACGGGGCGACCACAATCCAATAGAGATCCCAGCTGTGATCGCTTCCCGGCACCGGGCCGTAGCAGGCGTAGCCCTGCAGCTCCGCGCCGCATTCAGCGAGCAGGAAGTGGTAGCCGGATGCGGCTCCGGTACTTAGCCGTTCCTGCGCCAGTTCGCCGGAGATTTCGATTTCGGAATTGGAAAACTTGCCGGTTCCCGCTACCAGCTGCGTGATCCTGGCGGCGTCTCCGGCCCGCAGGGTCTTGCGCCAGCGGCGTTTCGGGGCCGGGGCATGCCGGGACGGAACCTGCGGTTTCCGGCGCTTCGCGATTCCTTCGGCCAGTCCGGTGAAAAAGGCTGCAGCGTTTTCGCCGAGGGTGCGTACGAGGTAGCCGCCCTCCTGCACGACAAGGATGGGGAACGGCTGCTGCCCGATGCTGACGCCGGTCTGACGGAAATCCTGCGGTCTGAGCTTCCAGGTGCCGGTTGGATCGCCGCGGCCGGTGTCGAAGCCGAGGCAAAGAACCAGATAGCTGGGATCGTGCCTGGCGATCCGCGCCAGCGCCTTCGCCACAGCGGCGTGGAAGTCTTCCGGCGTTGCGTGTTCGGCCAGTGGGAGGTTGAGGTTGTACCCGGCGCCGGTGCCTTGTCCGGTTTCATCCCGGAAGCCAGTGAAATACGGGTAGGCAAAGCTGGGGTCGCCATGAATGGACACGGTTAGCACATCGGCGCGGATATAGAAGATGTCCTGCTGGCCGTTGCCGTGGTGGTAGTCGATGTCCAGCATCGCGACCCGCCCGTGCTGGGACAGGAAATTTGCCGCGATAGCCGCGTTCGAAAGATAGCAGAAACCACCGAAGGTCTTGTGTTCGGCGTGGTGGCCAGGCGGGCGAACCAGCGCATAGGCGGCTGGAGTGCCATTCAGAATTTCGTCCGCGGCAGTGAGAGTGCAGTCCACCGCGCGGCGGGCGGCAGGCCAGGCGTTGCGGTTGATCGGAGTAAAGGTGTCGATGCACCAGTATCCCGCCAGCACCGAGCGTTCGCGCGGCTGGCGGGCCGGATTGCGGACAGGGAAGACATAGGGGTAGACAGCGCTTTTTTCTGGTGCTTCGGCACAGGCGCTGCGCAGGTAGCCCACCAGCTTCGGATCATGCACCGCCTTGATCCAGCGGTCCGGAAAGTGCTGCGGCGGCCGGCGGGTGAACAGGCCGGTGCCTTCCAGCGCGTCGGCGATGGCGGCGACCCGGACCGGGCTCTCGACGTAGCCGCGGGTGCGGACGTGGTGAATGTCGTGACGGTCGTTGATGATCATCGGGATCTGCAGCCCGGACGGCGGCTGAATCCCGGCCGTGCGGACGGCATAGCGCGGCGGGCGCAGCCCGTAGCGCCCGGGGACAACGGACGCAACCACCTGCCGGACGTATTCCGGCGGACAGAGGTCCGCGTATTTCCGTTCCAGAATGGCGCGGAAGATCTCCTTCAGCCGCTCTGCCTGCGGCAGAGCGAATTGCCCGAGCCCATCGAACACAAGATGCGGCATATCCGTGTCCTCAGGAGACAGGGGCAGCTCATAGCCGGTGCCGGTGATGGGGCGTGCGCCGTAGCGTTCGTAGAATTTGAGCCGGGCCGCGTTCTGGGCCAGTGCTGCGCTGTCCTGGACGTTCTCCGGATCATCGGGCAAGCATTCGAAGTAGAGGCCCGCAGCCCCCAGGGACGCAGCCTCCTGCCGTATCCTCTGATACAGCGCGCCGCCGGTGCCGGAGCCGGAGGTCTCTGCCGGGGTGGCTGCGAGAATGTCGAGGAAGGCGAAATCCAGTTCCGGGTCGAACAGCAGCAGGGCAGTGCCGCGCACGTCCCCGCGGCCATTTTCCGCCACGAACAGCGACGGGATGAACCGTTTGGCGAACGGGTTGCTCAGATGCTCCGGCAGCGCGTCGATATCGGCGGACCGCTTGCCCGGGAACTGGGCGCGCAGGATCGCCAGGGCCTTCTCGATTGCGGCCTGGCTGGCGGGGGCGTGGGCATCAGCAATCTTGCGGATGCGGAACATGGCTCAGGTCCTTTTCCGGTGCGGCAAGGGGGAGTGCCGCGAGATGCGCAATCAGGGCATCATAGCCCATCCCGGCGTGTGCGGCAGCGGCGGCGAAACCTGCGTCCGGTGCCAGGCAGGGGTTGGTGTTCACTTCCAGGATCCATGGCTGGCCGTCCTCATCAACGCGGAAATCCACTCGCGCATAGCCGGAGAGGCCAAAGACCTGCCAGGCGCGCCGGGCCAGTGCTGTGAGCCGCGCGAGCAGGGGTTCGTCGCTGTCCGGAAAGGTGAACCGCCGGGGCGTGTGATGGTAGCTGTGAGCGGTTTCGTCCCATTTGGCAGCGTAATCGACGATGCGCGGGGCATCGGGGGCAAAACCATCGAACTGGATTTCGGCGGGCGGCAGCACGTCCACGCCTCCGGCCGTTTCCAGCAGCGACAGGTTGAACTCCCGCCCGCGGATGTATTCCTCGGCAAAGAAGGCTCCGCCGAAGCGGGCCTCACGGCGGGCAATTTCCGCCGCAGCGCTGGCGCCGGGTACGACCGACTGCGCGTCCATGCCCAGTGAGGAATGTTCGGTGACGGATTTGACGATCACCCGGCCAAGCAGCGCAAGCTCCGGGCCGGAATGCGGCGAGGCCGGAGTGGGAAGGCCGTGCCGTGCCATTAATTGTTTCTGCGCGGTCTTGCTAAGGGTGGCCCGCTGCGCCGCGGCGGAGCAGCCGGTGTAGGGTATGCCGCGCGCTTCCAAGAGCGGCAGCACCTCGGCCGCGCGCTGCATGTCGCGGTCGATGGCTTCCACCATATTGAAAACAAGCCCGGGGCGGTCGTTATCCGCCCAAGGCAGGGCGACGGGGCGGCCGGAGACATGCGCGAGCCGGGCGTCAAAGCCCTGCCGGTTCAGCGAGGTGCAGATGGCGATGGCGGTGTCGCGGGTGTCGCGTTCGTCAGGGTCGTCTCCACTTGCCCCGTGCAGGACGGTGATGGAGAGTGGTTTCATAGCGCTGCGCAGAGCGCGCCCTTTCTGTCCGCAAGGCGGCAGCGGCGGATGGCGGCATCCAGTATGCCGGTGATCAGCCCGTGGTAGTCCAGCCCCGCTTTGGCCGACAGGATTGGCAGGTCGGAATGGCTGGGGTGCAGGCCAGGCAGGGTGTTCACCTCCAGGAAATGCGGTGTGCCGGCAGCGTCTGAGCGCAGGTCGATCCGCGCCGCGTCGCGGCAGCCGAGCGCGTGGTAGGCGGCCAGTGCGGCAGCGCCCGCGGCGCGCGCCTCCGGGTCATCAGCGAGGCGGTAGCTGACCCGGGTTTCCCATTGCTCCTTGTTCCGGAAGCTGTAGATTTCCGCCTCTGCGGTGTCCCGCAGGAGGATTTCCATCACCGCAACCACAAGGGCCTCTGCCCCGTTGCCCAGGATGCCCGCGGTGAATTCGCGTCCCGGCAGGAAACACTCGGCCAGGACCGGCTGGCGGAACCGCTGGCGCAGGGAGCCGGCGGCGGCGGCAGCTTGATCCGCATCGTTCACCTTGGAAGCATGTTCGCAGCCCTTGCCGGTGCCTTCGGCCAGGGGCTTCAGGAAGACCGGGAACGGCAGCCTCAGCCTGTGGTCGTCTGCCGGGGTCTCCAGCACCGCAAACGGGGCGGTGGGAATGCCGGCATCGCGTACGATCCGCTTTGCCATCGCCTTGTCCAGTCCCAAGGCCTGGGTCAGCGGATCGGAGAAGGTATAGGGAATGCCGAACGCCTCCAGCAGCGCCGGAACCTGCGCTTCGCGGGCGCGGCCCTGCAGGCCCTCGGCGATATTGAAGACCAGATCCCAACGGTCCCCTGCAGCCAGGCGCTGCGCCAGGCTGTGGACATGGCCGATCCGGTGAGTCTGATGACCCTGCCCGCGCAGAACGGTTTCGATGGCGGCGATGGTCTCCGGGCTGTCGAACTCGGCCATCGCCTCATCGCTGAGGCCGCTGCCCCGGTAGTCATCGCGCAGGTCGTAAGTAAGGCCGATCAGCATGGCCGCCTTCCCTTCGAAGCGCCCTGGCTGCCGCCCGGGTCGGGATAACGGTAGAGATTGTTTTCGAAGTTGCGCAGGATCAGGTCGCCGCCGTCGCGCCCGGCCACATAGTCCGGCAGCAGCGGGATCTTGCCGCCGCCGCCGGGGGCGTCGATCACGAACTGCGGCACCGCGTAGCCGGTGGTGTGGCCGCGCAGGCCTTCGATGATCTCCACGCCCTTGGACACCGGAGTGCGGAAATGGGCGGAGCCGGTGATCGGATCGCACTGATACAGGTAATAGGGCCTGACCCGCCGCATCAGCAGCGCCTGGTACATTGGCTTGAGGATATCAACGCTGTCGTTGATCCCCTTCAGGAGCACGGTCTGCGAACCAAGCGGGATACCTGCGTCCGCCAGCCGGTTGCAGGCCTCGCTGGCCTCGGGGGTCAACTCGCTGGGGTGGGTGACATGAATTGACATCCACAATGGGTGGTGCCGTTTCAGCATACGCACCAGATCGCGGGTCACCCGCATCGGAAGAACTATTGGTATCTTGGTGCCGAGCCGGATGAACTCGACATGCGGGATCGCGCGCAGGCGGCCCAAGAGGTAGTCCAGCTTGTCGTCGGCGATGGTCAGCGGGTCGCCGCCCGACAGGAGCACGTCGCGGACCTCGGTATGGGCGGCGATATATTCCAGCGCGCGGTCCCATTGGGAAACCGAAAACTGGTACTCGCCGCCCGCCTGCCCAACCATCCGCGACCGGGTGCAATAGCGGCAGTATGTCGAGCAGGTGCCGGTGGTCAGAAACAGCACCCGGTCCGGGTAGCGGTGAACCAGCCCTGGCACCGGGGTGTCGTGGTCCTCGCTCAGCGGGTCGCCTTCCTCGCCCGGCAGATTCAAATACTCCTGCCCGACGGGAATATGAGTGCGCCGCAACGGCTCATCCGGGTCATCCAGCCCCATGAGGCTGGCATAATAAGGGGTGATCCCGACCGGCAGCCCGCCCTGTTGCCGGGCCAGCGCCGCCTGTTCCTCGTCACTCAGTACAAAGATACGGCTCAGTGCCTCCTGGCTGCGGATACGGTTGCGCATCTGCCAGCGCCAGTCGTTCCAGTCTTCTGTGCTGGCATGCGGGAAGAAGAGCTTGCGGAAAGCTTTGGCCCGTTCCCCGGCCGGAAACTTCGCTGTGGGGGGCCGGCGGTTTCGGAGGGATGCGGCGGGGCGACGGGCCTCTGGGCGGTCTGGCCTCTGCAGATCAGCGCGGTCCGCGTTGGCATCTAAAGGGTCCTGGCTTTCCTGAGCGCCCGGATCTGCAGCAAGGGTATGGTCCATCCATGGGTTTCCTTGCGCCCAGAGTGCCGTCGCGCGCCAATCGTCGTTGCTGCCACAACTCTGGGACAAGCAAAACCTGTGGCCGTTGCAGGCGGAAATCAAGCGGTTTCTCAGGCTGTGTTGCAGGAGGCAGCGCGGGACCCTGGGCGGCTTCTCCAAATGCAGCGGAAAACTGCACTAGTGCGAAAAAGTATCAACCGCAGCCGCGGGAAAACCGAACAGAACGAGTAGCCGTATATCGGGGTTAGGTCTCATATCCAGCAAATGACGAGAGCGCGGCTGATTGCAGAGACGGAGGCCTTCGGGCATCTGCCATATCGGGGTTGCGGCGCGGCGCCAAATTTTTCAACCTGCCGAAATTATCCCGATACGGCTGCATCACCGCAATGCCGCGCAGGCCGGTCATTACACGTTCGATCCGCTCCGCCACCGGAGCCTGCGGGATACGGACGCGAGGGCGGACGCGGAACGCCAGCTGCTCGCGCTCGCACAGCGCTTCTGCTTGTTTTGGGGGGTGACTGGCCTCAGGCGAGACGACTGTGACGGTTGCGGGGATGGCATGGTCCGGCAAGGCGTGGAGCACGGTAGGCCGCGGCCTCCGTAAGCAGAACGGCAGCGACGGCAAGAATTTCGCCCGTGGATCTTGCTATGGCCAAGTGCCCGCTCCCATCGCAACATCATCGGAGCCTAGCCGGGGGCCGCGCGGCTTGCCTTCTCTTGAGCCAATCCTGCGCCGGCGGATCGACGGCCGGCAGCCGGTTGCCGCCCAGGGCGGCATGCCGGTGTGCGGCCCCTCCTTCAACGAAGACCGGTCCACTGCCTGCACCTTACCAGCCGGACAGCCGTCGATGGCCACTCCCTGCTCGGCACTGCCGGGGGCAATTCTGGGCGGTTGCAACAACCTCAGGACCTGGATGTGCTTCGGATAATCCATGAGACAACATCTGGTATAAGGCGGGAAATCGCGGCATCGAACGCCGCCACGATGGCGTCCGTGTCGGCGGGGCCAGTGTTGACGGTAACTGAAAAGGTTTGAGACGCGACCGCCTTCGTATCGCTCTCGCGAATGAGACGCAGAACTGCCCGGACTCGAATGACCGCTGTTTCACCGTCATCGTCCGTTTCGGCCTGGAAGTCCGTCAATTCGCTCAACACAGCGTAGTCGGCCACGGTTCCTATGGGGCCGCGCCCGACCGAGTTGAACGCCCCGGTCTGCGTCAGGCTCCGCACCATCAGTGTTTGCAGCATGATTGGAGCCGGGTCTGCCCACCGCGCGCCGGGAAGGTACTGCACCTGCAGCGGCGAGGGCCGGATCATGATACGTTCAACCGCAAGCGCGCCGCTCGCAATCGGCTCCTCAACGATGAGTTCGACATTCCGGCGCGCGCCGGACCGCGGCACCTCCGGGGTTCGAAGCTCATAGACGTCCAGCGGCTGCGATGCCTCCCCGAGCGCCGAGAGGGCAGTGCAGCCCGCAGGCGCGAAAGGCAGCACAAGAAGCATCAACAGCAGGCGTATCATCGCGGTCATCGTCTGAACTCCGGCGTGCGGGGGGAGAGGAAAAAGCGGCTTGGGTTGCGGCGGATCTGCTCGATCAAAGTGTCGAGATTGCCGATCAGCGCGCGGGTCTCGGCCGCCAGGCGGCCGTATTGCGGCAGGGCTGTCACCGCGAATTCGCGAAGGGCGGGCGCGCTGCGGGCGACCGAGCCTTCGATCTGGGCGAAGGCGGACTCGGCCGAGCGGCTTGCGGCGCGCAAGTCCTCCGCGACGCCGGGGATCTCTTCAGCGACCGTGCCCACCGTCGCTTCGAGTTCCGTGAGGGTTGCACGCAGCCGTTCGGCAATCCCCGCGGCCTCTTCGTTTATCACGCGGTCCGCGCCCTGAAAGGCCGACTCTGCCGCCTTCAGGGCACGGTCGCCGGTTTCCAGCGCCGCGTTGATCGCTGACAGCGTTTCGTTGGCATTGGCGAAGGTAGTGTGCGCAGCTTCGAGCGTCTCGCTCGCGGTCAGGGAAAGGGAGCCCAGCCTGCCCGAGGCCGAGGAGAGGTCTGCGCCCACCGTCTCGACGACGTTTGAGGCGGTTTCGGCCGCGCCGCGGATCTCGTCCAGGATCGCAGGCAGATCGGTGTCCGCCGTATCGCCGAGCCGTTTAATGACAGACGCCGTCTCGGCCGTGGCTGCGCGAAGCTCCGCAATTAGAGGTTCGGCGCCGCTGCCGATCAACCCTTCAAGCCGTTCCGCCGCAGCGTCCACACTGGTCATCGTTTCACCAATACGCGCGATCAGCGCATTCGTTGCGGCGAGCGTTTCCCTCGCTTCGGTCAGGCGCCGGGTGGCTGTCTCCCCGGTTTGGGAATAGGTCGTCATCACGGCGGTAATCTCCTCGCTCAAGGCGGCAACGCGATTTTCGATCTCGGCCATCGTGCTCTTAAGTTGCGTGGTCGCTGGCCCAAGCACCTCCGCGATGTAGTTGTCAGCTGCCGCTATGGCTGTGCCCGCTCCCGCAATGGTATCAGATCCCTCTGCCAGAACGCGCCGTGCATCGGCTGACAAGGCGCCGATCTCGGCGAGCGTGGTTTCGACCGCGCCGAGCACGCCCGAGGCATCTTTCGTGAGATCGTCCAGCATGGTGTTGAAACGGCCGATCTCGCGCGCGAAACTCGAAACGTTTGCGCTGACCGTGGAAAGCTCCTCCAATGCCTGGGCGAAGGTTTCCGAGGATTGTTCCACGTTCCTGAGGATGTTTTCGACCCGCTGCTGGTTTTCTCCCCCAAGCAGCTGGCGCAATTCGCGTACCACTTCCAGCGTTTCGGCAACGACCTCGGGGGCATCCTGCGATAAGGACTGCAGTACGGATTGCCCGGCTTCGATCATCGGGACGTCTTTGGGCGATGCGGCGGCCAGTAGCGGTGCCTCGGGTGTTCCGGCCGAGATTCCAACGTATGAGACGCCGGTAACGCCTTGCGCCTCGATCGTCGCGACGCTGTCCCTCCGCACCGGTGTTGCCGCATCGATCTCCACCCGGACGCGCACGCGCCCATCATGTTCCGGTGAAAGGCGCACGTCGACGACCTGCCCGACCGGAAGGCCGGAAAATCGCACGTCCGATGCGTCGCCAAGGCCCGATACCGACGTGAAATCTACGTCGTAATAGGCATATTGGCGATCCAGCTGGATGTTGGCGAACCAGAGAAAAAAGGCGAATATCCCCAGAAATCCCACCAAGGCGAATGCGCCGATCAGGATATAGTTGGCACGGGTCTCCATCCTCACCTTCCTTTGGAGGCTTGGCCGGATGCCGGCGCGTTTAACGCCGCCCGGGCACGCGGCCCATGGAAGTACTCACGGATCCACGGATGATTGACCTTGAGCATATCCTCGATACTGCCGGTCGCGAGCACCTTTCGTTCGGCGAGGACTGCGACGCGGTCACAGATCGCGAACAGGGTATCTAGGTCATGGGTCACAAGGAATACAGTAAGCCCCAGGGACCGGCAGAGGTTGCGGATCAAGGTGTCGAATGCGGCAGCGCCGATCGGGTCGAGTCCGGCCGTCGGCTCGTCGAGGAAGACTATGTCGGGGTCCATCGCAAGGGCCCGGGCAAGGCCTGCGCGTTTGCGCATTCCGCCGGATAGCTCCGCGGGATAATTGCCGCCGGCAAGGTAGGGCAAGCCAACCATCGACAGCTTCAGATCGGCCAGTTCGCGCCGGATCGCGGGGGTGAGGCCCGGTACGGACCGCATCGGAACTTCGACATTTTCGCGCACGGTGAGCGAGGAGAAAAGCGCGCCATCCTGGAACATCACGCCCCATCGTTCGTCCAGTGTCTCCCGCACCCTCTCCTCGCCGGAGAGGACGTCGATGCCAAAGACTTCGATCGAGCCTGCGGCCGGTATCTGCAAACCGGTGATCGACCGCAGCAGCACCGACTTGCCGGTCCCGGAGCCTCCGACGACGCCGAGGATTTCGCCCCGGTAGACATCAAGGTCGAGATCCTCATGCACCACGTGCGATCCGAATTGGTTCTTCAGCCCGCGGACGCGGATGATCACCTCCTGCTGTTTGCCATCTTTCATAAACCGACCTGCGCGAAGAAGATCGAAAACAAGGCGTCGGCAACGATCACCGCGAAAATTGCGGTGACGACCGCATTCGACGTCATCCGGCCGAGCGACTCGGCGTTGCCCTTCACTTGCATCCCGGCATGACACCCGACCACGCCAATGATGAGCGCGAAGACAGGCGCCTTGACCAGCCCGACGAAGACGTGGGTCGCCTCGGTTCCTTCGATCAGGCGGGTGCGGAACATCGACGGAGAAATTCCGAGTTCTATCCAGGCCATCAGTGCGCCCCCGAAGAGCCCCATGACATTCGCGATCAGACCCAGGATCGGCAGCATCAGCAGAAGGGCCAGGATCCGCGGCAGGAAAAGGACCGTCGCCGGATCAAGCCCGAGCGTACGCATCGCGTCAATTTCCTCGCGCATTTTCATCGAGCCGATGGCCGCGGTGAAAGCCGAGGCGGTGCGGCCCGCGACAATGATCGCCGTCAGGAGAATGCCGAGCTCGCGCAGGATTGAGATTGCGATCAGATCGACAACGAAGACCTCCGCACCGAACTGCCGCAATTGGGCCGAACCCTGGAATGCCAGAACAACTCCGATCAGGAAGGCCATCAGCGCAACGATAGGCACCGCGCGAAACCCCACATCCTCGGAATGGGCTACAAGAGCGGTCAGCCGAAACTCACTTGGATGACGTATGACGCGGCCGAGCCTCGCGATGAAGAGACCAAGGTAGCCGGTCAGTTCGAGGAGGAATGCCACCCCTGCCATCACTGTCTTTCCGGCGGACTCCAGAAAGGCGATGAGGCCTTTTTCTCGCGGTGCAGCTGCCTCCTTCCTGGGCATGGCGTGCCTTACACTGTCGAGCAGCAGCGCGGCTTCCGCGCTCATGTTCCGGAATTCCGTCGTTCCACCGGAGGTCATCAGCCGCTTTTCAAGGCCGGACAGGACCCAGGCTCCCGCAGTGTCCATGCGGGCGACCCCAGCCATGTCGACGACCAGCCGACGGTGAGGCTCCAGTTGTCCGAGGTAGCCGCTGGCCCGGGAAACAGTTCTGATCGTGAGCATGCCAATGGGGCGCAGGACGCTTTCGCCAGCCTCCTGCGAGAAGCTCAGTTCGAGTTGAAAAGCCTGGCTCATGATGAAAATGCACCCTCGGCATCGTGTCCGGCAAGGAGATTGCGGGCGGCGGGCCAAATACAAACTTGCCGTTGTCACCATAAGGATAATAGCGCCGATGCACGATTGGCACGCGCATTCGGCCAAATCACATGCACGCGCTTGCCCGTTGAACCTAATGGAATGACACCGGCTGGACCTGTGCGGTCAGGCAAATCCAGCTTCAGCGCGGTTCACGGCTGACGCAGAGATAACGGCTGAGGTCGCGCTGTTTGCCGATGGACAAATTCGTGCGCTTTTACGTCCCGCAGCTCAGCTTTGCTCTGAAGCGCGCCAAGAGCCGCGAGGGATATATCAACGGCTTCTACAATCCGCGCCGGCGGCACTCAGACCCGGGCTGGAAAAGTCCCTTCACCGTCGAAGCTCAGCCTGCATAAGTGAGAAACCGGAGCGGCATCAAACCGGGACAGGGGGGCGCGCTTATTTCCGGGTAAAAGCCTTGAAGACTCGCAAGGTTTCTTCGCTCACATGATGCTCGATGCCCTCTGCATCGTGCTCGGCCACGTCTTTGGAAATGCCCAGGGCGATCAGGAACTCCACCACGATCCGGTGGCGCTTACGGCAAGCTTCGGCCAACTGGCGCCCGGCATCCGTCAGGCGGATTGAGCGGTAGGGCTCCTGTTCGATTAATCCCTCGCGTTTCAGCCGGTTCAGGTTCTTGGAAACAGTGGGCTGGGTTACCCCGAGGCATTCGGCAATCTCCACAGGCCTTGCCGAGCCGTTCTGGTGGATCAGTTCGGCGATCAGTTCAACATAGTCCTCCACAACTTCGCTTTGACGGGCGGCGCGGGCAGCCTCGAAGCCGCTGGCATGGTCGTCTGCGCTGCGTCCGAAGAGATGCGGTTTCTGGTCGGTCATTCTGCTCACGGTAGCTGCTGCGGGCGCGGAACCCTTTACTCCGCGCCCTAACGTGTATGCACCAGCAGCGAGGGGCTTGACAACAACATAGAGGTTCCTACAGAATTTAGCCAAGGCTAATATTTGTAGGCTGGACCATGAAACACCTGATCGCATCCGCCCTGATAGGCCTGCTTCCGCTGAGTGCGGCGGCCACGGCTATTGAAGAAGCCCCCTGGGCGCCGCGGGCCGCCGCCTACAGGCTGAGCCTGTTCATGGCGAACCTGACGCCGGTTCCCTGGGACAAGATCGAACAGAACTGGACCGCTCAGGCGCCTGGCAGTGCGCTGGCGGCGAATGCGCTGTCGCGAGTCTCGGAAGAGGACGCGCGGAGTATCCGCGCGGCGCTGGAGGCGGAAGACCGGCAGGCGCTGTTCGCTGCCGCAACAACGGCATTGGCCAATGGCATGCTGCAGCATTTGAAAGCGGCCGAGGCCGTCCTGGGCCAGCCTGAAGCAGGATTTGAGGTTGCGCAGGCTGCGGCGCTGTTCCGGGCGTTTGAGGACGGCATTCAGGCGGCGGACAAGCAGGCAGCGCGCGATCTGGGCCGGGCCTGGCTTGTACTGAACTCCTCGCTGGGGAGTGCCGGTGTTCTGGGCACTGGCGCGCAGGCTGCGGACACGGCGCGGTTTGCCAAGGCACAAGCTGTCATCGCGGGCTACATCGGGGCCAACTATCTGCCCGCTGCCTTTGCAGAGCGCGGCAAGCTGACTCCAGTGCCGGAAACAGCGGTGCGCGCAGGCACGCCGGTGGTGCTGCCGGCCACTCTGCCGCCGGGTTCCAATATCGCCGATCAGCGCGAGCTGCCGCGGCTGGTGCTGCAGTTCGAAGAGGCTGGCGAGGATGAGGCCAACCTGCCGCTGGTGGCCTATGGCGACATGCTGTTCGACAGCCCCGAGATCTTTGGCTACCCCGCGCGCGATCTGGGGATTGCCTGCTCCACCTGCCACAACCGGTCGGATGTGAACCGGGATCTCTTCATTCCAGGCCTGTCGCGCCATGCCGGAGGGATCGATGTGGACAGTTCCTTCTTCAACCCGCTGTTCAATGACCGGGAGGACGATCATCTGGACACGCCGTCGATGCGCGGCATTCGTTTTACCGCGCCTTATGGGCGTGACGGGCGCGAGCCGAGCCTGCGGCAGTTTGTGCGCAATGTGATCGTGACCGAATTTGCCGGGGCGGAACCGACGCCGTTTCAGCTGGACGCAATGGTGGCCTACTTGCGCGCCTTTGACTTTCTGCCCAACCCGCTGATCGACCAAGCCGGGCGGCTGACGGACATGGCATCCGAGGCTGCGAGGCGCGGCGAAGCCCTGTTCAACACGGGATTTGCCGGGCTTGGGGACAGGTCTTGCGCCTCCTGCCACACACCGGACCGGTTCTTCCGGGACGGGCAGACCTATGACATCGGCTTGGCTGAGCCGCCGTTCCCGGGCGGCACCGCAACCGCGTTCGAAACCCCGACCCTGCGCAATGTCAACTTTACCGCGCCGTACATGCATGACGGCTCATTGCCGACATTGGCGAGCGTAGTGGACTGGTTCAACGAGACCAAGGATCTGGGCCTGGATGCCGAACAGCGCGCCGATCTGACCGCCTATCTGCAGGCAGTGGGGGACGGCGAAGAGCCCTACCAGCGCTTTGAAGGCCGCGACAGCGTGTTCCGCCTGTCGTGGGAGGAACTCACCACGTTTGCCTCGACGCTGGATACGCTGATCCCAATGCGGGATGCTGAGAACATCGCCGTGCTGATTGACACCGTTGCGCCGGACCTGGCGGCGGATGCCAGCGTGATGACCAATCAGGGCGCCAAGCCTGACATCTACCGGTTTGCCGCAGTTTTACGGGCGGTTGGCGATGCCAGCGCCGCGGGTGACTGGGCTGAGGCCGGCCACCAGTGGGAGACTTTCAAAGCCATGCAGGCCGAGATTGACGAGAGGATGTTCTGATGCTTTCCCGCCGTAACTTTATGACTGCCGCTGCTGCCGTCCTCGCAGCGCCTGCAATGGCCGCCGCGGACGAAGGACTGAAACTCGCCTTCATTCCGCAGGAAAACCCGGAGAAGCTGCTGGGGGATGTCGAGACGATCACCACGTGGCTGTCTCAACAGCTGGAGGTTCCGGTTACCGGCTTTGTTACCTTTGACCACGCTGCGGCGATCGAGGCACTGCGAAATGGCGATGCCGATATCTCGTTCATGGGCGCCTTGCCCTTTGTGCTGGCGGAAGACCAGATCGGGGCCGTGCCGCTCCTGTCAGAGGTCTACCGCGGCCAGCCCAGCTATGCGGGCCGGGTGTTTGTGCGCAAGGACAGCGGTATCGAGACATTGGCAGACCTGCAGGGCCGCGACATTGCCTTTGCCGATCCAGTGTCGGAATCCGGTTACCTCTATCCGCTGGACCTGTTTGTGCGGGAAGGGCTGGTGGCCGATGCTGGTGATGCGGACCGGTTTTTTGGCCAGAAGTTCTTTGCAGGCGGCTATCAGCAGGCAATGCAAGCTATGGCCAATGGGCTGGTGGATGCCGCGGGTGCAAGCCAGTTCGCCGATCTCTACCTGACGCCCGAACAGCAGGCAGAGGTCAAGGTGCTGGGCGAAAGCGAACAGATTCCCAGCCATGCCGTCATTGCCCGGCCTGGTCTCGATGCAGGTCTGCAGGGCCGCTTCGTGGACGCCATGCTGCGCCTGAACCAGGCTGAGAACCGGTATTTGCTGGCCTATCTCTACGGCCCTGACGGTTATGTGGCAGCTGATCCCACGGCCTATGACGGAGTCCGGCAGATGGCGCGCCGCTATGGCTATTTGAAATGACCCAGGCGCTTTCCCTCCATGCAGTGTCGCATTGTTTCGACGGCTCCCAGGCCCTGCAAGACGTATCGTTGCAGGTGGCGCCGGGGGAATGCGTAGCCTTGCTGGGGGCTTCGGGTGCCGGAAAGTCGACCTTGCTGGCCTTGCTGGACGGGCGGGTCCGCGGGTGGCGCGGCCGGGCTGAGGTGCTGGGCAACCGGCTTCCGAATAACCGGTCACCAGCGCGTGAAACCCGCTTGAAGACCGGCTTTATCTTTCAGGAGTTCGCGCTGGTCGACCGGCAGAGCGTTTACCAGAATGTGATGAACGGGCGGCTGGGGCGCATGCGTATCTGGCCTTCGCTATGGGGGCGCTACGGTGCGCAGGATCACCTCAAGACGGCCACTGCACTGAAAGACACAGGCCTGACTGAGCTGGCGCAGCGCCGCGCAGATCAGCTTTCGGGCGGGCAGCGCCAGAGGGTGGCCATCGCCCGCTGCCTGGCGCAGGAGCCTGAACTGATCCTGGCGGATGAACCGGTCAGCAACCTCGATCCGGCGCATGCCGAGCGCATCCTGGAACTGATCACCGATGCGGCGCGAAAGCGCGGCATCGCCGTTGTCTTCAGTTCGCATCAGCCAGATCTGTCACGGCGCTTTGCCGGCCGCATCGTTGGACTGCGGGCAGGGGCGGTGCTGTTTGACAAACCCTCCGCGATGGTCGGGAACGATGACATCAGCAAATTGTACCACGGCACCGCGCCAGGTGCCGGATTGCGGGTGGTTGGCTGATGAGCCGCGCCTTAGTTTGGGGCGCACTTGGGCTGGCGGTGCTGTGGGCCGCGGGAAACGCTGATATCGGTTTGGACAAACTGCCCGGCGCGGGGCTGCGGCTGGCGGAATTCCTGGGCCGGATGATGCCGCCGGATCTTTCGGTCTGGCCGGAAGTCCTGACAGGCCTCGCAGAGACACTGAGGATCGCCATTCTGGGAACGCTGTTTGCGGTCGTGCTGTCCGCGGGGCTTGCCGTGCTTGCGTCTGAGACACTGGTGCCCGCAGCCATCTGGCGTCCGGTGCGGGCGCTGCTGGCGGTGATCCGGTCGATTCCTATAATCCTGGTGGGGATGCTGATGGTGGGGGCTGTGGGGCTCGGCCCGCTGCCCGGTATTCTTGCAATCACTTTTCATGCCACGGGCATGCTGGCGAAATTCTATGCCGAAGCAATCGACAATGTCGGTGCCGCTCCGCTAGCTGCACTGGAGAGCGCAGGCGCCAGCCGGGCGCAACTGCTGCGGTGGGGAATCTGGCCTCAGATGGCGCCGGTAGTGCTGCGCGACACCGTCTTCCGGTTTGAACTGAACCTCCGCGAAAGCCTGATCCTAGGCATCGTTGGCGCCGGCGGCGTCGGGCTGTACGTTCAGACCTACGTGCGCTCGTTCCAGTACGACAAGGCAGCAACCGTCACGCTTGCAATCATCGGACTGGTACTATTGTCCGAAGGGCTGAACGCGATCTTGCAAAGGCGCTTCTCATGAACCGTCAGGCCTTAGGGTCGGGCCCCATTGATTTCCGCTGACCGGCATGAACCATCGTTCCAAAATCGAGCGGTGGCACGTCTGGCCTCTACCGGCTGTGCGACGCGCAGATGGCGCGCCTTGAACCCTATTTTCCGAACTCCCACGGCAAGCCCCGCGCCGGTGACCGGCGTGTCCTGAGTGGAACTACTTTTATCAATCGCAGTGGATTACGGTGGCAGGATTCCCCCAAGGTATGCGGCCCGCACAAGACCCTGCACAACAGTTGGAAGCGGTGGAGCGACAAGGGGGTATTTGCGCAGATCCTGGTTGGTCCATCGGGAAACTGCTGAAGTGTCATTGCACCTGGCGCGCCGGAAGCGCGGCGCCGGGGTCTTGCCATTCGGCGCGCCCGGCCGTTTTCCGTCGGATATAGAGCAGCTCTTGGTTCCTCAGCTTAGGGCGCATCAGGGCAATTCCGATAACTGCAGGTCGTTCTGTTTCCACGGAGCCTTCTCCCATCCGTCTCAATAACGGGCCTGGCTGCAAGCATTGCAGGCCAGAGCACGATCTGTTGCGGCCTGAAGCGAATTGGGTGTTCGAAGGTGGATTCAAACGGAGAATGCAGTCTTGAAGGCAAGAAGCGCTGCTTCCTCATCGCCAGAAGCAAATGCCTCCATCCCAACCGGGCCAGAGTATCCCATAGCAGCAAGCGCGCGGGCGATACCGGCATAGTTGATCTCCCCCGTGCCCGGTTCACAGCGGCCGGGCACATCGGCGACTTGGATTTCCCCGGTCCAGGGCAAGCAGGCCCGGCATAGTTCGATCAGATTCCCTTCGCCGATCTGCGCGTGGTAGAGATCCAAGTTTAACCTCAGCTCGGGCCGGTCGATGGCGGAGACCAGCGCGAGGGTTTCTTCCGCGCGGGCAAAGGGCACGCCCGCGTGATCCACCGGCAGGTTGAGGTTTTCCAGCGTGAAGACCACATCCAGCTCCGCGGCCAGGTCACAGATCCGGTTCAGCGTGTCCAGCGCCTTTACCCATTTGAGCGGAGTGGTGGCTTCCGCCTTCTTTGGCCTGCCGCCATCGCCAAGGCCGGTGCCGTGCAGGTTCAGCCGCGCGACGCCGAGGCGCTTGCCCACCAGCGCGGTCTCCCGGGCCGAGGATAGCAGCATCGCCGCGCCCTCATCGTCGGCCAGACGCCCTTCAAGGTACCCGTTCATGATTGAGAAGGTGGCACCGGAGGCCTCCAGCTTGGCCAAGTCATGATCCGGCCAGTTCCACAGGCCGACGTGAAACCCCATCTCCTTCAGCCGTGCACAGCGCCACTCGATCGGCTTGTCACGCCACAGCATCTCCGCGCAGGCGGCAAGGGTGAAACCCATTGTCACGCCCCCGTGAGGTCAGAGGTGATCTCTACTGGCCGTCCCTCCGACAAAGAGCGGTTCGCGGCCTCGGCCAATGCCAGCGCATTTACCCCGTCCTGGATCGAGGCGGGAACCGGCTTGCCTTCAGCAACCGCATCGACGAAGGCGGACCATTCAACCGCATATGCACGCATGTAGCGTTCGAGGAAGAAATAGACCGGCTTGGCCGAGACCGTACCGGCGGTGGTGGACTTCACCACGGTGTTTTCCAGTTCGTTCTCCGCCGCCAAGGTCCCTTCCGATCCAAGAACCTCCACCCGCTGGTCATAACCATAGGGCGCGCGGCGGGAGTTGCGGATGGTGGCGATGCGCCCATCGGCGTAGGTCAGCACCACCACGGCAGTGTCGATGTCGCCCGCAGCGCCGATCTCGGGATCGACCAGGCAGGAACCATGCGCCATAACTGACTGCGGCATGCCAAAGAGGAAGGCGCACATGTCAAAATCATGGATCATCATGTCCCGGTAAAGCCCGCCGGAGACCTTGATGTAGCTTACCGGAGGCGGCGCCGGGTCATAAGAGGTGATGGCAAGCAATTCGCCCTTGCCCACTTCACCGGCATCAAGCGCGGCCTTGAGCGCAGCGAAATTCGGGTCGAACCGGCGGTTGAAACCCATCATCATCGGCTTGTCGTGCCCGGCGGCGGTTCTGCGGATCTGCAGCGCGCGCTCCAGCGACAGGTCGATGGGTTTCTCGCAGAAGATCGCCTTGCCTGCCTTCACACCCGCCTCGATCAGCTCAGCGTGGGTGTTGGTGGAGGAGGCGATGAGGATGGCGTCGATGCTGGCATCCGCGAGAATTTCCTCGGGCGAGCGGACCGCGATGCCGTGTTCGCGGGCCAGCGCCTCGGCGGCGTCCTGCATCACGTCGGTGACGGCCACCAGCTGGGAGCGCGGGTCCGTCTTGATCGAGGCGGCATGGACCTTGCCAATGCGGCCTGCGCCGAAAAGTGCGACTTTCATGAGCGTTTTCCTTTCCCGGAATGATCAGAGAGTGACGCGGCGGCCTTCGCGGGCCGAAGTGTCGATAGCGTGGATGACGCGCTCGATCTCAAGCGCATCGGTGAAATTGGGGAACGTGTCCTGCCCGGCGGCAATCGCGCGCAGGAAGGCGGCGGCCTCGATCGTCTTCAGGTCGCCAAAGCCAAGCTGGTGGCCGGGCGCGGGGCAGAAGGCGCTATAGGGCGCGTGCTCCGGCCCGGTCAGGATGGTTCGGAAGCCCTGCTGCGCCCGAGGGCCGTCGTTTGTGAAGAGCTTGAGCTCGTTCAGCCGCTCCTGGGCGAAGGTGATCATGCCCTTGGTGCCATGCACCTCCCAGTCGAGCGTGTTCTTGCGCCCCCAGGCTGAACGCGAGGTGCAAAGCGTGCCCTGCGCGCCGGTCTTGTAGCGGACAAGGGCGGAAGCGGTGTCCTCGTTCTCCACCGTGCCGCGTCCGGCGCCGTCCGGCAGGGGGCGGGTTTCGTGGATGATCTGGGTGTCCGCGATGAGGCTTTCGATGCCGCCCATCAGCACCTGCGACATGGACACCAGGTGGCAGCCGAGATCCCCCAGCGCGCCGAGGCCTGCGTCCGCGCGCTTGGCGCGCCAGGTCCAGGGCAGGTTCGGGTCGGCCTGGTAATCCTCGTCCACTTTGCCGCGGAAATGCACCACGCGGCCGATCACGCCTTCAGCGATCAGCGCGCGGGCATGGCTGATTGCCGGGTTGTGGATGTAATTGTAGCCCGCCATCGTCCGCACCCCGGCGGCGCGCGCGGCGGCTTCCATCTCCTGCGCGTCCTCCAGCGTGAGCGCCAGGGGCTTTTCGCAATGCACATGCTTGCCCGCCGCAATCGCGGCCAGCGCCATTTCCTTGTGCAGCCCGTTTGGCGTGGTGACCGAGACGATATCGACTTCCCGCGAGGCCACCAGCGCCCGCCAGTCGGCGGTAGCGGTCTCGAAACCGAACTGGGCGGCGTATTTCCGCGCCTCCGGCTCCGGGGTGTCGCACAGCATCGACAGCCGGACCTCCGGCAGGCCGCCAAAGACGGCGCCCGCGGAACGGTAAGCAAGCGCATGGGCCTTGCCCATGAACCCTGTGCCGATCAGACCTAGACGTAGAATCACGATTTCCTCCCTGGTGGAATTTTCATTCCATATTTGGTGATGAGGGATTAAGATGGACCTGTCAAGCAAGAGGGTTTCGAATGAGCGGAAACAGCGGAGAGCCAGCCGCGCCGGCGACGGTTACTGCGGCGATCGAGCGGCTGGATGAGATGATCGGGTCACTGCCGAAGCGGCTGAACCAATGCGCCGAGTTCACCCGGCGGCACCTGCATCTGATCGCGGTCTCGACCGTGTCGGACATGGCGAAGGCCTCCGGCGTGGCGCCATCGGTCTATATGCGGTTCTGCCAGGCCATCGGTTTTTCCGGCTATTCGGAAATGCAGGCCTTGTTCAGGGAGCGGTACACCAGCTTCCGCCCGGACTACGAGCAGCGCCTGGCAAGCCTCAGCCCGGAGGCCGCGCGCAACAGCGGGCAGCTGCTGGCGGAGTTTGCCGAAGCGGGCCATAAGTCCCTGATAGGAATTGGGAACTCCGTTGCAAATGAAGGGCTTATGAGAGTTGCTGATGGGTTGGCTGGGGCCCGGATAGTGCACCTGGCGGGCATGCGGCGGGCCTTTGCGGTGGTCAGCAATCTGGCTTATTTGCTGGGCAAACTGGACGTGCCCGCGGTGCTGCATTCGGATGCGGGCCATCTGGACAGCGCCCCGCTGCTGGCGCCGCAGGACGCCCTCTTCGCAGTGACCTTCGCGCCTTTCTCGGAGGAGACCATCGCGCTCGCCAAAGCGGCGCATGAGCGCGGTGTGAAGGTCTTCGGCCTGACGGATTCGGAAAAATGCCCGCTGTTCGAATTTGCCGCTGAGGTGCTGGTCGTGCGGGAGGATGAGGTGGCCGGTTTCCGGTCGCTCAACGCTTCCATTACGCTCACCACCGCACTGGCGGTTCTGGCTGGCGCGCAGCGCTGCGAACCTTGACGGATTGAATGGGAAATGGAATAAATGTTCCATGGGGGCGATTCGACCCCGAGCCGCGTCCACCGGCGGGAGGCCGGACAGGGATAGGGTGCCGCCAGCTGGCTGAAACAGGGCTGCGGTGCCCGGGGCCGGGCTTCCGGTCATTGCACAAGGGAGGAAACATTGAACACATTCTTTAAAACGGCGGCAGTCGCCGCAGGCATGGCCATCGCGGCCCCGGCGCTCGCGCAGGAGATCATCGTGGTGGCGCATGGCCAGGCGAACGACCCGTTTTGGTCGGTGGTGAAGAACGGCGTCGAAAAGGCGGCCGAGGACACCGGTGCCAGCGTCGACTTCCGATCGCCGGAGACCTTCGACATGGTGCAGATGAGCCAGCTGATCGATGCCGCCGTGAACCAGGAGCCCGACGGGCTGGTGGTTTCCATTCCTGACGCCGATGCGCTGGCGCCCTCGATCAAGCGTGCGGTGGATGCGGGCATCCCGGTGATCTCGATGAACTCCGGCTCCGACGTCTCCAAGGACCTCGGCGCACTGCTGCATGTCGGCCAGGATGAATATACCGCTGGCCAGGCCGCAGGCGAGAAGCTGGCGGAGATGGGCGGCGAGATCGGCATCTGCGTCAACCAGGAGGTCGGCAATGTGGCGCTCGACCTGCGCTGCGAAGGCTTTGCCGACGGGTTCGGCGGCTCCGTCGAGGTTATCCCGACCCAGAACGACCCGGCCGAGGTGGAAGCCAAGGTGAAGGCCGCTCTGGAAGCCAACCCGGACATCGACACAATCATGGGGCTCGGCGCGTCGCTGGTGGGCGAACCGTCCGTGCGCGCGGTGGAAGCTGTTGGGCGCACCGGCGAAGTCAACGTGGCGACCTTCGATCTCTCCGCAAGCTTCCTGGAAAGCGTTGCGGCGGGCAACGCGGCCTTCGCGATCGACCAGCAGCAGTTCTTGCAGGGCTACCTGCCGGTGGCCTTCCTCGCGCTCAACGCCAAGTTCGGTCTGATCCCGGGCGGCAACGTGCCGTCGGGCCCGAACCTCATCACCAAGGACAAGGCGTCCCAGGTGGTCGAGCTGAGCGCGCAGGGCATCCGCTAAGCCACTGAAGCGAAAAGCTGAACACGATTGGGGGCCGTGGCGTGCACCGCTGCGCCGCGGCCCCGCTGTATCTCAAGGAGGAGCACGTCATGGCCGACACGGCCCAAATCGTTCAGGACGAACGTCTGAAGAAGGAAGGGCTCGGCGCCCGGCTGATGAAACGCCCGGAGCTTGGCGCGATCGCCGGTGTGATCCTCGTGACGGCCTTCTTTCTCGCCACCGCCGACAGCGCCATGTTCACGTTGTCGGGCATCATGAACTTCATGACCCCCGCGGCGCAGCTCGGCATTCTCGCCATCGGCGCGGCGCTCCTGATGATCGGCGGCGAGTTCGACCTGTCGATCGGCTCGATGGTGGCCTTTGCGGGCCTCATCTTCGGCGCTTGCGTGGTGACGCTCGGACTGCCCTTGATCCTCGCCATTCCGCTGACCATGGCGGTGGCGGCCGGGCTGGGCGCGCTGAACGGGACGATCGTGCTGAAGACCGGGCTGCCGTCCTTTATCGTGACGCTGGCCTTCCTGTTCATCCTGCGCGGTGCCTCGCTGGTCGGGCTGAAGCTTGCCTCTGGCGGCTCCACCCAGCTGCGCGGCGTGCGCGACGCGGTCGAGGGCGACTGGCTGGCGCCCTTGTTCTCCGGCGATGCCTTCGGCGTGGTCTTTACCTGGCTGGCCGAGGCCGGCCTGATCGAAACCTTCAAGAGCGGTGCCCCCAAGGTGCGCGGCATCCCCGTCGAGATCCTGTGGTTCGTGGCGCTCGCGCTGGTGGCAACCTACGTGCTGCTGCGCACCCCGCAGGGCAACTGGATTTTTGCCTCCGGCGGTGACCGCGACGCGGCCTCCAACTCCGGTGTGCCGGTGCGCAAGGTCAAGGTCTCGCTGTTCATGGTAACGGCGATGTGCGGTGCGCTGGTGGCAATCATCACGGTGATGGACGCAGGCTCCACCGATGCCCGCCGCGGCTTCATGAAGGAATTCGAGGCCATCATCGCCGCGGTGATCGGCGGCTGCCTGCTGACCGGCGGCTACGGATCGGCCATCGGGGCCTTCTTCGGCGCCATCATCTTCGGCATGGTGACCATCGGCCTCACCTACACCGATTTCGACCAGGACTGGTTCCAGATCTTCCTGGGCGGCATGCTGCTGATCGCGGTGCTCTTCAATAACTACATCCGCAAGCGCGTGACGGGGGAGCGTTGAGATGACCCAGGACACGAAGTTCCACCATGGTGATCCGCAAGGCGAAACCAAGCCGATCATCGAAATGAAAGACATCGAAAAGCACTTCGGCAACATCATCGCGCTGGCCGGTGTCAGCTTCGAGGTGAAACCGGGTGAATGCCACTGCCTGCTGGGCGACAATGGCGCGGGGAAGTCGACCTTCATCAAGACCATGTCGGGCGTCCACAAGCCCACCAAGGGCAGCATCACAATCGACGGGCAGCCGATGAACTTCGACAGCCCCCGCGACGCGATGGAAGCGGGGATTGCCACCGTGTTCCAGGATCTTGCGATGATCCCTCTGATGAGCGTGACGCGCAACTTCTTCATGGGGCGCGAGCCGGTCAAGGGCCGCAAGCCCTTCCGCCGGATGGACATCGAGATGATGAACACGACCACCGTGGAAGAGATGCGCAAGATGGGCATCAACCTGCGCGGCCCCGATCAGGCGGTCGGCACGCTTTCGGGGGGCGAGCGCCAGACTGTGGCGATTGCCCGTGCGGTCTACTTCGGTGCGCGGGTGCTGATCCTGGACGAGCCGACCTCGGCGCTGGGGGTGCGGCAGACCTCCAACGTGCTTGCCACCATCGACCGGGTGCGCAAGCAGGGCGTCGGCGTGGTCTTCATCAGCCACAACGTGCGCCACGCCCTGGCCGTGGGCGACCGCTTCACGGTGCTTAACCGCGGCAAGACGCTGGGCACTGCCAAGCGCGGCGAGATCACCCCCGAGGAACTGCAGGACCTGATGGCGGGCGGGCAGGAATTGGCCCAGCTCGAAGGCTCGCTGGAGGGCACTGTCTGATGGCGAAGGATCTGGATCTCATCACCATCGGGCGTTCGTCGGTGGACCTCTACGGCGCGCAGGTGGGCGGCCGCCTGGAAGACATGCGCAGTTTCGAGAAATACGTGGGCGGCTCACCCACCAACATGGCCACCGGCACCGCCCGGCTGGGGCTGCGCTCGGCGCTGCTCACCAAAGTCGGCGACGAGCACATGGGCCGCTTCCTGCGCGAGGAGCTGGTGAAGGAAGGGGTTGATGTCACCGGTGTCCTCACCGACCCGGAGCGGCTGACGGCTTTGGTGCTGCTCGGCATCCGGGACGAAGAGCAGTTCCCGCTGATCTTCTACCGCGAGAACTGCGCCGACATGGCCCTGAGCGCGGATGACGTGGACGAGGGTTTCATCGCCCGTGCCCGGGCAGTGGTGGCCACCGGCACCCACCTCAGCAACCCCCGCACCGAGGCCGCGGTACTGAAGGCGCTGGAGCTCGCCCGCAAACACGGCGCGCAGACGGCGCTCGACATCGACTACCGGCCGAACCTCTGGGGGCTGTCGGGGCATGGCGATGGCGAGAACCGCTTCATCGCCTCCGAGGCGGTGACCGCCAAGCTGCAATCCACGCTGCACCTCTTCGACCTGATCGTCGGCACCGAGGAGGAGTTCCACATCGCCGGCGGCACCACCGATACGGTGGCCGCGTTGCGCGCGGTGCGTCAAGTCTCCGGCGCCACACTGGTCTGCAAACGCGGCGCGGCTGGCGCGGTGGCCTTCACCGGTGAAATTCCCGACGGTCTTGATACCGGAGAAACCGGCGAGGGCTTTCCCATCGAGGTCTTCAACGTGCTGGGCGCGGGCGATGGCTTCATGTCGGGCCTCCTGAAAGGCTGGCTTGATGGCGAAGACTGGCCCACAGCGCTGAAATACGCCAATGCCTGCGGTGCTTTCGCGGTCAGCCGCCATGGCTGCACGCCGGCCTATCCAACCTGGGAGGAACTGCAGTTTTTTCTCTCCCGCGGGGTGCGTGAGAAGGCGCTGCGCAAGGACCCGGAGCTGGAGCAGCTGCACTGGTCAACCACCCGCAAGGGCGATTGGAACGACATCCGCGTCTTTGCTTTCGATCACCGCAGCCAGATGGAGGAGATGGAGGGCGCAACACCGGAGCGGATCGGCGCATTCAAGGACCTCTGCCTGCAAGCGGCGGCGGCAAAGGCCACGGGGCAGGGCGGTCACGGCATTCTCTGCGACGGCCGCCTCGGCAAACGCGCGCTCTATGCGGCGGCGGGGCAGGGGCTGTGGATCGGCCGCCCGGTGGAATGGCCTGGCTCGCGCCCCCTGCGGCTGGAGCCGCAAGTGGGCGAGGATTGCGGCGGGCTGAAGGAATGGCCGGCGGATCACGTGGTCAAATGCCTCTGCTTCCCGCACCCGCAGGATGACGCGGCGATGTGGGAAGAGCAGATCGCAACCCTGCGCCGCCTGTTCCAGTCCTGCCGCCGCAACGGGCTCGAGTTCCTGCTGGAGGTCATCCCCTCGAAGGTGGGTCCGGTGGATGAGACCACCACCCCGGCGGTGATCCAGCGGATCTACGATGCGGGTATCTACCCCGACTGGTGGAAGCTGGAACCCTTCCGCACCGAGGCCGCCTGGGCCGCAAGCTGCGAGGCGATCGAACGCAATGACAAGCGCACCCGTGGCATTGTCGTGCTTGGCCTCGACGCGCCGGAGGCAGAGCTGCGCGAGAGCTTTGCGCTCGCCGTCCGCTTCCCGCTGGTGAAGGGCTTTGCGGTGGGCCGCACGATCTTCGGCCAGGCGGCGCGAGACTGGTTTGCCGGGCGCCTGGATGATGCGGGCGCCGTGGCGCGGATGAAGGACAACTACGCCCGTCTTTGCCACATCTGGGACGAGGCGCGGGCAAGCGTGGGAAAGGCTGCAGAATGACGACACTCCGTCTGACCGCCGCGCAGGCGATGGTGAAATACCTCGCCGCGCAACTGAACGAGGACGGCGAGCCTTTCCTCGCCGGCATCTGGGCGATCTTCGGCCACGGCAACGTGGCGGGCCTTGGCGAGGCGCTTCATGCGGAGCGCGAGAGCTTCCAAACCTACCGGGGCCACAACGAGCAGACCATGGCCCATGCCGCCATCGCTTATGCCAAGCAGTCGGCGCGCAGGCGGGCGATGGCGGTCACCTCCTCCATCGGGCCGGGTGCCACCAACATGGTGACGGCCGCAGCGCTCGCGCATGTGAACCGGCTGCCGCTGCTGCTAATCCCCGGCGATGTCTTTGCAGGCCGCGGCCCAGACCCCGTGCTGCAGCAAATAGAGGACTTCGGCGACGGCACCGTCAGCGTCAATGACTGCTTCAAACCGGTCAGCCGCTATTTCGACCGCATCACCCGGCCCGAGCAACTCTTGACCGCGCTGCCGCGCGCCTTCCGAACCATGACCGACCCCGTGGATTGCGGCCCGGTGACGCTGGCCTTCTGCCAGGACGTGCAGGCAGAGGCGTACGACTGGCCGGAAGCCTTCTTCGAGCCCAGGACCTGGCGCATCCGCCGGCCGCATCCCGATCCGGTGGAGCTGGAGCGGGTCGCGGCCATGCTGCGTGATGCCAAACGCCCGGTGATCGTCGCCGGCGGCGGGGTGCATTATGCCGGAGCTTGCGGCGCATTGCAGGGCTTTGCCGAGACGCATCAGATCCCCGTGGTCGAAAGCCAGGCGGGGAAGTCCGCTCTGGCTTGGGACCACCCGCTGAACCTCGGCCCCGTGGGAGTGACCGGCGCCGGCTCTGCCAACACGGTTTGCCGCGATGCGGATCTGGTGCTGGGCGTAGGGACACGGTTCCAGGACTTTACCACCGGCTCTTGGGCGCTGTTCCAGAACCCCGCGCGCAAGCTGGTCTCGCTCAACGTTGCGGCCTATGACGCGATGAAACACGGGGCGGAGCCCTTGTGCTGCGACGCGCTGGTCGGGCTGGAGAGGCTGGGCGAGGCGCTGGGCGGTCACGTCTTCGAGCCGCCCCTGCCGAGCCTGAAAGAGGTCTGGTTTGCCGCTGTCGACCCGCTCACCGACGCCCCGCGGGACGACAACCGGCTGCCCACCGACCAGCAGGTGATCGGCGCGGTGCAGCGTGCGTCCGGCCCCGGTACCGTGGTGATGTGCGCCGCGGGCACCATGCCTGGCGAGCTGCACAAGCTGTGGAAAGCCCCGCGCCCCGGTGCTTACCACATGGAGTACGGCTATTCCTGCATGGGCTATGAAATCGCGGGCGCCATCGGCATCAAGATGGCCGACCCCAGCCGCGACGTGGTCTGCATGATCGGCGATGGCAGCTACATGATGGCCAATTCCGAACTGGCAACGGCGGCGATGCTCGGTGTCGACGTCACCGTGGTGCTCACCGACAACCGCGGGTACGGCTGCATCAACCGGCTGCAGATGGGCACCGGCGGGGCGGAGTTCAACAATCTCCTCGACCATGCGCTCCACGTGAATCCGTCGAACATCGACTTTGCCGCCCATGCGGCTGCGATGGGCGCGGCGGCGGTGCATGTCTCCTCGATCGCGGAGCTGGAAGAGGCGCTGAGCCGGGCCAAGACCGCCACTGGGCCTTTTGTGGTGGTGATCGGCACCGACCCGTACCCCTCCACCCCCGATGGCGGCCATTGGTGGGACGTGGCGGTGCCCGAGGTCTCCACCCGTGAGGAGGTGCGTGCCAAACGCGCCGAGTACGAGAAGCAGATCAGGGCCCGGGCGCTGAATTAAAGCCCGGTTCCCGCCCCCGGGGTGTCTTCTCCCGCGCCCCGGGGCCCCATTTGTATGTGACACCAGGCGCAAGACGCGCCGCAGCAGAAAGACACCCCCAATGAGCGTCAAGATCGGCATTTCCCCCATCGCCTGGCAGAACGACGACCTGCCGGATCTGACCGCAGCCTTCACCATGGAGCAGGCACTGAGCGAGGCGCGCGGGATCGGCTATACTGGCGTCGAACGCGGCCGCCGCATGCCGCAGGACACCGAGGGCCTTCGGAAATATCTGAATGAATACGGCATTTCTCTCTGCGGCGGCTGGTGCTCCGGCAGCCTGCTGGTGAACGACGTGGAGGCCGAGAAGGCCGCGATCCGCGAACAGGTGGAACAATTCGCCGCCCTCGGCGCACCCTGCCTGGTCTATGCGGAATGTTCGAACACCGTGCAGGGCGATCGTGCGACGCCCGTGAACAACCGCCCCAAGCTGAGCCGCGAAGAGGTCCATGGCTATGCCTTGAAACTCTCGGAGCTGGCGAAGTGGATGACGGATAAGGGGCTGCCCTTGGCCTACCACCACCACATGGGCGCCTTCATCGAGGATCAGGAGGATATCGACTGGCTGATGGAGGCCAGCAGCCCGGAGGTGACGCTGCTCTATGACACCGGACACCTGGTGTTTGGCGGTGGTGATCTCCTCGGGACGCTCGACAAATGGGGGGACCGCATCCGCCACGTGCATTACAAGGATTTGCGGGCGGAGATTGCGGCGCAGGCACGGGCGGAGAACTGGTCCTTTCTCGATGCAGTGATCGCGGGCGCCTTCACGGTTCCGGGCGATGCCGAGGGCTCGATCGACTTTGCTGCGGTGACTGAAAAGCTGAAAGGGATGGACTACACCGGCTGGATCGTGGTTGAGGCCGAACAGGACCCGGCCAAGGTTTCGCCCTATGAAGCCTCGAAGCTGGGCTACCAAACCATCCGGGATCTGTGCAGCCGCTACGGGCTGGCGGTAGAGGCTTGAAACTGTTGCGAGAACCAGGAGGCAGGGCATGAGCGACTTGCTGAGAAAACCCTTCGGCACCCACGGCGAGGTGCATCGCATCACCCCTGAAAGCGCAGGCTGGCGTTACGTGGGCTTTGCCCTGCACCGCCTGCGGCCGGGCGACACGGTGGCGGAGGCAACCGGGGACCGCGAGGTGATCCTGGTGATGGTCGAAGGCAAGGCCAAGTTTACTGGCGCCGGCCGGGACTGGGGCGAGCTGGGCGAGCGGATGAACGTCTTCGAGAAGACCCCGCCGCATTGCCTCTATCTGCCGAACGGCACGGAGTGGAAGGCAGAGGCCACCACCGATTGCACCATCGCCGTCTGCTCCGCCCCGGGCAAGGGCGGCCACGCGGCGCGCCGGATCGGGCCGGAGGGCATCACCCTCACCGAGCGCGGCAAGGGCAGCAACACCCGCTACATCAACAACATCGCGATGGAAGCGGAGGACTACTGCGACAGCCTGCTGGTGACCGAGGTCTTCACCCCCGCGGGCCACTGGTCGTCTTACCCAAGCCACCGCCACGACGAGGACGACTTCCCCCGGATCACCTATTTGGAGGAGACCTATTACCACCGCCTGAACCCGGCGAACGGCTTTGGCATCCAGCGGGTCTACACCGACGACGGCCAGCTCGATGAGACGATGGCAGTGGCCGATGGCGACGTGGTGCTGGTGCCGCGCGGCCACCACCCTTGCGGCGCGCCTTACGGATTTGAGATGTACTACCTCAACGTGATGGCCGGGCCGCTGAGGAAATGGCGCTTCGTCGCCGCACCGGAGGTCGAATGGATCCTGGAGCGGGACGCCTGAATTGTGGGCCAGCGTGCTTTGAGCATGGCAGGCACAGTGCAAGGCCATGCTCCGGTTGCAGCTTCTGGAAACCACCAGCTGGGACCAAGCATCTGGAGGGCCCCGCTTTTCTTAGAAGCCTTCGCGCTTCGCTCTCTGCTGCCGTTCGAACGTGATTTTGCCAGTCTAGGCCATTCGGCATGAACGGCCCTGAGCGCTGTTCAGTCACGGCTTCCAGAATGTCCGGTTTACCGGTGCGCGTGCCGCCGCATTCTTGCACAGCTCCGCGGCCTCCCCATATTTCCCTCAGTACCCTGATGTGCAGTTTGGGAGGCTAGGATGGGCTATGTGAAGACAGCGATGCTGATGGCAGCGATGACTGCGCTCTTCACGGGCGTGGGCTATCTGATCGGCGGCTCCGGCGGCGCGGTGATTGCGCTTGCCGTCGCGGCGGCAATGAACGCCTTCACCTGGTGGAACTCGGACCGCCTGGTCCTGCGCATGCACAATGCCCAGCCGGTGCCCCCCGGCGACCGGATGGGCCTTCACGCCTTGACCGCCAAGCTTGCGCGGAATGCGAACCTTCCCGTGCCCAAGGTCTATCTGATCGACACGCCGCAGCCCAATGCCTTTGCCACCGGCCGCAATCCCGCAAATGCCGCTGTCGCGGTGACCTCTGGCCTCGTGCGCAGCCTGTCGCGGGAGGAACTGGCCGGAGTAGTCGCCCACGAGTTGGCACATATCCGCAACCACGACACCGCGATCATGACCGTCACTGCGACCTTCGCCGGGGCGATTTCGATGCTGGCCAATTTCGCGCTCTTTTTCGGCGGATCGCGGGAGCGGATGGGGCTCATCGGCACACTCCTGATGATGTTTCTCGCCCCCATGGCGGCGGCGCTGGTGCAAATGGCCATCAGCCGGACGCGGGAATATGCCGCCGACAAAGCTGGAGCCGAGATCTGCGGCCAGCCGCTTTGGCTGGCCTCGGCGCTGGAGAAGATTGCCTTGGGCGCCGCCCGGATCGACAACCACGCGGCCGAGCGCAACCCGGCGACAGCACATATGTTCATCATCAACCCGCTGCACGCGCATAAGCACGACAATCTCTTCGCGACGCATCCCGCGACCGAGAACCGGGTGGCCGCGCTTCGGGCAATGGCGGCGCAGCACGGAAGCGCCTCGAGCCCCGCCGGCCGGCCCGGTCACCAGAGTGCCGCTTCCCAGGCTCGGAGACGCGGTCAAGCCGGGCCTTGGGGTTAAACACGCTCTTGCCCTGTCTGTTTAGCCGAGTGGCGATCAAAGGAGGCTTCCCGCGGGGCGGGCTTTTGAACGGCCACCTCGGTCGGTGACCGGCCGTTTTCGTTGGGGCTGACCTTGGCTGCACCTCGCTTAGACGGCAGCTATTCGGTGCCCTCTACTGCCGGCTTTGACGCTGCAGGCCCCTCACTGAGAACATCAAGCAGCGGGCAGTCAGGTGTGTCGCCGCCGGAGCACCGCGAGACGGTATCCGAGAGAATGGTCTCGATTGCCTGGAGATCGCGGATCTTGGCACGGACGACATCGAGATGATGCCGGCCCATCCGCTCGACCTCGGCGCAGGTGTGGCTGCCGCGGCCGACCAGTGAGAGCAGGCCGCGAGTTTCCTCCATGGTAAAGCCGAGATCGCGTGCCCGCATCACGAAGTTCAGCCGCTCGACATGGGCCGTCCCGTAGCGGCGGTGGCCGGACGAAGTGCGCGGCGGGTCGGGCATCAGGCCAACGCTCTCGTAGTAGCGGATCGTCTCGAGATTGCAGCCGGTGAGCCGGGCAAGGTCGGAGCGCTTCAGGCCGCTCGCGGGGGTATTATCGCCTGCCATCAGATATCCTCTTGAACCTGTAGCTGCTGCAGACCCTAT
Source organism: Cribrihabitans neustonicus (assembly GCF_048820895.1). Lineage (NCBI taxonomy): Bacteria > Pseudomonadati > Pseudomonadota > Alphaproteobacteria > Rhodobacterales > Paracoccaceae > Cribrihabitans > Cribrihabitans neustonicus. Next base: position 56,462 of record NZ_JBMERQ010000006.1, read on the forward strand.
CTTGCCGGTTACCACTACGCAACGGGGCAAAAACGATGACAACAGATAGGATCGGAACGCAGTTCCCCGCCCCCGAGGGCGCAGACAGCGTTCAGACGGCAGCGATGGCGCTGAGGGCGGGGCTCACCTACGAGGAGCCGGGTATCACGATCATGCTTTACCTCACGACGGTCGAGGGACTGAAGCTTGCCGCCCGGACCTTCGAGAAGGACGTGGCCGCGCTCGGCTGCTGCGCCGGGTAGCGCCATGAGCGAAAGACCTAAGCGCGATCTCCTCGGCTCAACCCGCAGCACCGTCCTCGCGTGGTGGCTGCCCATCGGCGCAATGGTTCTGGCGATCCCGCTGCCCGATGGTTCCAAGATGGTCATCTGGCTGCTAGCATTGGCTTGGATGGGCGGCGCCTGCCTGCTGAACGCCCGGCGCTGCGGCCGTGTGCACTGCCGCTACACCGGGCCCTTCCTGCTGGCGATGACGCTGCCAGTGCTGGGCCACGGCACCGGCCTAGTGCCGCTGGGCGAAGAGGGCTGGCTTTGGCTCGGTCTCGCGACCGGCGGCGGCACCGCAGCGATCTGGTGGCTGAGCGAGCGCATAAGGGGCCGATACCGCTGAAAGCGGGAACCGGTCACAATCCGAAAAGCATGAGGCAAGGAGCAGAGATGACTGACACGCTCGATTTAATCGTCATCGGCGCCGGCATGGCCGGGATCAACGCCGCGAAAAAGTGCAGCAAGGCCGGCTGGTCCGTCGCTATTGTCGACGAGCTGCCCTATGGCGGCACCTGCGCGCTCAGGGGCTGCGACCCCAAGAAGATGCTGCGTGCCGGCGCCGAAGCGGTGGAGGCCGCGCGCCGGCTTTCCGGCAAGGGAGTCAGCGGCGCGGCCCGGATCGACTGGCCTGCGCTGATGCGGCACAAGGAGAGCTTCACGGGCCCGGTGCCGGAGAACATGGAGGCCGGGCTGAGGGAGGCCGGAGTGCAGACGCTGCACGGCCGCGCCCGCTTCACCGCCGGGGACCGGATCGAAATCGACGGCCACGGCGGGATCGCCTTCCGCCACGCGCTGATCGCCACCGGAGCCAGGCCGCGGGTGCTGGAAGCCCCCGGCGCCGAGCGGCTGATCGACAGCACCGGGTTCTTGAAACTCAAGGATCTGCCCCAACGGATCGTCTTTGTCGGCGGCGGCTACATCTCCTTTAAGTTCGCGCATATCGCGGCCCGGGCGGGGGCACAGGTGACGATCCTCGACCGCGGCGCGCGGCAATTGAAGAAGTTCGACCCCGACCTCGTCGGCATGCTGACAGAGCGCAGCCGCGCCGCCGGGATTGAGATCGTGGCCGAGGCTGCGCTTGAGCAGATCGAGGATGCGGATGGGGCGCACCGCGTGGTCTACCGGAAGGCCGGGGAGAGCCACACCATTGAGGCCGATCTCGTCGTTCACGGAGCGGGCCGGGTGCCCGCCATCGGCCATCTCGACCTCGCCGCTGCCGGCATCGAAGCCGAGAACGGCGGCGTGAAGGTGACGCCCTGGCTGCAATCACCGTCGAACCCGCGCATCTACGCCGCTGGTGACGCCGCCGCCTCGGCCGGCAAGCCGCTGACCCCGGTGGCGGTCTTCGAAGGCAAGATCGCCGCCTCGAACATGCTGAAAGAAAAAGCGCACCGAACCGGACTACACCGGCGTGCCGAGCGTGGTCTTCACCATTCCGGAGCTTGCACGGGTCGGCCTGCTCGAGGAGGAAGCGCGCGACAGGGGCGAGGTCGAGGTGAGCTTCACCGATACTTCGGGCTGGTTCTCGCAAAAGCGTCTCGGCGAAAGTCACGCCGGTGCGAAGATCATCACCGGCAAGGATGGCCAAATCCTCGGCGCGCACATGTTCGGCCCGGATTACGGCGAACTGATCAACGTCTTCTCTCTGGCGATCAAGCTGGGACTGACGGCGGCCCAGGTGAAGTCGATGCCGGCGGCCTACCCGACGGTGGCGTCCGATCTCGGATCGATGTTCTGATGGAGGCGCGGCCTTTCGCAACTTAATGCTCCGGCGCCGGCATAGGGCCAGTCGTGCCGCTCAGCCCGGGACATGGTCGCGGTATGCCGCGGGCGCAGCGGAATTGACCCGGCTGGCGGTCTTGTGTTGCTTGCCGCGGTCTAGCGGCCTGATGTGATGCCCCTAGGCCGCGGTCGCCACGCTACGGTGCAGGGGGGGGCGGGTCGACCCCAATGCACCGATGGCTGCGGCGTACCCAGCGTCAGGGAAGCGCAGCGAGCCGGCTGTGCGGAGCTGCATAGATTGCCCCGCCATGATTCCTGCGGGCGATCCGTTCGCCGTAGTTTTTAAGGCACCTCATCTTCGCCTCGGCCCGTCAGTTCGCTGCGATCCCAATCCTCCGTTTTCTTAAACATAACAGCTGACCGCATCAGTGGGGGGAGGATCACAGTACCGCGTGAAATATTTTATTTGAGCGCTCAAACAAGGAATGCTATTGGTTCTTGCCAGAGGGAAGGAGACCCAGATGAAGGACGACGTGCTGTTTCAGTCTGATCCCAGGGCGGGCCGAACCGGATTGCCCGCGTGGAGCTATACCAATCCGGAGCTTCTGGAGGAGGAAAAGGAGCTTTTGTTCCGGCGGCACTGGCAATTGGTTTGCCATGTGAACGACGTGCCGGAACCCGGTGATTTCATGGCCGCGGATTTCACCGGCGAGCGGGCGCTGGTGGTGCGGGGAAAAGATGGCCGTGTGCGTGCCTTTCACAATCTGTGCCGCCACCGCGGCAGCCGGGTCGTGGCAGAGAACAAGGGCCATTGCAAAAACGCCATTATCTGCCCGTTCCACGGCTGGGCTTTCAATCTGGACGGCACCCTGCGCGGTGCGGCCCGGCCCGAGACGCTGCCGGACCTTGATCCGGTGGAATGGGGCCTGAAGCCGGTAGAGATGGACATCTGGCACGGGTTTGTCTTTGTCCGCTTCAAGCCTGGGCCGCAGCCTGCCGTGTCCGAAGTGATGGCGCAGTTCGAAGAAGAGCTGGCCCCTTATGGCCTGGCGGAGCTGCTCCCCGACGGAAACGGGATCAGCATCACTGAGATTGCCGCCAACTGGAAATGCGTCCGAGATGTCGACAACGAGGGCTATCATGTGCCGCTGGCGCACCCCGGCCTGCATGACCTGTTCGGCGGCCACTACGAGGACCAGCCGTTCAGGAATGGCGCCTCGCGGTCTTTTGGCGGCTTTCGTCCCGGTGACGGCCGGCTGTGGAGCGTGCGCAACTACAAGAAGCTGCTGCCAAAGGCCGAAGCGCTGGACGAGGAACATCAGGCAGCCTGGCTCTACCTGGGGGTCTTTCCCAACCTGGTGTTCGGGATCTATCCGGACTCGGTGATCTTCTACCACGAATTTCCGGTGGAAAACGGCCGAACCATCCAGCGCGCCGCCTGCTACAAGCGCCCGGCAGAGGACCGGCAGCTGCGCGCCGCCCGCTACCTCAGCGGACGGATCGACCGGATCACCTCGAAAGAGGATGAACAGCTGATCGAATGGTGCTGGGAAGCGGCCTTTTCCAGCGGCTATGATGGTGTGATCCTGTCGGATCTGGAGCACGGTGTGCGCAGTTACCACGACGAGCTGCGCAAGCTGTTCCCGGTTTTGGATTATGACGAGCCGGAGCCAGGGCAGCTGATGGTCCGCAACGCAGTACTTCTTGCGCAGCAGGGCGGCGCATGATTGCAAGCGCCGCCAAGGTTTTGGCGGCGCCTCCCAAACGGGGCAGGAGGAGCCAGGGATGCTAACCGGAGAGAGGCGCCAGGGCCTCGTGCTGATCAGCCCGACTTTGCTTTATTCGCTGCTTATGCTGGCCGCACCGCTGGTGATGGTGACGGCCTTCAGCTTCTGGACCCAGGACTATCTGGAGCTCGATACCACCTTCACCCTGAACAACTACCGCGAAGCCTGGACCAAGCCGATCTACCGCGCCTTGCTGCTGCGTTCGCTGAAGATCTCGCTGATCGTCACACTGGTGACCGTGGCGCTGGCGTTTCCGATCGCCTATTACCTGTCCTTTCACGTCAAACAGCGCAAGGCGCTGTGGCTGTTCCTGATCACCGTGCCGTTCTGGACCAGCTATCTGCTGCGGGTGTTCCTGTGGAAGGTGATCCTCGGCTACAACGGCGTGCTGAACACCGCATTTACCGGGTTGGGCATCATCGACGAGCCGCTGACCTTCCTGCTGTACAATGCCAACGCCGTGGTGCTGACCCTGGCGCATGCCTGGGCGCCTTTTGCGATCCTGCCGATTTTCGTGGCTCTGGAGAAAATCGACCGCTCGCTGCTGGAGGCCGCAGAGGACCTTGGCGACGGGCCGGTGCGGCGGTTCTTCCGCATCACCCTGCCGCTGGCAATGCCCGGCGTCATTGCCTCCACCCTGATCGTGCTGATCCCGACCATCGGCGATTTCATCACTCCGAAGCTGGTCGGCGGCACGGACGGGCTGATGATCGCAAATATGATCCAGATACAATTCGGCAAAGCGAACAATGCGCCGCTCGGGGCTGCGCTGGCGATCACTTCGATGCTGATCGTGGCCAGTATCAGCGCGGTGATTTTCCTCGTCGGCAAACGGTTTGGAGGCAAGGTGCAATGAAACCCGCCCTGAAAACGCTTTCGGCCAAGTGGCTGGCAGTCTACGCGGTTGCCTACATGGTGTTCCTGTATGCGCCGGTGATCCTTCTGCCGATGTTCGCCTTCAACGATGCCACTATCATCTCCTTTCCCCTGAGCGGCTTCACGACACAGTGGTTCGAGGTGCTGTGGCAGACCGAAGCGCTGCATGGCGCGGTGCGGAATTCGCTGATCGTCGGCCTGTCTTCGGCGGTGCTGAGCACCATCCTCGGCGCCTGCGCGGCGCGGGCTGCAGCGCGCTACCGGTTTCCCGCCAAACGCGGCATCATGAGCTTCATCATGCTGCCCCTTGTCCTGCCGGAGATCATCGTGGCGGTGGCCCTGCTGGTTCTGCTGATGCAGCTGGGCATGCCGCTGTCGCTGGCCACCGTGGTTCTGGGGCACGTGCTGATCTGCACGCCGTTTGCCATCGCCATTCTGAGCTCAGCCTTTCAGGGGCTGGACCAGAGCCTGGAGGAAGCCTCCTATGACCTGGGCGAAGGCCGCTGGGGCACTTTCCGCCGCGTGGTTCTGCCCCTGGTCATGCCGGGCATCGTGTCCAGCCTGCTGATCACCTTCACCATTTCGCTGGATGAGTTCATCATCGCCTTCTTCTTGACCGGAACGGAGGTCACGCTGCCAGTCTACATCTGGAGCCAGCTACGCTTCCCTGGCAAGCTGCCGTCGGTGATGGCGCTGGGGACCATCCTGCTGGTTCTGTCCGTCCTGCTCCTGATCCTGGCCGAGTGGTTCCGCCGCCGCGCCGCGCGGAATCAGGGTCTCGAAGCAACAGCCACCGGAGGATTTGCCTGACATGGCCAGCCCATCTCCCAAACCCATCATCGACCTTGCGGGCGTCACCAAGTCCTTCGGAAGCTTCCAGGCTTTGAAAGGCATCGATGCAACCATCCACGAGGGCGAGTTCTTTTCGCTGCTGGGTCCCTCGGGCTGCGGCAAGACAACCCTGCTGCGGATGATCGCGGGGTTCGAGGCGCCCACGGAGGGCACCATCGTGATCGCAGGCCAGGACATGGCAGGTGTTCCCGCCAACCGCCGCCCCACAAATATGGTGTTCCAGTCCTATGCGATCTTTCCGCATCTGAGCGTGGCGGAGAACGTCGGCTATGGGTTGAAAACCCGAAGGCTGCCCAAGGCGGAGATCGCCCGCGAAGTGGAGCAGGCGCTCCGGATGGTGGATCTGGGCGGGCTGGGCGCCCGTGCGGCGCATGAGCTGTCGGGCGGCCAGCGCCAGCGGGTTGCGCTTGCCCGGGCACTGGTGATGAAGCCCAAGGTGGTGCTGCTGGATGAGCCGCTGTCGGCGCTCGACAAGAAGCTGCGCGACCAGATGCAGGTGGAGCTCCGCCAGCTGCAGCAACGGCTCGGCATTACCTTCATTCTGGTGACCCACGACCAGGAGGAGGCGCTGACCATGTCGGACCGCATTGCGGTAATGTTCGATGGCCGCATCGCCCAGCTGGCCACACCAGAGGAGCTGTACCGGCGTCCGGTGGACCGGCGCGTGGCCTCTTTCATTGGGGTGATGAATTTTCTCGACGCCCGCGCCACCGGACGGATGAACGGCCATCTGGCGCTCGACATCCCGGCGCTGGGCAGTATCGACTTGCCGTCGGCGCTGGTGCCAGAGGGACTGGATCTGCGGAATCTCGAAACCATCGGCATCCGTCCGGAGATGCTGACCATCCTGTTTGACGGAAGCGAGCAGACCGAGCACGTCGCCAGGGGCGAGGTGACGGGTACCGCCTATTATGGCGACATGACCTATTACAGCGTGCGCCTGCCCGGCCACGCCGAGGATGTAACCATCTCGATGCGCAACACCGCAGGCCGGTCCATCGTGCCGCCGGGCAGCGAGGTGCCGGTGGGGTGGGGGGCGGATTCCATCGTGCTGTTCCAATAGGCCGGGCCGCCGCGGCCCGCGGCCTTCATAAAAAGCACTGGCAAACAGGAAAACGCCCCGCCACACCGGCGGGGCGTTTCGTCACTGATGGCAGCGGCGGTTTTCAGAACCCGGCCTTGATCAGTTCGAATTCAGCGATCATTTTTTCGCGCAGCGCCGATGGCACCGGTGCCTGCCACAGGGTCTTGGCGCGCAGGCTTTCGCTGCTTTCGAGCCCCATCGCCGCCAGATCAGCGGCGTTCATCTCTGCCATCGCCTTGGCGTTGCCGTGACCATAGCCCCAGCTGTTCACGAGGTAATTCGCGGTCTTCGGCTCCAGCCAGGCGTTAATGAAATCATAGAACTTGTCCTCCGACCCGGGCCCATCGGCCAGCTTTGCATAGCCGCACACCCAGCTGGACGCACCTTCCTCTGTGTCGCGCTTGATTGCAATCGGGTGGCCTTCATAGGTCATCGTCGAATAGGTCTCGTTCCAGGCCCAGGCGAGATAGACCTCGCCGCTCTGCATCAGCTGGGCCAGCGAGGCGCCGTCGGACCAGTAGGTGCGCACATTCTGATGCACCGCGCGCAGGAATTCGGAGGCCGCCTGGAATTGCGCGTCCGTCGCGTTGGTCCAGTCCGTGACGCCTGTTGCCAGGAACCCCAGCGCATAGGCGTCATCCACGTTGTCCCCGATGGAGATCCGCCCCTGGTGCTTGGGGTCCGCAAAGACCTGCAGGCTGGCGACGTCCTCATCGCTCAGGTGCTCAGTGTGATAAGTGACTGCGGTGTTGCCCCAATCTGCCGGGATGAAGTAGCTCTGGCCATCCTTAGTATAGGCTTCAATGTCGCGGAAACTTGGCTCCAGCTCGTCCCAGCGCTCGATCTTGGAGGTGTCGAGCGGCGCCAGCAGCCCGGCCTCGATCCACTTCGGTACCGATTGTGAACAGGGGTGTACTACGTCGGCGCGGAACCCCGAGCGCAGTTTCTGGAAGGCTTCTTCCTCATCGCCGAAGAAAGCAAAGGTCGGACCGTCCCCGTGCTCTGCGATGTAGGCAGAGAAGAACTCCGGATCCTCGTAACCGGCCCAGTCGAATACGGTCAGTTCCGCATCGGCGGCCAGGCCCGCGCCAGCCTGAAGGGACAGGACCATGCCAAGCGCCGTGGCTGTTTTCAAGATTTTCATGAACGTCTCCCTGTTGCCGCGGCCCTTTTCCCCCGCGCTTTACCCTCTCAGGCACAGGTCCGGCCGTGATAGGAAAAGGTTAGGAGGGAAACCGGCTTGACACAAGAATTATTTGAGCGCTCAATTAAACTGTGGGCTGAGGCCGGCCTCTTGTAGGGTAAAACTGATGCGCGATCCCCGCCATGACATCCTGTTCCAACCGGTGAAAATCGGACCCGTAGAGGCGAAGAACCGGTTTTATCAGGTGCCGCATTGCGCGGGCATGGGCTGGCGCCGTCCGCGCACCGTGGCGGCCATGCGGGGGATGAAGGCCGAAGGCGGCTGGGGCGTTGTGAACACCGAGTTCTGCTCGATCCATCCGACTTCGGACAACGACTATTACCCCTATGCCGCGCTGTGGGATGAGGACGACATCCGCGCCAACCGGCTGATGACCGACGCAGTGCACGAACACGGCGCGCTGGCCGGGGTGGAGCTGTGGATCGGCGGCGGCATGGTCACCAATTTCGGCACCCGCCTGGCGCCCCTGGGCCTGCGCAACCGGCCGCAGACCGATGCTACCGTCCTGCATCCCGGACAGGCGCGCAAAATAGACCGCGAGGACATCCGCAGCATCCGGAAATGGCACCGTGATGCCGCGTTGCGCGCGGTCGAGGCCGGGTTTGATATCGTCTACGTTTATGCCACCCACGGCTACCTGCTGTCGGAGTTCCTCGACCCGGTGAACAACACCCGCAGCGATGAATACGGCGGAAGCCTGGAAAACCGGGTGCGGCTGGTGCGCGAGCTGATCGAGGAAACCAGGGATGCCGTCGGCCACAAATGCGCCGTCGCCACCCGCTTCAGCGTCGGGCTGGAGAATGCCGAAAGCTACGACGCCTTTGCCATGCTGGCAGAGCTGCCGGACCTTTGGGATCTGGTAGTGCCGGATTACGGCGTGGAGATGGGGGCCAGCCGTTTTGTGAAGGAGGCCTCCTTTACCGGTAGCATCGCGCAAGCAAAATCGCTGACCTCGAAACCGGTGGTGGCGGTGGGGCGGTACACTTCGCCCGACACCATGGCGCAGGTGATCCGCCAGGGCGGGCAGGACCTGATCGGCGCGGCGCGGCCGTCGATTGCCGATCCATTCCTGCCCAGGAAGATCGAGGAAGGCCGCAGCGAAGACATCCGCGAATGCATCGGCTGCAACATCTGCTATGCGCATGACTCGCTGGGGGTGCCGCTGCGCTGCACCCAGAACCCGACCATGGGGGAGGAATGGCGTCAGAGCTGGCATCCTGAAAAAGCCGGGCGCAGCGACGCGCCGGAGAAGGTACTGGTGGTTGGGGCTGGCCCTGCCGGGCTGGAGGCGGCCCGGGTTCTGGGCGAACGCGGCCATTCGGTGATGCTGGCAGAGGCCAGCCGGACCCTGGGCGGGCGTGTCACCCGCGAATCCCGCTTGCCGGGGATGAGCGAATGGGCCCGTGTCCGGGACTGGCGGATCGGACAGATCGCAAAACTGCCAAATGTGGAGGTTTTCCCGGAAAGCCCGCTGGAAGCTGCCGATGTCCTGGACCTTGGCGTCTCCCATGTGATTGCCGCCACCGGCGCGGTCTGGGCAACGGATACCATCGGCCGCCATTCCGATACCGGGCTGGAGGAGGAAGTGCCCGGCATGGTCATTTCGGCGGAAACCGTGCTGAACGGCGATGCGCTCAACGCGGATCACGTGGTGATCTACGATGACGATCACTACTACCTCGGCTCGGTCCTGGCGCTGCAGCTTCGCAAGGACGGGCACCGGGTCTCTCTCGTGACGCCCGCAGGCCGCCCCTGCGACTGGGGGCAGTGGACCACCGAGGTCTACCAGTCCAATGCTGCCCTGATCGAGGCTGGCGTATCGGTCTTGCCTAACCGCATGCTGGTTGCCGCGCAGAAGGGAGAGGCCGTGCTGTCCTGCATGTTCTCAAACACCCGCAGCACCCTTGCCTGCGATGCCATCATTCCGCTCACCCGCCGCCTGCCGGTGCTGGGGCTTTACGAGGGTCTTACGGCGATGAGAGGCGGGCTGAGGGAAGCGGGAATTAAATCCCTGATCCGTATCGGCGACGCCGAAGCCCCGCATATCATCGCCGCCGCCGTGCAAAGCGGCTACCGCGCGGCAATGGATCTGGGGCAGGACGTGGACCTTGCGAAAAAATACGGACGCCGCGAACACACCGTCTAAGGGCGCAATACGGACGCGCGGCCCTCAGAGGATACCGGTTTCCCGGCAATGGCCGCGGAACGGTACACTCATCCATGAGGACCGGTGGCAGGGGTAAAAAGCGCGCGTCTTGAACAGGCGTGATGGCTGTCACATGCCGGAACGGTCTGCCGCCATGACAGCCACAGACCCAAAAAAGAACGGGCGCCCGAACCCTCTTGGCGCCCGTCATTCGGGAAGGGGGACGGAATCCCGTGCCCGCGCCGCTTCACGCTGCCAGCTGTGCTTCGACCTGCTGGATGGCACGTTCCAGGATGCCGAACATCTCGTCGATCTGGTCCAGGGTGATGATCAGCGGTGGCGAGAACACCGCCATATTAATCAGCGGACGGACGATCAGGCCCATTTCCTCGCAGGCGGCATCAATCATCGACCCCAGCCTGCGTTCGGCCTCCAGATCCGCCGCCTGGCACTCGATGCAGCCCAGCAGGCCCTCGCCGCGCGCATCACCTACGATATCGAACCTCATCAGATCACGCAGACGGGCCTGGAAATGCGGGGTGACCGCGCGGACGTGTTCCAGAATGCCTTCGCGTTCGATGATCTCTATGCTCTTCAAGGCGGCAACACAGGCGACCGGATGGCCCGAGTATGTGTACCCATTGGTAAAGGAGGACGGGGTGCCCAGGTGGCTCATCTGCTCCATCACCCGGTCGGAAATGATGCAGGCCCCAAGCGGCAGATAGCCGGAGGTCAGCCCCTTGGCGCAGGTGATCATGTCCGGCTGAATGCCAAAGACCTCCTCAGAGGCGAACCAGTGGCCAAGGCGGCCAAATCCGGTCACCACCTCGTCGGAGATATAAAGGATGTCATTGGCGCGGCACAGCTCCCACGTCCGTTTGTGATAGCCCGGTGCCGGCACGATGACACCGCCGGACGACAGGATCGGCTCCGCGATGAAAGCGCCGATGTTCTCCGCACCGATGCCGGTGATTGCGGTTTCCAGATCCGCGACCTTGGCATCGCACCAGTCCTCTACGCTCATGCCGGCGGGCCGGCGGTAGGGGTTCACGTCGGGCAGGAAATGCACCAGCCGGGTCTCAAAATCGAAATGGCTCTGGTCGCGTTCCTTGCCGGTTACCGAATGGGCAAGATAGGTGGAGCCATGATAGCCCTTCTCGCGGGCGATGATCTTCTTCTTGCTGGGCGTGCCCCGGCGGTTGTTCATGTACTGCATGGTGCGCAGCGCCGTATCCACCGCGGTGGAGCCGCCGGTGGTGAAGAAGACGTTGTTCAAGTCCCCGGGCGCCATGTCCGCAATCTTCTTGGCCAGCAGCGCCGATGGCTCGGTGGTGTTGGTGAAGGGGGAGGTATAGGGCAGCTTCATCACCTGCGCGGCGATGGCATCGGCCATTTCCTGGCGGCCATAGCCAATCTGGGTGCACCACATGCCCCCCGGGCCGTCGATATAGCGTTTGCCGGCGCCGTCCCACAGATGGATGCCGTCGGCGGTCTCCATCAGCATATTGTCGTAGCCGCGCCAGTCGTCCATCGCCATCCAGGGATGCAGCTGATGAATGCGGTCCCACTCGTGCAGGGTGTCCGGGCTCGGTTCATTTGCGAAGGTGTTCGGTTTCATCTTGGTCATGGGAGTACCTGATCCGGTTCAGAACGGGCGCGGCGGGGTCTCCCGCGCGCGGCTGTTGTTGAAGAAGGGCTTGTCCTCAATGGTGACGGGCACCAGCCGCTTGTCCCATTGGCCCTCCTCGTTGACATAGATTTCGGCCCACAGGTCATCGGTGATGGCCCCGCCGAAGGGCGCCTTGAACTCGGCCAGCGCGATGTTGCGCTTGGTGGTGGGGGACCAGGCGCCAGAGGTTACGTGCCCCACCTCTTTCTTCTTCTTGTGGTAGATCAGGGCGCCATCCGCGGGTTTGAAACCGCCGATATCGATCTTGCGCAGGTGGTAGCGCAGCCCGGTTTCCTGCTGTTTCAGCAATGCGCGGCGGCCGTTGAAATGGCCTTTGGTGAAATCCACCATCTTGCCAAAGCCCAGTTCCAGCGGGCTGCGGCCGCGGCCCAGGCGCATGGCCGCGTGCACCGGCTGGAAATCAAAGCCGGCCGCGACGAAACCGGCCTCGATGCGGCAGATGTTGAGAGCGTCAAAGCCGATCGCCTTCAGCCCCCAGTGGTTGCCTGCCGCCCACAGCCTGTCCCACAGCTCCAGCGCCTTGCCGTTCGGAACCCAGAGCTCATAACCCAAGTCGCCGGTGAACCCCGTGCGGGACACCCAGAGATCCGGCTCGATCTCGCGCCAGTCGAAGGGCTTCATGTCTGCCACCGCGCCGAGCCCCGCGTCCTGCAGCAGCGAAAACGAGGTCGGCCCTTGCAGCGAAAGCGCCGCGATGTCCTGGCTTTCGTCGGTGATCGCCGCGTCAAAGCCCCAGGCTGCGTCGAGCAGCCAGGTGTACATCGGCTCCTGGCAACACAGGCGGAAATCACTTTCCGAGTAGCGGAACAGGGTGCCGTCGTCGATCACCATGCCTTCTTCGTCGCACCACAGGACATAACCGACCCGCCCGTCGCGCAGCTTGGCGGCGTTGCGGGTCACCAGGCGGTTCACCACCTTCAGCGCGTCCGGCCCGGCGATGCGGTATTTGTGCATCGGCGAGATGTCGAACAGGGTGGTCTGGTTGCGGATGGCGAAATATTCGAACTCCACCGTATCCAGCGCCGCGGGGGAGGCATAGCCCGCCCAATTGGTCCAGCTCCTGGCGGTACTGAGCGCCTCCAGCCGCGGCTGGAACGGGGTTTCGATCAGGCCAATGGGCACATGTTTGGTCATCAGAGAACCCCGTCTTTCAGCAGTTGCAGTGCGCTGTTGCGGCCGGCCAGCCCGGTCACGTCACCGCCCGGATGGGCGCCCGCGCCGCAGAGGTAGTAGCCCTCCGGCCCGAACCGGTAATGCGCCATGCCGTTGGCGGGCCGCACCGTCAGGATCTGGTCGATGCCCATCTCCGCATGGTGCCAATGGCCACCCGGCGCGCCCGTGCGCGCCTCGATGCAGGCGGGGCTGAGCACCTGGCATTCCGTGACCAGCGCGCCGGTGCCGGGCGCGTATTTCTCCAGAGTGGAGATTGTGATCGCGGCGAGCTTTTCACGGGCGGTCTTATCCCAGCCCCCCGCAAGACCGTAGGGGACGGAGCTGACCACGGCTGACAGCACATGCTGCCCGTCTTTGGCCAGTTCCGGGTCGGTCAGGCTGGGGATCACCACCTCGATTACCGGGTTTTCCGGCGTCTCGCCGTATTTTGCCGGGTTGAAGGCGCGCTCCACGTAGGTGGCGCTGGGGGCGATCAGCAGCCGGCCCGCGCTAAGCCCGGCGCTGAGACCGGTGAACACTGGCGCGCCGCTCAGGATCAGGTTGACCTTGGCCGCCGTGCCCTTGCAGCGCTGGTTGCGCATCCTCCGCACCGCTTCCACGTCGTAATGCTCTGCCCCCGCCAGCATCATCGCCGGCATCGGGCCGGTGTTGCTCAGCACGGCACGGGCGGAAACCTCGGAGCCGTCCTCCAGCACCACCCCCGCCGCGCGGTCGTTGTCGGTCAATACCTGGACTACGCCGGTGCCGGTGCGGATTTCGGCCCCGGCGGCGCGGGCTGCGGCTTCAAAAGCTGCTGAGACCGCGCCCATGCCGCCCATTGGCAGCTGCGCGCCGCCGCCCTGTCCCAGACGGTACATCAGGCTGAAAACGGTCCCCGGCGAGCGCGGCCCGGCATAGGCGCCGCGCACCGCATCCGCCGCCAGCGCTCCGGCCAGCGGGCCGTCTTCCAGATCGTCCAGGATCAGGTCATAGGCGTTGGACAGAAGCACGCGGAGAAACTCGCGCATGTCCTTCTTGCCCATCCGCTTGAGATCCAGCCCCAGCTTGGCCAGTCCGGCAAGTTCCGTGACACCGTTCAAGCTGGCCAGACCGCCCTCAAGCGAGGGCGGGGATTTGGTTGAAAGCTGCCCCAACAGACGCGCAAACAGGGTCAGACGGCGCATCAGTTCACCAAAGGCTCCTGCTTCGGGGTGGGGCCGGCCGTCTGTCAGTTCTGCCTTGCCGGCGCGGATCACCGCGTGATTGCCGTCTTCGGACAGCGAGACGGCCGGCAGGTCCCGCACCTCCAGCGGCGCACGGGCAGTGCCAAGGCCCAGCTCTTTCTTCACCTTGGGGTGCAGGTTGTAGAGCAGATGCGCGATCTCCGGCACCTCTATCCCGCCGGCGAGCGTGGTATTCCGGGCCATGCCGCCGACAGTTGCGTTCTTTTCGATCACGCAGACCGATTTTCCCTTGCGGGCCAGGGTTGCAGCCGCGGCCAGCCCGTTGTGGCCGGCGCCGATGACAATTGCGTCGTAGGTTGGTGTGGTCATCAGTCGCTCCTCAGGCCGCATAGCCGGTCATGTTGCCGCTCCGGCCGATGTTGCGCAGGATTTCCCTGGCCGCATTGGCGCCAGGCGCGGCCATCACGCCGCCGCCCGGATGCGCTGAGGAGCCGACGATATACATGCCGTCAATCGGGGTGTCGTATTGCGCATACCCCGGCACCGGACGGTTGAAGAGCAGCTGGTCAAAGGTCAGCTCGCCCTGGAAGATGTTGCCTTCGGTCAGGCCCACCTCCTGCTCGATGTCCCAAGGAGTGCGGACCTCGGCGTGCACAGTCTTGCTGCGGATGTCGGGGCAGGCCTGCTCAAGCTTGTCGAAGACGCATTCGGCAAAGGCCCCACGGGTCTGGCCGTTCCAGTTGGTGCCAGCACGCACGCCGCCCACCTCCAGGTCATAGGGCGCGTATTGCACGAAGACGGTCATCATGTGCTTGCCCGGCGGTGCCATGGTCGGGTCGATCTGGCTGGGGATCAGCATGTCGAAATAGGGATTTTGCGACCAGCGCCCCTCCTTCCAGTCGTCATAGGCGCGTTCCAGTTCCGTCAGGCTTTCGGCGCAATGCAGATCGCCGCGCAGGAAGGGGGCGCCCTTGGGGGCGGCGGGGAACTCTGGCAGCGCATCCAGCGCGATGTTCAGCTTGCCGGAGGAGCCGCGGATCTTGAACCGTTTGACCGCCTTCACGAAGTCGCCGGGCAGGTGCTGCTGGCCGGTGTGCTGCAGGAAGGTGCGTTTCACATCCATGTTGGAGGCCACGATGGGGGCGTGGTATTCGCCGCCATTGTCCAGCGCCACCCCGGTGACCCGTCCGTTGCTGACCAGAAAACGGTCGACGCCGGAGCCGGTGACGATGGTGCCGCCTGCTTCCTCGAAACAGGCGCCCAGCGCGTTGGAGATTGCGCCCATGCCGCCGCGGGCAAAACCCCAAGCCCCGATCGCGCCGTCCACATCGCCCATGTAGTGATGCAGCAGCACATAGGCGGTGCCGGGTGAATAGACGCCCAGTCCGGTGCCGATGATCCCGGCGCCCGCGATATGCGCCTTGATCAGGTCATTCTCGAAATGCTCATCCAGGAAATCGCCAATCGACATCGACCAGAAACGCTGCGTCTCGCCCAGCTCCTTCTTGCCCAGCCCGTGCGCCTGCTTGATCAGGAACAGCAGCTCGCCAATGTCGCGCGGCTTCAGCGAGGTTGGGTCCGGCGCGCTGCGCAGCAGGAACGGCCGGATGAAACGGCACTGGCGGATCACCGTCTGGCTGAAGCGGTCATAGGCGTCGGCATCGCGGGTGCTGTGGCGGGAAATTTCCCGGCGCAGGGCATCATGGTCCGACATATAGGCAAAGTAATCGCCGCCGCTGCCAAAGCTGGCGCCGCCTTCGTAAGGGATCACCTGCAGCCCGTATTTCGGCAGCTCCAGGTCGCGCACGATCTCGCGGCGCAACAGCGAGCAGACATAAGAGCAGTTGGAGTAGGTCCAGCCTTCATGCAGTGACCGGCTCACCGCGGCGCCGCCGATCCAATCGTTCTTTTCCACCACCAGAACCTTCAGCCCGGCTTTGGCCAGGTAGCAGGCCGCGGTCAGGCCGTTGTGCCCGGCCCCCGCCACGATGGCGTCATATCTGTCGTGCTGCCCCATGAATCTCTCCTGGTCCGGCTGTGGTTAACCGGAGCCTAGAGAAGAAGATTTTTCCGGTAAAGTTTTTTTGAGCGCTTAAATAAAAATAATCGGGCTGACAGGCGTAGAGAAGTGTGGAACAAGGAGGAAAATTGAAGCTTGGATTTCTCATGGTGGCATCGCAGGGCAGCGGCAGGAAGCCGCGCAAGGAACGCAAGGAAAACGCCGACATGCGGCGGCGGCAAATTCTCGATGCGACGTTGAAATCTATTGTGGCCAACGGGCTGGCCAAGACGACGCTGGCGACGGTGGCAAATGAGGCCGGGCTGTCGCAGGGTGTTGCGGTCTTTTATTTCAAGTCCAAGACCGGCCTCCTGACCGAGGCGCTTCGCGATCAGTACCAGACTTATGAGGCCCACTGGCAGGCGGTGCTGGAAAAGGCGCCCGAGGATCCCGCGGCCCGGCTGCGCACGATCATCGAGGCTGATTTCAGCCCGAAGATCTGCAATTCCAGCACGCTCGCCATCTGGTTTGCATTCTTCGGAGAGCAGAATTTCGTCCCGCAATATGCCGAGATCACCGGCGAGTTCGAGGAGAAGAGGTCCAGGATGCTCAGCGAGATCTGCCACCAGCTTACACCGGAGGATCCCGGCAAGGCGGAAATGGCAGGCGGCTGGATAGACTCCCTGACAGACGGCTACTGGCAGAAGCTGCACTTGATCCCGCACATATACAACCGTGAAGAAGCGCTCGCGCAAACGCTGCATTTCCTGCAGAAACTGTTCCCCAGCCACGCGGAGGCGTTTCAGGTAAAGGCTAGCCTTTGAGCCGGCCAATTGCCCCGTAGGACCGGTAACCCTAACCCCTCAGCCCGCGCCTGCTTTCAATCAGGTCATCGCTCACTGAGTGATCGATGACCTCGTCCTTCTGGATCTCTTCAAGCAGGCTGCGCAGCTTCCTGCGCTTGCGGCGGGAGCGGATCTGCTCGGCCGAGATCTCGATCGGGCGTATACGAGAAACGTCACCGCCGTCGTCAAAGACGAACTCAAAGCAACGGCAGGCGGCGGCCAGGTCTCGGGCTTGACTGGTGGCGGCAATGGCGATCAGGCGAAGTGTACTGACATTGCGGGTGAAGTCCTCGGAGTTGAACTTGCGCTTAGCGCGGTCCAGCACGTCCTCGAAGGAACCAATATCCACATAGCTGCCACTCAGCATCGGGCCCTGCGCGGATATTCCATCGCTGGTGCCCTCCTCGGACTCCCACAGTTCGGCGCGGTCAATCACGCTGGCGGTGAACTTTTTGTCAGCGGTCTCGAATTCGGCCAGAACGTCCATCAGGAAGGCAGGTTCCGAGCCCATGTTGGAAATGACGCAGCGTCCTTTGAGCCCATGCGGGCCTTCGCCGCTGATCAGCAGGCTGGAACGGGTTTGCCGCTGGTAGCTCGACACGAAGACATGCAGGTAGGCAATCCAGACAAAAGCGGTCAGCAGGCTGACCACCAACTGTAAGGTGGCCGAGTTCTCCTGTATCCAGCTCCACATGATGTCCGCGCCTTTGTCCTGCGATGGCCGCGGCCTGCTTGTGCCGGGGCGGCCTTGTAAAGGTAACGGGGGAGCCGCACGATCGTTCCCATGCGGAGGGAGGGGGACGGGGATACTCCCGCCGCCGCAATAGGGTGCGGCGGCGGGGCAGGGCTTATTCAGCGGGCACCGCGCCTGCGCCGTGGGTGTTTTCCACGTGATGCTTCTCGCGCACCGGGCGGACCAGAAGGTTGGCGAAGAAGGCGATCACCAGCAGCGCCGCCATGCAATACATGGTGGTGTTGTAAAGCGTGGCGGTCGGATCCACGGTGCCGGCCGGGGCGATCTCCATCAGCTTGGCGATGGTCACCGTATTGGCCGCCACCAGCTCGTTGAGCTGCGCGACGGGCGCGCCAAACTTCGCGGCAAAGTCAGCCGGGTCGATCTGCGCCGCCAGATCGGCAATCGCGCCCTCCTTGGACAGGTTGCGCAGGTAGGTGATGGCGAAGGGGCCGAGCACGCCGGCCGCCGACCAGGCGGTGAGCAGGCGGCCGTGGATGCCGCCGACATGCATGGTGCCGAAGATATCCGCGAGATAGGCCGGGATGGTGGCAAAGCCGCCGCCGTACATGGTGAAGATGATCATCGTGGCGATGTAGAAGCCGACCAGCGCGGTGACGCCGCCCGACGCGGCCCAGAACGGAATCGTGCAGTAAAGAAGCGTGCCCAGCACAAAAAAGCAGTGGTAAGTGTTCTTGCGGCCGATGAAGTCCGAGGTTGAGGCCCAGAAGAACCGGCCCACCATGTTGAATACCGAGATCATCAGCACGTAGGTGCCTGCAAAGGCCGCGGTCACCAGGGCAAGGTCGCCGAAGATTTCGTTGATCATCGTCTTAGCCACACCGATCACGCCGATGCCTGCGGTCACGTTGAAGCACAGCACCACCCACAGCAGCCAGAACTGAGGCGTCTTCATCGCCTGGTCGATATGCACGTGGTTCTGGGTGACCATGCGCTTGGCCGAGGGTTTCGGCTCCCAGCCCTCGGGCTTCCAGCCTTCCCGCGGAACGCGGTACTGGAAGGCCGCCAGCACCATGACGCAGAAGTAGACAATGCCGAGGGTCAGAAAGGTGGCCGCGGCGCCGGTGTTGCCGGTGCCGACCACATAAACCCCGGCCTCGCCGCCGAATGCCGCTGCCTGCTGGGCGGAGGCGACTACCACCTCGACACTGCCCGCTGCGGTTTCCGCAAAACGGCGGCCGCCCTCGGTGATGAGCGTCACGGCACTTTCGGCGCCCAGGTAGTCGGGGGCTTTCTGGAAGGTGGACAGCAGCCACTGGTTCAGCGGCGCACCGATCATGGCGCCGCCGCCGAAGCCCATGATCGCCATGCCGGTGGCCATACCGCGGCGGTCCGGGAACCAGCGGATCAGGGTGGAGACCGGCGAGACGTAGCCCAGCCCGAGCCCGGCACCGCCGAGCACCCCGTAGCCGAGGTACACGAGCCACAGCTGATGGCTGGCGATGCCCAGCGAGCCCAGCACGAAGCCGCCGCCCCAGAGCGCCGCCGCCACCACGCCAACGTAGCGGGGCCCGACCTTCTCCAGCCACTTGCCGCCCACGGCCGCGGTCAGGCCAAGCACGACGATCGCGACCGAGAAGATCCACACCACCGAGGACAGCGACCAGTCGCCCGCGGCGGAGGCGGCGACTCCGAGCTCGCGGGTGAGGGGCGGATTGAACACCGACCAGGCGTAGACCGATCCGATGCACAGGTGGATGGCGATCGAGGCGGGCGGCACCCGCCAGCGGTTGAAGCCCTCCGGCGCGACGATGTTTTCCTTGCGCAGGAACCCCAGGGGCCCGGCTGCTGAGTGTGACATTGGCTTTCCTCCGAATTGCGCGGGGGCCTCCTCGCCCCCGGTTGCGCCGCCGTCTTTTGGTCTTGTCGCCTTTGGCCGGCAGCATGCCTTTTTCGGTTTGGACTTGGGTGCCGCTTGCGGTCAATAGTAATTATTGTTTTATATCAATCGCTTGAATGGCAATTGCTGCACCGCGGAAAGGTCGGAATGTCCCAAATTTCCCATCCCGCGGCAGGGCGGGAGGGACAAAATGTCCACTATCTGCGGTGTTCAGACGGGGGGGTGCCGCGAAATGTCCCCGGCCGGGCACCAGATCTTAAATTCCGCACCTTGGCCTTCTTCGCTCCCGGCAGTGATCACCCCATCCGCCCGGGCGATCAGCGATTGGCTGATTGACAGACCCAGGCCGGTGCCCTCGGCCGGTTTGCTGGTGTAGAAGGGATCGAAGATGCTGCCCAGTCTTTCGGGCGGGATCCCGGGGCCGGTGTCGCGCAGGAGGATGCGGCTGCCGGGCACGCCGCCGCGTGCTTCGGGGCCGGTTTCGATGGTGAGGGTGCCGCCGCCCGCCATCGCCTGGGCGGCGTTGATCATCAGGTTCACCAGCACCTGCTGCAGCTCCGTCTCCACGATGCGGATCGGCGGAGCGGGGGCGTGGCGGCGGACGACCTCGATGCCCTGGTTGCGCAGATCCGCGGCGACCAGCACCAGCGCGTCCGACACCGCTGCCTGCGGGTCGGCCAGGGTGGCGAGATCCGACATCTCGCCCGGCCGGGTGAAGTTCAGAAGCTTGCCGACGATGATGTTGATGCGGTGGGTCTGCTGATCGATCAGGTCCAGCTCCGTTTTCAGCGCCGCCTGGTCCTCCGCACTGAGGCTCATGCGCAGGATCTCCAGGTTGCCCTGGATCACCGCCACCGGATTGTTGATCTCATGCGCTACGCCCGCGGTGATCTCGCCGATTGAGGCGAGCTTCTCCGACATCACCAGCTGAGCGAAGGTGCTCTCCAGCTTGCGGTTGGCCTCCCGCAGCTCGGCGGTGCGGGTCTCCACCAGGCTGTTGAGGTTCTCTGCGTAGTTGCGCAGCGCGTCGTCGCGCTCCTGCACCTGGTCCAGCAGCCGGTCCAGGTGCCGCGCCACGGCGCCGATCTCGTCGCGGGTGCCGACCGGGCCGATGCGGGCGCCGAGCGCGCCCTTCTCGGCCCGTTCCATCGTCGCGGTCATCTTCTCCAGCGGCGCAAAGACCCCGCGGGCAAGGCGCAGGAAGACCGGGATCGTCAGCCCCAGCACGGCGAGGAAAGCGCCAATCAGCGACAGGATCGTGGTGTTGCGCTGGGCGGTGAAAGGCGCCTCCAGGAAGCCGGTGTAAAGCATGCCGACCCGGGTGCCGGTGATATCCGCCAGCGGCACGTAGCCCGAGATATACCAGTCGTTCACCACGAAGGCGCGGTCGAGCCAGGGCTGGCCCTGCTGCATGACCTTGCGCCAGACCGCTTCGGAAACCCGGGTGCCAAGCGCCCGCGCTCCGGCAAACAGGCGCACGTTGGTAGAGATGCGGACATCGTCGAGGAACAGGGTGGTGGTCCCGGTGCGGCTGTCGGGGGCGGCGCCTCCGGGGTAAATCAGCGCGTTCATCCGGTCGATCACGCCGAGGTTGCGGTTAAGCAGCCGCCCGCCAACGAGCACCTCGTCCCGACCCGCATCCGCCTGGGCGGCCAGCAGTACCAGCCCGCGGGTCTCCGTCTCCCGGCCGAGGCTGCGGGCGGCCTCGGTAGGCACCAGTGGCAAAACGGCCTGATCAGCCAGCGCAGGCGACATCCGGGAAAGGTCACCGGCCTCGAAGACCGCAAGACCGGCTTTGGCGCCGCTTTCCGCCGTGGCGGCCGCCGCCCGGCGCAGCGCAGGCGGCAAGGAGCCGTCCGCCGGATCGGCATAGACGAGGAAGTCGAGCCCTAGTGCCGCCTGTTCTGCGGCGAGGAAATCGGCCAGCACCCCGCCGCCCGCCGCCCTGGCGCGGGCAAAGCGCACTGATTGCGCGAGGGCCGCAACCTCGGCCGCCTGCGTGGCTTCGATACGGCCAAAATATTGTTCCGCCACCCGCAGGTCGCTTGCCACCTTGGCAAACAGCAACTCGTCGTACTTGCCGATCCATCGCAGCATCGTGACGCCCAGCAAGAGCGGCAGCAGCACCACCAAGGGCAGCAGCGCCAGCACCAGAAGCCGAAGCCGGACTGAGCGCACTGCCGTCAAAGACCCCAGGCCCGGCACTTCCGGTCGATGGTTTTGCGTGCGATCCCGAGGCGGCGCGCGGCCTCGGCGCGGTTGCCGCCGCAGGCCTCCAGCGTGGCCAGGATATGGCGCTGCTCGACCGCGGCCAGGCTCTCGGTCTCGCCCGTGCCTGCTGGCGCGCCAAGCGCCTCGCTGTAGCTGCCCTCGATCAGCGCGCGCTCCACCGTGTTGCGCAGCTCCATCACGTTGCCGGGCCAGCTGTGCGCCAGCAGCCGCCGCCGTGCATCCGGCGGCAGCGCAGGCGGGGTCAGCCCCAGACGGGCCGACAAGGTCTCCGCGAAGAAGGCGGTCAATTCCAGCACGTCCTCGCCGCGTTCGCGCAGGGGCGGCTGCACGATCTCGATCACGTTAAGGAGGTAGAAAAGATCGGCGCGGAAGCTGCGTTCCTCCACCGCCTGTTTCAGAGGGCGCAGGCAGGAGCAGATGATGCGCACGTCGAGCGTGATACTGCGCCCCGCTCCGATCGGGCGGAAGCGGCCGGTGGTCAGCAGCTCGACGAGGATGTTCTGGCAGGCAGGCGGCAGCAGGTCGACATCTTCGAGGTAGAGCGTGCCGCCCGCCGCGTCTTGCAGCATGCCGTCCTGCGGCTGGCCAGGCTCTGGCCTCTGCGCCTCCGCGGCAGCTTCGATGCGGCCGAACAGGCGGGCCTGGAAGGCGGCCTCGCTCATGCCCTTGCATTGCAGCCAGACGAAAGCGTTCCCTGCGCGCGGCGAGCTGCTGTGCAGCATGCGCGCGGCGATCTGCTTGCCGGATCCGGCCTCGCCGCGGATCACCACATGGGAGGCGGCAGCCGCCGCCCGGCCGATCACCTGGCGCACCGCCTGGATCGCAGGAGAGGAGCCGAGGAGCGCGTTGCGGTGATGCAGCAGGTCCTTGCCCGCCTCCAGCTCGTGCCGCAGCACCGCGTTCTGCCGCTGCAGCCGGGTGCGGGCAAGACACTGGGAGATGGCGTTCAAAAGCTGGTTCACCCGGAAGGGCTTCAGCAGAAAATCGGACGCGCCGGCCCGGATCGCGGCAATGGCGGTCTCCAGGTCGGCAAAGGCGGTCATCAGGATCACATCGGAAAACAGCCCGATGCGGCGCTGCTCCTGCAGCCAGTCGACGCCCTTCTGCCGGGGCATCACGTTGTCCAGCAGCACGATGTCATAGCTGTTGGCATCGAGCAGCGCCGCCGCCTCGACCGTGTCGGCAGTGGCATCGACGCGGGCGCAAGACCCGGCCAGCGCCTTGGACAGGAAATTGCGCATGCCCGGCTCGTCGTCGATGACCAGCACGGAGGCCGAAGGCAGAGCGGGGCCA
Source organism: Cribrihabitans neustonicus (assembly GCF_048820895.1). Taxonomy (NCBI): domain Bacteria; kingdom Pseudomonadati; phylum Pseudomonadota; class Alphaproteobacteria; order Rhodobacterales; family Paracoccaceae; genus Cribrihabitans; species Cribrihabitans neustonicus. Next base: position 79,388 of record NZ_JBMERQ010000006.1, read on the forward strand.
AAGCCCTCCTGAACCGGATCGGGCGCCTTCTCAGGAAACGCCTCAGAGTCGGCTGCCGCGGCGGGCGGGGCGGGGGCATTTTCCTGCATGCGCGGCGGATCTACCGGAAGCGGCGGCTGGCGCGCGGTGCCACGGCGCCGCGCTGGCGGGAAATGGGACCAGTCCGGCGGCCCGGGGCGGTTCTCATGGCGGCGGCGTCTCCTGCGGCAACTGCCGCGGAAATCTGCGGCCAGGGCCACAGTATGGCGGGCCATCCGGTCTGCTGCAAGCCGCGGCGGCGGCGGCCGCGATGCAGGCCGGTCACTGTTATTGTCGTTGCCCGCGGCACTCGCTCGCAGTCACCGCCGCCGCACTCGCGTTAAGCGAGCGGGAGGGGCTGGAGCTGATCGCGTGGCTGCGGCGCGTTCGCAGCCGCTGCGGGTGGCGGCTTTCCGGGCCTGTCCTTCAGCGCAACCGCGGGGTGCAACGGAAACGGTGCAGTTTTGCGATTCTGGAAAAAAAGAATCACTTAAGGTCGGGTTTCGCGCAAGAAAACAGCAGGGGATGCGCCGATCCGGGCACATGCCGGACATTGGGGAAGGTGCCCGGGCAGCAGCTGATTACTGCCACGTGGGGAGCAGATCTGGGCGTCGATGCCGCGTCCAGGAGGTGCGGGTTAAGTTGTTGCATGTAAACGCAATAATTCTTCCTTCAGGTTGAATTGACAAACCCCGATGCGTGTCCTGGAACCGGTATTCCCGGCTTGCGAGGAGGCTCGATTTTCAGCCTCCGGAAGGGCAGGGGCATCTCTAGGACACGTTCGTAATGGGCTGGTGACGGACAATTAACACACCGCAAATAGCCTGCTCCGGAAAACAACTTCAGGAGCAATACAGAATGAAGATTTCCTTCGCAGCGCTTCTCTGCGCCACGGTTGCGGCGTACTCTGCCCCGGCCTTCGCCGCCGAGGTCGAGGTTCTGGTCGGCGACCTGCCGCCCATGGTGAACAAGGACGGATCAGGCCGCGAGGCCGAGATCATCTCCGCCACGCTGGAGCAATGCGGCCACAGCGCGAAATTCACCATCCAGCCCTTCACCCGCCACTGGCAGTCCTTCGAGGGCGGTGCGGGCGACGCCGTGGCCACGGTGCCGGTGGGCATGCCAATGGCAGGCGCGCAGACCTCGCCCTATGTCTCCTACCAGAACGGCGTGTCCTTCCTGCGCGACACAGGCGCCGAGGTGGGCTCGCTGGAGGACCTGAAGGGCATGAAGATCGTGGCCTTCGAGGGCGCCTCCAACATCATCCCGGGCCTGTCGGGCCAGACCGGCGCCTTCAAGTCCTACCGTGAGATGGCTGACCAGGAGACCCAGAGCAAGCTGCTTTACGGCAAACGCGTGGACGGCATCCTGGGCGACGGCATGCTGTTTGCCGAGTTTGCCCGCCAGCTGCAGGAAGCCGGCAGCTCCGCCGGTGTCGACGCCAGCCAGCCGATCGAGTTCCGCGCCATCTTCGCGCCGACTCCCTATGGAATGAGCTTCCGCGATCCGGCCATGGCAGCGGATTTCGACCGCTGCTTCTCGGAACTGGAGGCCAACGGCACAATTGCCGAGATCAACACCCGCTGGACCGACAAATACCGCGGCGCGCTGGGCGACAACTACATGTCTTACTGACCTCGCGCCCGGCGTTCCGGGCGCCTGACCTGACCGCAAAGTCACCCGGGCCTCGGCTTCCTGCTGGCGGCCCGGGCAGCCGCGCGGTCCCTGCCTGCCCGGTCCGGGCATGGCCATACGAAATCTGGAGCGGATCATGAGACGCCTGACCAAACAGTTGTTCGCGATGACGATCAAGAAGCGGCTGCTGCTGCCGATCATCGCCTGTATCGTGCTTTCGAATGCGGCCTATACTGTCTTCTGGGCGTCAAAACACAGCAAGGCGCTGCTCGAAGCCTTTGAAAGCGAAGTGAACTTGGCGCAGACCTTTGTTGCGCCGCCGGTGGCGGCCGCGGTCTGGGACTTCGACAGCGAAGGCGCTGAAGGCGCGCTCATGGGCGTGACCGAAATGCAGGATGCGCTTTTTGCGCAAGTGCTGGTGGAGGGCGACACCTTTGCCGAGGTCTTTGTCGATGACAGCCGGCGTGCGGAATGGGTGGCACCGGTTGCGGACCTGCTGGCGGCGGAAGAGGCCGAGTTCAGCCTTGAGACTGACCAGCTGGCTTATGTGAAATTCCCCGTCACCCACGAAGAGGGCGGCGAGGTGGCGCAGATTGTCATGGGCTTCCACAACGGCCGGGTGCAGGCGACGATCCAATCGCTCTACCTGCAATCGGCCGCGATCAGCCTGGCGGTCATCCTTGTGGTGGCCCTCATCGTTTTCTTCTCCGCCGCCTCGGTCACCCGGCCGCTGGACAAGATCATCGCCCGAATTGGCGCCCTGCGCGACGGCGATATGGACAGCCCGGTTCCGGAGGAGCGCCGCCGCGACGAGCTGGGCCGCCTGGCTGGTGCCGTAGGTGAATTCATCCAGGCGATGCGCGCCAATGCCGCGCTGGAAGCACAAACACGTGAGGCCGCGAAGGAGCAGGCCGCGGTGGTGCAGGAGCTTGCCACGGGCCTCAATAACCTGGCCCAGGGCTTGCTGTCGCACCGGATCAACCGCGACATGAGCGAGGAATATGTGACCCTGCGCTCGGACTTCAACAAAACCGCGGAGTCGCTCGATGACCTGATCGGCCGGGTGCTGGTGACCATAGGCCGGATCGAGGACCAGACCGCGCAAATGGCGCAAGGTACCGACGACCTGTCGCGCCGCACCGAAACCCAAGCGGCGACGCTGGAGCAGACCGCAGCGGCGCTGGATCAGATCACCACCAATGTGAAGGCTGCAACCCAACAGACATCGGATGTGGAGCACACCGTCTCCGACACCCGCTCGGAAGTCTTGCGGTGCGGTGAAATTGTGCAGCGTGCTGTGGAGGCAATGCGGGAGATCGACGAATCGGCCGCGAAAATCTCTGAAATCAACGACGTGATCGAGGGGATCTCGTTCCAGACCAACTTGCTGGCACTAAACGCTGGCGTGGAGGCTGCGCGGGCGGGTGAGTTCGGCCGCGGCTTTGCGGTCGTCGCATCGGAAGTGCGCAATCTGGCGCTGGCGTCCTCGAAGTCTGCGAATGAAATCAAGGGATTGATTGATGCAAGCTCCGACAAGGTGAAAGTCGGTGTCGGCCTCGTGGACGAAGCGGGCCAGGCGATCGGCACCATCATCGAAAAGATTCAGCAGGTGGCGGAGCTGGCGGTGCAGATTGCGGCATCCTCGCGCGAGCAGGCTTCAACGATCAGCGAGATCAACTCGGGCGTGACCGAGCTGGACCGCGTTACTCAGCAGAATGCCAGCATGGTGGAACGCTCCAGCGAGCAGGGCCAGACCCTGAAGCAGGCGGCGGCCGAACTGGCGGAGCTGGTTGCTGCCTTCAAACCCTCGCAGAAGGCGGCCGCAATCGCGGCAGTGCCGGATGGAGCAGGGGACCATTGGGGGGGGCAGGATTTCACTCAGGACCGGCTCGCCGGCTGATACCGGAAACCGGAAAAGGGAGCAGGCGGGGCGGCTTGCGTCCCGCTTTGCCGTGTCCGGCCCCCCGTTGCGCACTCTGCGCCAGCTGTTAGGCTGGCGCCTGTCACCCCCAGCAGTTGCAAGGCGGACCATGCCCAGATCTTCCCCATACCGGCCTTTCCATCCCGATCCGGAACAGATGCGGCTGGCGCCTGACGTGTCCGGCAATGCGATTAACGGGCTGGGGGAGGCGGCTCGGCGGCGGCCCCGGCATGTCTACTGGGCGCCCGACCCGGACCAGATCCCGCACGGGCGCATGCAGCGGTGGTTCTATACCGTGGCGCCCGACCATCCCGCGCTCACCGCGGCCCGGCAGGCGCGGCAGAGAATCCTGGAGCGGAAGATCCCGCCCGTCGCCTGCGAGCCGGTTGAGCGCGGGCCGGAAGAGTGGACCGCGGCCCTGCAAGACTTCACCGCCACCGGTGTCTGCGAAATGGCAGGCGTGGCGGAGATGCGGGCGGATTGGGTGTTCGAGGGGCAGCAGGTCACGCAGTCGCGGATCATTGTGCTGGGGGTGCAGCATGACTACGCCGAGATCGCCAAGGCGCCGGAACCAGAGGCCGGAGCCGAGGTCATCCGTCAGTACGGCCGCGCCGCGGGGGCGGCCAAGCAGGTAGCGGGCTGGCTGCGGCAGCAGGGCTGGGCAGCGGAGCCGGTGACGGGCCCGATGTCTGGCGCGATCACCCTGATCCCTGCGGCCCTTGCGTGCGGTTTTGGCGAGCTTGGGAAACATGGCTCGATCATCAACCCGGAACTGGGTGCCAGCTTCCGCCTCTCCGCGGTGCTGACCGATGCGCCCATGGCCCCGACGCAGCAGCAGGACCACGGCATCGACAGTTTCTGCGCCAGCTGCCGGATTTGCGAGGACGCCTGCCCGCCGGAAGCCATCGCCCCCGCGAAACAGACGGTGCGCGGCGAGGAGAAGTGGTACGTGGATTTCGACCGCTGCCTGCCGTTCTTCAACCAGACCCATGGCTGCGGTATCTGTATTGCGGTCTGCCCCTGGTCGCGGCCTGGCGTCGGCCTCAACCTCGCCGCCAAGCTGGCGCGCAAGCAGGAGCGGGAGGCGGGCTGAGGCACGGAATTACCCCGGGTCCGGCGCCTCCGCCACGAAGGGCGCAAGGCTGTCCACAAAAACGTCCATGAAATCCCGCACCACCGGCGGCACGCTGACCGAGCTTGGGTGCAGGATGGACAGCCGGTGGTGGATCTGCGGCTCGAAAGGGCGGATGACGATGCCCTTGCCGCGGAAGCCTTCGGCATCAAGCGCACTCACAACTGAGGCGCCCAGCCCCTCCTGCACCAGCGTGCAGGCGGCGGTGAACTGGCGCACCTCGACCAGACTGTTGATCTCCGCGCTTTCGGCGGCAAAAGCCCGCGAGAGGCGGTGGTAGAAGCGGCTGTCGCGCCGGGTGTGGATGATCTTCTCGCCCGCAAGGTCCACCGGCGTGATAACGGCTTTCTCCGACAGCGCGTGGCCCTCAGGAAGGATGCAGACCGAGCGGATAAAGATGTCCCGGCTCTCCGTGGCTGGATGGCCGGAGAAGCCGTCGGTAATGCCGCAGTCGTATTGTTCTCCGATGATCCACTCCAGGATACGCTCCGGCCGGTCTGGCTCCAGCGTCACCGTGACCCCGGGGCGGTCCTTCAGGAAACCGGCCAGCACCTTGGGCAGGTGGCTGGTGGCAAAGCCAGGGAGGCAGGCCACCCGGATATGGCCGCCGGTGCGCTCCTTCAGGTCGCGGCGCAGATCTTCGAGGTGGTCGAGACCGCTGAGGATGCGCCGCACCTCCGCCAGCAAATGCCGGGAATCGCTGGTTGGCTCCAGTATGCCGCGGCGGCGCTGGAACAACTCCAGGTCCATCGAGGCCGCAAAGTCCGAGATCAGCCGGCTGACCGCCGGCTGCGACACCCCCAGTTTCTCCGCTGCTTTGGTAACGCTGCCGGATTCCGCGACGGTGCGGAAGGCTTCCAGCTGCCGCAAGGTGAATTTCAAGGCGTTCTCCCGCTTTGCCTGACCAATTTATATGCTGGGTTTGGATTGCGCATAGCATTTTGTTATGAAGCTGTCATGAAATTTTCACTTGAATTATATCTCCGTCTGCCAAATGCTCCCCGGCATAAACCCGAGGGAGAGAAGCTGTGACTATTTCGAAGAATGCAATTGCCAGCGTGCTGGCGCTGAGCGTGACCGCCGGCATGGCGGCCGCGGAGACCGAGCTGCAGTGGTGGCACGCCATGGGCGGCACCAACGGCGAGCGGATCGACAAGATCGCGGCGGATTTCAACGCCAGCCAGGACGAATACAAGATCGTGCCCACCTACAAGGGCAACTACACCGAAACCATGACCGCAGCTGTCGCCGCCTTCCGCGCGGGCGAGCAGCCCCACCTGGTGCAGGTCTTCGAGGTCGGCACCGCCACCATGATGGCCGCCAAGGGCGCAATTGTCCCGATCGAGCAGATGATGAAGGACGCGGGCGAGGACTTCGACAAGTCCGACTACCTGCCGGCCGTGATCTCCTACTACCAGACCCCCGAAGGCGAGCTTCTGTCGATGCCGTTCAACAGCTCAACCCCGGTGCTGTGGTACAACGCCGACGCGCTGGAAGCCGCGGGAGTCGAGCCGCCCAAGACCTGGGACGAGGTGAAGGCCGCGGCACAGGCGCTGGTCGATAACGGCATGGACTGCGGCCTGTCCTTCGGCTGGCAGTCCTGGGTGATGCTGGAGAACTTCTCCGCCTGGCACGACCTGCCGCTGGGCAGCAAAGAGAACGGCTTTGCCGGTTTCGACACCGAGCTGCAGTTCAACAACGAAAAGGTCGCGGCGCGGCTGGATGACATCGCCTCGATGAGCGAGGGCAACCTGTTCAAATACGGCGGCCGCCGCGGCGACAGCCTGCCGCTGTTCACCAACGGCGAATGCGGCATGTGGATGAACTCCTCGGCCTATTACGGCTCGATCAAGGAGCAGGCAAACTTCGAGTTCGGCCAGACCATGCTGCCGCTCGACACCAAGATCGCCGACGCTCCGCAGAACTCGATCATCGGCGGCGCGACGCTCTGGGCGCTGTCCGGTCACGAGGCTGAGGACTACAAGGGCCTGGCGAAGTTCATGACCTACCTGTCCTCCCCTGAGGTGCAGGCCTGGTGGCACCAGGAGACCGGCTATGTTCCGATCACCACCGCCGCTTACGAGCTGAGCAAGGAGCAGGGCTTCTACGAGACGAACCCCGGCACTGACACCGCAATCAAGCAGCTGAGCCTGAACGAGCCGACGCCGAACTCGCGCGGCATCCGCTTCGGCAACTTCGTGCAGATCCGCGACGTGATCAACGAGGAGCTTGAAGCGCTCTGGGCGGGTGACAAATCCGCGGATGAGGCGCTGAACACTGCGGCAGAGCGCGGCAACGCGCTGCTGCGCAAGTTCGAACGCTCCGCCAAGTAACCCTTGCACACCGCGCACCCCGGGGGCTCACCGCCTCCGGGGTGTTTTGCGCTCAAGAGACCCCCCGAACCGCCCATGCTCAAACGCGTCCATTTTCCAGCGTCGCTGCTGCCCTTCCTCCTGGTGGCACCGCAGATCGCGATCACCCTTGTCTTCTTCATCTGGCCTGCCAGCCAGGCCGTCTACCAGTCCTTCCTGATCGAGGATGCGTTTGGCCTCTCGACCGAATTCGTCTGGTTCGAGAACTTCGAGCTGCTGTTCGAGGATGACCTCTATCTTGCCACCTTCGGCCGCACGATCTTCTTCTCCGCCGCGGTGGCGCTCCTGTCGATGTCCGCCGCCCTGGTGCTGGCGGGTTTTGCCGACCGCGTCGTGCGCGGCGTCACCACCTACCGCACCCTCCTGATCTGGCCCTATGCTGTGGCACCGGTTCTGGCTGGCGCGCTGTGGGTGTTCATGTTCAACCCGACGCTGGGGATCTTTCCCTATATCCTGGATTTCGTGGGGGTGGACTGGAACCACTACCTGAACGGCTCGCAGGCGATGGCGCTGGTGATCTTTGCCTCGGCCTGGAAGCAGATCGCCTACAACTTCCTGTTCTACCTTGCCGCCATGCAGTCGATCCCGCGCAGCGTGATCGAGGCTGCCGCCATCGACGGCGCGGGCCCGGTGCGCCGGTTCAAGGATTTCATTTTCCCGCTGGTGTCGCCCACGACCTTCTTCCTTCTGGTCATCAACGCGGTCTACGCCTTCTTCGACACCTTCGGCATCATCCACGCGGTGACCCAGGGCGGCCCCGCCAACTCTACCACGATCCTGGTCTACAAGGTCTTCAACGACGGCTTTGTCGGGCTCGACCTCGGCGGCTCGGCCGCGCAGTCGGTGATCCTGATGGTGATGGTGATCGCAATGACCGTCGTCCAATTCCGCTATGTTGAAAGAAGGGTCGAGTACTGATGGTTGAAAACCGCCCCATCCTCGCCCTGATCAGCCACCTGGTGCTGATCCTCGGCATCGTGATCGTCGCCCTGCCGATCTGGATCACCTTCGTTGCCGCCACCCATGACGCGGTGCGCATGACCCAGGCGCCGATCCCGCTGCTGCCCGGCAGCCACTTCTGGGAGAACTTCAAGCAGACCCTGTTCGGCGCGGGCCTCTCCGGCACTGAGGTAGCGCCGGTGTGGCGGATGCTTCTGAACTCGCTGGCGATGGCGATGATGATCTCGATCGGCAAGATCGCGATTTCGCTGATCTCGGCCTTTGCCATCGTGTACTTCAAATTTCCGTTCCGCATGGGTTTCTTCTGGATGATCTTCATCACCCTGATGCTGCCGGTCGAGGTACGCATCCTGCCGACCTTCGAGGTGGTTGCGGATCTGGGCATGCTGAACAGCTACTGGGGCCTGTCAATCCCGCTGATTGCCTCGGCCACGGCGACCTTCATGTTCCGCCAGGTGTTCCTGACCATCCCCGACGAAATGCTGGAAAGTGCGCGCATCGACGGGGCCGGGCCGATGCGGTTCTTCTGGGACATCGTGATCCCGCTCAGCCGCACCAATATCGCGGCCTTGTTCGTGATCCTGTTCATCTATGGCTGGAACCAGTACCTTTGGCCGCTCCTGATCACCACCGACACCGACATGACCACCATCGTGATGAGCATCAAGCAGATGCTGGAGGCGGCCGAGCAGTCGCCGCAGTGGAACATCATCATGATGACCGCGCTCCTGGCGATGATTCCGCCGGTCTTCGTGGTCATCGCCATGCAGCGGCTCTTCGTGCAGGGCCTCACCGAGACAGACAAATAGGCAAACAGAAATGGCAACCATTACTCTCAAGGATCTGGTGAAGTCCTACGGCGACACCGAAGTCCTGCACCACGTTGGCGGCGCCATCGAGGATGGCGAGTTCGTCGTCATCGTCGGCCCCTCCGGCTGCGGCAAGTCCACGCTGTTGCGCATGATCGCGGGGCTGGAAAGCGTGACCTCGGGCGAGATCCACATCGGTGACCGGGTCGTGAACGGTCTTGAACCCGCCAACCGCGACATCGCGATGGTGTTCCAGAACTACGCGCTCTACCCGCACATGACGGTGCGCGAGAACATGGCCTATGGCCTCAAGATCCGCAAGCTGCCGCGCAGCGAGGTCGACCGCCGCGTCGAGGAGGCCGCGCAGATCCTGGAGATCGGCCAGTACCTCGACCGCAAGCCGCGCCAGTTGTCGGGCGGCCAGCGCCAGCGCGTCGCCATGGGCCGCGCCATCGTGCGCGACCCGCAGGTGTTCCTGTTCGACGAGCCGCTGTCGAACCTTGATGCCAAGCTGCGCGTGCAGATGCGGTTGGAGATCCGCAAGCTGCAGCAGCGGCTCGGCGTGACCTCGATCTACGTGACCCACGACCAGGTGGAGGCGATGACGCTGGGCGACCGGCTGATGGTCCTCAATGGCGGCTACGTGGAGCAGTTCGGCACCCCGATCGAGCTTTACGACCGGCCTGAGACGATCTTTGTCGCAGGCTTCATCGGCAGCCCGGCGATGAACTTCCTGCCCGCGCAGGTGGAGGGCGGCATGGTCACGCTGGAAAACGGCAGCCGCCTGGCGGGCGGGTTTGCCGGACAGGGCAATGTGACGCTCGGTCTGCGCCCCGAACATCTGGTCCCGGATGAGGCTGGCGCGGTGGAGATCACCGTGCAGCTCTGCGAGCAGCTTGGCTCAGTCACTCTGGTGCATGGCCATCTGGCGGGCACCACCAGCGAATGTGTCGCCAGCATGCCCGGCCACGTGCGGGCGGGGGCGGGCACCGTGCTGCGCTTTTCCGCTGCGCCCGAGCACCTTCACCTCTTCGATCCGCAGTCCGGCCGCCGGGTGGCATCGTGAGCGGCTTTCCCCAGCTTGCCGCCTACCGCGGCGGCGCGGGCGTGGTACGGGTAGTTGGCCACCGAGGCGCCCGCGGGGTGATGCCGGAAAACACGCTCGAAGGCTTCCGCTTCACCATGGACATCGGGGTGGAGGCGCTGGAGTTCGACGTGGTCCTCTCTGCCGATGGCATCCCGGTGATCACCCACAACCACGCGCTGTCCCGGGCGGCGGTGCGGGAGCCGGGCGGCGGCTGGATCTCAGGGGAGGAGCCGGAAGTGGGCAAGCTCCCGCTGGAGATTCTGCAAACCTATGACGCGGGCGGCCTCGACAGCCGCTCCGAGTATGGGCGCCGCTACCCGGATCAAGCCTTCCTCAGCGGGGTGCGCATCCCGCGGCTGGCGGATCTGCTGGATCTGGTCTGTGAGCCCGCATACCAAGGTGTCTCCCTGCTGCTGGAGTTAAAGACCAACCCGCAGGACGCGGACATCCCCGCGGCCCGCATCCGTCAGGTTGCCGCGGTAGTGGCGGAGGTGCGCGCCCGCGATCTTTCCGGGCGCACGGTGCTGCACAGCTTCGACTGGCTGCTGCTGGATGAATGCCGCCGCCAGGCGCCGGAGATGCCTACGTCTTACCTGAGCCAGGTTGCCGGCGCCGGGGACACCGGCGAGGAGGGCGCGCCCACGGGTGCGGAATTACACGCCAGCGGCCTCACCCTTCCCGCTGCGGTGGCGCAGGCGGGCGGGCAGATGTGGTGTCCTTACTATGCGGACGTGACAGCGGAACTGGTTGCCGAAGCGCACGCTCTCGGCTTGCCGGTCACGGTGTGGACGGTGAACGAGCGCGCGGATATCGAGGCGATGATCGAGGCGGGCGCCGATGGCATCGTCACAGACTACCCGGGCCGGGTCCAGCGCATCCTGCTGGAGCGGGGCCTGAACTGGCGCAGCGCCGAAGGCGACGCGGCGCACGCGGGCTGAACCATGATCAATACATCAAGCGGCGCCCCGCTGGACGCGGACTGGGCCTTCGAGCGTTACGAGGCGCTGCGCCCGCAACTCCCCAGGGCGGAGTATCCGGCGTCGTCGCGCGCAGCGGATGACCTCTCCGGCACCGCCGATCACTTCGACGGCTATATCCTCGACGCGTTCGGTGTGCTGAACCGCGGCGAGACCGCCATCGAAGGCGCTGTCGCGCGCATGGCGTGGCTTCGCGGGCAGGGCAAGCGGCTGGTGGTCCTGACTAATGCCGCCAGCTACACCAAGCCCGAGATCCTCGCCAAGTATCACCGGCTGGGCTTCGATTTCACCGCGTCTGAGGTGGTCTCCAGCCGGGACATAGCCTTTGCCGCGCTGCCCCGGCTGCCCGCGGGGCTGGTCTGGGCAGCAGCGGCGGCAGAAGGGGATGATTTCTCCGATGCGCCGGATCCCGGCGCCATCGCGCAGCTGGCGGACGACCCGTCGCTTTGGAACCAGGCCGGCGGCTTCCTGCTGCTCTCCACCGCGCGCTGGCGGGAGGCAGACACCGCGCGGCTGGCGGCGGCGCTCAGGGCAAATCCGCGCCCGCTGATCGTCGCCAACCCCGATTTGGCTGCGCCGCGCGAGGCGGGGTTGTCACCGGAGCCCGGATACGCCGCGCAGGAGGTCGCGGCGCAGACCGGTGCCGGGGCGCAGTTCTACGGCAAGCCCTTCGGCAACGCTTTCTCGGCCGCACTGGCCCTGATGGGGGACCTGCCGCGGCACCGGATCGCGATGGTGGGGGATACGCTGCACACGGATGTTCTGGGTGGCGCGGCAGCAGGCATCGGCACCGTTCTCATCACCGGCCACGGGCTGTTCCGCGGCCGAGACGTGGCGCCGTTTATTGCGCGCTCGGGGATCCGGCCGCACTGGATCGTGCCCACCACCTGAGCCCTCAGCTTCAGAAGTTCGTGGTCCAGCGGGGGTGGTGCTCGTCGATGATCAGCGCATGGCGGTGGGTGCGGCGGCCCTGCAGATGCGGATGGTCAAGCGGCAGGTTGGCATGGGTGTGCTCGACCTCCTCCGGATCGTCCTGCGGCCAGAGGTTCAGGCAGGCGATGACACCAACCGCCGCCAGCACCGCCAGCCCCAAAAGCGCCGGCAGGGTGCCTGCCTTGGTCATCAGCCAGCCCGCCAGCGGGTAGCAGATCAGCCAGCAGGCATGTGACAGCGCGAATTGCGCGGCAAACAACGCAGGCCGGTCGCCGGCATGGGCCGAGCGCCGCAGCAGCCGGCCTGAGGGCGTCAGCACTGCAGAAAAGCCCAGCCCGGCGAGCACCCAGGCGGCGAGCAGGGCTGGGAAGCTCAACCCTGCCACGGCGGTCATGGCGGCGAGCCCAAGCAGGGAAGCAATCAGAGCGCCTGCACCCGCCAGCATCACTGGGCGGTCCGCAACGCGGTCAAGCAGCCGTGGCAGGGCTAGCGCTGCCGCCATCGATCCGGCGCCAAAGGCAAACATCGCCCAGGCCAGCGCGGTCTCCTCCAGCCCCAGATAGCCGCGCACCAGCACCACCGAATTCACCAGCACCATCGCCCCGGCGGCCGAAACCGTCAGGTTCAGCGCCAGAAGTCCGCGCAAACGGGGCGTCGCCAGGTAGATGCGGATGCCCCGCGTGGTCCGCCCCCAGATGCTGCGCCGCTCTGCGGGCGTGGGGCTCGGCAGCGCTACCGACACCACCAAGAGCGCCGAGGCCAGGAACCCCGCGACGGTGCCCAGGAACAGGCTGTCATAGGACATCAGGGCGAGCAGCAGCGCCGCCAGCGCCGGGCTCAGGATATTTTCCAGATCGTAGGCGAGGCGCGACAGGGACAGCGCGCGTGTGTAGCGGGCTTCCTCGGGCAGCACGTCGGGAATCGTGGCCTGGAACGCCGGCGTGAACCCGGCCGAGGCCGCCTGCAAGAGGAAAATCAGCACGTAGACCTGCCAGACCTCGGTGACAAAAGGCAGCGCCAGCGCCGCCGCCGCGCGCACCACGTCCAGCGTGATCAGCAGGCGGCGGCGGTCGACCTGCGCGGCGAGCGCTCCGGCGACCGGCGCGATGAAGACATAGGCAACCATCTTGATGGTGAAGACCGTGCCCAGCACCAGCCCCGCGTTGCCGCCCGCCAGCTCAAAGGCCAGCAGCCCCAGCGCAACGGTCGCAAGCCCGGTGCCCAGAAGCGCTGTCACCTGCGCCAGGAACAGGTGCCGGTAGGTGCGGTCGGAGAGAACGTCGAGCATGCGGACCTCGGGAAGCGGCGGGGCGGAAAGGCACGGTCATGCCACAGGTCTAGCCTGGCGGGAGAGGATGCAGCAAGCGCACGCTCCAAAGAGAGTAGCCGCGCGTCGGCGGCGCGCGCGGGGGCGATCCAAACGGCAGTAATTGGCAGTTTATCCCGGCCGAGTCCGTACGAGTTGTCGAGGGCACCCCAGGCCTCAGTCAAATCGCCGCCGCGTGGGGGCGCGGCGGCGATGCGCGGCGGCCTTCGGCCTTGTTCCGCGCCGGCAGTATGTGGCAGGGGCCAGAGTCTTCGCGAGGCTCGGTGCCTGCCGCGGCTACTGCATGACCCGGCGCAGGAATTTCTGGGTGCGCGGATCCTGCGGCGCGTCGAAGATCTGCTGCGGCGGGCCGCTTTCGACGATTCGGCCGCCCTCCATGAAGATCACGCGGTCGGCAATCTCGCGGGCGAACTGCATCTCGTGAGTGACGATCAGCATGGTCTGCTTCTGCTCGGCGACGCTGCGCATCAGGTCCAGCACCTCGCCCACCCATTCCGGGTCCAGCGCCGAGGTCGGCTCGTCGAACAGCATAAGCTCTGCCCCCAGCGCCATGGCCCGGCCGATACCGACGCGCTGCTGCTGGCCGCCGGACAATGCCGCAGGGTAGCTATCTGCCTTGTCCGCGAGCCCGGTCTCCGCGAGCACCTGCAGGGCCCGTGCCTCCGCTTCGGCGCGGGGACGCTTTTGCACGGTGATCAGCGCCTCCATGATGTTCTCCTTCGCCGTCTTGTTGGCAAAAAGCGCATAGTTCTGGAACACGAAGGCGGTGCTTCGGCGCAGGGCCAGGATCTCAGCCTTGGTTGCCTTGGCGGCATCGACCGAGGCGTCGCCGATGGTGATCTGCCCCGCATCCGGCTGGTCGAGGAAGTTGAGGCAGCGCAGCAGCGTCGACTTGCCGGTGCCCGAAGGCCCGATCACCGCCACCCGCTCGCCCTTGCCGATCTCCAGGTCCAGGCTGTCGAGCACCACATTGTCCTTGAACCGCTTGGTCAGTCCGCGAATGGAAATCATCGTGCGTATGCCCTGTTCAGATGGGTTTCGAGCCGCTTCTGGCCCTGGCTGAGCAGCTCCACCAGCCCCCAGTAGATCAGTGCCACAACCAGGAAGGCCTCGAAGTAGAGGAAGCTGCCCGCAGCCTCCTTCTGCGCCGCGCCCATCATCTCGGTCACGCCGAGGGTAAAGGCGAGCGAGGTGCCCTTGATCATGTCGATGAAGTAATTGACCAGCGTCGGTGCGGCGATGCGGCCCGCCTGCGGCAGGACGATGCGGCGCATCATCTGGCCCTGGGTCATGCCGATCGACTGCGCCGCCTCCCACTGGCTGCGGTCGACGCCGACGATGGCGGCGCGGATGCTTACCGCCATATAGGCCGAGAAATGCAGTGTCAGCCCCATGACCGCGGCAGTGATGCCGTTGATCTGGGTCAGGAACGACAGCATTTGCGGCAGCCCGTAGTAGAAAAGGAACAGCTGCACCAGCAGCGGCGTGCCGCGGAAGAAGCTGATGAACAGCACCACCAGCGGGTCCAGCCCCGGCACCTTGAAGACGCGCTCGACCGCCAAAAGCGACGCGAGCACCAGTGCAAGCAGCATCCCCGCCACCGCCATAAACATGGTTAGTGGCAGGTAGCCCAGGATCACGGGCACAAGCCCCAGCATGTAGTCGAGGTCGAGCGCCCGCATCTATCAGATCACTCCGCTTTGGTGATGTCGCTGCCAAACCACTTTTGGGAGATCTCGGTCAGGGTGCCGTTCTCCTTCAGGGTGGTCAGCGCCGCATCCACCTTGTCGCGCAGCGCACGGCCTTCCTCGTCGTCGCGGAACGGCAGCGCGTTGCGGATCTCCGAGAAGGGCGCACCGGCCAGCTGCAGCGGCAGCGGGCTTTCCTTGATCACCTGCGCCGAGGAGACGCGGTCCATCACAAAAGCATCGACGCGGCCAAGTGCGGTGTCCTGCTCGATATTGGACTCGTAGGTGCGGATGTCGAT
Source organism: Cribrihabitans neustonicus (assembly GCF_048820895.1). Taxonomy (NCBI): domain Bacteria; kingdom Pseudomonadati; phylum Pseudomonadota; class Alphaproteobacteria; order Rhodobacterales; family Paracoccaceae; genus Cribrihabitans; species Cribrihabitans neustonicus. The sequence continues at coordinate 94,546 of NZ_JBMERQ010000006.1, forward strand.
TTCATCGGCATAGGGCAGCTCGCGCAGCAGCTGCTCGAAGTTGGAGCCGAGGTTCACCGCCACGGTCTTGCCGCGGAGGTCATCGACGCTTTCGATCTCGCCGTTGCCCTTCTTGGTCACCACCTGGGCACCGTCAATAACGTAGGGCTGGGTGAAGGCGAACTTCGCCTCGCGTTCGGGTGTGATGGTGATCTGGTTGGCGATGGTGTCGATGCGGCCCGCCTCAAGCGCGCCGATCAGGCCGGAGAAGGACATGGTTTCGAAGGTAATGTCGAGCCCGGTCTCTTCGCCGACCGCTTCCATCACGTCGACCTCGAAGCCCTGGAGCTGGTCCTGGCGCACGAAGGTGAAGGGGAAATAACCGCCGGACATGCCCACGCGCAGGCTTCCAGCCTCCTGGGCAAAACCCATGCCGGCAAAGCCCGCAGCGGCAGCGGCCGCAAGAACAACCTGTTTCAGCATCTTGGCAACTCCTTGTCATTTCGAAAGGCACACATGTCCTTTTCGCGCAGCGGCATCAATGGGGGCGCAGCAAAAAGACGGCCTGTTCCGCGACCGTCACGGAGCAGGGTATTTTGTTTCATCCGTCATATGATACAAGGCCAGCCGTTTGCTCGGCGGGCGCCGGGCGCGGCGCCGGTTCCGCCCCCGCGGCCCGCCATGGTGCGCGGCAGGGGCGGCCGGGTCAGGTGAAGCTGGCGATGGTCTTCAGCGCGCCGTCCAGCGCCTCGCCTTTTTCGTCCTGCAAGGCGGCTTCGCGCAGCCGGGCGACCCATTCGGGGCCGTCTGCGCGCGCCTCCACCATGCGGGCGCCCTCCAGCACCCGGGCAAACTTGCTCAGGCCCCGGGCGTGGGTGTCGGAGTAGCCCTTGATCAGGCGGCGGCAGCGGATCACCTCCACCGCCATACCGTAGCGCGCGGGGAGATACCCCATTGCCATCTCGAGCCACCCGTCCAAATGGTCCTGCTCTACCGCGTGGCGGCGGGTGCGTCGGCGCCAGAACTTGAGGCCGCCAAGGACGTAGAGCATCAGGAAGCCGCGCAGGCTGTCGGTGCGGATGCGGCGGCCCTTGCTGAACAGTCTCTCCAGCCGTGCCATCTGCCGCGGGCTGGCCTCGACTCTGGCGCCCAGCCCGGCGGGCAGCAGGCTTGCGATCTCCTCGGCCCGCGGATGCAGGTAGTCGGTGAGCGTCATCAGCTTGCCTTGTGCGCTCACCTCGCCCTCGATCCGGCCAAAGCGGCTGCGCCGGGTTTTGAGGTCGGCCACCCGGATCACGTCATCGTAGGCCATGGCGTTGGCAATATACTTGGCGGCCTCGCGGCTCAGCTCATATTCATGGTCCGCGCTGTCCTGTGCTAACACCCCGTCCAGGCGGGAGAGGTATTCCCGGCCATAGGCCAGGTCCTGAAACTCCACCACCTTCTGCAGGCCGGGCAGAGCCATCTCCTGCACCGCTTCCGGCATCTCCGCCACACGCGAGGCGAGCGCCCGCCATTTGCGCAGCTTTCCTGCGGGGCCATGCGGCTTCGCAGGGCCGGTGGGTGCGGCTGCGGCCTCCTGACGCGCCTCGCCTTGCTGGGCGAGATCGAACCCGGCGGCAAAGGCGCGCAGGCTCGGCTCCACGCCCTTGCCCGCGGCGCGGATCGCATCCTCAAAGGCTGAGCGCGGAAAGGGCAGGGCGCCGGAGCCCGCAAGCGCGCCGAAAAGCGAGGCTGAAATCACCGATCCGGCCCCGGCGGCCGCGCGCTCCATGTCAGCCATCACCAGCTTGCGGGCCGCGGTTTCTGCCGCCGCGCGTACCTCAGAAGCATCGGCCATGCCGTCGCCGGGCACCATTTTCTCGGAGACCGCCAAAGCGCGGTGGGTGGAGGCGATGAGCGTGGTGCGGTCCGGGGTCACGAAACCACGCAGGATCGAGCGGCCGGCCTCCATCATCTCCGCCGCGATCATGATGTCGACGTCGCCGGGCGCAGGGGCGAGCGAGAATACCGGGTTTTCCACCGTGCCCGGCGCCATCTCGATGTAGTAGATCGTGGCGCCCGTGCGCTGGGCCACGCCCGCGACGCTGGTGGCCTGCGCGTGGTAACCTTCAGCGCGGGCGAGCGCCTCGATCCAGCTTGTCAGCACCCCGCCGCCCTGGCCGCCAACGGCGAGGATCGCGAGCTTGATCACCTCGGCGGCCGCGGGCTGGCTGCCTTGCGGGTTGATGGGCAGTTCCAAAGTCATCAGGCGGCCTCCCCCGCGTCATTGCCGGCGAAGGTGAGCTGCCGCGCTCTGCGGCGCGCCTGCAGCCAGGCGATCACCCGGCTGCGCAGGCCCGCCCGGCGGCGCTCCCGCTCCGACGGGTTATGCACAACCCGCGCCTCGTAGAAGGAAGGGCAGAGGATCGCCGCATCGGCCACCTCACCGCAGTTGCCGCAGCCGACACAGGTCTGGTCGATATGCGCCACCGGGTCGTCGCGCAGCGGGTCGTCCAGCTTCTTCAGCGACAGCGACGGGCAGCCCGAAAGCCGGATGCAGGCGTGGTCGCCAGTGCAGACGTCCTCATCGACGCCGAAGCGGGGGATCTCCACCCGCGCGCCGTCCTTGATCGCCTTGTTGCGCTGGGGCTTCTCGCGGCGCTGCCGGTTCAGCATGCATTCCGAGGAGGCGACGATCACCTTGGGCCCGTCGTAATCGGTGGTCAGTGCCTCGCGGATGGTGGCGCGCATCTTGGTGACATCATAGGACCGGTCGATCTGCCTGATCCATTTGACGCCCGCACCCTCAAGCGCCTTGGTGATCGGGTTGTTGGTGGACTTGCTGGCGTTTTTCGCGCGGCTTGACGGGATGTCCTGCCCGCCGGTCGCGGCGGAATAGTAGTTGTCGACGATGATCGCCACGCTGTCCGACTTGTTGAACACCATGTTGCCGATCGACGTGCTGAGCCCGTTGTGCCAGAAGCCGCCGTCGCCGAGGATCGAGATCGCGCGCTTTTCTCCGCCGCCGTCAAAGGCCGCGTTGGAGGCCGGGCCCAGCCCGTAGCCCATGGTCTGGCCGCCGATCTCGAACGGCGGCAGCGCGGCAAACAGGTGGCAGCCGATATCGGCCGAGATCTGGTGCTTGCCCAGTTCCTGTTCGACCAGCTTCATCGAGGCAAAGATCGGCCGCTCCGGACACCCGGTGCAGAACCCCGGCGGGCGGATCGGCACGGTCTGGCTCAGGTCGGGGATCTCGGGCGCGGGCGCGTTGGGGGCGCGCACCTGGCCGGGCAGCAGGTGGGCGGCGTATTTGCGGATGAAGTCGTCCAGCCCGTCCATCATCACCTGGCCGGTGTATTCGCCCGCCTTGGGGAAGATGCCCTTGCCTTCGAGCTTGGTGGAGCTGCCCGCCTTGAACAACATCGCGCCAAGCTGCTGCTCGATGAATTCGGGCTGGCCTTCCTCCACCATCAAGACCGCGTCCTTGCCGTCGCAGAAGTCGAGGAGATCGCTGTGAACCAGCGGGTAGGCCACGTTCATCACATAAAGCGGCACCTCGGTATTGCCGCTGAGATCGGCCAGCCCCAGCCGCTGCAGGGCGCGGATCACGCTGTTGTACATGCCGCCGAGGCAGATCAGCCCGACCTTGCCCTGCTTCGGCCCGAAACGCTCGTTCAGCCCGTTGTCGAGGATGTATTTCTCCGCCGCGGGCCAGCGGTTCTCGATCTTGTCGTGCTCGTGCTGGTAGGACATCGGCGGCAGCACCACGCGGGCGAAGTCGCGCTGCGGATTGGCCAGCGCGTCGCGCACGGTGAGCGGCGGGCGCTGGTTATCACGGCATTCGAATGTGCCGGTCACATGGCAGGAACGGATCCGCACCATCAGCATCACCGGCGTGTTGGACGCTTCCGACAGGGCAAAGCCGTCGCCCACCGACTTCACGATCGACGGCAGGTTAGGGCGCGGGTCCAGCAGCCAGAACTGCGACTTCATCGCAAAGGCATAAGAGCGCTCCTGCATGATCGAGGAGCCTTCGCCGTAATCCTCCCCCACGATCACCAGCGCGCCGCCGGTCACGCCGGAGGAGGCGAGGTTCGCCAGCGCGTCGGACGCCACGTTGACGCCGACCGAACCCTTGAAGGTTACCGCGCCGCGGATCGGGTAGTGGACGGAGGCCGCGAGCATCGCCGCGGCAGCGGCCTCGGACGCATTGGCCTCGTAGCGCACGCCGAGCTCGCCCAGCAGCGCTTCGGCATCGGCCAGCACATCCATCAAATGCGAGATCGGCGCGCCCTGGTAGCCGCCGACATAGCCCACACCATTCTCCAGAAGAGCCTTGGTGATGGCCAGGATGCCCTCACCGGTAAAGGTATGCCCCTCACCCTTACGCAGATGTTCGACTTCTGCCTTGAACGACCTTTCGGCCATCGGCTCCTCCTTGGGTAGTTTTATGTTCTCTTAGATCTGGTGGACCCGCACGTTGCGCAGGATGGTTTGCAGCGTGGCGGTGAACTGGCGCCGTTCCTCCAGCGGGATGCCTTCGAACATCTGCTGGTAGGCGGCGGCCACATGCGGCCACAGCTTGTCATGGGTGGCGCGGCCGCTCGGCGTGATGAAGACGCGGGTGGCGCGGCTGTCGTCCGGGTCCGGGCGGCGCTCGATCAGCTCCTCGCGCGCCAGCTGGTCGAGCGAGCGGCTGAGCGTCGACTGCTCCACGACCGCATAGACCGCCAGTTCGCGGATCAGCAGCCCGTCCAGCACCGACAGCACCGCCAGCGTCCGCATCTGCGCGGTGGTCAGACCCAGCGCCGCCATCTCGGTGCGCAAGGAGGCGTTGTAGCGGCCCATGATGCGGTTCATCAGATAGGGCGGGAAGTTCTCCAGCCCGATTTCGCCCAGCCGCGGCAGCGGGGCCTGCGGGTGCGCCTCCGCAGCGTGGTCCGTGGTGTCGTTGCTCATGCGCCCATCCTCTTTGCCAGGTTGTACCCGGAGCCGCCGCCAAGACCCGGCCCGGGGTGGGTCGAGGCCCCGATCAGCGCCAGGTCCTTCACTCCCGTGGCGTTATTGACCGATTGCGGGAAGGGGCGCCAGACAAAGAACTGGTCGAGCGTGCAGGCACCGCCATAGGGGTCGCCGCCTGCGAGGTTCATGTTGAGCGATTGCAGGTCGGCGGGCGAATAGGCGCGCCGGGCCAGCCTTATCTGGTCGAAATTGGCGATGTGGCGGGCGAGGATCGCCTCGATGCGGTCGGCAAAGGCCTCGCGGGTGGCCTCGGTCCACTTGGGCGTGGTGGCGATTTCGCCCGCGGCATCGCCCTTGATCACGCGCGGTGCATCGGGGATCTGGAGCCAAAGGATGGCCTTGCCCTTCGGGCAGCGCGACGGGTCAAGCCGGTGCGGCTGGCCCACGCAGATGGTCGGGGTTTCCGGCAGCATGCCGCGCTCGGCCTCGTTGGCGGATTTCGACACGCTGTCGATGCCGTCGGCGAGGTGGATGAGTGCCACGTCCTCCAGCCCCTCGGCGCGCCACTCAGGCTCCGCGTCGAGCGCGTAGTGAAGCTGGAAGTTGCCGCGCCCGTGGCGGAAATTCCGTAAAGATTCCGGTGCGGAGGAATCCGGCAGCAGGCGGCCATAAAGCTGCCCCGGCGTGACCGAGGCAATGACCGAGGCACCGCGGATCATCTCGCCCTCCGCGGTCTCCACCCCGCAGGCGCGGCCGCCTTCGGTGAGGATGCGGGTCACGTCGGTGCCGGTGCGGATCTCTCCGCCATTGGCAAGGATCAGCCGCTGGAACGCCGCCGCCGCGGCGCCCGCGCCGCCCTTCACCACTGGCGCGCCGGCCGCTTCCAGGGCAAAGGCGATGACCCGGCCCATCTGGCCGGAATAGGTGCTTTCGGGCGTCAGCCCGCAATGCAGCACCCAGGGTGCCCAGAGCGCCTGGACATCGGCGCTGCTGTAGGACGCCTCCAGCCAGCCGCGCGCAGGTTGCAGAGCCTGGCCGCCCCAGGCCTTCAGCCCGTTCAGCCCCCGTTTCCACGCCTGTTTTGCCAGCAGCTTCGCGGTTTGCCGCGACCACAGCGGCCCGCCCAGGAGGCCGAAGAGAAATTCCGCATCCGCCTCGATCCCGCCCACGTCGCGGGCGTGGCTGGCGCCATCGCCGGGGGAAAGCGCATCAAAGCGCGCCTCATTCGCCGCGCGGTTCATCTCCAGCACAGTGACGCGCCCGTTCGGGCGCAGCACGGCGGTGGGGCGGGGCGTGTGGCAGAACTCCAGCCCGTGCCTGGCCAGATCCTCCGCCAGCTCCGCATAGGCAGGCGAAGTGAGGAACAGCACAAAGGTCGCCGCCATCACATCATGCTGGAAGCCCGGCACCGTGATCTCGTCGGTGCGCATGCAGCCGCCGATCCGCTCCGAGCGTTCCAGCACCAGCACCCGCTGCCCCTTGCGGGACAGCAGCGCCGCGGCCACCAGCGCGTTGATGCCGGAGCCGATAATGATATGGGGGGCGTCCGCCATCCCGTGTCAGCCCCGCGGCACCAGGGCAAGAGCGCGGATCGGGCTGCCGGTGCCGCGCGCGATCTTCAGCGGTGCGGCAATCAGGATCGCGCCCTTGGCGGGCAGCTTGTCCAGATTGGCCAGCGAAGCCAGCCCGAAACAGTTGTCGCGGTGCAGGAGGTTGTGCGCCGGGTAGGGCGGATCCATCAGGCCGGCCTGGCCCGCATCGGTGCCGATGCACTGGCTGCCCCAGCCGACGATGCCCTTTGACAAGAGGTATTCCACCGCATCCGGGGTCGGACCCGGGCTGTGCGGGCCTTCGGCGTCGGCGTTGAGGAACAGCGCTTCGTCGCCCGCGCGCTGGTCCCAGTCGGTGCGCATCACCACCCATTCGCCCTTGCCGATTTCGCCGTGCTCGGCCTCCCAGGCCTTTATCAGATCGGCGGTGAGCAGGAAATCCGGGTTCTCGGCGCTTTCCTTCGAGCAGTCGATCACGTTGACCGGCGCCACCAGACGCTGCACGTCCAGCGTGTCGGTGTAGCCGTCTTCATAGTCCTTCCCGGTGATCCAATGGTGCGGCGCGTCGAAATGCGTTCCGGAGTGCTCACCCAGCTTCAGCCAGTTCCAGGCAAAGAAGGGGCCATCCTCGTCGTATTCGCTGATCTTGTGGATCTCGACCTTGGGGGTGTTCCTGGCGAAATCCTCCGGCAGCTGCAGGATCGGTGTGTCCGGCCCCAGGGTGCCCGAACAGTCCACCACCTCGATTTCACCCGAAAGAATCTTGGCGCCAAATTCCGCCAACGCGTTGTTTGAAGTCATTTTATCTCTCCTGTTGCCCGCGGTCTGGCGCCGCTTTGCGGATCTCACTAAAGAAACACTAGACAGGTTTATATGCATTTGCAAATATCAATCCGTATTGAGTTGAAGGATAGAAGCGATGCCCGCAAGCGCGGACGCAGTGATTATCGGCAGCGGCCACAATTCCCTGGCCTGCGCGGCGCATCTGGCCGTTAAGGGCTGGAGCGTCGCGGTCCACGAACGCGCGGACGTGCCTGGCGGTGCGGTGAAAACCGGGGAGTACACCTTGCCCGGCTTCCGCCACGACTGGGGCGCGATGAACCTGTCGCTCTTTGCGGGCTCGGCTTTTCACAAGGCATACGGCGAGGAACTCGCCCGCCACGGCCTGTCCTTTGCCCCCGCGTCCGACTGTTTCGCCTCGGTCTTTTCCGATGGCACTTGGCTGGGGGTGAGCAATGATGCCGCCGTCACCACCCGGCGCATCGCGGCCGAGGATGCCGCCGACGGCGCCGCCTGGGCGGAGCTGACCGAGGCGTTCCCGAGACAGGCGGAGACGCTCTTTGGCCTGCTCGGCTCCCCCATCAGTAAACGTGCATTTGCATCCTTGGGCTGGAAATCCTTCCGCGGCATGGGCGGGGCGGGCATGCTGGACCTGGGCCGCTTCCTCGCCGCCTCGCCGCGCGGCTGGCTGGAGGAGACCTTCCGCTCGCCCAAGGTGCGCGCGCTGCTGGCGGCCTGGGGGATGCATCTGGATTTTGCCCCCGATGTAGCGGGCGGTGCGCTGTTTCCCTACCTCGAAGGTCAGGTGAACCAGGCCTTTGGCATGGTGCTGGGGCGGGGCGGGGCCGATGGCATGATCCGCGCCATGGTGGCGATGATCGAGGCGCGCGGCGGCTCGGTTACCTGCAACGCCGAAGTGGCCCGCATCCTGCATGAGGGCGGCCGCGCCACGGGAGTGGAGCTGGCCAGCGGCGAGGTGGTGCGGGCGAACAGGGCGGTGATCGCCAATGTCGCGCCTGCCGCGCTGCTGCGGCTGACCGGCGGCACGCCCGATGCGCGCTATGACAAGGGGCTCGCCCGCTTTGCCCACGCCCCGGGCACCATGATGCTCCACCTTGCGATGGACAGCCTGCCGGACTGGGCCGCTGGAGAGGATCTCAAGCGCTTCGCCTATGTCCACATGGCGCCCAGCCTCGACCAGATGGCGGCGACATACGCGCAGGCCAAGGCGGGGCTTTTGCCCAGCGAGCCGGTGATCGTCTGCGGCCAGCCTACCGCCATTGACCCCTCCCGCGCGCCGGAGGGCAAGCATGTGCTGTGGCTGCAGGTCCGCATGGTGCCGGGGGAGATCGCGGGCGACGCGGCCGGGCAGATCGCGGCGAAGGACTGGGAGAGCGCGGCAAAGCCGATGGCGGAGCGCGCGCTCGATATCCTCGATCGCTACGCGCCGGGGGTGCGGGCGAAAATCCTCGGCCGCCACGTGGTGACGCCTGCGATGCTGGAAGCCGACAACCCCAACCTCGTCGGCGGCGACCAGGTCTGCGGCAGCCACCACCTCTCGCAGCATTTCATGTTCCGGCCCCTGCGCGGGTTTGCCGATGGCACCACCCCGGTGCGCGATCTCTACCACACCGGGGCCGCGGTCTGGCCCGGGGCGGGAACCGGAGCCGGGGCGGGATACCTGCTCGGGCAGAAACTGGCCGGCGCATAGGGGCAAAAGACCCCGCAAAAAAAAGCGCCGGCCGCCACCATCAGGGAGAACGAGATGAAACTGACAAGACGCAAGGTATTGCAGTCCACCGCCGCCGGCGCCGCCCTCGCGGCCAGCGGCCTGCCTGCGCTCGCCAACGGGATCGAGGAGCTGGTGATTGCCTACAACGTCAACCTGCCGAGCTGGGACCCGACGGTGGGTCCCTCGGCGGTGAACCCGACGATCCAGGGCATCTACCAGTCGGTCTTCGACATGTTCATCCACCAGAACCCGGACCTGTCCTTCGATAAGGGCATCATCACGGACTACGGCTGGAACGAGGACAAGTCGCAAATCTGGATGGAGGTGCGCGAGGGCGTCACCTGGCATAACGGCGATCCGCTCACGCCCGAGGATGTGGTCTGGTCGCTGGAACGCGCAGGCGCGCCCGAGACCGGTAACCCGATCCAGTTCATCTGGGGCAAGGTCGGCAATTACACCATCGACGGCAACCGGGTGACGGCGGATGTGAAGGAATACGAGCCGACGATCTTCAAGTGGATGAGCTTCCTCACCGGCTATGTGCTGCCGAAGAACTACTACGAGGAAATGGGCGCCGCGGGGTTCGAGGCCAAGCCCATCGGCACCGGCCCCTACATGGTGGAGAAGTTCGAGCGCAACGCCTTCGTGCGGCTGAAGGCGAATGACAACTACTGGGGCGGCGCTCCCGAGTTCAAATCGGTGACCATCAAGTTCGTAACCGACGCCGCCAGCCGCGTCGCCGAGGTGGAATCCGGCAACGCCCATGTGACGCTGGAGATGCCCTACGAGGAGTTTGACCGCCTGAAGGGCAAGGCAGGCATCGAGGGCACCGCCGCGCCGGTCTCCGACATCGGCATGATCTTCATCAACGATGTCGATGCGATGACCGATCCCAACGTGCGCAAGGCGATGGCCCATGCAATCGACAAGCAACTGATCATCGACCGGCTACTGTCGGGATATGGGGTGGCCATCGACACGCTGCAGACGCCGGATTACTCGGCCTTCGACGGTTCGATCAAGGTCGCTTACGATCCCGAAAAGGCCAAGGAGCTGCTCGCCGCCTCGGGCTACGGGCCGGACAACCCGGTGAAGTTCACCATCCAGACCACCCGCGGCTTCAAGCCCAAGGATTACGAGATCATCCAGGCCATCGTCGGCCTGTGGCGCAAGGTCGGGATCGAGGCGGAGATCGAGGTCTACGAGATCGCCAAGCATTACGAGCTGCGCGCGGCCGACACTCTGGCGCCCGCGGCCTTCTACAACTGGGGCAACGCGATTGGCGATCCGGCAACCTCCACCGGCTTTGCCATGTTCGGCCCCTCGCCGCATGCGGTCTGGGACGGGGAGGAGCTGATCCAGAAGATCATTCCGCTCTGGGGAGAGCCGGACGAGGATAAGCGCATCGCAGGCTGGAAGGACGTCGACCGCCACATCGCCGAGAACGCGCTGGTGATCCCGCTGCTGCAATATGTCCAGCCGATCCTGCACAGCGACGCGGTGAAGGTAACGCCGCATGCCTCCGGCGCTCTGCTGCCGCATCTGATGACGCGGGCCTGACGCGGGGCGCGCACACCGGGATAGGGCCAGACCCCTGGCCTGTCCTGGCCGCGGGGGCGGCGGCAGCGATGCCAGCCCCCGCGGCCCTTTTTTAAGAACCGACACTATCAAGGGCACGGAAATGCAGATCCTGCGCCGAATACTCATCCGGCTGGCCGCCTCCCTGGTGACCCTGGCCGGCGCTGCCGTGATCGTCTTTGTGGTGATCCGCGTGGTGCCGGGCAACCCGGTTGCCATGATGCTGCCGCCGGGCGCCACGGCCGAGGACATCCAGCGGCTGCAAGAGCTCTACGGGCTCGACAAATCCATCTTCCAGCAGTTCCTGATCTGGCTCGGCGGCGTGCTGCAAGGCGATTTCGGCACCTCGATCTCGCTGCGCCAGCCGGTGGCGGAGCTGGTGCTCGGCCGGCTGCCCGCCACGCTGGAGCTGTCGGTGATGGCACTGGTGATCGCGGTGATTTTGGGCGGCGCGATGGCACTGACCGCAACGCTGTGGCGCGGCACAAGGACCGAGGGCGCCATCGACGTTGCGGGCGGCATGGCGCTGTCGGTGCCGGATTTCCTCTGGGGGCTGGTGCTGATCCTGCTGTTCGGCGTGCTCTGGCCGCTGTTCCACATCTCGGGCCGGATTTCACCCGCGCAAGGCTTCGAGTTCCACACCAATTTCTACCTCTGGGAAAGCCTCCTGCGCCTGCGCTTCGACGTCTGGGCAGACATCGTGGCGCATATGTTCATGCCCGCGCTGGCGCTGGCCATTCCGCTGGCGGCGATCATCTCCCAGCTTCTGAAACAATCGCTGAAGGAAACCATGCACCTCGACTACGTGACGCTTGCCCGCACCAAGGGCTATTCCGAGACCAGCATCATCCTTCGCGAGGCGCTGCCCAATGCGATCCTGCCGACGCTGACGCTGATCGGAGTGCAGTTCACCTTCCTGATCGGCGGCACGGTCATCATCGAGCGGCTGTTCTCCTACGAGGGCTTGGGCAACATGGCGATCGACGCGGTGATCAACCGCGACCTGCCGCTGATCCAGGGCATCGTGATCCTGTTTGCGCTGCTGTTCACCGCGGTGAACCTGCTGGTCGACATGACTTATGCCGCCCTGAATCCGAGGCTGCGCCATGCGTGACGCGAGGGGAGAGATCCGCCGCCTGCCGGGGCCGCGGCTGTGGCTGGCTGGCGGCTGGCTGGCCCTGCTGGTCCTGGCGGCGCTGCTCGCGCCCTGGATCAGCCCGCACGATCCGCTGGCGCAGGACCTGTTCGCGGGCCGCCTGCCGCCGGTGTGGGAGGCGGGCGCCGATCCGAACTACCTCCTCGGCACCGACAGCCTCGGCCGCGATGTACTGAGCCGCATCCTGCACGGCGCGCGCCTTGCGCTGGGCATCGCGCTCATCGCGGGCACGCTCACCTGCCTGATCGGCGCCACGCTGGGGCTCATCGCGGGCTACTACGGCGGCTGGGTGGACCTTTCCGTCTCGCGGCTGGTCGATATCTGGATGGCCTTCCCGCCGGTGCTGTTTGCAATCCTGCTGATCGCCGTGCTTGGCACCGGCATGACCTCCATCATCATCGCCATCGTGGTGATCGACTGGACCCGCTTTGCCCGCGTGGTCCGGGCCGAGGCGATGGGCCAGGCGCAGATGGACTACGTCGCCTCTGCCCAAGTCGCGGGCCGCAGCCGTTTCGGAACTGTGCTGGCCGAGATCCTGCCCAATGTGCTGCCGGCCATCGTGGCACTCCTGACGCTGGAGATGGGCATCGCGGTGATCGTCGAGGCGATCCTGAGCTTCGTGAACCTCTCGGTCTCCACCGATGCGCCGACCTGGGGCGGCATGATCGCCGAGGGCCGCGCCTCCGTGCATCAGGCCTGGTGGGTGCTGGTCTTCCCGCTTGCCACCCTGTTTCTCACCGTTCTCAGCTTCTCCCAGCTTGGCGAGGGGCTGAAGGACCATTTCGACCCGGTGCTGCGATGAGTTACCTGAGCATTGAAAACCTCGACGTGCGGCTGCGCACCGGCGTACCGGTGCTGCGCGGCGTGTCGCTGAACGTGGCCGCAGGGGAATCCCGGGCGCTGGTGGGCGAAAGCGGCGCGGGCAAGTCGATGATCGGCAAGTCGGTGCTGGGTATCCTGCCGCGCGCGCTTCAATTGACGGGCGGGCGCATCGTGCTGGACGGGGAGGACCTGCAGGCGCTGCCGCCCCGCGTCCGGCGCCAGCGCATCGGCGCCAAGGTGGCACTGATCCCGCAGGACCCGCTCACCGCGCTGAACCCCTCGCGCCGGATCGGACCGCAGATCACCAGCCGTCTGGTCGACACTCTCGGCTGGTCCCGCAAGGCGGCCACGGCCCGCGCGCTGGAACTGCTGGAGGAGGTGCAGATCCACGAGCCCGCCCGGGTGATGCGCGCCTATCCGCATGAGCTTTCGGGCGGCATGCGCCAGCGCATCCTGATCGCCGCCGCCTTTGCCGCGGAGCCGAAGCTCATCATCGCGGACGAGCCGACCACCGCGCTGGACGTTACCGTGCAGAAGCAGATACTGCGGCTGATCCGCCAGATGCAGGAGCGCCACGGCACGGCGCTTCTGTTCGTAACGCACGACCTCGGCGTGGTCTCCAAGGTCTGCCAGACGATGAGCGTGCTTTATGCGGGCAAGGTGGTGGAGGACACGGACGTGCGCGAATTCTTCCGCCAGCCGGGCCACCCCTATTCCGCGGCCCTGCTGGCGGCGACCCCGAAATACACCGACCTGGACGGCAGCCTCACCCCGGTGCCGCTGGAGGTGATCGCTGCGGTGGAGGCCGAGGTCGCCCTCAGCGACCGCACAAGGGAGGCGGCCGAATGAGCGAGGTGATCTACGATATGCGCGATCTGCGCCTGAGCTTCCCGGATATGTCCAAGAAGCCCCTCCTGGGCCCCGCGCCGCGGGTGGAGGTGCTGAAGGGCCTCAGCTTCCAGATCCCCAGGGGCGAGGTGCTAGGCATCGTCGGCGGCTCCGGCTCCGGCAAGTCCACGCTCGGCCGTGCGCTGGTGCGGCTGATCGAACCCGACAGCGGCAGCATCACCTTTGAAGGCCGCGACATCACCCACGCCAGCGAAGACGCGCTGCGGCCGCTGCGCGCGCGGTTCCAGATGATCTTCCAGGACCCGATGTCCTCGCTCAACCCGCGGCGTCAGGTGGGCGGCATCATCGCCGGGCCTTTGCGGGTGCAGGGCAGGGACAACATCCCCGCCCGCGTGCGCGAGGCGCTGGACATGGTGGGCCTGCTGCAAAGCTTTGCCAGACGTTACCCGCATGAGCTCTCGGGCGGCCAGCGCCAGCGCGTCGGCATCGCCCGCGCCATTGCTTTGCGGCCGGAGTTCATCCTTGCCGATGAGATCGTTTCCGGCCTCGACGTGTCGAGCCAGGCGCAGGTGCTGAACCTGCTGGAGGAGCTGGTGCGCGAGCTTGGCCTGACGCTGGCCTTTATCAGCCACGACCTCTCGGTGATCCGCCGGCTGTGCAGCCGGGTTTTGGTGCTTTACCGCGGTGAAATCGTGGAGAACGCGGAGACGGCCGCACTGTTTGCCGCTCCGCAAGCCGCCTACACCCGCGAGCTGATGTCAGCGATCCCCCTGCCGGACCCGGAACAGGCCTGGGCCTGAGGTTCGAAGGTCCGCGCAAGGGAAGGCCCGCCCGGTGGGGATGCCGGGCGGGTTTTTTGTTTGGCTATGAAATGTTGGCGACCGTGCCGCTGCTGGCACAGAGCCGCGCATTGGCGGCGCGCGCGGGGGCGATCCGCACGGGTATGTCTGGCAGTTTATGTCCGCAATGTCCGTACGACCTTCTCGAGGGACCGCCCAGCCGAGGCCGCATCGCCGCCGCGTGGGGGCGCGGCGATGCGGCGGCCTGCGGCCTTGTCCCGCGCGGGGGTATTCCGGCCGTTAGTCCGCGATCAGGCTGGGCAGGAGGGTGCCCACCGCAGGCTGCCAGACGATCAGCGCCAGCACCGCCAGTTTCAGGATCAGGAAAGGCGTGACCGCGGCGTAGATCTGCTTCATGCCCACGCCCTCAGGCGCCACACCCCGCATCACGAACAGCAAGAGCCCGAAGGGCGGCGTCAGCAGGCCGATTTCCATCGTCAGCAGGTAGACCACGCCGAGGATCAGCTCGTTTATGCCAAGCTGCGAGGCCAGCGGCACGAAGACCGGCACCGTCACCATCAGCATCGAGACCTGATCGACGAAACAGCCGAGGAACAGCAGGATCACGATCATCCCGATCAGCACCATCGTCGGCGTCGGGTCGACCGCGTTGATTGCCGTGATCAGCCCGTTGGTCGCCCCGCTGAAGGAGAGGATCTGCGCGAATGTCTGGCTCGCGGCCATGATGAACAGGATCATCACCGAAAGCTTCACCGTCTCCATCAGCGCCTTGGCCACCTTGGACCAGCTCAAGGCACGGTAGGCGGCTCCGGCCCCCAGCGCGGCAAGACATCCAAGTGCTGCGGACTCGGTGGGGGTGGCAAGTCCCAGCAGCAGGCTGCCGATCACCACCGCAAACAGCACCGACAGGGGCGCCACGTAGATCAGGAACGGGCGCCAGCGCTCGGCCAGGGTCATCTCCGGCAGGTCATCCGGCGGCGCGGTGCTCGGGTCGAGCTTGCTGCGGACGATGATATAGAGCACGAAGAGCCCCGCCAGCAGCATCGCGGGCATCACGCCGGCCACCAGCAGGCCGGAGATCGAGATGCCTGCAAGGCTGCCCACCAGCACCGCCAGCGCCGAGGGCGGGATCAGCATGGCAATCGCGCCCGAGGCCATAATCGGCCCCATCGCCATCGTCGGGTGATAGCCCCGCTGCAGCATCCCCGGCAGCATGGTGGAGCCCAGCATCGCGGTATTGGCAATGGTGGAGCCCGAAAGGGCTGCAAAGATCGTGCCGCCAAAGACCGTGACCACCGACAGGCGGCCGGGCAGGCGGGTCACCACCCGCTCGATTGCCGAGATGGCGCGGTGGGCGATGCCGGTCTGGAACAGGATCTCGCCCATCAGGATGAACAGCGGGATCGGCGCCATCTGGAAATTCGCCACCGATTGGGTGGCATTGCGGGCAAGCTGCAAGAGGCCGCGTTCGCCGCCCAGCACCTCATAGGCGCCGATCATGGTGACGGTGATAAAGGCAAAGGCCACCGGCAGGCCGGCCAGCAGCAGCGCCGCCAGCCCTCCCAGCATCAGCGACAGGGTGAGGATCCAGTCCATGAGCAGTCCTTTCAGAGACCAGAGAGCGGCACGTCGTCCGGCTCGGGCCGGAAGAGCTTGCGCAGGAATTCCAAGGCGCAAAGCGCCATCGACAGGGGCAGCACGGTGAGCGTCCACCACTCGGGGATGGTGAAGGCGGTGCGCACCATCGAGCCGCGCGCATAAGATTGCCCCAGCGCCTTGAGCCCGGCCCAGCACAGCACTGCGCAGGCGGCAGCCCCCAGAAGGCAGGCCATTGCAGTGGCCAGCCGCCGTGCGCCGGGCGGCAGCCCGCGGGTCACAAGGTCGACCTGCACATGGGCGTTGCGCATCAGCACCCAGGGCGCGCCGAGAAAGGCCGCAGCCATCAATCCGTATTCGATGGCGTCAAGCGCGCCATAAATCACCGGCAGGCCGAGGTTGCGCAGGGCAACGTTGAGCGGGATCACGAGGGTGATTGCGGCGAGGATGGCGGCGCTGAACACGGCAAGACCGGTGAGCAGCGCGCTGAAGCGGCGGGAAAGTGTCGTCATAGCATTGTCATGGGAATCGCCCGGGTCAGGCGGAACGGGGCGGCGCCTGGCTGCCCCGGCCCGCCCGTGTCCGGTTTACATCAGCAGGCAGATCTGCAGTTTCTGGGCCATCTCCGGATCGGTTTTCATAACCTCGCCCCAGCCTTCGGACTGCGCCACGGCGCTCCAATAGGTGGCATCCTTGCCCTCGAACTTGATGGTCTCGATGCCCGCTTCGGCCTGCGCCTTGGCTTCGGCCTCGTTGCGGGCGATGTTTTCGGCGTTCTGGGCCTCGATCCAGGCGGCGCCTTCCTCCAGCACCGCGCGCTGCTCGTCACTGAGCGAGGACCAGGTATCGAGGTTCACGAGGAAATTCACGTCCACCTGGTAGAAGCCGGGATCGACCCGGTAGGCGGTCTGCTCGTGCCAGCCGAGGTCAAGCACCCCCTGGCTCGGCCAGCCATACCCGTCGATCGCGCCGCGCTCCAGCGCGGTGTAGACCTCACCCGGGGCGGTGCGCACCAGGGTGGCGCCGAGCTTTTCGAACATCGCGCGGTAGACCGGCGTGGTGCGGATGGTCAGACCGGACAGGTCCGGCCCCTCCAGCGGCTTGGTCAGGTAGAGATGGTAGTTCATATTGTCGCCGACCCGGGCCAGGTATTTGACGTTCATCTGCTCCTGGTGCATCTGATCGATGATGTCATAGCAGCCGTTGGCACGCTGATCCTGGATGGTGTTCTGAGCCAGATGCAGCGCCTCGCCCGCGGGCAGAAGGTTCGGATAATAGGCGGTGGTGTTGTTGGCGATATCGACGATCCCAGCTTGCACCGCATTGCCGAGCTCGAAAGGCGGCACGGCCTCGGGGCCGCCCAGCAGGTCGATTTGCACCTGGCCCGTGCCGTTTTCGTTCACCCAGTCGACAAAGGCCTCGAAATCGCGGGAAAAGGTGGTGCCGGTGGCAAAGGCGGTTACCGCCTTCAGCGTGACTTCTTCGGCCTGGGCGGCAGCACCGGTGAGAGTGGCGGCGCCGATCATGGCGGCGGCGGCGAGTGAGCGGAACGTCATTTCAGTCTCCCTGGGTAGATGAAAGCGCATGGACCCGGGGTTGCAGCACCCGTTGTTTTCCCGCGCGGGTAAGGAAAAGCCTAGAGGGGGTTGGATTTTGCTTCAAGTCTGAAGTTTTATGGTTGAAGGATTTTTACTTGCATTTGCATGTTAAGGGTGAGCCGTTCGGCGCCTGGCGTCCGCCTAAGGGGGCGCCGGGCCCGCGGTTTCCAATATCCCTACGCTCTCCGCGCCTCGTGCCCGCCCGGAGGTCCACGCCCGGATGGTTTCGGTCAGTTCCTGGCGGCGCACGGGCTTGGTCAGGAAATCCACCATTCCCGCGGCGCGGCAGGCGGCATCGTCGGTGCTGAGCACATTGGCGGTGAGTGCGACGATAGGACAGGGCGGGCGATCCTCGTCGCGCTCGAAGTCCCGGATCAGCCTGGTGGCCTGCAGACCATCCATGGACGGCATCGACATATCCATGAAGACCAGATCGAACCGCGCTGCCTTGAAGGTGCCAACCGCCTCCTGGCCATCGGCGCAGAAGGTGATCCGAATGCCGGTCGGCGCCAGCATCTTGCTGAGAACCAGTTGGTTGGTCCGGTTGTCCTCGGCCACGAGGAGGCGCAGGCCGCTGAAATCGGCGGGGTGCGGCGCGGCGTCTTCGGGCTGCTCCAGCAGGCACGGGACACAGCGGCCCGCCTCGGTCAAAGCCGCGCGCAAGGCGCTGGTGCGCGCGGGTTTCATCAAGACCTGAACCGGTCCCTGCGCCTTCAGCTTCTGGTAGGCGGCCACCGTCTGGCTGCTTGCGCAGATTACCACCGGAAGCTCTGCGCAGCCGGGCAGCGCCCAAATCCGGGCGCAAAGCGCCGCCGCCGCTTCGGCTGTGAGGCTGATCTCCACCAGCAGAAGGTCCGGCGCCTGCGCCTCTGCCGCGGTGGCCCGCAGATGCAGCTCCAGCGCTTCAAGGCTGGGCAGCACGGTGGTTTCGGCCCCCCAGTCCTGCATCTGGCGCTGGCGTACCCCGCGCGTGAAGGCGAGATCCGCTGCCACCACCGTCCGCTGGCCCAGAAGTGGCTTTGCTTCCACGGCTGCCGCCTCCGGGGCGCCTCCCTCCGCCACCGGCAGCGGCAGGCACAGCGTGAAGCAGGACCCCTTGCCGAGCTCCGACTGCGCCTCGATCCGCCCGCCCATCGCCCGCGCGAGCCGCGACGAGATCGCGAGCCCCAGCCCGGAGCCGTCAAAGCGCCGCGCCGTGGTGCTTTCGACCTGTTCGAAGGCGCGGAAGATCTGCCCGATCCGGTCGTGCGGAATGCCGACACCGCTATCCTCGACCCGGACCCGCAGGGGCAACTGCTGGCTGCCGTCATAGGTGAGAGTTATGGCGACATAGCCTTCGAGGGTGAACTTCACCGCATTTCCCACAAGGTTCATCAGAATCTGCCGCACCCGCCCGCTGTCGCCGGTGAAATGCCCCGGGCCGCTGCCCGAGATGTCGAGGCAGATCTCCACCCCCTTGGCGGTGGCGGCGGGCGACATCAGCGTGGCAACATCATAGATCACCTCGCGCAGGTGGAAGCGCTGCTCCAGCATCTGGGTCTTTCCCGCTTCCAGCCGGGAAAAGTCCAGGATGTCGTTTACGATCCGCAACAGCGCCTCTGAGGAGGCAAGGATGGTGCTGGTGCACGCGCGCTGCTCGGCGGTGAGGCCGGACTCGTGAAGCACCTCGGCCATGCCAAGCACACCGTTGATCGGGGTGCGGATCTCGTGGCTCATGGTGGCGAGGAAGCGGGATTTGGTCTCGGTCGCGGCTTCGGCACGGGCCTTTTCTTCTTGCAGCCGCTCGGCGATGCGCTTCTTCTCCCGGAGGCTTAAGCTGAGCGTGTCGAGCGCGGCAAAGACCGCCGGCAGGTCGTCGCCCGGGCGGCGGCCGGAGACTGTCTCCTGGCTGGCCAGCGCCTGCAGGCGGCTGGTCACGGTCTGCATCGCAGCCGAAATCGCGTGCGCCTTGCGGGCGGCAAAGACCACCATGATGGCAAACAGCAGGAAGATGCCGGCAAGCCCCAGGGCGAACTGTTGGTAGAGGCTCTGGTTGGCGGTGTCGATGGCGGTGCCCGCATGGCCCGCCGCAAGCGATTTGACCACATGCACCTGTGCCAGAACCGCTTGGCCGCGCAGGCTCACCGCCTCCAGCGTCGCCGGTTCCTCGGCAGGCAGGATGCCGATCAGCACCACCGCCATCGTGCACCATTCATCATGCGTTTCAGACAGCAGCATGATCTCACGGCGCAGCGCAGCGGGCAGCGGCAGTTTCAGAAGCGCGGTGAGATCCCGGTTGATTGCCGCGAGACGGTGCCGCAGCCGCGGAGCCACATCCGACTGCGGCATCAACAGCGGCGCTGTGGTCACTTTCTGGACGTAGGCTTCGGCATCCGATATCCCCGCCCCGACCCGGTCGGCACGTCGCGTCACTTCCAGCGCAGCGCTCAGGATCGCGTCCTTGCGGTCCGAAGCGTAGAGCGCCATGCCGCAGATCGCCAGCGCCGCCGCCAGCGAGGCGGCCGCGCTGATCAGCACCGGCAGAACTATGGCACGCTTGAGGGTCATCGGGCCGGACGCGCCCCGCGGGCCGCAGCATGGGGCGCAGCAGGGGCAGCGGCGGAGACTGCCGCCGTGCACCCGGCACAGCTTCCGTGCCGGGCACCGGAGCGGCGCGGGGCTTGCCCGGTGGCTGCCGGCAGGGCAGAGACCGGGCGGAAACGCCGGAACATTGCAAATCTCCAAATATTCAAACTGCCAGAGGCGGATGGAAAACGACTATTCCCGCCAATCTGTAAATAATTCGAATACGGAGACCACCCTTGTGGAGCTCTGCCTCTGATTGCAGGCGGCGGGCTGTGGTTTCTATGCCAAGCGAAGCATAGGCGGGGTCCTGGCGCTCAGCTGCGAAAGCGCATGATCCGGCGGCCATCCGAAGGGTCGGTCAGATGGGTGACGCCAACCCCGAATGTCTCGCGCAGGCGCCGTGCGTCGAGCACCTCTTCCGGCGTTCCCAGTGCCACCAGCCGCCCGCGGTCCATCACGCCAAGCTTGTGGCACTCCATCGCCTGGTTCAGATCATGGATCGCAATCACGGTGGTGACGGTGAGCCGCGCCACCAGTGACAGGATCGACAGCTGGTGATGCACGTCGAGATGGTTGGTGGGCTCATCCAGCAGCAGCAGACCGGGCTGCTGCGCCAGGGCGCGGGCGATATGCACCCGCTGCCGCTCGCCGCCCGACAGGGTGGCCCAGGGCCGATCCGCCAGGTGCGCCATCTCCACATCCGCCAGGGCGCGCGCGGTTATGGCCTCGTCCTCAGGGCCCCAGGGGCGGGTGAGCGACAGCCACGGCGTGCGGCCCAGCTCCACCGCGTCGCGCACGGTGATGCGCTCGGCGGTCTCCGCCTGCTGCTCCACCAGCGCGACGCGGCGGGCAATCTCGCGGCGCGGCAGGGCGGTGAGCGGGGCGCCGTCCAGCAGAACCCGGCCCGCCGCGGGTTTCAACAACCCCGCCAAGAGCCGCAGCAAGGTGGACTTGCCCGAACCATTCGGCCCGACCAGGCCCAGCACTGTCCCCGGCTCGACCGTCAGGCTCACGTCCCCGACGATTCGTGCGCGCCGCGCGGACCAGCCGAGGGATTGTGCTTCCAGCCTCATCGCTGCCGCGGCCCCCGGACCAGGATCAGCGCAAAGGCAGGCGCGCCCGCCAAGGCGGTCACTACCCCGATTGGCAGCACCTGGCCCGGGATCAGGGTCCGCGACAGGATGTCGGCCGCGACCAGGAACACAGCTCCGGACAGCGCCGCCGCCGGTATCAGACGGGCATGGCGCACCCCCACCAGCAGCCGCGCTGCATGCGGGATCACCAGGCCGACAAAGCCGATGGAGCCCGCTATGCTCACCATCACCGCGGTCAGCAAGGCGGCGACGGCGATCAGCAGCGCCTGCACCCGGCGCACCGCAATGCCAAGCGCAGCGGCGGAACCGGCGCCGAAGGTGAAGGCATCCAGCGCCCGCGCATGGGCCGCGATCAGCAATGTGCCCGCCAGCGCCACCGGCAGCGCCAGGAGCGTGTCTTCCCAGCGCGCGCCGCCCAGGTTGCCCAGGAGCCAGAACAGGATGCCGCGGGCCTGATCGGCATTGGCCGATTTGGTGATAATGAGGCTGGTGAGCGCATGGAAGAGCTGCGAGCCCGCCACGCCCGCCAGCACGATTTGCGCCGCGCCGCCCCGGGCCGCGCTGGCCTGAGCTCCGGCCGCGCGCGCCAGCAGTGCCACCAGCGCAAAGGCGGTAAGCGCTCCGGCGAGGGCCCCGGCCGAGAGCGACACCGCACCGGCACCGACTCCTGCAATCGTAACCGCTACCGCCCCGGTGGAGGCGCCGGCCGAAATCCCCATGATATAGGGATCGGCCAGCGCATTGCGCAGAAGCGCCTGCAGCACCACACCCGACACCGCAAGGCTGGCACCGCAGCAGGCCGCCAGCACCGCGCGGCTCAGCCGGTAGTTCCAGACGATGCCCGCGTCGATCGGGTCGAGCACGTAGCCCGCCCCGAACATCCGGTTGGCCAGCACCTGCAGCACCGTCGCGGGCGGGATCGGTGTCTCGCCAATGCTCGCGCCCATTAGCACCGCCGCCGCCAGCAGCACTGCTGCCAGCACCCAGCGCGGCGCACGGGCACGGACGGCCCATGCCAGGGCGCCGGCGCTCATCCGGTCACTCCGCTTGCCCGCTCAGCGGTTCAGCCTGCGGGCTCACTTGGCAAGACCGAAGCCGTCCAGCGCCCCGGCCAGGGATTCCAGGCCCTCAACGCTGCGCAGGGTGGCGTCCATCGCATGGGCGTCCATCACCACGATCCGGTTACGCTTCACCGCCTCCATCTCGCGCGCCACCGGATCGCTGCGCAGGAACGCCAGCTTGGCCTCGATGTCATCGGCCGGGAAGCGGCGGCGGCTCATCTCGGCCAGCACGATGACGGTGGGATTGGCGCGGGCGATGGTCTCCCAGCCCACGAGCGGCCATTCCTCGTCCGACTGCACCACGTTGCGGATGCCGAGAGTTTCCATCATGTAGCCGGGCGCGCCCTTGCGGCCCGCAACATAGGGGTCGGCCGCCATCTCCGCGCTGGAGAACCAGAACACCGCCGAGACGTCCTCAGATACAAGCCCCTGCGCCAGCTGTGCCGCCGCCGCTTCGCGCCGCTTCAGGGCTTCGACCAGCTCGTCGCCCCGCGCCTGCACGCCGAAGATCGCAGCCAGTTCGCGCACACCCTGGTGGATCACTTCGGTGGTGAAGGCCTTGATCCGGGTGCCATCGGAGCCTTGGGTATTGTCCTTGCCCACACAGTCCGAAGGCAGGATGTAGGTCTGGATGCCCAGTTCGTGGAACTGCTCGCGGGTGGCGACGACGCCCTCGGGGCCGACGTGCCATTCGTACTGCGCGGCGACCAGCTCCGGGCGCTTTTGCACCACAGCCTCGAAGCTCGGGTCATTGTCCGAGAGCCGCTCGACGCCTGCATCCATCTCCGCATAGGCCTCGGGCAAAGCGGTGAACCACACTGAGGTGCCCTTGACCTGCTTCGCCAGCCCCAGGGCATAGAGCATTTCGGTCGCGGCCTGGCCCACTGTGACGCTGCTGGCGGGTGCCGCCTCGAAGGTGAGGGTCCGGCCGCAGTTGTCCAGGGTCAGCGGGTAGGGTGCCGCACCGGTGTCTGCTGCGGCGGCAGAAACGGCAAGGCCAAGGAGTGCGGCTGCGGCCGCTAAGTTGTGGGTGAGGGCATTCATATGGTGCTCCGATCTGAAAATTGAGGGATCGGGTGCGCCGGCTGGAAAATGCAGCCCGGCGCTGGAGTCCGGCCTGGGCCGGTTTTGGCTGTGGTCATGCGCGTTCCTCCCCCGGACACCCCGTCCGGATTGCGTGTGTTTGGCCGGCAGGTCTCCTGACTGGCGCGTCACAGCCTCGCCCGGCCTTCCCGGGCAGAGGCCCAGTGGCGGATGGGGCGAGGCTCGGCGCCTACAGTTGCGGGGGCAGTTCCGGTTCGCAGGCGCGGGCCTGCGGCGGATTCCCTATTATTCCCTTGCGGGAACCGGCACGAAGGCCGTAGCCGCGCGCGCAGAACGGGTCAAGAAAATTGTTGCCGGAAATGAAGCGGGAGCGGAGCGGCGCAGGACCCGCTGCCGGAAAACAGAATGCCCGGCACCGCGGGGAGAGCGGTGCCGGGTCCGCCCGCAGCAGGGGAACTGCAAGGCGCTGCGGCGCAAGCGCCGCAATCCGGGACTGGAAAGCGGCGAGGCGGCCCCGCGGGTGGGGGAGCCGCCCTGCCTGCGGCGATCAGCCGGCCTCTGCGAGCAGGCCCGCTTTTGCCGCCGCGTTCACTTCCGCCTGATCGGCTTCGCCATCGGCATCGGCGTCGATGGTGGCAAAGGTCTCGGCGGTCAGCTCGGGATAGGCGGCCTGCAGCTCTTCCAGCGAATAGGTGCCGTTGCCGTCGGCGTCCGCCTCCAGCATGGCATCCTTGGCCGCAAGAGGGGCGGCGGCGAGGGTGGCAACTGCAGCGGCGGTCAGTGCGAAGGGTTTCATGTAAGACACTCCATTCTTTCCATTGTTTCGACTGCTGCGGTCCGCGGGTATTCCGCGTTCCGTGGGGCATAGCTAGGCAGCCGCCGCGGGTGCCGCCAGGGTCAAGGCATTGTTGAGGGATTTCGGGCGTTTAACTGCCGGATCGTCCGGCTTGCGGCGGCGGTTGGCCGCCCTGCCAGCAGGCTGGTCCTTTTCCCGCTGAGAGAGGCTGCGCGTTCACGCGGGTTTGTGCCGCCCGGCCTCCCGCCTGGCTATCGGCGGGAACCTTCCAGCCGTGGAGAGGGCGGCCCTATCCCGCCGGTCCCAGCGCCGCCCAGAAAGTCAGCAGTCCTGCCGCCAGCAGCGAGCCGGCCCAAAGCAGCTCAAGATCGAACCAGCCGCGGTTCAGGAACCGCAGGCCCAGCCAGCGGTGCACCGCAAAGGCCATTGCGCCGCCCGAAAGCACCATCGCCGCCGTGTGCAGCACTGCCACCGCCGCCGCCAGCACTGTATTGGTCATCAGGAAGCTCGCGGCCGCATGGCCGCCCTCCAGTTCGTCCGCGGCGCAGAGCCCGAGATACACCGGCACCAGCATCAGCGCCGCGCCATGGGCCAGCGCCACCAGGAAGGACCACAGCGCCTGGCGCGCGGGCGGAATCCGCGACAGGAACCGCGGGTGGCGGCGGGTGGCCAGCAGATAAAGCCCCATGCCGGTGACCAGCAGAGCCGCGCCGAGCCGCAGCTCACGCTCGTACTGCACCAGAAGGGTTAGCATCGAAAACGGCATCAGGATCGCCAGCATGGCCAGGAAATGCCCAGTGCCAAGCGCCCCTAGCGCGGGCCAGAGTGCCTGGCGGCGCTGCTCGAACAGCGCCGCCGAAACCGCAAGCGGCCAGCCCATGCCCGGGTTCACCCCGTGGTACAGCCCCGAGGCAAAAACCGCGAACCACAACAGGCCCGCTGTATCCCAGGCCGTCTCCATTCCTTAGACCGAAGGGTAGCAGAAACTGTCGGTAGAGCAGTCTCCACCCTCAAGCCGGATCTGATGGGCGCGGTAGCCCTCGGGGAAGTCGACCCAGAAGCGCTCGTCCAGCGTGAGACCGCCATCGGCGCCGGCATTGGCCATCACCATCGCGGCGCCGCGCTCGCCCGGGTAGAACTGGTCGTCCCAGGTCGAGTAGAGCGAATTGGTCCAGTAGACGCGTTTGCCATCGCGGCTGATCTCCACCATCTGCGGGCCATAGCCGAAGGGCTTGCCGTTGGGATGCGCGGTCTGCTTGACGATCCCGCCGAGCTCCACCTTGCCCGCCAGCTTGGGGTTCATCGGGTCGGAGACATCGTACTGGTGCATTTCGCCGGTGCCCCAGCACGCCACGTAGAGGAACCGGTCGTCCATGCTGAGGTCGATGTCGGTGACCAGCGGCGGCACCGCGCTGAAGCCTTTCAAAAGCTCCGGAAGGTCGTCCGGATCGGCCGGCTGCGGGTCGATGGTGATGGTCTTCTTGGCCTCGAAGGTGCCGTCGTCGTTGCGCCACCAGGTGAAGATCGCGCCCTGCAGGTTGGTGGTGTCCACCACCACGCCGCAGAAGCCGTGCTGCTTGGCCGGATCATGCGCCGGGCGGATCTCCAGCGCCATCTGGTGGTTCTCGCCGAGGTCGATGGTCTGGATGTTCTTGCGCTCGCGCAGGTTCCAGAAGTGCAGGCTGTGGCCGTACTTGTTGCTCAGGAGGTCTTCCGGGACGATGCCGTTCTCAAACTGCGGCGGCAGTCCCCATTCCGAGCTCACCATGTAGTCGCGCGGCAGGTTCCACCAGAAGTCATACTGCTTGTCCTGCACGCCGCGGTCCATCTCGTAGCGGCCGAGGATGTCGAAGGTTTCGCAATCCATGATGAAGATGCCCGGCGGGCCGTCGGTGCCATCCTCGCCGCCGCCGCCCAGAGTGGAGACATAGATGCCCTCCGGGCCGCAGTGGATGGTATGCGGGCGTGAGTAGCCGGTCTTGGCAAAAACCTCCTCGGGCTCGATGATCTTGTGAATCTTGGCCTCCAGCGGCTCTTTCACGTCGATCACATAGATGCGGCTGGAGCGGATGCCGGGGATGATCAGGTAGCGCCGTTCCAGAAATGCGTGGCCGGTCAGCGGCGACAGGGCCGAGGAGCAGGCGTTCCAGCCAAAGTGGTGAAACTCATCCCCCTTGTTCGGCATGAACAGACTGTGCAGGATCTTGCCGTAATTCTCCGAGTTCGGATCGGCACCGATCACCGCGAGCCCGTCGGGCTGAGAGCCGTCGGGGCTCAGCAGCAGGGTAAAGGCCAGGGTTTCGGCCGGGGCTTCCATCGCCAGTTTGGGGTTGGCGTGGAAGGTCGGATCTGGTCGCAAATTCATCGCAGTCTCCCTTTTTATAGTCCTGCCTGCGTCTCTGCCTGGTCTGCCGTATTTCCTTGTTTATGGGGCCTGCGGGCGCGGATGCGTCGGCGGAGGCCGAAGTGCCTGGAGCGAGAGTATTACCGGTGACAATTTATGCAAGAACATGATTTTGAGTACGCACCCGTAACATGTTTTCCGTCGCGTTGCCGATACGCTTTGGCCGTGGCCGCATTGACCTCGCAGGCCGGCCTGAGTCCCGGGCTTGACCCAGAGTAGCAAGAAATACTGCTACTTTTCACATTGTTTTGCGGGGTTCTGGCGCGGGAGCCGTTTCGTGGCCGCTGGAAGCAGCATCCGCGCGTGCCCGCCATTCCGACTATCCCGCGTGCGGTTTGCAGCAAGCTCTTGTCAGACCGCTGCTTTCCCAGCGGCACCCGCACGAGAACCTGCCGCGGCCGACCCGCTTTCCGCCATCGCGGAAGGGCCGGAGCCGGCCTCTTTCATTTGCGGGACTTTCACGGATCAACCTTTTTGCAGGGATTTGCTGTTTAGCCTCATCCAAATGCCCAGGCCCGCCGGTGGCCTGCCGCTTGGAGAGGAGTACGACGCCGATGTCCCGCAGATTGAGCTTGCCGCTAAAACTGAAACTGCCGCTGATCATGGTGGCGCTGACGGCAGCCTTTCTGGTCACAGTCGCCCTGCTGGTGTACTCGATGGCGGAACGCGCGATCCGCGAAAACGCCTACGCCGCCCAGATGATCGAGGCCAAGTCCGGCGCCCAGGCACTCTCTTACTCGCTGGCTGCGGCGCGCTCTGATGTCTCCAGTCTT
Source organism: Cribrihabitans neustonicus (assembly GCF_048820895.1). NCBI lineage: Bacteria > Pseudomonadati > Pseudomonadota > Alphaproteobacteria > Rhodobacterales > Paracoccaceae > Cribrihabitans > Cribrihabitans neustonicus. Next base: position 121,667 of record NZ_JBMERQ010000006.1, read on the forward strand.
GCGGCTCAGCCCGCGGTGTTCCGCGCGATCAGCAATTTTGACCGGGTGATCGGCATGGTCGAGGAAGACGACCCCATCGCCTATCTCCAGCGCACCTACGTCGCGGAGAACCCGCATCCCGCAGAATTGCGCGAGGAGCTTGCGGACGCGGGCGACGGCTCCTACTACAGCCAGTCGCACGCCACCTACCATCCCACTTTCTTGCAAAGCCTTCGGCTCAACGGCTACAAGGATCTCTACCTGTTGAACACCAAGGGTCAGGTGGTCTATTCGGTCCGCAAACAGGGGGACTTCTTCGCCACCTTCGCTGAAGGGGAGGGCGCGGAGACTGGTCTGGGCCAGGTGTTCGCAGCCGCGCTTGAAGCCGAGGCGGGAAGTGTTGTGGCGGCAGATTTCGCTGCCTACCCGCACAGCGCATCGGGGGTTGCCGCCTTTATGGCGGCGCCGGTGTTCACCAAGAGCGGCGATATCGCCGGGGTGATCGCGGTACGGCTCGGGAGTGAGCGTGTGGTGCAGGCGCTGACCAGCAACCTCTCGGGCGGCAGCCACCAGAACATCTTCGTGGTGAGCCGCGACGGCCGCGCCCGCAGCCCGTCTTCCGCCGCGGGGCTGTTCGGAGTTCTGGCAGAGCTGCCGAAGGCCCCCCATATCGCCGCTGCCGCCGCGGGCGAGGCCGGCCAGTTCGAGGGCGTCGCCTCTACCATGGGCGAAAGCGCCATCGCCCTGTCGATGCCGCTGGATTTCCCGGGTTTTGACTGGTCGCTGGTGCTGGAGACCGACGAGCACACTGCTTTTGCCACGGTCGAGCGCATCCGGCTCACCGCCGCCGGGCTGATCGGTGCTGCCGTGCTCGCGGCCATCGCAGTCTCCTGGTTTGCTGCCCGCAGCGTCACGCGGCCGATCCACGCGCTCTGCGAGGCCACCAACGCGCTGGCGGCCAACGATTACGACGTGGACATTACCGGGCGCAGCCGCGGCGACGAGCTCGGGGAACTGGCCCGCAGCCTCGACAGTTTCCGCGGCAAGCTGAAGGAAGCCGATGCCGCTGCCGCCCGCGAGGTCGAAGCCGCGCGCCACACTGCCGCGGTGGTCGACGGCATGAGTGCAGCGCTGGCGGGCCTGCAGCGCGGCAACCTCGCTTGCGACATCCGCGCGCCCTTCAACGGCGAATACGAAACCCTGCGGGAGAACTTCAACCGCGGCCTGGAGAACCTCCGCGGCTCGATGGGCGAGGTCGTGGGCGCAGCGCAGAACGTCGGCCGCTTCTCGGAAGAGCAGCGCGGCGCCGCCGCCGAGATGGCGCAGCGCACCGAAACCCAGGCGGCCACCCTGGAGGAGACAGCGGGCGCGATCCGCGACCTTACCGGCGGCATCCGCTCGACTGCCGACCAGGCCGGGCGCATGGATGAAACCATGCGCGGCGCGCGGCGCGAAGCCGAGCAGACCACCGAAGTGGTGACCTCCGCGGTGACGGCAATGGACCAGATTCAGGAGACCACATCCGAAATCTCAAAAATCATCGGCCTGATCAACGATATCGCCTTCCAGACCAACCTGCTCGCGCTGAACGCAGGTGTCGAGGCGGCGCGGGCAGGCCCTGCGGGGGCCGGCTTTGCCGTCGTTGCCTCCGAAGTGCGGGCCCTGGCGCAGCGCGCCGCCAGCGCTGCCGGGCAGATTCAGGCGCTGACCGGCACCAGCGAACAGCATGTCGCCAACGGTGTCTCGATGGTGGGCCGCGCCGGCGAGGCGCTCACGCGTATCATCGAGCAGGTCTCGGCGGTCTCCGGCCTGGTCACGGAGATCGCCGATGGCGTGCGGGTGCAGTCGCAGGGTCTGGAGAAGATCGACGGCGCCATGCACCGGCTCGACAACATGACCCAGCAGAACGCGGCCATGGCAGAGGAGGCTGCCGCCGCCAGCCAGCTGCTGCAGCAGGAGGCGCACAGCCTGTCAGGGATTGTCAGCCGGTTTAGCCTAGGCACACCGGACCACGCCGACGCGGATGCCGCTTGGAGCGCGCCAGCCTGCCAGCCGCAGGGCCGCCAGCGAAGCGCCTAAGCGCACTATTCCCCGATGATCGGATGCCCCGCGGGTCTCCCGGAAGGTGGGCCTGCGAACTCCAAGCTGAAACCAGCCGGCGTAAAGCGGTATCCAGCATCCTCTTTCTGAAGGGGCGCGGGCTCCACGGGCGCGCGATGCGAGGCTGCCCAGTTTGCAAAGGATCGGGTGCCTGCTTGACCGAAGGCCGTTAATAGCCGGCAGCTTGTCGGGCGTTAATACCGCAGCCGGTTGAATGGCTTCAATTTGCGGCCCCCGGCAATGCGGAACCTCAGGGGCGGGGGACGGCAAAGCCCCCGTTGAGCGCGCTGATCGCCAGCTCCGGGTTGGATGGGCGGCTGGCCATGCGCTCGAGGTTCACGATAGTCGACAGCATGATGCGGTCGTGGCTCCAGTCGCCGGGCTTCTGCAGCAGCATCGCGGTTCCCAGCACCAGTGACGCCATGGCCACGGAGACCAGCGCCCAGCCCGCGGTGCCCTGCACCTGCGGCTGGCGGGCGGTGACCGCAATGATGCGCTGTTGCAGCGCCGCGCCGCGCCGGGTCTCGCGGCGCTCCACCAGCGCCACCGCCGGGCTGCGGCGGGCAAACAGCGGGCGTTCGCCAGCGGCAAGGGCGCAGGCCCGGATCAGGCATTCGCAATAGGCACGCACATCGACCTGCGGCCGCGCCATCAGCGCCTGATCGCAGGCAAACTCGCGCAGCAGACGGACTTCGCGCCGCCAGAGGTGGTATGCCGGATTCCAGAACAGCAGCGGGCGCAGCGCCTCCAGCAGGACCTCGCATTCGATGTCGTGCTGACGGAAGTGCTGCAGTTCATGCGCCACCGTAAGCCGGAGATCCCGCGCATCGCCCGCCAGAGCCGAGGGCAGCACCACGTAGCGCAGGCGCAGACCGCGGGTCGAATAGGCCACCGCGGTGGTGTCGGAGAACATCAGCCGGACCCGGCCGATACGCTTCCAGGTGTAGGCGCCGCGCAGGCTGCGGCCGAGCCGGAATGCCGACAGTGCGCCCTGTCCGAGGCAGATCAGCGCGCCTGCGGCCAGCGCTGCCACCACTCCTTGCGCCCATGCAGGCTGCAGGCTGAGAAGCCCGCGAACCGTTTCTTCGCGCAGCCGCAGCAGGCTTTCGAACTCGCCCGCGCTCATCCGCACGTTGCCTTGCAGGTACTGCGCCACCATCAGGTCGGAGAAATTCGGTCCAGGCGCCCCGAAGAAGGTGGTCAGCGCCAGCATCAGCGCAGGCGCCGCTGCCAGGAAAACGGTCATCCGGTTCAGGAGCTTGAGCTGCGGCCGGTAAGCTCGCCCCAGCCGCCCGCGCGCCAGTATCTTGCGCGCGCCAAGCCACAGAAGCGTGCCTGCGAGCAGCAGAATGTTCAGGTCGATATAGGCATTCAGCAGAACATCAGAGGTCATTGTCCCCCAGCCTTTCATCCAACAGCGCCCGCATCTCCTCGAGCATGTCTTGGGTCACATCCTCGTCATCGACCAGCCGTGCGACGAGAGCCGCGGGCGCGCCGTTGAAGAGCTTGCTCGAAAGGTTCTTGAGGGACTTCTTCTGGTATTCTGCCTTGGGAACGGCGGGGCGGTAGACCAGCGAGCGGTCGGCTCGTTCGCTGGTGAGGAAGCCCTTCTGCTCCATGATCTTGAGCACGGTGGCCACCGAGGTATAGGCGCGCTCCTGGGTCTTGTTGGCCTCGGCCAGAATCTCGCGCACGGTGCCGCCTCCGGTCTCCCAGATTACGGTCATGAACTCCAGTTCGACCTCGGTCAGAAGGGAATTGTCCTGTTTCTTGCGCATTGCGGCAGCGGTCCGGTCCATTGGGTTTCCTGCCATGCTAGGGGAGGGAGGGCGGTATGGGAACTATTTTTTTAGAAGATGCGCCGCGCGCAGGCGGGCCGCAATTTTCTGTTGCCAAATTGTGCGCTTCCGCGCGCATTTTTGCAGCAGGGAGAGAGGCGGCGAGCCGGACCCGGGGTTTGGGCTGCGGCGCGGGCCTTGGAGGTGTTTTTTGCTGAGAAGGCCCTGAGGGGCAGGTTTGCCCTCAGGACCTTTTCCGATTTTGTCGAGGCTGCGCGCGTCAAGGGCAAGCCGCCTTCGGCGGGGCCTGCGGCCCCCTTGACCCGCAGGGTCAGCACCTATGCGGCCCGGTTCGCGGGCGTCAGACCTTCCAGAAGCAGAAGATGGCCCAGGCAACCGACAGGCCCAGCGGCCACCAGAGCGGCATTCCCACCAGGCCGAGCCAGGCCAGGAAGATGTAGGAGGTGCCGAGCAGGCTGATGAACAGCCGGTCGCCGCGGGTGGTGGTGAGGCCGAGCACGCCCTTGCGGGCATCGCCGCCGGGGTGACGGATCTCCGCCACGATCAAGACGCCGATGGCAGTGAAAATGCCGACGAACAGCAGCGCAGTGGGCCAGGTCCAGGCCATCCATGAAAGCATCACACCCTCCCCATCGCGAAGCCCTTCGCGATGTAGTTGCGGACGAACCAGATCACGATGGCGCCCGGAATGATTGTCAGAGTACCCGCTGCCGCCAGCAGGCCCAGTTCATAGCCCGCGGAAGACGCGGTCTTGGTCATGGTGGCGGCGATCGGCTTTGCGGCTACCGCGGTCAGGGTTTTCGCGAGCAGCAGTTCCACCCAGGAGAACATGAAGCAGAAGAAGGCTGCCACGCCGACGCCTGCCTTGATCGACGGCACGAAGATTGTCGCGAAGAAGCGCGGGAAGGAGTAGCCGTCGACAAAGGCGGTCTCATCGAGCTCCTTGGGCACACCGCCCATGAAACCTTCGAGGATCCAGACCGCGAGCGGGATGTTGAACAGGCAGTGCGCCAGCGCCACCGCAAGGTGGGTGTCGAACAGCTCCACCGCGGAGTAGAGCTGGAAGAACGGCAGCGCGAAGACCGCGGCGGGCGCCATCCGGTTGGTCAGCAGCCAGAAGAACAGCTGCTTGTCGCCGAGGAACCGATAGCGGCTGAAGGCATAGGCTGCCGGCAGCGCCACCGCCACCGAGATCACCGTGTTGATCGTCACGTAGGCGATCGAGTTTATGTAGCCCCAGTACCAGCTGGGATCGGTGAAGATGGTTGCGTAGTTCTCCAGCGTGAAGGTCTGCGGGAACAGCGAGAAGCCCGACAGGATTTCATTTGTCGTCTTGAAGCTCATCGCCACCAGCCAATAGATCGGCAGCATGAGAAACAGGATGTAGACGATGGGGACGATGGATCGTTTCTGCATCGGTCTCCCTCCCTCAGTTCAGGTCGTCTTTGGTCATCAGCGTGTAGAACAGCCAGCTGACCAGAAGCGTGATTGCGAAATAGATGAGCGACATGGCGGCTGCGGGCCCAAGGTCGAACTGGCCGAGCGCGATCTTCACTAGGTCGATAGACAGGAGCGTGGTCGAGTTGCCGGGGCCGCCGCCGGTGAGCACGAAGGGCTCGGTGTAGATGTTGAAGCTGTCCATGAAGCGCAGCAGGATCGCAATGGTCAGCACCGTCTTCATCTTCGGCAGCTGGATGAAGCGGAACACCGCCCAGTTGGAGGCACCGTCGATCTTGGCCGCCTGGTAGTAGGCGTCGGGGATCGACACGAGGCCCGCGTAGGCCAGGAGCACCACCAGCGAGGTCCAGTGCCAGACGTCCATGGTGACAATGGTCACCCAGGCCGCGACCGGATCCTGCGTCATGTCATAGGAGATGCCCAGGACGTGGTTCAGGAAATAGCCCAGCAGGCCGATGTCGGGCAGGGTGAAGATGTTCCACATCGCGCCCACCACGTTCCACGGGATCAGCATCGGCAGCGCCATCAGCACCAGGCAGACCGGCACCCAGAAGCCCTTGCGCGGCATAGAGAGTGCGATGGCAATGCCCAGCGGCACCTCGATGATCAGGATCAGGAAGGTGAACAGGAACTGGCGGCCAAGGGCCGCGTGGAAGCGGTCGGAGCGCAGGATCTGCTGGAACCAGTCCAATCCCTGCCAGAAGAACACGTTGTCGCCGAAGGTCTCCTGCACCGAGTAGTTGACCACCGTCATCATCGGGATCAGCGCGTTGAAGGCGACCAGCGCCAGCACCGGCAGCACAAAGAACCAGGCTTTCTGGTTTTCGGTTTTCATTAGGCCACTCCTTCAATTGCGGCGGGGGTGCCGGCTGCGGGCACGGTGGCAAGCCAGCCGTCCACGTAGAGCCGGGTCATGTCCTGGCGGAAGGCGAGGTGCACGGCACTGCCTTTCGCGGGAGCCGCGCCTTCGGTCACCGCGTTGATGCGCTGGCCCGCGGCTTCGCATTCCACCACCGTGTGGCGGCCGATGTCGGAGACCTTGGTGACCACCGCGGGCAACCCGCTGCCGGCAAGCGAGACGAACTCCGGGCGGATTCCGATCTCGGTTTTGCCTTCTGCCGCGCCTTGAACGGGACCTTCCAGCGCCACCGGCTGGCCGCCGAAATAGGCGGTGCCGCCTTGCAGTTCGCAGGGCAGGATGTTCATGCCCGGCGAGCCGATGAAGTGGCCCACGAACGTATGCGCAGGCCGTTCGAACAGCTCCACCGGGGTGCCGATCTGCACAACCTCGCCCAGCTGCATCACCACCACCTGGTCGGCAAAGGTCAGCGCTTCGGTCTGGTCGTGAGTGACGTAGATCATCGTCGCCTTCACCCGCTGGTGCAGCTCCTTCAGCTTGGAGCGGAGCTTCCATTTCAGGTGCGGGTCGATCACGGTGAGCGGCTCGTCGAACATCACCACGTTCACGTCCTCGCGCACGAGGCCGCGGCCCATGGAGATCTTCTGCTTGTTGTCGGGCGAGAGCCCCGCCGCGCGGGTGTCGAGCAGGTCCTCGACTTCCAGCATCTCGGCAATCGCGGTCACCCGCTGGTGCACGGTCGCTTCATCGCGGCCGCGGTTCCGCAGCGGGAAGGCGAGATTGTCGTAAACGGTCATCGTGTCGTAGATCACCGGGAACTGGAACACTTGGGCGATGTTGCGCTGGTCCGGGGGCAGGGCGGTGACGTCTTTGCCGTCGAACAGGATCTGGCCCTCCGAAGGCACCAGGAGGCCCGAGATGATGTTGAGCAGGGTGGATTTGCCGCAGCCCGAGGGGCCGAGCAGCGCGTAGGCGCCACCGTCGGTCCAGTCGAGGTCGATTTCCTTCAGCGCATAGTCCGAGTCGGACTTGGGCGTGGAAAGATAGCTGTGACGCAGCTTTGAGAGAGTGATTTTAGCCATTATTGCCTCACGCCGCGCGGCTGCCGTCAGGGGCGAAGAAGTAGGCCTGCGCGGGGTCCATGTAGAAGTCGTGCAGCTCGCCGACGCGGTAGGGGTGCACGCCAGGGGCGAGCGAGACCCAGCTGCCGGTGCCGATGTCGAAATGCGCCGAGCTTTCCGAGCCGGAGAGCTCGGTCACCTGGACCTGGCCCGAAAGCTGCACTTGCGCGCCGTTGTGCTGCATCGGCAGCACATGGTGCGGGCGGATCGCGATGGTGTAGGTGCCATCGGAAAGCCCGGCGGCCGCGGCGGGCAGCTCGAAGGTGACGCCTGCGCCCATGCGGGCGGTGCTGCCCTGCTTGGTGATCTCGGCGGTATTGATCGGCGGATCGGAGAACACCCGCGCCGCGTCGACATTGCCGGGGTTGCGGTAGATCTCGGCGGTGGGGCCGAACTGGGTGACCCGGCCGTCGCGCATCAGCGCGGTCCTGCCGCCCAGCAGCAGCGCCTCTTCCGGTTCCGAGGTGGCATAGACCACCACCGCGCCGCGGCCCGCAAACAGCTCGGGCAGCTGGTCGCGCAGCTCCTCGCGCAGCTTGTAGTCGAGGTTGGCGAGCGGCTCGTCCAGGAACACCGCGCGGCTTTCCTTGGCAATCGCGCGGGCCAGCGCGCAGCGCTGCTGCTGGCCGCCGGACAGCTCGTGCGGGCGGCGGTGCAGCATCGGCTTGAGCTGCAGGATCGCGGCGGCTTCCTCGACCCGGCCCTCGATCTCGGACTTCGCCATGCCCGCCACCTTCAGAGGCGAGGCGATGTTGTCGTAGACCGTCATGTGCGGGTAGTTGATGAAGAACTGATGCACCAGGCTGATCTTGCGCTTCTGGGTGCTGAGGCGGCTGACGTCCTGGCCATCCAGGATCACCTGGCCGCTGGCCATCGGGTCGAGCCCTGCCATCAGCTTGATGAGAGAGGTCTTTCCGGAGCCGGTAGCGCCGAGAAGGACGTTGAAGTGACCGGGCTCCAGCACCAGGGAGGTTTCCTTGATGTGCTGAATGGCGCCGACGCGCTTGGTCACACCCTTGAGTTCGAGTGCCATCTTGCTTTGACTTTCTGGCAGGAGGCCTGTTTTGCGCCCGGAGCGGCGGGCGCGCTGGCTTGGGTGGAAAAAGGCCCCGGAGATCATGGTGGGTCTCCGGGGCCTGAAAGAGGCCGGGCCGCGCAGTCAGCCTGGGCGGCCGGACCGGGAGGAGGGGCTTAGTTGGTGGCCCAGCGGGCAACCAGTTCGTCGTAGTTGACGGTCTGGCCGGCCGGCTTCTCGTTCTCCAGCTTCGGCTTGGCGCCGCCATTGGCGAACCACCACTCCGCATCCTTCTCTTCGTTCAGGCGCGGGCCGCAGCCGCCGTAGACATTCGCCTGCTCGTCTGCACGCTGCATACGGGCCATGGTGATGTCCATTTCCTCGGCCAGACGGTCCATCGCTTCCTGCGGCGTGAAGGCGCCGGAGTTCACGTCACCGATCTGCTGCCACCAGATCTGGGCCAGCTTCGGATAGTCAGGCACGTTGATGCCGGTCGGCGACCATGCGACGCGGTCGGGCGAGCGGTAGAACTCGACCAGGCCGCCCAGCTTGGGTGCGCGCTCGGTGAAGCTCTCGTGGTTGACCGACGAGTCGCGGATGAAGGTCAGGCCCACGTGGGACTTCTTCACGTCCACGGTCTTGGAGACCACGAACTGGGCGTAGAGCCAGGCTGCCTGGGCACGGTCCAGCGGGGTGGACTTGAGGAAGGTCCAGGAACCCACGTCCTGGTAGCCAACCTTCTGGCCTTCTTCCCAGTAGGGGCCGTGCGGGCTGGGCGCCATCCGCCACAGCGGGTTGCCCTCGGCGTCGACGGTGTTGTTGCCTTCGGACTGCGGCTTCACCATGTCGGCGGTGAAGGCGGTGTACCAGAAGATCTGCTGTGCCACGTTGCCCTGTGCCAGTGCCGGCAGCGACTGGTAGAAGTCATAGGACGCCGCGCCCGGAGGGGCATACTTGCGCAGCCATTCGTCCCACTTGCGGATCGCGTAGACCGCAGCCGGGCCGTTGGCGGCACCGCCGCGGGTGACGCTGGCGCCTGCCGGGTTGCAGGAGCCTTCCTCCATCCGGATGCCCCATTCGTCGATCGGCACACCGTTCGGCTCACCCTTGGAGCCGGCGCCGGCCATCGACAGCCAGGCATCGGTCATGCGCCAGCCGAGGTCCGGCGCGCGCTTGCCGTAATCCATGTGGCCATAGATCGCGGTGCCATCGATTTCCTTCACGTCTTCGGAGAAGAACTCGGCGATGTCCTCATAAGCGGACCAGTTGACCGGAACGCCCAGGTCGTAGCCGTACTTCTCCTTGAAGGCCGCCTGCAGGTCTTCGCGGTCGAACCAGTCCTTGCGGAACCAGTAGAGGTTCGCGAACTGCTGGTCGGGCAGCTGGTACAGGTCGCCATCCGGGCCGGTGGTGAACTGGGTGCCCATGAAGTCGTCGAGGTCGAGACCGGGGTTGGTCACGTCCTTGAAGTCGCCTTCCATCATGTCGCTCAGGTTGTAGGCGAGCTGCAGGCGCGAGTGGGTGCCGATCAGGTCGGAGTCGTTGACGTAGGCGTCATACAGGTTCCGCTTGGTCTGCATCTGGGTCTGCACGGCCTGAACGACCTCGCCTTCGCCCAGGATCTGGTGGTTCACCTTGATGCCGGTGATTTCCTCAAATGCCTTGGTCAGCACTTCGGATTCATAGCTGTGCGTGGGGATCCCCTCGGACAGCACGTTGATCTCCATGCCGCTGTAAGGTTCCGCCGCCTTGATGAACCACTGCATCTCCGACAGCTGTTCATCCTTGCTCAGCGCGGACGGCTGAAATTCGTTATCAATCCACTTCTTGGCTGCCTCTTCATCGGCAAAAGCCATAGAACCCGCAACCACGGCGCTAACGGCGGCTGCGGACAAAAGATACTTACGCATCTTTTCCTCCCTAAAAGTCTGTAAGGCCAAATGCGCGTTGGCACATCTGACCGTTATAGAGGTTCCATATTGCCGTTTATGTTGTCAAACTAATTTTTTAGTATCTTGTAATGCGCTGTTTCTAATAGCTAAATTTTCGTGCCGAGACGTCAGGGGAAGGCGCGGTTTGACGCCGCGGCGCAGCATTTCCGGGTAACCCTGCGGCAGCTTTCCGCCGGTTGCCTGCGGTGTGCTGCCGCAGAAAACGGTCGCCGGGGGCGGGCTTTGCCGCTATGGGAAGCGGCATGAATGACCAGAATGATTTCGAGATTTTCCTGACCGTGGCGCTGGGGCTGGAGCAGGCCCTCTTGGCGGAAGCACAGGAGCAGGGGTTTTCCGGCGCACGCGCGGTGCCCGGCGGCGTGGCGGTGCAGGGCGGCTGGCCCGAGGTCTGGCGCGCGAACCTCTGCTTGCGCGGTGCGGCGCGGGTGCTGGCGCGGATCGGCGAATTCCGCGCCTTCCACCTCGCCCAGCTCGACAAGCGCGCGCGCAAGTTCCCATGGGGTGACGTGCTGCGCCCGGACGTGCCGGTGAAGGTCGAGGTCACGACCAACAAGAAGTCCAAGATCTACCACGCCGGCGCCGCCCAGCAGCGGGTGGAGAAAGCGATCGCCGAAACCCTCGGCGCGCCCGTCTCCAAGGACGCGGAGCTCACCGTGAAGCTGCGCATCGAGGACAACCTGTGCGTGTTCAGTGTCGACAGCTCGGGCGAGGGGCTGCACAAGCGCGGCCACAAGTCCGCAGTCGGCAAGGCGCCGATGCGGGAGACTCTGGCGGCGCTGTTCCTGCGCGAATGCGGTTTCGATGGCACGGAGCCGGTGGTGGACCCGATGTGCGGCTCCGGCACCTTCGTGATCGAGGCAGCGGAGATCGCCCGGGGCCTGTGCCCCGGCCGCAGCCGCGCCTTCGCCTTCGAGCAGCTTGCAGCCTTCGACGCGGAGGCTTGGCAGCAGATGCGCAGCGAAAGTGCTGCGCGGGCGACGGACCTGCTGTTCCACGGCTCCGACCGCAACGCCGGCGCGGTGGAGATGGCCGCGGCCAATGCCGAGCGCGCGGGCGTCGCAGGCGAGACCCGTTTCCTGCAGCGCGCGGTCAGCGACCTGACCCCGCCCGACGGCCCGCCCGGCCTGGTCATCGTGAATCCGCCCTATGGCGCGCGGATCGGCAACAAGAAATTGCTGTTTGCTCTCTACGGCAGCCTCGGCGCGGTGCTGAAGGAGCGGTTTTCCGGCTGGCGCGTCGGCATCGTCACCTCCGACACGGGCCTTGCGCGGGCCACCGGCCTGCCGTTCCTGGCGCTGGGTGCGCCGGTGGCGCATGGCGGTCTGAAGATCCGCCTGTTCAAGACCGATCCGCTGCCCTGAGCCTTGATCCGGCGCTGCCGCCATTGCTGAGGCCTGCGGCGGCGCTACCTCTCCCTCTGTCTGCCCTGCCAGAGGAGGACACCCCATGCCCAGAATAATCGCCACCCACGAGGTCGAGGATCAGTCCCACTGGCTCGCCTCCCCCAAACGCGCCGAGGTCTTTGCCGGCATCGCCCGCGACATCAGGACCTTCGTGCACCCGGACGACCCGCACCGCGTCGCGCTGTCGATGCAGGTTGATGACATGGCCGCATTCGAAAAGGTGCTGCAAAGCGACGCCGGTGCCGAGGCGATGAAGTACGACGGCGTCCGCCCTGAAACCGTGGTAATCTATATCGAGGGTTGAGCCCGCGCATGCCGCCGGCGCGCGGCTGTTCTTTGCCGCCGGAACATGCTCTTACTGATCGGCGTGCACCGGCAGGGGAGGCCGGAGACGCCGCATGCCTTGCCTGTTAAACCGGCCCCGCGTCGGGTCGGCTCGCAGGCGTCTCCCTGCCCCCCTCTGACCCAGCGCCGCCCGCCCCGCAATTCCGAGGCCGCGGGCCGGGCTTTCCAAGCCGTAGCTGAGTGCTGATAGCCCGGAGCTCGCGCCGTGACGCCCCGTCCGCCTTTTGCCGCCTATTGGCACGGCCTATCGTGCGGGCAGGCACGCGGGGAAGAGGAGAGCGCCATGTTGCAAGCCGAGGACTTCCGGGCCGAGAGCCGCGATCTGGCCGCCGTGCTGGCGGACCTGCCGGAGGCTGAGTTTCACCGCGAGACCCAGTTCAAGGGCTGGACCATTGACCATGTGCTGGGCCATCTGCACCTGTTCAACGCCGCTGCTGAGGCGGCGCTGGCAGGACCCGAAACCTTTGATGCCTTCATCGCGCCGGTGCTGCGGGACATGCAGGCGGGCAAATCCCTCCTCGAATGCCAGTTCCCCTGGCTCGGTGGGTTGAGCGGGCGGGCCCTCTATGACGCCTGGAGGGAGGGCGCCGAACGTTGCGCCGACGCCTATGCCGCTGCCGATCCCAAGACGCGGGTGAAATGGGTCGGCCCGGAGATGAGCGCGCTGAGTTCGATCACCGCGCGCCAGATGGAGACCTGGGCGCATGGGCAGGAGGTCTTCGACCTGCTCGGGCTGGAGCGCGCTGTGCACCCGCGCATCCGCAACATTGCGCATCTGGGTGTCTCGACCTACGGCTGGAGCTTCCGGAACCGCGGCCTCGCCGCGCCGGAGCCTGCGCCGTTCGTGGAGCTCACCGGCCCGGAAGGCGAGGTCTGGCGGTGGAATGGCGAGCAGCCCGGTAACTGCGTGCGCGGCCAGGCGGTTGAGTTCGCCCAGGTTGTGACGCAGGTGCGCAGCTTTGCAGATACCGGGCTGGAGGTGCGTGGCGCCACTGCGGAGGCCTGGATGCAAATCGCCCAGTGTTTTGCGGGCCCGCCCGAAACCCCGCCCGCACAGGGTCAACGGCACAGGGTACGCCGCAGCTGAGCCCGGGTCACAGTGGCAGGTGTGGCGGCTGCCTGCGGAAGGCGCTCTCTCCTCCGGCGGGTGCAAGCATTAGGGCAGAGGGCTCCCGCCGGGCTTCGGCTTTCGTGCCGGATGCCGCAGCAGCGGGCGGCAGGAGTACGGCGCTGGGGCGCCGATGGCTCGGGCGCTCCTGAACCAGAAATTCGGCGCGGCAGCGCTCAGTGCAGCCTGCCCGCGGCAGGCGCTTCCTCACCGCTCTTGTCCTGAAGCCGTGCCCAAGCTTGGGTCAGCCCCGCGAGCGCCAGGCGTTCGGGTTCCGCCACGGTGAAGGGCAGGCCCTGCGCCTCCAGCGCCGCGGCGTAGAGCGGCTGCAGCCGCCCCGCCGCGATCAGCGCCGCGTTCTGGCCCAGCCAATAGGGCTTTGCCGCCGCCAGCTCAGCGCCCAGCAGCAGGCCCCACATCCGCCCCGCCGCCTCTGCTCCTGGCAGCCGCCCAAGCGCCAGATCCGCCTGCGCCGCTGCCAGCCGTGCGGCCAGCATCTCGGGCTTCGCGATGCCATCGGCCGCCGCGTCCTTCAGCGCCGCGCTGTCCCAGGCGGTATCCTCCGCCAGCCCGGCCTGTACCAGCGCTGCCCGCGCCAGCACCGGCGTCAGGGCGCTCTGGAAACTCACTGCCTCGCGCGCGCTGGCCTGGACCCAGTGGCTCACCATCCCGGGCAGGCAGACTGCGCCGTCCCAGTCCGGGTTCAGGGCAAAGAAGCCGGCCAGGCAGGTTTCCGCACCCTGCATCAGACCGCCTGGTGCGCTCTGGCTGAGACCGGGGAGCGCAAGCAGGTGCAGACCCTCCAGTTCGCAGGCCTCGGGCACCAGCGTGCCGGGGGCAGCGGGCACGCTGCGAGGGGACGCCAGACCGCCGCCGCTGAGGAGAAGCGGCACCGCCGCGGCGCCCGGAAGATCCGCCAGGGCCGCCTGCAATCCTGCTGCCAGTGCCGAGGGGCCGGTTCCGGCCAGCCCGCGTCGCAGAGGTACGCCCGCGCGGCCGCCTTGCATTGGCCAGAGGGTGAGGGCCTCGCCGTCGACGCTTGCGGCGATCCAGTCGGGACGGGGGCGGTCTGCTTGCATGTCTCCTCCAGTGATGGCGCGGCGGGCGCTTTCTTGGCCGGCTGCGCCGTTATGGCGCTGAATGCCGCCGCCGGCAAGCGGAGCGCCCTTGAGGCCCGGCGAGTCATGCCCAAGGGTGAAAAAAAGAACAGCTGTTTTGCTGAATCCGGGCGCCTGGGGCCTGGCTATGCCGTAAATATGTCCGGAATTGAAAACCCGCCGCCTGCTTTCCGGCGCATTCCGCAGTATGATGGAGCGCGCGTGATGGACAGCGCGCCTCTCCCCGGGGCGGCCCTCCGCGCCAAGGGAATAGCATGGCGAGGCAGTGCCGCCGGTCCGTCCGCGCGGCGGCAGGCTCCCGCGCCCTGCGCGCGCCAGCGCCCGCAGCCGCGCCCCGGTGAGGCCCGCCCCAAAGCGGCGGCAGAAGGACCCGAAGACATGCCCGGCATTCCAGCTCCCAGCAACGCGATTTTTGCTCAGCAGGCGGCCCGCAAGCTGCTGTCGGAAGGCTATGCGCCCGCCGCGGTCTTCGAGGGCACCGGCTTTGGCCCCGCGCTGGCCGCGCAGGAGGCGCCCGCCGCTGGTTTTGCCACCATTGCCGCTTTCTTCGAGCACGCGGCCGAGCTCAGCGGCGACCGTTTGTTCGGCTTCCACCTGGGCTGCGGGATCGACCTTCGCCGCACAGGGCTTCTGGGTTATATCGCACGCAGCGCCCCGACGGCCGGCGCTTTCCTGGAGTCCATCGGCCGCTACGCAGGGGTGCTGAGCGACGCGCTGGAACCCGGGACCGCCCAGCTGTGGCAGGACGGCGTCTTTGCCTGGCGCTGCAACGCTGCCTCCGGGCGGGGCGGGCGGCAGTATGCCGAGTGCCTGGCCGCAGCCTTGCTCGCCGGGCTGCGCGGCGCGGCGCAGGTGGAGATCGCCCCGCGCGCGGTCCACTTCAGCCATCATCGGGTGCGCGGCGCCAGTGAGATCTCGGCCTGGTTCGGGGCCCCTGTCCGCTTTGGCGCAGGCTCGAGCCGAATGGTTTTTGACCCTGACGATTTGGCCCGGCCGCTGGCGACTGCGGACACGATGCTCGAGCAGCTGCTGCGCACATATGGCGACCAGGCCCTGAGCAGCCGCTTTCCGTCAGCTCCGGGTTTGCGCAGCCAGGTGGAGCGCGTCGTCGCGGCGCGGCTCCCGGCCGGGCCGGTCACGCTGGCTGGAGTGGCCGCCGACCTGGGAATGAGCCCGCGCAGCCTCTCGCGCAAGCTGGCCCTCCTGGGCACAAGCTATTTCAGCATCGCCGAGGACCTGCGCAAGGCGCTGGCCGTCCGCTATCTGAAGGATAGCAGTCTCGGGCTGGCAGAAATTGCCTTCTTGCTCGGCTATGCCGGACTCAGCAGCTTCAACGATGCCTTTAAGCGCTGGACCGGCCGCAGCCCGGGCCAGTACCGTGCGGCGCTGAAGCCGGGGACAGGAGCGGGCGGCGGCGGCTCGGGGGGCGGTCCGGGGACCGCTTCCGGGGGCGGCACCGGAAGCGGCCGGGCAGCGTAGACCGCCGCGCCGGGCTGATTCTTTTGCCTTGCCGGAGGCCAGCCGGAAACAATATGCTGACCAGACGCAGCAGTGTTTCCGGGAATCGGCGCGAGACATCTGATTTGGGCGTTTTTTCGGCCTGTTCTTCAGGTTTTAGCTCCATTTTCCTTAAATTTATCCTAAATTGAGAGAAGCGCCATAAGGTGCCGTCGCGGGTTTGCGCCGCGGCATGGTGAAGACGCAGGCGGGCCGCATGGGGGTGCGGCCTGTCTTGAACCTGACAACCTGTTCGGGTGGACCCGGCCGCTGCTGGACCGGGACCAGTGACGTGAGATTGAGGCATCCGCCCCGGGAGGCGGAAACCTGGCCGTGGGGGCCGGGAGCGGGGGTAGTGTAATGAAACAGATGGTTCCCGGAGAGCCGGGGCTGGCGATGGCGCGCGCGGCGGCGCGGCTGGAGTTGTCCGGCAGAGCGGCACAGCCGCGCAGGAATGCAGTGATGCGGCCGGTGGCGGTTTCGGCTTCAGCGTCGGACGGCCGGGCGCCAGTGGCGCTGCCGTCCGGGGCCGGGGAGCGCCCTTTGCCTGCCGCAGGCGGTTACGGAGCAGGCGGCAAGCGGATGCTCGACCTTCTTCTGGTGCTGCTGACCCTGCCGCTGACCCTGCCGCTGATCGTGGCCTGTGCCGCGGCGCTCTGGCTGGAGGGCGGGCGGCCCTTTTACACCCAGAAGCGCTTGGGCCGCGGCGGCCGCGTCTTCCGTATCCTGAAGCTGCGCACGATGGTGCGCGACGCCGATGCGCAGCTGCAGGCATGGCTTGACCGCGACCCGGCGCTGCGGGCGGAATGGGAAACCACCCAGAAGCTGAAGAACGATCCGCGCATCACCCCGGTCGGCCGCATGCTGCGGGTAACTTCGCTCGACGAGCTGCCGCAGCTGTGGAACGTCTTCATTGGCGAGATGAGTCTGGTTGGCCCGCGCCCGATGATGCCTTGCCAGTTGCCGCTCTACGGCGACGCGCGCGCCTATCTCGCGCTGCAGCCGGGGATCACCGGTCTGTGGCAGGTTTCCGCCCGCAACGAAAGCAGCTTTGCCAGCCGCGCCTGGGCCGATGCGGAATACCGCCGCCGCCTGTCGCTTGGAAGCGATCTGGCGCTGATCTGGCGCACCTTCGGCGTGGTGCTGAAGGGCACGGGGTATTAACCGGGACAGACGAGCGTGGCTGTCCCCGCTGGAGCGCGGCAGCCGGTTGTGATAGCAGAAGGAGACTGTCCATGATGCCGCAGCCGGCATGTACCGCGCCAGCGCCGCGCCGCGCGCAGGGCCGCACCGCGCAAACCGCAGGAGGAGGGCGCATGAAAGACCATGGCTTCAAAGCCTTCCACCGCCGCGGCCGGCCCGCGCCGGATGCGAGGCCCGGCAACGAACGCGATGGCGCCGAGCTCCCGGCCGGCCAGTCATGCCCGGAGCCTTCGGAGGTTGCTCCTGCCGCCGCGTTTGCGGCGGAACCGCAGCTGCCCGCACACCTGCCGGAACTCTGGGAACGCATTCCCCTTGCCGCTTCGGCCGTGACGTCTGCGAGCGGAGCGCAGAACGCGGTGCGCCTGCCATTGGTCAGCCGGTTCCGCCAGGACCCAGCCGTTAAGGCCTTCGACCTGCTGCGCACCCGTCTGCTGCACACGCTGAAGGCGCGCGGCTGGAAGCGGGTGGCCGTGACGGCTCCCGCCTCAAGCTGCGGCACCACCTTCTCGGCGGTGAACCTCGCGCTCAGCCTCGCACGGGTGCCGGGCAGCCGCACGCTGCTGATGGACATGAACTTCCGCCGTCCGGGCCTCGCCGCTGCGCTGGGTATCGCGCCAGAGGGAACGGTGGCGCAGGGCTGGAACCAGGCCGCCTTCCTGGCCGGCCGCACCGCCGCCGAGGCCCACCTGCGCCGCCCGCTGCCTGGACTGGCCGTAGGGCTCAACAGCCACCCCGGGCTCGACGCGGCTGAGATTCTGCACGACAGCGCGTGTGCTGCCACGCTTGACCGGCTGATCGAGCGCAGCCGCGCCGATGTTGCTTTGTTCGACTTGCCCCCGGTGCTGGAACACGACGACGTTGCAGCCTTCCTGCCGCAGGTGGACGCGGTGCTCTTGATCTCCGACGGCACCGGCACCACCGCGGCCGAGCTTGCGGCCTGCGAGAAGATGCTGGCAGGCCACACCCAGCTTCTGGGGGTCGCGCTGAACCGGGCCCGCCGGGCCGCGGGGCCGATGGGCTGACATCCCCAGCCGTACGGCTGTCATAGTTTTGCCCGCATGATATGGAAGGGCTGAACCGGACAACCCGGCCGGCGCCGGGGATACGGGCAGGAACCAGTCACAGCGCCCCGGGGCAGGGGCGGCAGCATAGCGGAACAGAGACCAAGACAATGGGGCCGATTTACTCACTGGGCGATTTTCTCGACATGCTGCGCCGCCGCGCCTTCACCGTCTTTGCGGTGTTTTTTGCCGGCTGCCTGATCTCGCTTTGGCTGGCGGCCATCCAGCCGCATTATTACGAGACCTCCGAGGTCTTGCAGATCACCCAGCCGCAGATCGCCGACGGGCTGGCGAAATCCACCGTCGAAGGCTCCTCCGCCCGCCGCATGCAACTGATCGAGCAGCGCCTGATGGCGCGCGGCACGGTTCTGGAAATCATCGAAAAATTTAACCTCTTCGCCGATCAGGAAGCCCTGACGCCCTCGCAGAAAGTGGCCCGCCTGCGCGAATCCGTCACCATCACCGGCGTCGCGGCCGCGCGCGAGGGTTTTGCCGACGATGGCACCATCTCGGTGCTGACCATCACCGCCCGCCTGCCTTCGGCAAAGGCCGCGCAGCAGGTTGCCAGCGAATTCGGCCGCCGCACGATCGAGCTCAGCGTGCAGTCGCGGATCAGCCAGGCGCGGGAAACCCTCAGTTTTTTTGCCGAGAAGGAAGCTGCGCTCGCCCAGGAGCTCGCCGCGCTTGAGGACGAGATCGCCGCCTATCGCAACCAGAACGACGTGGCTTTGCCGGGCACCATCGAATTCCGCCGCGCGGAGATCGCCTCCATGAACGAAAGCCTCCTTGAGATTGCCCGCGAGCGCATCGAGATCCAGCGTGCGGCCGAGCAGGCGCAGGCGAAGGAACGCCCGGCTACCGCACGGCGGATGCAGGCAGAATACGGCCAGCAGCTGGAGACCCTTGCGGCCCAGGAAGCACTCCTGATGCAGCGCAAAGCCGGGCTCGAAGCCTCGCTGGAAACCACGCCCGAGGTGGAGCGCCAGCTTGGCGCCTACGACCGGCGGCTGGCGCAGCTGCAGGACGAACTGGCCGAGATGACCGCGCGGCGCAATGAGGCCGAGGTCGGCTTCCGGCTGGAAACCGCGCGCCAGTCCGAGCGTCTCACCGTGATCGAGCCGGCGCCGCTGCCGGATTACCCGGTGACCACTGCACGCAAGAAAAAGGCGCTGCTGGGGGCAGCGGCGAGCCTGATGCTGGCGCTGCTTGTGGCGTTCCTGCTGGATCTCCGGCGCCCGGTTCTGCGCACCGCGGCGCAGATGGAGCGCGAAACGGGCCTCGCGCCGGTGGTTTCGATCCCGGTGATGGATACCCGCCCGCCGCGGCGGGGGATTTTCGGGCGCAGGGGCTAGCGCTCGTACGGCGGCACCCGGCCCAGGCCAGGGTGCTTCCGCCCGGAGGCACCGCCGGGCCGCGCCGGCCCGCCCCATTAGGCGGCGCGATTGCGCCACCCCGCGGACCGTCACTGCCCTTCCTAGATCAAAGCCTTCCTGCTTTTACTGGCGGTCAGGGCGCCCCCAGCGCCGTGGCCATTGCGGCAACTTCGGCCCAGTGCCAGCTCAAGGCCGCGCCGCCAGCTGCGATGGACAGCAGCGTGTAGCCTGCATCATGCACCCCGTCCCACACCTGATGCCGCCGCGCCAGCCGCACCAGCACCGGATAGGCGGCAAGCATCGCAAGCCCCAGCGCCACGATGCCGCCCGCCAGCCCGAACCAAGCCACCCCTGCGAGAAACATCCCCGTCTGCAGCACCGCACGCGCGGCGGAGAAGACAAAGAAGCCACGGCTGTCTCCCGCCGCCAGCGCCGCCTGGTCATAGGTCATGGTGATCACGGCCGGAGACAGCGCCAGTGCGATCAGCACGATCATCGGCCCGGCCTCGCGGTAGCGGTCGTCATATAGCAGCTCCACCAGCCACGGCCCGCCCCAGGCCATCGCCAGCAAGAGCGCCAGGATGCCGCCGGTGAGCCCCGCCCTGAGCTGCCGCTGCCGCCGCAGGTTCCCGGGTGCCTCGGCCGCGGGCCGGTCCCGGTAGACCGGGATCATCAGCCGCTGGTTCACCGCATGGCCCAGCAGCATCGGAAAGCTGGCGAGGAAATAACCGATGTTGTAGATCCCCAGCACCTCCAGCGCGACGAACTTCCCCAGGATCGCCCGGTCGCCTTGCGATGTCAGGAACCAGAAGGCGGTCGACAGGAAGATCCACTTGCCGAACTGCACCAGCTCCCGGGCCGCCGCCTTCTCCCAGCGCAGGCGGTTGCGCACCCCTGGCAGCCCGTAGTGGCAGAGCGCGAGCTTCACCGCCGCCTGGATCACTCCGCCCAGCACCAGCGCCATGACCGAGCGCGTGGCCAGCGCCAGCGCTACCATCGCCGCCAGCCCGATCGCCTGCGCCGCAAGCTCCAGCACCGTGACCCGCCCGGCCAGCAGATGCCGGTGCGCGGTTTCGATCCGCGTCGGGTTGAAGCCCGCGATCGCCAGCCCTGCGCCTGCGATGGGCAGGTAGACCATCAGCTCCGGCGCGCCGTAGAACTGTGCGGCAGGCCAGGCCAGCAGCCCCGTCAGCGCCCAGAGGCAGAAACCCCGGATCACCTGCAGGGTCCAGGCGGTGTTCAGGAAATCCGGATCGTCCCCGCGCCGGTTCTGGGCAATCGACGGCCCGATCCCCACGTCCGAGAACAGCGACAGCCCCACCGTCACCACCGTGACCAGTGCCATCAGGCCAAAGGCCTCGGGGAACAGGATGCGGGTGAGGATCAGGTTGGAGGCCAGCCGCAGCGCTTGGCTGCCGCCATATCCGATCATCAGCCAGGAGGCGGAGCGCAGCACCCGCGCCATCAGCCCCTCGCCGCCAAAAACCCGCGCTGCCCGCTGCATGGCCCTGCCTCTGCCCAACTACCCGGGCGAGGCTAGGGCGGCGGGACAGGGGCGTCAATTGCCACACCGGCGCTGCGCCCCGAGAGGCACTCGGGGGCCACAATGCGGCTCTTTGGCCAATATTGTCCACGCATTCAGGGCGTTGGCTTGGGCTGTCTGGGCAAGCGGCCCGGCGCCCGCTAACCTGCCGCCATTGCGCTTTTCCCGATGGATTCCCGTGTCTTGAAAATAGCCTATGTCCTCAATACCTACCCTCAGCCCTCGCACAGCTTCATCCGCCGCGAGATTCGGGCGCTGGAGGCGGACGGATGCGACATTCTGCGCCTTGCGATGCGCCCTGCCGGGGGGGCGCTCAGCGATCCCGGCGACCGGGAGGAGGCCGCGCGCACCGAATACGTGCTGGAAGTCGGGCCCATGCGCCTGCTCGCTGCGCTTGCCTGTTCCGCACTAGCCGCGCCGCGCCGCTTTGCGGGCGCTTTGCAGCTGGCTCTGCGGCTTGCACGCGCGTCGGAACGCGGGGTCCTGCGCCATCTCGTCTACCTCGCGGAGGCCGCCCATGTCCAGAAGCGCTGCACCCGCGAAAGCGTGCAGCACATGCACGCCCATTTCGGCACCAACGCCGCCGCGGTGGCGATGCTGGCTGCGGCACTGGGCGGGCCTTCCTACAGTTTTACCGTGCACGGGCCGGAGGAATTCGACGCCCCCCGGGCGCTCTCGCTCAGCGGGAAAGTCCGCCGCGCCGCCTTCACCGTGGCCGTGAGCAGCTTCGGCCGCAGCCAGCTTTGCCGCTGGGCGGCTTTTGCCGATTGGGAGCGTCTGAAGGTCGTGCACTGCGGCATCGAACCGGCGCGTTTTGCCGCGCCTGCGCCGCTGCCGGAGGGACCGCTGCGGCTGGCCTCGGTCGGGCGTTTCGTGGAGCAGAAGGGCCAGATGGTGCTGATCCGCGCAATGGCAGAGCTTGTGCGTGGCGTGCCTCAGGCGCATCTTGCGCTGATCGGTGACGGGCCGATGCGCGGCGAGCTGGAGGCAGCGATTGCCGAAGAAGGGCTGCAGGCCCATGTCACCCTCACCGGCTGGCTGCCGGAGGCGGAGGTGCGGGCGGAACTCGCCCGGGCCCATGCGCTGGTGATGCCCTCATTCGCCGAAGGCCTGCCGGTTGCGGTGATGGAGGCCATGGCTGCCGCGCGCCCGGTGATTGCAACCTATATCGCCGGCGCGCCCGAGCTGGTGCAGCCCGGCAGGACCGGCTGGCTGGTCCCGGCAGGCGACGCGGAGGCGCTGGCGGAGGCAATGCGGGACCTGTCCCAGACGCCTGCAGAGACGCTGGAAGCTATGGCCCGCGCTGGCCGCGCCCGCGTGCTCGAGCGCCACAACATCAGCATCGAAGCCGCCAAGCTCGCCGCCCTTTTCCGCGCCGCTGCCGGCTGAAGGGGCCGGCGCTCTGGCGCAGGCGGATGCGCCGACCGGATACCATGCCCTCCCGCCCGTCGCTGGCGCATCCCCCCGGGATGCACCGCTCCCGTGGGGCGTGGCCCGGCGCCTTGCGCCGGGCCACGCCCAAGCCTGCCAAGGATGGGCCGGCTCAGCCGGCGCGGCCTGCGGGCGCGGGAGCGCTCCCTTTGCGTGCGGCAAGGGGCGGCGCTTTTGCCGTGTGTGCGTCAGCGGCCGCGGGTCCAGATGTCACGTGACGCAAAGAGCGGCGATTTCACCGCCAGCGCAACCAGCAGGTAGACCAGGCTGGCGGCCGGGTCCGCCGCCAGTCGCCTGAACAGTTCCGCAGGACTGGCGCGTGCCTTGCTGTCGTTGGCAAGAAGTTCCGGATACAGTGCCGCAATCTCCGCCACACCTTTGTCCTGCCGCCGCCGCACCCGTACCTGGTTGCGGAAGCCCTCTACCATCGGCCAGGCATAGCGGGCGGGCACCTCCAGGCGCTCGTCTGCGCGGAATTGCAGCCGCGCGAACGTGTCGTCCGAGATGATGTCCGGCCATTCCCCCCAGCGGGCGCGGCCGCTGCGGTTCATAGCGAAGAGGCCGAATCCCGGCGCCGGCTGGGCGAAGAAGGGCAGACGGCGCCAGGCCCGCGCGTAGGCCCGGGTCAGCGCGCTTTGTGCAGGCGCCACCACGGGCCTGCCGCTGGCATAGCGCGGAGCTGTCCCGGCCAGCGCCGCGGCAATCAGAGGGATTAGCGCCGGTTCCACCCGCACATCCGCGTCCAGGTAGACAAGCACCCTGCCGCGCGCCGCCTGGTCGCCGGCATTCAGCGCATTGGGCTTGCCGCTGTCTGCCTGCTCCAGCACCCGCAGCCGCCAGCCCGCGGGCGGCTTCACGGCGCGGGAGACGTCGGCGGTCGCGTCCGTGCAGCCATTTGCCAGCACCAGCACCTCGCCCGTGGCGCCGCCGGGAAGCGGATCGGAAGCAAACAGCGCATCAAGGCAGCCATTGATGCAGGCTTCCTCGTTGCAGGCCGGGATCAGCACCGAGACCGCGGGAGGGGCCTCCGCCGCTGTAGCGTCCGGGCTCATTTTACCGCCTCCAGCGCGTCCCAGCGCGGGTTCTGGTCGGAAAGCG
Source organism: Cribrihabitans neustonicus (assembly GCF_048820895.1). Lineage (NCBI taxonomy): Bacteria > Pseudomonadati > Pseudomonadota > Alphaproteobacteria > Rhodobacterales > Paracoccaceae > Cribrihabitans > Cribrihabitans neustonicus. The sequence goes on from NZ_JBMERQ010000006.1 coordinate 145,130, forward strand.
TCCGCAGGCCGCCCCAGCTGCCCCATTTGCCCGGCGCGCCCACATCGGCATAGGCAGTGAACAGCTGCCCGCCCAGCTCCGCCCAGCCCGCCAGCAGCGCGCGGTAGAGCGCCCCCATCTCCTGAGTGTAGTTGAGGTGGGTGAAGAACCCGGTGAGCACCTCATCCTCCACCATGGGCCCGATGCCCACGATATGGCTGCCGCCCTCATACATGATGAGGTCGAGGCCATGCTGTTTTGCCACCTCAGCGTGGTAGGGAAGCAACCGGCGGAGCAAATCCTGCAAAGTGCCGCCTTCCGCGCCCGTCGCCAGTCCGTCGCGCAGCTCGCTGGCGGCCATCGCCACGGCGGCATCATATTGATGCGCATTGACGAACTGCTCCAGCGCCGTGCCGCGCAGGCCCTGACCGGCGGCGACCGCTTCCGCCTGCGCGCGGCTTTCCGCAATCCAGGCGCGGGTCAGGGGGGCGTTTTCCTCTGTGCCGAGGATGCCGCCGAAGTAGCCGGTCACCGCATAAGCGTCGAAGAACTCCGCAGGCGGCTTGCGCCCGGCCTCTTCAGCGACCCAGAGCGGCGCCTCCAGCACCTGTTCCTCCAGGCCGGGCCAGCCGGTCTGAGAGGAGATCACCCGCACCAGCCGCCCGCTGCCCGCCTCAAACACGCTGGCCCAGATCTGCGCCACCTCGGCGGCGCGGCCGCCGTAGAACTGCATCCACAGCCCGTCACCGCCGCCCCAGCGGGCGCGGGCCTGCGCATCGGCCCAGGCGGCCTGCTGGAACTGCCAGTTCCAGACTTCGTTGGAATATTCCACGTAAGACCGCCGCCCGGCTTCGAGCCCTTCCGCTGCCAGCTCCGCGAACCTGCGCACATAGGTGTCGTCGGCCATGTGGGGCATATTGAACCAGGCATCCGCCTGCAGCTCATTCGCCAGCGCCACCATAACCTCGGCCGGCACGCCCTTCCGCGCCCAGGTGTAGTCAGAGACCCGCGGCCGGTCTTCCCATCCGGTCTGGTCCGAGTTGTTGGTTGCCATCCAGTCCATGAAACGCAGCGCTGCGAAGCCCTCCAGCCGCTCCAGCCACAGCGGGTTGAACAGTGCGCCCCGCTCAAATGCCGCGAGGTGCTCCTCTTTCACCACGGTGATGTTGCGGACATACCCCCCGCCGCCCGTGCCCCCGCCGCCCGTGCCCCCGGTGCGCTGAATGCGGATTTCGACCGGGCCCGGGCCGGGGGTGAAGTCGAACCGGACCTCGTTTTCGCCATAGCGGATGTTCTGCGCGCGGCCGGAGACCTCGACGATGCCGCCGCCCTCAAACCGCAGCACGTAACGCCCCGCCAGCGTGACCGCCGCCTCCGGCAGGTCGGTCAGGATTACCGTGCCGATCGAGCCCAGCTCGGGCGGGATCGCGGTGGGCCAGCCGTCCGCGTCGAGATAGCCGGCCTCGGCGAGTTCCGCGTGGCCGGTGCCGCCCCAGCGGCGGGGAAGGTGGCCGATCCAGGGGCGGGCGGTCTTGAAATGGTTGAGGAAAGGGGCCTGGGTGCTCCAGTCGGCAATGGCCGCGAGGTTGATCGCCACCGGCTGGCGCGGCGGTGCCTCCGGAGCCGGGGGGGCCTCGGGCAGGAGGTCGGCGTCGAGCGGGGCAAGTCCCGGCTCCCGCGGCAGGGACGGCGGGTCGGGCGGCAGAGCGCCCGCCTGCGCTGTGCGGGCGGCCGGGGTTTCGGCATGAACCGGGCGGGGTTCTGCTTTGGCCGAGGCTCCGGCGATCTCCTGAAGACGTGCTGCGAGCGCCGGGGAGGGCGCGGGATAGCGTTTGCCCCAGCGGTTGCTGAGCTGATGCGGCAGCCCCGCCGGGTTCTCGCCTGTCAGCACCGCATATTGAACCAGAGACAGGAAATAGAAGCCAAGTGCATTGGGATGGATGTCATCGGCGAAGACATCGCGGATACTGTCCAGCTCCGGCACCGTGCCGTCCCCGATTGCATCCGCCAGCCGCGCCATGGCCTGGCCTGCGGGCAGAAGGCGGATATTGCCGCCGGTCGTGGCGTTGACGCTGTCCACCACGCCTTTCCAGCGTGCGTGGTCTTCGGCCAGCCGCTGCCGCCAGGGGGTGCCTGCGCCATCATCGTAGGGCACCTCCGCCCCGGTGCCGCTGTCGAGGCTGTGCCAGGTCTCCTGGAAGTAGACCCGAACCTCGGGGTTGGCGCTGCGGGCGCGCTCGTAGAAGCGGGTCAGCGCGCCTTCGGTATCGCTCCAACGGAGATGGTTGGCGAGCGGCACCGCCTCGGTCAGAATCACCACGTCGGCGGGGCGCGTCAGCCGTTCGCGGGCATCGACCCCCTCGGCACTGGCAGAGTGCTCCCAGTTGTAGCTGAGCGGCGCGCCATTGATGATCTGCGCCTCCACAGTGGCTTCGCCGCGGCTGTCCAGGAACTGCTCCAGCATCTGCGGGTTATCCGGCCCGATCAGCGAATGGCCAACCATCACCACCGACGTGAGCAGCGCGCCCAGGCTCATCCCGCAGCCTCCGGTCGGGCGATGCCGGTGCGGGGCAGGGCCCGGACCGTGTCCCAGACGATGCGCTGCACCGCGGCCGCCGCGGCGGCAGAGAAGGCCTCGGCCGGGCTGCCGTCGGCGCGGGTAAGCCTGTGCGGCAACCCAACCGGAGACCGCTGATACAACACCGCGTAATGCGTCAGCGCCACCACATAGGCGCCAAGATCATTGATATGGATCGTGTCCGGCGCGCCTTCTGGCGTGCGGGCAAACAAGTCTTCCCGGCTGTCCAGCCCGCCGATCCGGCCCGCCTCCGCGGCGCGGGCCACCGCAGCCAGCACCTGCCCGCCGGGGATCAGATAGGCCGGGCGGCGCGGGTTGCGGCGGCTGTCCGAGCCTGCGAGGCGGCCCAGCCACAGGGGCTCCAGATCGTCCGCAATGCGCGCCTCCCAGCCCGCCGGGTCATCCAGCCTATGCCAGGTTTCGTAGAGGTAGATTCGGGTATCCGGAGACGCCTGCCGCGCCAGTCCGGCCCATTTGCGGAAGTACTTTGCGCCGCTGAAATAGCGGAGGGCATCCCGCAGCTCGACCATTTCCGTCAGCACCACCGCATCATAGCCGCCCGAGCCAACCGCTTCGCGCGCGTCGCGGTAGGCGGGGGGACGGTTGGCGCTTTCGAAATGCAGGATCTCCTCCTCCGGCTCCCAATGCGCCCGGAGCGGCGTGCCCGAGCCGAGCTGGCTGTTGTAGCTGTGGCCTTCGGGGGCGAGCTGCGCCAGCATGTGCGGCATGTCCGGCCCCACCAGCGAGTGGCCGAGGTGAAAGACCTTGAGCGGCCCCTCCGGCGGTGCAAGCGGGGGCACCGGCACATCCGCCGCCCCCACGGCGCTTGCAAGGGGCAGCATCGCGGCCAGCGCCAGAAAACCCCGCCGTCCCATCATCGCCGCCCCCTGAGGTCCGCGGTAGCGACGATCAGCCCCTCTCCGATGACAAAGCGCCCGTCGATCGCCTCGCCCTGTGCGAACGGCGGACGGGGTGCGGTGAAAATCGCCCGGTAGGCGCTTGCAGCGGGGTCGATTTCCAGCTCCATGCCGTCAAACCCGTAATAGGCGCAGCTCAACGCGTACTGGCATTTGTAGGCCGCCTCCTTCGCCGAGAAGATCAGCTTGGCCATGCGCCCCGGCTCTGCCTGCCGCCGCAGCCAGGCTTGTTCGCGGGCCGAGCAGATCGCGGGCAGAAGATCGTTCTTCAGGGGCAGATCTTCTTCCACATCAAGGCCAAGGCCCTGCACCGTGCCCGCCTCCGCCAGCACCGCCATCGCGCAGCTGCGGGTGTGGCTGATCGACCCGGCGAGCCCCTTGGGCCAGACCGGCGCGCGGTCTTCGCCCACCAGCACCGGCGCAGGGGAACGGCCAAGCGCGCGCATCGCCCGATGCGCGGCCGCGCGGCCGGCGGCAAACTCGTTCCGCCGTTTCTCCACCGCCCGGGGAGAGAGGCCGGCGGCCTCCTCGGCAAAGGGGGGCGGCGGATCGGCCAGCGGATCGGCGCCCGCCAGTGCCACGCCCGGGCCCAGGAGCGGCCGCACCAGCTCCAGCCGCCGTGTCAGAAGATCGCTCCCCGTCATTCCGTTCCCGTCATTCCGTCCCTGTTATCCGGTCCGCTCACGCCGTCCGCGTCCTGCGGCTGGCCCGCATCGCCCGCCGTTTCGACATTACTCCGGCGCGGTCAGGTTCTGAAGCCGCCTCTGCCGCCGCCGTGGGCCGTTGTTCCGCATTTGCCGGGGCACCTGCAAGCCCTTCGATATGCGCCGCCAGTCCGGCGAGTGTGGGGAAGCGGAAGATGTCGGTAATCGACAAATGCGCTGCACCCAGTTCCGCGCGCAGCTCCCGGTGGGCTTGAACCGCCAGGAGCGAATGGCCGCCGAGGGCAAAAAAGTTGTCCTGCGCGCCGATGCCGCTGACGCCGAGGATTCGGCTCCAGACCGTGGCGATCCGCGCCTGGGCGCCGCCTGTCGGGCGGGCGGCGGGCCCGGATGCCGCCGCAGGAACGGGCTGCGGATCGGGCAGCGCTTTGCGGTCGATCTTCTTGTTCGGGGTCAGCGGGAAACGCTCGAGCGTTACGACATGGGACGGCACCATCGCCTCCGGGAGCTGTGCCGCCAGCGCCTGCCGCAAGTCCGCCTCGCTGACCGGCGCATCCGCGGTCACGTAGGCCGCAAGCCGCTCATTTCCGCTCACCTTGCGCGGCACCACCACGGCACCGGTAATGCCGGGGCAGGCCGCCAGAGCGGCCTCGATCTCGCCTAGTTCGATGCGCTGGCCGCGGATCTTCACCTGGTGATCGCTGCGGCCCAGGTAGTGCAACCGCCCGTCCGCGTCCCAGCGCGCCAGGTCGCCGGTGCGGTACATGCGCCCGCCGCGGAAGGGGTCATCGGGGAAACGCTCCGCCGTGAGCTCCGGGCGCTGCCAATAGCCCGCCGTCACCCCGGCGCCGCCGATGCACAGCTCCCCGGCGGCGCCAGCGGGCAGGAGGTTGCCTGCGTCATCCAGCACGTAGGCGAAGGTATTCGCGACGGGGCGGCCAATTGGCGCTGTCCCTGCGGGCGTGGCCGCCAAAGTCTCCACCGTGGACCAGATCGTAGTCTCGGTCGGCCCGTACATGTTGTGGATTGCGGCGCCGGACGCCTTTTTCAGGGCTTCAGCCAGATCGCCCGGCAGCGCCTCCCCGCCCAGAAGCAGGTGAGAAAGCCGCCCGAGGCACGCCGCCGCGTCCCGGTCTGCTGCGATCATCCGCGCCATCGAGGGCGTGCATTGCAGATGCGTCACCCCGTGCCGGACGATCTGCGCCGCGAGCGAGAAGTCTTCTGCCGCCAGAGCCTGCGGCGCATTCGACTGGCGCACCACCTCGGCCAGCGGCTTCAGCCCCTCCAGCACCACATCGGGCGCAATACCGTAGTCGATCAGGCAGGCGATCTCATCAACACCAATGCGCTTCAGCTCCTCCACCCGCAACAGCGCGTCCCCGACTGTGCCGAACAGGCCGGAATCCTCGAAGTACCGCTCAAAGGCGAAGTCGAGAATCGCTTCCAGCTCATCCGCGGAAAGCATCCCCAGATCCATCTCGAAGGCGTTCTTCACCCCTATAGGCTTCTTGAAGGCGGGGAAGGCCCATGCGTATTGCTTGATGAGCCCGGCAGCGGCGCGCAGATAGTCCTTCATCGGCTCCCGCGCGATGCGGCGGGCCTCCTCGCGGGTTTCGGCGAGGAAGCTATGCAGCATCAGCGTCACCTTGAAGTCCGCCGGATCATGGCCTGCCTCGCACAGGGCGCCGTGGTAGATGCGGATCTTGCCCGCCACCTCTTCTATGCTCTGGCCCAGCAGGTGCGTCAGCACATTGGCCCCGATTGCCCCAGCTTCGCGCCAGGTTTCCGGGTTGCCCGCGGTGGTGACCCAGACCGGCAGCTCTTTTGAAACCGGCCGCGGCTGGGTGATCACCGCATGGGTGCTGCCGTCCTGCCGCGGGAAGGCCACTTCCTCGCCGCGCCACAGCCTGCGCACGGTCTCGACCGCCTCGAACAGTGCGGGCTTGTTGGCGGGCGGCGTATTCTCCGGGCGCAGGATGAAGTCGTCCGGCTGCCAGCCCGAGGCAAATCCGATCCCCGCCCGCCCGGCCGTCAGATTGTCGATCACCGCCCATTCTTCGGCGATGCGGGCGGCGTGGTGCAGGGGCGCCACGCAGGAGCCCGCGCGCACGCCGATGTTTTGTGTCACCGCGGCGACAGCGGCGCCGGTTACCGCCGGGTTGGGGTAGGGGCCGCCGAAGGCGTGAAAGTGCCGTTCCGGCGTCCAGACCGCGTTGAAGCCGTTTGCGTCGGCAAACTTCGCGCCCTCCAGCAGCAGATGGTATTTCTGCGGCCCGGGCCCGTCATCATTGCCCCAGTAGAACAGGTTGAAGTCCATCCCCCGGCCGCTCAGCGCGATCGGCCCGTTGGAGAGTTCCAGCCGGCTTTCGTCGCTCGACAGGACCAGTCTGAGGCCGCGGGTAAGGGTCCAGAACAGCTCCAGCACCGAGATGTCGAAGCTGAGGCTGGTCACGGCCAGCCAGGCATCGCCTTCGCCGTGGGGGATGCGCGCATCCATGCCGGCAAAGAAATTCGCCACATTGGCATGGCGCACCATCACCCCCTTGGGCTGGCCGGTGGAGCCGGAGGTGTAGATCACATAGGCCAGATCCTGCCCGCCCGCGCCGCTGTCTTCCGGCTGAGCCGGCGCATCGAAGGCGAGGCTCTCCACCTCCAGCACCGCCGCGTCCGAGGGCGGCAGGCCCGCCGCGAGTGCTGCGCTGGTGACGACCACCTGCGCGCCGCTGTCGCCGAGGAAATGCGCCAGCCGCTGCGCCGGGTAGGCCGGATCCATCGGCACATAGGCGCCGCCTGCCTTGAGGATGCCAAGCGCGGCAAAGACCATCTCGGGGGAGCGCCGCAGGCAAAGCCCCACGCGGGTGCCGCGTCCGATGCCCATCTCCTGCAGCCGCTGCGCCACAGCGTTGGCGCGGGCGTCGACCTCGGCGCAGGTAAAGCTCCGGTCCTCGAATACCAGCGCCACTGCATCCGGTGCCTCCCGCGCGCGCGCCTCGAAGGCCGCGTGGATGGTCAGGTCCTCCGCATACTCCGTGGCGGTGTCGTTCCACGTCTCCAGCAGCAGGTGCCGCTCCCCCTCCGGCAGAAGGGGCAGGGCGGCCACCGGCTGGTCCGGGTTGTCCGCGAGGGCGGCCAGCAGCAATTCCAGCCGGTGCGCCAGCAATCCCGCGGCGAATTCGGAGAGCCGGGCCTTGTCGGTGACCAGCGTCAGCGCCTCCCCCGTAAGGCACAGCGTTGCCGCGCAGCCCGCAAGCGGCGTGTTCTGCTCAAGCCGCAAACCAATCTCCGGCATCTTCAGTGCTGTGATCTCCGGCGCGCGGGCCACCAGATCCTCGGCAAAGCCGCCATAGGCGCGGGCCTTTTCCAGCCCTTCCGCTGCGCGCGCAACCAGCCCCGCCACGCCGTCGCCGCGGCGCGCTTGCAGAGGCACCCAGCCCGAAACCAGCCCCGGCAGCGCCTCCATGCCCTCCGCTGCCAGCGCCACATCCGCCGCCTCCGCGCCGCTGCCGAGCAGAGCCCAGGCCAGCACCCCGGCTATTGTGTGCGCAGGGCCGAGCCCCGCGGGCAGAACGATAGTCCGGCTGGCAAAGCCGGTTTCCCCGGTTGCCGCAGAAAGCGGCACCTGCGCGGGCTGCATTGCGGCGAGCGCCTTGCGCCAATACCCCTCGCCGCGCTGGGCAGCAGCAAGCCTTGCGGTGATCTCCTCAGCTTCTGCCTGTTCCAGAACGGGAACCCTATCGCCGGCCTTGCAGAGGGCCTCCGCCACCACCGGCAGACCGGCCGGTGTGGTCAGCCGCGACAGAGACAGCGCGCCATCCGCCGCCGCGACGGTGAGCGTATCGCGCTCCACGGCCAGTATAGTCCCCGGCGCGCCGTGGCCCTCCACCGCGCGGGCGGTGCCCGTAAGCACAACGTCACCGCCGATCCGCAGCTTTGCAGCGCAGAGCGGATTCCAGTAACCGCCGAAATCCAGCGCCCGCACGAGCCGGGCAAGCTCCGCCGCCGGGCGGGAGAAGTCCAGCATTCCCCCCGCCGCGGGCCGCAGCGTCTTGCGGTAACAGCGCCGTTTGCTCAGGTCCTGCGGCTGCCGCTCCAGCGCGCCGCTTTCCAGCTGATCCAGAACCGCGCCGAAACTCTCCGCTGCCGCCGCGTAGCATTTCGAGTTCAGGCTGAGCGCGGTCTCGTCTTCCGCCACCTCGAACTGGCGGCTGGCCAGGATGCCGCCTTCATCGACGCCGCCTTCGATCAGATGCCAGGTGATGCCATACTCCCGCGCGCCCTCGATCAGAGCCCAGTTCGGCGTGTTGAGCCCGGCATAGCGCGGCAGCGGCCCGTCGTGGAAGTTGACCGCGCCCCTGCCTGCGCGCGCCAGCACCTCGTCGGGCAGTACCGCGAGGTTGGCGATGGACAACAGCCAGTCAAAGCCCGCAGGGATTTCCGCCGCCTGCGCCAGCAGCGCAAGATCCTTTGCTGCCGCCCAATCCCGGATCGCCGCATCCTGCGAGACAACGGCGCGGACCCCGTGACCGCGCGCCAACAGTGCTTCTGCGCATGCGATCAGCAGGGATTCATTGCCGATGAGGACAGAGGAAAACCGGGTCATTTCTGCTCCTTTGCTATGGGGAAGTCAGTGAGCGTCTCCCGCTTGCGGTGGGCAAACACCGCCCGCAAACTGTGCAGGCAGAGGTCGCGCAGGAAGTGCGGCGGATCGGCCTGCGGCTTCTTCTCCACCAGCCGCCGCAGCCGGTAGATCAGCCCGCCGGCAATCTGCGCCAGCGTTGCCGCTGCGGCGTAAGCGCGGCCGTGGGTCTTCACGAAGTAATGCAGCCGCGAGTCGAACCAGTAGCCGGGCGTGCGCGCCCAGCCCTTCATGCCGGTGGAGGCCGAGCCCACATGCGCAACCTCGCTTTCCGGAACGTAATGGGTGCGCCAGCCCGCGCGGGCGGCGCGGCGGCAGAGGTCGGTTTCCTCGAAATAGAGGAAGAAGGATTCGTCGAAGCCGCCCACAGCCTCGATCACCTCGCGGCGGATCATCAGGCTGGCGCCTGCGGTCCAGTCCACCTGCAGCTCTGCCTGCGGCATCTCCATCGCCACCACCCTGTGGGCGAGGAGCCGGGTGAAGATCCCGGTGCGGGCGCTGGCTTCGAACTCGCCCGCGATGGAGGGGAAGCGGAAGGCGGTGCGGTGCGGCACCCCGTCGGTGCCGCGCACGAAAGACCCCGCAAGCCCCGCGCCGGGCCGGTCGCGCAGGAAGTCGCGCAGGATGCGGATCGCGCCCGGCTGCACGAAGGCATCGGAGTTCAAAAGGTAGTAGAACCCGGGCTGTGTTCCGTCCGACAGCCCCGCCCGCATCCCGAGGTTCATGCCCGCGCCAAAGCCGCCATTATGTGCCGCCTGCATCAGCCGGAACCGGCCGGTGCCGAGCCAGCCGCGCGCCTCCGCCCCGGCGCGCAAGGTCTCCATCGACCCGTCGCCCGAGCCGTTGTCGATCACCAGCACCTCGCCCGGCAGTTCCGCCATCTCCCGCAGAGCGGCTTCGGCCGCTTGCAGGGTCATCTCCGGTGTGCGGAAGTTAAGGATGATGGTGAGGATGCGCTCCGCCGTCATGCTGCTCACTCCGCCGCCCGCACCATGCCGGGCCGCTTCGCCCGCAGCGCCGCATCGGCCGCGTCCAGCCGCGCCTTCACCCCCGCGGCCAGCACGCTCACGTTCGGCACCAGGACCATGCTGTCGTGATCGCCCGGGACCTCGGCCACTTCCACCTCGGGCGCCCAGCGGCGCCAGCCGTTGTCGTCACAGACATACTCCCGCGCGCGGTTCACCCATTGCCCGTTCGAAACCTGCCAGTGCCGGTCCAGCGGAGGGCGGAACAGGGTCACCGGGCCGTTCCAGGGCTTGAGCTGATAGGCCTCCACTGCCGCGCGGAAAGCGAGTTCCACCCCGCGGTTGTTGAAGCTTGCAGGGGCGCCGGTGCCGGCCGGGTCCGTCCGGCGCTTGGCAATCTCCCAGGCGATGCGGTCTTGCGCCCATTCCCCGAGATAGCCCACGCCCTTGCGGCGCAGTTCGGCCAGCTTGATGAGTGCCTTGTCGCGCCGGGAGAGTTCCGGACGGACGGGCATCGGGGTGTCGAGCAGGATCAGCGCCGCGGTCTCCTGACCGGCGGCCTTGAGCTGCTGCGCCATCTCATAGGCGGTGATGCCGCCGCCGGAGAAGCCGCCCAGCAGATAGGGGCCTTCGGGCTGTACCTGGCGGATCTCCTCCAGGCAGCTTTGCGCCGCGTTGTCGATGCGGTCATGCGGTGCGTCGCCGCCAGTCAGCCCTTTCGCTTGCAGGCCATAGACGGGGCGGTCCCTGCCCACCAGCAGCGCCAGGTGGCGCAGGTTCAGCACGTTGCCGAACATCCCCGCCACCAGGAAGAACGGCCGCCGCCCGGTGCCGCCGCCCGGGTGCAGCTGCACAAGATGCGTGTACTGCGGCGCCTCCTGAGCAGCCGCGGCCACCGCTTCATCCGCCGCAGCACCGCGACCGGTTCGTGCGATAATCCGCTCGGCCAGGGCGGCGGCGCTCGGTGCCTCGAACAGCAGCGACAGCGGGAAATCCACCCCGAAGCTGCGCTTGATCTGGGCAAACAGCCGCACCGCGATCAGCGAATGGCCGCCGAGGTCAAAGAAACTGTCCTCCACCCCCGCCTGGTCCACTCCCAGGAGCGAGGCAAAGAGCTGCGTCAGCTCTTCCTCCACCGCATTGCGCGGCGCGACATAGGTGGTGTCGAGCTGCGGGCGTTCGAAGGTCTGCGCACCAGTCTCTTCTTCGCTGCGCTCTGCCGCCTGGGAGATCAGCGCCGGCAGATCCAGCGAAGAGACCACAACCTGCGGGAGCCCTGCCGCCAGAGCGCGCTCCAGAGCCGCGCCGCCCTCTGCCGCGCGGATGCCGTTTGCGATATTAGCCTGCAAACGACGCTCCCCGGGCGAGAGCGGCTTGGATTGACCGGCTGGCTCCAGCCGCAGATCAGCGGCGCTGGCATCCGCGGTGCGCGTACCCTGGCCGCCTTTGAAACCACCCGCCAGCCGCTGCATGGCAAAGCCGGTGATCTCAACCAGAACCGTACCGTCGGGCGCTGTCAGGGTGACATCAAACCGGGCTGCACCTTCCGTGGCCTCCGCCAGCCGCACGTGGCTGCGGATATCCTCGCCCAGCGGTGCAAAAACGCGGATGCCATCGTAGGAAACCGGCACCCACAGGGCGCTGCGGTCATAATCCGGGATCAGCTCCATCGCCCAGCCGGTGGCCAGATCCAGCAGCCCGGGATGCAGAACCGCACCGTCCCCAGCGGCGGCTGGCGGCAGAGAGAGCGCCGCCAGCCCCTCGCCATCCCCCAGCGCGCAGCGCTGCAGCACATGCCAGCGCGGCCCGAAGCTCAGGTGATCTTCTTGAGGAGAACGCAGGCGGCCAGCCTCGGGTGCTGCCACATTCGTGCAGCGAGAGTTGATTTCGCTTAGGTTTAGTGCAGCGGGGCATTCTGCCACCGCCGCGGTGGCCAGCATAGCCTGACAGTTGAAAGCGTAACCATCCGGTAATTTGCTGTAAACGGAAAGTTCATAATCATTTTCGACAGCTTCCAGCCTAAGCACCGTCTCCAGCGGCGCGCCGCCTTCCGCAACCATAGGTTTCAGGAAGTAGAGGTCGCGGATTTCAAACGGCGCTTCCACCCCCAAATCGGCCAGCGCCTCGGCGGCGAGTTCGACGTATCCGGTGCCCGGCATCACGGCGGTGCCGTGCTGCGTGCGGTGCTCGTCCAGCAGCCAGTCCGCGCGCGGATCGAAGCGCGGCGTGTAGATCCGGTTGCCCGCCAGATCGAAACCACGCTGGCGCAAAAGCGGCTGCGCGCATGGCTCCGGTGCGGGCAGGGAAGCGGCGCTCCCGCGGCCCCCGGCGGCCTCCGCCGCCATGCCGGTATCGGCCCAGACGCCCCAGTCCACCGCAACCACCCGGGTGCGCCCGCCGGTCCGGTGCTTGGCATAGGCGTTGAGGAATTCATTGGCCGCGGCATAGTCCGCCTGTCCCGCAGGGCAAGTCACCGCGGATGTCGAGGAAAACAGCACCATTAATTCCAGGCTGCCGTCCGGGAAGACCTTCTCCAGGGCTCGCAAGCCGCTGACTTTGGGCGCAAAAACCTGCGCCACCTCGGCTTCGGTCTTCGCCAGCAAAGGCCCGTCGGCAATCACGCCCGCGGCGTGGATCACGCCGGTGACGGGGCCGAATTGCGCCTCTGCCGCCCGCTTCGCGGCGGCCAGATCGCCGCTGTTGCAGACGTCCGCCGCCAGCGGCAGTACCGCGCCGCGGCCCGAGGATTCCAGCGCCTGAACCGCCCGGATGCGCCGGGCTTTGCGGCTGGCGGGGGCGTGGTTCTGAAGGACGCGCTCCCATTCTTCTCGCGGCGGCAGACCGCCGCGCGCGATGAGCGTGACCTTCGCGCCATGCGCCCGCATCAGGTGCTCCGCGATGGTCAGCCCGATGCCGCCATAGCCGCCGGTAATCAGGTAGTGGCCGCCCGCGCGGAACGGCAGCGCATCGCCTTTAGGCGCAATTAATTCCCGCTTGCGCCAGTCCAGCTCGAACCGCTTGCCGCCGCGCCAGGCGGCGGCAGTGCAGGCAGGTTCAGCGAGCAGTTCTTCCAGCAGCCGGGTAGTGATGTCTTCTGGTTGCGATTTTCTTAAAAAGGGTAAAAGCCCCGACTCCGCCTGCGGCAGCTCGATATCCACTGCGGCGCAGGTGAGATCCGGCAGCTCGCGGGGAATCACCTGCGACAGCACCGCAGCCATCGCCTTTTCCGGATAGGGCAGCGGCTCGTCCCGGACCTGCGCCGCGCCGGAGGTGAACAGGGTGACATGCACCGGCCCGGGCAACCCGGCGCTGCCAATCTCCTGCGCCAGCGCCAGAAGCGCGTGATAGCCCAACTCCAGGTTCCGGTCGAAGAAGGAGCTGCCGGGGCGGAAGCGCTCGTCTTCGGTCACCAGCCAGAAATGCCCGATCCGGTCCGGCAGCATCCCGTCCTCCGCCAGATCGGCCAGGAGCGCCGCATAGGCGGGCCGGCCCTGCTCCGGCGGCAGCACGTAGGAGCCGGGTGATATCCGTGCGTAGGTATCGCCCGGGCGCACCCGGGCCACCCGGTGTCCCGCTGCCTCCAGCCGGTCCGAGGCGCGGCCGGCGTGGCCTGCGTCATCCTCAAAGATCAGCCAGGTGAGCGGCGCCGCGCCCAGCTCCGCCGCCGCATCGGGCGGGCAGTCCGCCAGCCGTGGCCGCCAAACCGGGCGGTAGCCCCAGTCCTCCAGCCGCTCTTGCCGGACGGGAGCAGGGGAGGTCTCCGCCGCTGCCTTGCCCGGCTCGATATAATAGCGGCTGCGCTGGAAGGCATAGCCCGGCAGCACCAGCCGGTGCCGCCGCGCGCCGCCCCAGACCTGATCCCAGTCGGCAGTGACCCCGCAGGCCCAGAGCCGCCCGATCACGCCGAAGAAATGCACATCGTCCATCATCTGGTGGTCCGGATGCCGCAGCGAGCTCAGCACCTGGCCGGGCTGCACAGCGGGCGCCATCTGCGCCAGCGCACTCAGCGCCTTGCCGGGGCCGACCTCCAGGAACACCCGGCCGGGGACTTCTGCAAGTGTTTCGATACAGGACCCGAACAGCACCCGGTGACGGAGCTGCGCGGTCCAGTAATCCGGGCTTGCCGCCTCTTCTGCCGTCAGGGGCGCGCCGGAGCGGTTGGAAATCACCGGCAGCCCCGGCGCCCGCAGCTCAAGCCCGGCAAGAAAGGCGCGGTAGTCGTCCAGGATGCCGTCCAGCATCCGTGAATGCGCGGCGATGTCGATGGCGATGCGCTGATGCTCCACCCCGCGCGCGGCGAGCTCCGCCGCCAGCCGTTCCAGCGCCTCCTGGGGACCGGACAGAGCCGTCAGCTCCGGCGCGTTGACACTGGCAATGTCGAGGTCATCGCCCAGCAGCGTCTCCACCTCAGCGGCAGGCAGCGCCACCGAGAGCATGCCGCCAGCAGGCACGCTGTCAAACAGCCGCCCGCGCAGGAGCACCAGGTCGATGCAGTCCTCGAAGGCCATCACACCCGCGAGGCAGGCGGCGGTGTTCTCCCCCATGGAATGGCCCACCAGCGCGGCGGGCTTCACGCCCCAGCTCATCCACAGCTGCGCCAGCGCAAATTCCACGATCATGATCAGCGGCAGCTGGACCGAGGGCTGCTTGAGCCGCGCCTCTGCCGCCGCTTCCCCGCCCGGTTCCGGCAGCCAGACAGCGCGGATGTCATAGTCGAGGCTCTTTTGCAGATGCTCCAGCCCGCGGTCCATCCACTCGGCGAATACCGGCTCGGTCTCGTAGAGATCGCGCGCCATGCCCGCGTATTGCGCGCCGCCGCCGGGGAACATGAAGACCACCTCCGGCGCATCGCCCAGCACCTCATGGGTGAAGACCTGCCGCGGATCGCCTTCTTCCAGTATCTGCGCAGCCTGTTCAGGAGTTTCCGCCACCAGCACCCGGCGCTTGGCAAAGCTGCGGCGGCCTTCCTTGAGGGTGAAGGCCACATCGGCCAGGTCCGCCTCGGGATTTGCGCGCAGCCACTCGGCGAGCGCCTTTGTGTTGCCGTCGAGCGCCGCCCTGCTGTGGCCTGACAGGCACAGGATCTGGAACGGGAAGTCGCTTTCCTGCGAGGGCAGCCGCGCGGGCGCTTCCTCAAGGATCACATGCGCATTGGTGCCGCCGACACCAAGCGCGTTGACGCCCGCGCGGCGCGGGGCCGTGCCCGCATCCCAAGGCGTGAGCGTGGCGTTCACCCGGAACGGCGAAGTCTCGAAATCAATCGCCGGGTTCGGCGCCTCATAGCCGAGCGAGGGCGGGATTTCCCTGTGGTGCAGCGCCAGCGCGGTCTTCACCAGCCCCGCCACCCCGGCGGCGGTATCCAGATGCCCGATGTTGGTCTTGACCGAGCCGATGCGGCAGAAGCCCGCGGCCTGCGTCGTGGCGCGGTAGGCGTCTGTAAGCGCGGTCACCTCGATTGGGTCGCCCAAATAGGTGCCGGTGCCGTGGCATTCGACATATCCGATGCTCTCCGCCGGGGTGCCTGCGGCCTCCAGAGCCTGCTGCACCGCTTTCGACTGGCCGCTGACCGAGGGCGCGAGGTAGCCTGCCTTGTCGCTGCCATCGTTGTTCACTGCGGAGCCCTTGATGACCGCCCAGATATGGTCGCCATCGGCCACCGCATCCTCCAGCCGCCTCAGCGCCACCGCGCCGGCGCCGGAGCCGAATACAGTCCCTTGCGCCCGGTGGTCGAAGGCGTGGCAGTGGCCGTCGGGCGAGAGGATCTCGTTTTCCTTGTAGAGATAGCCGCGCCCCTGCGGCAGTTCGATGGTGACGCCGCCCGCGAGCGCCATATCGCATTCGCCTTCGCGCAGGGCCTTGCAGGCATAATGCACCGCGACAAGTGAGGTGGAGCAGGCGGTCTGGATGCTGACCGACGGCCCGGTGAGACCGAAGACATGGCTCACCCGGGTCGAAAGGAAGTCCTTGTCGTTGCCGGTATGGCGCAGCAGGAACATGCCCACGTCGTCGACCAGGGCCGGGTTGGAGCAGATGTTGAAATAGAAATAGCTGCCCATGCCGCAGCCCGCATAGACGCCGATGGGGCCCTTAATGCTCTCGGGCGGGTGGCCCGCGTTCTCCATCGCACGCCAGGCGGCCTCCAGGAACTTGCGGTGCTGCGGGTCGAGGATGGCGGCTTCCTTGGGGCTGAAGCCGAAGAACTCGGCATCGAAGTCGGCAAACCCCTGCATGCGTGCAGTGGCAGGCACGTAGTTCGGGTCGCTCAGCACATCGGGCCGTTCGCCCGCGGCCAGCAGCGCGTCGCGGTCCAGATGCTCGATCGATTCGATGCCGCCGCGCAGGTTGCTCCAAAACGCCCCGGCCGAGCTTGCGCCCGGCACATCGGCCGCGAGACCGACAATTGCAATGTCTCCAGCGCCTCTAGCCGCGCCGCGGCGGCCCCGGCGGGCCGGATCTTCACTCTGCTCGCTCATCAAACCCCCAGCGGCCGTTCACCAATCACTCTTCGCGCGTCCGCGTTGCACTTTCGGCAAGATATGCGGCCGTCCTGTGGATGCAATGTGCCGAATTTGGCCGCAAAGTAGGTAACATTACGGCACATCACAAAAGGCTCCTTACCGCCCGCTCCGGCTTTGCGGGCGCCAGCGCCTGGCGGCCTCCGAACAGGGCGGGCCGGGGCTCGAACAGGCCGGGATAAAGCAGCCGCTCCGCATAGCCCAGAGCCGAGCCGGCGCATAACCAAGTAATCGGGATCAGCGTCGCGTTCAGAAGCATATCGACCAGCGTCGCCGCCAGGATCAGCGCAATTGGCGCGGCGAAAGGAGAGAACTCCGCCCGCGGCACCCGGCGTGCGGCCCATGCCAGCAGCACCAGCGGCGCTGCCAGAAGCCCCATCTCGGCAATGTAGCCCAGCCAGCCGAAGGTGCCGAAGACGATGATCCAGCGCCCGTCCGGAACCGACAGGATCTGCCCGGTCTCCGCGTGGCGCACCAGGTTGCGCCCCCAGCCGCCCCAGCCGAACCACGGTTTCTCCGCCGCCCGCGCCAGAAGTTGCGCCTCGTTCTCGAAGCGGTAGTTCAGCGAATGCGCGCGCTCGGCACTGATTGTCTCGGCCTGCGCCACCAGCGCCTCGGTCGGCACCAGCCCGGTGTTGCGCAGCATCGGATAGACCACCGCGATCACCGCCAAAAGCAGCGCCGCGCGCAGCTGCCACCTGAGCGGCGCGAGCGCCACGACCGGCGTGAAAGCCAGCGCATATGCGAGCGACGCCAGGCTCTTGCACAAGACCAGCACGGCAAAGAGATAAAATGCGGCCAGGCCCAGCCGCAGCCGCGCGCGCCCCGCTGCCGCCCGCGCCAGCGCCGTGGCCGCCAGGAGCGAGGACACCATGAAAAACGCCAGCCACAGCGCATGCGGCAGGAACACGATGGGCCGGAAGCCGCCCTGGCGCATCATCTGGCTGAAATCGTGCTGGAAAAAGCCGTAGACCCAGACGTTCATCTGCGGGCTCAGCCGGATCTCCAGGAGCGACGGCAGCGTATAGGCGAGCCCCGCGATCATCAGCGCCAGCAGGAGCTCGCGCTGGGCCTCGGGGGTTGAGAGATAACGCCGCGCCAGCAGGAAGGGCATCAGCACGATCATCTGGTTGATGATGACCGAACCGAGGTCGCGCCACCTCAGCCCCGGCAGCTGATCGGTGAGGAAGAGGATCGGATCGGAATTGGCGACGACCCGGAACAGGATCGGTTCGCCATTGGTGAGCACCGTTGGCACCACGCCAAAGATGAAGAGCAGCATCAGCACGCGAACCGCCGGGTGCCGCGGCCAGAGCGGCACCGGCTTTCTCACCATGAAGATACAGAGCAAGAAGGCCATCACCGAAGGAATGGCGAACTTGTCCATGTCCGGCACCAGCGGCAGGTCGAACTCCGCGAGCGGCGGCAGGAGCAGGTAGCCCGCGATGATCGTCCACAGGAGCGCGCGCTCCAGGGAGAGGCGCCGGAACAGCACCAGGCTCACCAGCGGCCAGGCCAGCAGCATCAGATACGCCAAAGCGTTGGGCAATCCCGTCTGTCCCCCGTGACTTGCGGTGTTAAAGCAAAGTTTATCTTTCGCAGGCAGCACTGTCGCGCGCAATCGCATAAGCCGGTAAACAGCCGGCAAGTTTGCCACGCCGGCCGGGCGGGGGAAGGGCCGGGCGCTGGCACGGCTGGCCGCGGCGCTGGTACCGCGTTATGGGAATGCCTGCAGCGCAGGGGAGGCGGAAGAGATGTTTTTCGAGTTCGGCGGCCGCCGTGTCGGCGTGAACATCCCCACGCGGAAAGCGCTGAAGGCAGAGGTTCAGGCCCGCTTCGCCGCCCGCCGCGGCTTTGCGCTGGCGACGGTGAACCTCGACCACCTGGTAAAGCTCGGCCAGTCGGATGCCTTCCTCTCGGCCTACCAGGCGCAGGACCTGGTGGTGGCGGACGGCCGCCCCATCGTGTGGCTCTCGCGCCTCGCGCGCCGTCCGGTGGAGCTGATGCCGGGCTCGGACCTGGTGCTGCCGCTCTGCCGCTGGGCCGCCGAGGCCGGGGTGCCGGTGGCTCTCGTGGGCAGCACGGAAACGGCTCTGTCGGACGCCCGCGGCGTGCTATGCGCCGAGGTGCCGGGGCTGGACGTGGCCTGGTGCCACGCGCCCCCGGGCCGCTTTGACCCTTGGGGCGCTGAGGCGGAGGCCATCCTGCGAGACCTCGATAAGCGCGGCATCGGCCTGTGCTTCCTGGCACTGGGCGCCCCGAAACAGGAAATGCTGGCACAGCGCGGCCGCAAGCTGGCGCCGCAGACGGGGTTTGTGTCGGTGGGCGCAGGTCTCGACTTCCTTGGCGGCCACCAGAAGCGCGCGCCCGCCTGGGTGCGGGCGGTGGCGATGGAATGGCTGTGGCGCGCTCTCTCCAGCCCGTCCCGGCTGATGCCGCGCTATGCCAAATGCCTGGCCATCCTCCCCGCCCAGATCCGCCGGGCCTGGCGGCTGCGCAGCCGCTGAGAGGGATTTCCCGGCTGACGCTTCCCCGGAGCTTCACTGCCGGAAGCCCGATCGCGCCCCGGCAGCGCTACTTGTACTCCATCAGACCGCTGGAGGCACCGCGGAAGCGGTGCCAGTGGAATTCCACCACCCCGGCGGCTTCGGCGAATTTGCCAAGCACCAGGAACACAGCGCGCTCTGCTCCCAGGCGCGGCAGCAGCCTCAGAACCTGTGCCGGGTAAATCAGCAGCCCCGCCAGCGCCCACGGCCCGAACAGCAGCGCCGCCAGCAGCAGCACGCCCGGCAGAACCGCCCCCCACAGCAGCGCGCGGCGTGTCTCGGTTACCCAGTGGCGCTCGGGAGCCTTGCCGTGCAGCGCCGCGCCCTCGGCAAAGGCGTGGCCCGCGCGGCGGCTGCGCTGCCACCACTGCCCAAAGCGCCGCATCGCCGCGTCATGCCGCGTCATCTCCGCCTCCAGCCGCCAGATCCGCCAGCCCGCCCGGCGCAGCCGCAGGCACAGCTCCGGCTCTTCACCCGCAATCAGGCCCTCGCGATAGCCGCCTGCGGCCCGCAGCGCCCCGGCCCGCATCAGCACATCGCCGCCGCAGGACGCCGTCTCGCCCGCAGGCGTGTCCCATTCCGCGTCGCACAGCCGGTTGTACACCGAGGCCTCGGGGAACCGCTCGCGCCGCCGCCCGCAAACCGCGGCAACCCCGGGGTTCGCGGCGAGAAACCGGGTCGCGGCGGGCAGCCAGGCAGCGTCCACCTCGCAGTCGCCATCGACGAATTGCACCAGGTCCAGGTCCCCGCGCAGCGCCGCGAGGCCTGCGTTGCGGGCGCGGGCGGCGGTGAAGGGGCGGGCCATGTCCAGCTCCACCACCCCGGCCCCCATCTGCCGCGCCATCTCCACCGAGCCGTCGGTAGAGCCGCTGTCCACATAAACGAGCTGCGCCACCTGGCCCTGCAGCGAAGCCAGGCAGCGGGCAAGCCGCTCGCCCTCGTTGCGTCCAATCACCACCGCGCCGAGATCCGCAGGCGCGGTATCATCAGCCGGACCAGCCCCGGCGGGCAGGGCGCTGGCGGTGAGCCCAGTCCCGTTCAGTCCCCTGCCGCTCAACTCAGTGCCCTCCCTGCAAGGGATGCCGCAGCTGCCGCGCCCGGCCCCTGCAGGAAGCCGCGCCGCTGCAGCTCCGCGATATCCGCATTCTCCAGCGCCGCTTCCGACCACAGGCTCAACTCCGGCTGCGTCTGCATCGCCGCAATCCGCACCCGGTCCTCACCATGCTCGGAAACCGCCTCGGCCCGGGTCCGCAGATCCCGCGCGAGGCTTTCGCCCGCAAACTTGTAGTGCCGGATCAGCGCCACCCGGTCCGAGACCTGCACCCCGGCCGAGGCATGCGGATGCACCGCCGCCTGCACGTCCGGGGCGTTGAACACCAGGGGGTGCTTGCTGAGGCAGCAGTTTTCGCCAAAGACCTTGCCGCGGACGCCGCCGAACAGGAGGTCCGGGGCTGCCGGCGGCAGCTGGTTCTGGCGCAGAAAATAGGCAAAGCCGCTGGCTTCGGATGTATACGGCAGCCGCCGCACCGCGCTGATGTCCGCATAGCGGAAGGCAGCAACGGCGTCGCGGTAGCTCAGCCCGCTTGCCTCGGCGAGCGGCCCGCGCGGAAACATCTCCAGCATCTGCGCCATCATGGCGGTGTGGCCCTCCGCCTCCAGCTGCCGGATGAGGGAAGGAAGGTCCTTGGCACCGTCAAATTCGAAAAGTTCATCCAGATCGGCAAAGAGGCACCAGCGACCGGCGCCGTAGCGGCCGGCGGCAAAGGCGCGCAGATCGTTCTCATAGGCGAGCCACGGCAGCTTTGCCTGCCAGACCGCCACGTCCGGCTCCTGCCGGAGGCGCGCCAGGGTGCCATCGGACGAGCCGTTGTCGACAAAGACAAAGCCCGAGACGCCAAGCCGACGGTAATGCTCCAGGAACACGTCGAGGTAATAGGCCCCGTCCCGCACCAGCGCGATCAGCACTATCTCTTGCGGGGCCGCAAAGCACCGGGCCGGCCCCTGCAGATGCCTCAGTGCCGCGCGCAGCCGGGCAGCGCGCGCGGCGCCATGCACCCTGCGTGTGATCCCGGCGGCCAGCCGCCGCCCAAGTGCTGCCTGCTCCAAATTCTCCGCCCCGGCCTTGCGCCTCATCCTGCCGCCACAGTGCCGCCTGCCGCGCGCCGCCGCAAGCGGGGCCCGCCGGCTCAATTGCAATTGCAGCGGAGATGCTGCACTGTTTTTTCAAATTCGGATTTCGGAAAGGACCGCGGCGGATGACGGCTGAGCTGACCGTTCTGGCCGGAGACGTAGGCGGCAGCCGCACCCGGCTGGCGCTGGCCGCACCCGGCATCGGCGTGACTGCGCTGCAAAGCTTCTCAAACGACAGTTTCAACAGCCTGGAGGACGTGCTGCAAGCCTATTGCGCCCAGCCGGGCCTGCCGCCGCTCGCCGGTGTCTGCCTCGCGGTGGCGGGGCCGGTGCAGGACGGCGCCTTCCGGCTCACCAACCGCAACTGGCAGGGCAGCTGCGAGAGTGTCGCCGCGGCGCTGGGGCTGCCGGACGCGGGGCATGCCCGGATCATTAACGACCTCGCGGCGCTTGGCCACGCGGTGCCGGTTCTGATGCCGGGGCAGCTTTCCTGCCTGCGCCCGGGGAGAGAACGCGGCCGCCAGGCGCTGGTGGCGGGTGCCGCCACCGGTTTCAACGCCGCGCTTTCGCTCGCGGGCACCACCGCGGCGGCGGAGATTGGGCACGCGAGCCTGCCTTCCTCGGTGCGGGACCGGCTGGCCACGTTGCTGGAGCGCGCGCCGGAGGAGTTCCAAAGCATTGAGATGCTGTTTTCCGGCCGCGGGCTGGTGCGGTTCCACCAGGCGCTGACCGGTGCGGCCGCCAGCAGCGCGGCGGGAATCGGCGCGGAGTACCTGGCCGACCCGAAGGCACCCGCTGCCCGCACGATGACTGAATGGGCGCATATGTTCGGCTTGCTGGCCCGCGAGCTGACCGCCGCCTACATGCCGGGGCAGGGGCTGTTCTTTGCGGGCAGCGTGGCGCGCGGGGTGCTGAACACGCCCGCGCGGGAGGCCTTTCTTGCAGGCTATTCCGCACCGGGCGAGCCGCTCGCAGGGCTGTGTGCCGACATCCCGCTGTGGCTTATCACCGATGACGCCGCGGGTGTGAGCGGCGCTGCCAGGGTGGCGCTGGCCGCGGCGGAGACGCGTCACGCGGACTGACGGCGTACAGGGCGCGGGACCGGATGACCCCGCGCCGTCCCCTCAGTAGTCGCGTTTGAAGAACAGGCCGATACCGGTTTCCCCTTCGCTGTCGACCGTACCCTTCACCGTCACGTTTCCGGTCACGTCGAGGTTGATGCTCAACTCGCTGTCGCCGCGGGTGTTGACGTTGAAATCGGTATAGGCGTTCTCCGCCACGTATCCGCCCAGCCCCAGCTGCCCGGCGCCGAGGTTGTCCACCCCGATGTCCACCGCATCGGCGCCGGTGGCATCGCGCACCTGCGCCTGGGTGCCGCCGCCACGGCCGCTGAGCGTATAGGCGGTGCCGGCGATCCGCGCCAGGGCGAGGGGCGAGATGTTCTCCAGGTCATCCCCGAACAGCAGAAGCGCCAGCGCCTCCTCGCTGGGCCGGGGCGGCTCGGCAGTCACTTTGATTTCTGGTGAGTCGACGCGGCCGGAGATCTCCAGCGTTGCCGTGCCCTCTTCGGTGGCGGCGGTGGAGCGGAAAGCGATGTAGGGCCGCAGATCGCCAAGCAGCGTCAGCCGCCCCTCGTCCAGCTCCAGCCGCTTGCCGAGGATGTCGAAGGTGCCGCGGATCAGCTCGATCTGGCCCGCGGGCGCCGGGTTGGCCGCGGTGCCGCGCAGGCGGATCTCGCCGCCGAGCTCGGCGCGCAGGCCACGGCCGCGGGCAAAGATCCGCCGCGGCGCGCTGATCGTCACGTCGAGCGCGGTGCGGGAGGTGCCGCCCGCGCCGGCGCCATTGCCGCTCAGCCCGGCCCGGGCCAGCGTGCGGCGCACTTCGGCCGGCGCGCCCACGTGGCGGATCGGCGGAATCGGCGCGGCCGAGACCGAGCCGCCCGCGGTGTTGAGGTTGATGTTGGTCTCGCCCACGTCGATCCGGCCCGACAGGCTGCGGTTGTTCGCCAGTGCGCCGGAAAGCGTTAGCCGCCCGTTCAGAAGCGATTCGTAGGAGAGGTTGTCAGTCAGCACCACATTGTCGATCGCAATCGCGAGATTGCCGTCGAACGGCGGTTGCAGGGCCACCGGGCCGCTGATGCGGATGGCGCCGCCCGCCCGCGACCGCGCCGCAAGCTGCACCTGCGCGGCGCTGCCCCCGAGCGATACCGTGGCGTCAATATCCTCCAGCCGCTGCGCCGCGGCTGGTATGGCGAGGCTTGCGTTCCGGGTGGAAAGCGTGCCGCTCAGCGAGCCCAGCGCGGGCGGGCCTTTCAGCGCGAGGTCGAAATTCGCAGGCCCTGCCAGCAGGTTGGGGGAGATGAACGGATTGATCCCCTCCAGCCGCAGCTGCCCCTTGGCGGTGGCATCGGCAACCGCCTCGGCCTCATTCCAGGAGCCGGCCAGCCGGGCGTCGATCCCGGCAGGCCCCGTGGCATCTGCATTGAACCGCCAGATCCCGTCCGCGCGGCTGGCCGTGCCCTTGCCGCTTAAGCGGCCGGGCAAGTCCGGCATCAGCTGCTGCAGCCGGGCGATCTCCGCGTCAAAGGACAGCGCGACACTGCCGTCGGCTTCGGAGAAATTGCCTTCGGCTTCGGCGTCCAGGCCGGCCGGGCCTTCGGTGGCGGCGGTGAACTGCCACTCGCCCGCCCGGCGCGCGGCGGTGCCTTCGGCGGTCAGCCGTCCCGCAAGCTGCGGCACGAAGCGCTCCAGCTCCTCAAACGCGGCTTCAAAGGTGAAATCCGCATCGCCGGCCAGCGTTACCATGCCGTCCAGCTCGGCGCGCGAGGAATGCGGCCCGGTCAGCACCGCATCGCCGCTGAACTGGTCGCCCTTGCGGGTCAGACTGGTCTCCAGCGCCAGCCGCCCCGGCGCCTGCGGCAGGAACACCTCCAGCCGCTTGAGTGCAGCGCTGGCGGTGATGTCGCCATCCGTGCTGCTGAGCGTGCCAGTGGCCGCAGCCTCCAGGGCCTCGCCGTCCAGCTGAAAGCGGCGGATGATCAGGCCGGTCTCCCCGCGGGCGGCGCTCAAGGAAAGCGTGGTGGTGCCCTTCAGCAATTCGTCCGCCTGCGCGATCCCCGCCGAGAGGTCCTCCGCCTGCATCGCAAGCTCTGCGTCGAAGGCACCGGAGAGCGGCGTGAAGAAGCCTTTCACCTCGGCCTCCGCGGTGCCGCCGAGCGGCCGCCCGGCCAGCTGCGAGAACCGCGCGAGGTCGCTGAGACTCGCAGTCAAGGCGCCCGAGAGCCGCAGCCCTTCCTCAAGCCCCTCCAGCGCGATATCGCCGCCCGCCCGGTAGCCGGTGCCGCTGAGTTGCATGCCGCTGATCCTTACCGCCTCGGCGCCGGTGGTGGAGACCAGCCCGTCAAAGCGGATTTCGTTGCCGGTGGCGGCCGCCAGCGCCGAATCGCGCGGTTCGAACCCTGTGAGGGAGGCCGTCAGACGGCCTTCCAGTGCCAGGCCTTCGCTTTGGTCCAGGGTGCCGCGGCCGGTGATTTCGGCCTCCGCCACCTGCGCCTCCGGATTGCTCAGCCCGCTCAGCAGGCCATCGAGCCGCCAGCTGCCCCCGGCACTTTTAACCAGCTCCAGATCGGCCCCGGTGATGGTGGTCTCCCCGCCGCCGGCCGGCAGCGCAACTTTGTCCTCGCCCTCGGGCGGAGTGATCTGGGTCGAGAGGCGTGCGGTTTCCAGCGCCCCCGCAGCGTCCAGTGCGGCGCTGCCCGCCACCTGCAGCGCCTGGGTGCGCAGCATCAGCGTGTCCAGCGCGACAGCTCCGCTGGCCGCCCGCACACCCTTGACGCTGAGCCGCAGCCCAGGGCCAAAGAAGGGCCGGCTGGCCGGGTCCAGAAGCACGTCGATATTGCCGCCAAGATTGGCGCTGAAGGCAATGGCGCGCGGTGGCGCCTCGCCTGCCGGCGCCACATCTTGCCCGGTGTCAGCCTCCTGCGGCAGGTCTTCGGCGGCCAGTACCACTTCGCCTTCCAGCCGGGTCTCGCCGTCGGTCCCGAAATCGATGGTGGCGGTGAAATCGCTGACCGGCCCGCTGCCCTTGGCGGCCAGTTGCAGATCCGGCCCGCCCGGCAGGTTCAGCATCTTCGACAGCAGCCCGCCGTCATCCTCCTGCAAGGACAGATCCAGGTCGATTACGCCGGTTGCATTGGCATAGCCCGCGTCCAGCCGCAGATGATCGCCCGGCCGGTCCAGCCGCACCACCTGCAACTGGGTGTCGAGCGCACCGTCGGCGAGGGTGAGAGAGCCTTCGGCGCTGAGGCTCGCGGCGGTGCCGAACAACGGCTCGCCCAGGTCGATCCGTTCGGCCTTGATCTCGCCCAGCTCGATCGCCACCGGCAGCTCGGGCAGGGTGAAAGGCTCTGCCTCGGGGGCGGGCAGGTCGGGATCCTCGGGCAGCGGCCCGGGCGCGCGTGCCACCGTTATCTGGCCCGCGCTCAGCGTGTTGACGGAAAAGCGCCCGCGCAGCAGTGCCAGCCGGTTCCAGTCCAGTTCGGCGTCCTCGATAATGAGCCAGACGCCTTCTTCGTCGGCTACGGTGATGCGCTCCACCGTCGCGCGCGAGGACAGCGCGCCCTCCAGGCCGGTGACGTCGATATAGCGGCTTTCGCCCGACAGGGTGTTTTCCAGCAGGCTGACCAGCAGGCCGCCCGCGTCCTCTTTGCCGCTGTCCTGCGCGGCGGCTGGTGCCAGAGTCAGCCCGGCACCCAGGGTGAAGGCAAGGATCTGTCTCAAAACGCCTGTCCTATCCCGATGTAAAATTGCAGCCCGTCCTCGTTGCCGCCCTGCACGGGGTAGGCAAGGTCGAGCCGGATCGGGCCGATGGCCGCCACGTCATAGCGCAGGCCCAGGCCCGCGCCCGCGTGGCTTTCCGAGGTGCCGGAGACAAAGCTGTCGGAATCGACAAAGCCCGCGTCGTAAAAGCCCACCAGCGAGATCTTCTCGGTGACCCGTCCCCGGACTTCCCCCGACAGCGCGACATAGCCGCGCCCGCCCGCGGTGCCGCCGCTCACCGGCACACCGAGCGATTGGAACTCATGCCCCCGCACCGAGCCCGCGCCGCCCGAAAAGAACAGCAGCGTCGGCGGGGCCTCGTTCAGCGACGGCCCCACCAGCGAGCCCATCTGCAGCCGCCCGGCCAGCACGATCCGGTCCTCCGCGCCAAGCCCCAAGTAGCCGCGCCCGTCGAGCTTCATCTGCAGCCCGGAAGCGGTGCCGTCGATGCCCAGGAATGGCCGCACCCCGGCCTGCAGGTAATAGCCATCCGTGGGATCCACCCGGTTGTCGCGGGCGTCGTATTCGGCGCGCAGGTTCAGGCCGATGTATTTGAAGCGCCGCTTGCCAAAGACGTCCTCGGCGAGGATCGAGGTCGCGCCCAGGGCCGCCTCGGCAAAGAAGTCGTCAGAGAAAGTGCGCCGTGCGCCAATCGCGCCATGCATGCGGACCGCGCTGAAATGCTCCTCGTCCAGCTGCTCGGCCTCGGCCAGATAAAACAGGCTGTCGTCGGGGCCGAGCGCCGCAGGCCGGTCCAGCCGCGCGGCGATGCGGCCGTCGATGTCATTGCTGCTGCCGATGCCGCTTATCAGCGCTTCCAGCCGCAGCTTCTCCCCCGCGCCAAAGAGGTTGCGGTGCATCCAGCTGCCCGAGACCTCCAGCCCGTCAGTGCTGCTCAGCTCGGCGCCGAAGGTCAGCCGGCGCGGCGGCAGCTCGTCGACCTCGGCGATGAAATCGAGCGTGCCATCGGGGTTGGGCGTCTCCGCCTCGCGCAGCACGACCGAGGAAAAGACTCCGGTGCGGCGCAGCCGCGTCGCGGTTTTCGAGGCGAGGTCGGGGTGGAATACTTCCCCGCTTGGGAAACCCGCGATGCGGCGCAGGGCTTCCTCGCGCAGGCGCATGTTGCCGCTCACCAGCATGCGGCCGAAGCGCAGCCGCGGGCCCGGCGCCAGCCGCAGAGCTGCGTCGAGCCGCGCCTCGCGGTGGCGTGCGGTGATCGACTGCGCGGCAACCTCCGCCTTGGCGTGGCCTTGCCGCCGCCAGCCCTTCACCCCTGCCGCGGCAGCATCGCGGATCACCCCGGTGGTGGCGATGCGGCCCGGCGCGAAGTCTTCCGGCAGCGGGGTGTCATTAACCGGGGCCAGCGGCGCCACCTCGGCGCGGCCAAAGCGGAACTGCGGCCCCGGTTTCACCGTAATGGCTACGCGGCCGACCTTCGCGGGCGGCGAGAGCGGGTCGATCTCCGCCGCCTCCCGCCCGTCCAGGCGGATGTTGACGACGGGAGAGAAATATCCTGCGTCATAAGCCACTTGCACCAGCGTGCGGTAGTCCGACAGGGCCGCTGCCAGCAGGTCCTGCACGTCAGTCTCATTGCCCAAGGCCAGGCTGGCCGAGGCGCCGCGCAGCCGGTCGGCCAGCGGCGCAGGCGCGCCGGGGGCGGCGAGGGCGGCCTCAGCAGCGATCGACGGGGCGGCCGGAAGCAGCATCACGGCGGTCAGGAAAACAGCGCGCGCCAGGGGGCGCGGGCGGAAGGAAAACAACATGGTCACTCCCGGAAGCGGGCCGAAATCAGCCGGAGCCTAGCACGGGGAATTTGCCGGGGGAAACCAGGAAAGCGGAGGCTGGGAAGGAGGGGCGGAAAGTGGCGTTTGCCGGCCCGCGGGCATTTGGCGCCCTGCGGCCCCGGGGCGCTGCCCCGGCGGGCCTTTGGCCCGCCTCCCCGGGGTATTACGGGCCAGAAAGCGGCTGCGGGCGCAGTTTAGCCCGCCATCAGGCGCGCCACGTCCAGCATCCTGGCCGAGAAGCCCCATTCGTTGTCGTACCAGCCGAACAGGCGCACTTGGCGGCCGCCGCTCATGCGGGTCTCGGGGCCCGCGAGCACCAGCGACTCCGGCCGCGCGCGCAGGTCCGAGGAGACTAGGGGCAAATCGGTCCAGCCGAGCACGGCGGAGGCCTCGACGCCCGCGCGCAGGGCAGTGGTGAGCTCGGATTCCGGCATTGGCGTCCTGAGCTGCGCCACCAGGTCCACCGCCGAGACGCTGGCCGTCGGCACCCGCACCGCGGCACCGCTGATACGGCCTTCAAGATGCGGCAGCACCTCTCCTGTGAGATGCATGGCCGAGGTGGTGGTCGGCACCATCGACTGCGCACCGCCGCGGGAGCGCGCGAAATCGCCGCGCGGCGCATCCACCATCGGCTGCGAGTTGGTGTAGCAGTGGATGGTGGTCATATGCGCGGTCTCGATCCCCGCAACCTCATCCAGCAGTTTCACCAGCGGGGTCACCGCGTTTGTGGTGCAGCTCGCGTTGGAGACAATGCGGGCGTCCCCCAGCACCTCCTCGTTGGCGCCAAGCACAACGGTGCGTTCTGCCGCGGGGGAGGGGCCGGAGATCAGGACCTTCCGCGCACCCGCCGCCAGGCCGCGGCCTGCCACGTCCGAAGTGCGGGCGATGCCGGTGCATTCCAGCACGACGTCGGCGCCTGCGAGGTCCACCCGGGTCAGGTCGTCTTCGTGGCTCACCGGGATTGTGCGGCCCATCACCTGCAGCGCCGCGCCCTCCCCGGAGACGGGATGCGGGAAGGGGCCGAAGGTGCTGTCGTACTGGAACAGGTAGGCGCACATGTCCAGCGGCGCGATATCGTTGATCCGCACCACTTCTATGCCATCGCCGCGCGGCGTCGTCAGCAGCTGGCGCAGGATGGCGCGGCCGATACGGCCGAATCCGTTGATCGCAAGTTTCATGGCCAATCTATGACAGGCGATTTCCTGCCGCTCAATCCGCCGCGCCGGGCGGATTGATCACATTTGCCAAGATGATGTTTCAGAAAACAAAGGAAAACCGCCGCTTTTTGGGGCGTCCTGGCGCGTGCTTACAGGTGGTCCACAGCCTGTGCCTGGCGCAACTCTGCGGCGCAGAGCTGCAGGCCGCGCAGCAGCTGTTCCTCGGTGGCGCCGGGGGCGCCGCCGCCGTGCTCCAGCCCGCCGGGCGCCGAGCTGCCCAGCACGATCGGGCGCTGTCCGGGGCGCGACAGCGGCACCGCGAAACCGGTGATGCCTGACTCGAACTCGCTGCGGGTCACGCAGTAGCCCCGGGCCCGCGCGGCAGCGATGCGTTCCAGGATCGCGGCAGGGGCGGTCAGCGACTGCTCGGTATGGCGCGGCAGGCCGGCGCGGGCGAGCACACTGGCAGCTTCCTCCTGCGGCAGGCAGGCCAGCAGCATCCGCCCCAGGCTGGTATGGGCAAGCGGAATATGCGCGCCGGCGGTGAAGCCATAGGTGACCGGCCCGCCGGCTACGGTGGATTGCGCCAGCACGAGCACCCGGCCCTGATCCAGCGTGGCGAGCGTCACCTCGGCCTGCATCCGGCTTGCGTGCCGGTTGAGCGCGGGCTGCACCCGCTGGCCGAACTGGTTGGCCTGCAGAAAGCCCCCGGCCAGCGCCAGCACCCGCGGCGTCAGGGACAGCATACGGCCGTCCTGGCGCAGGTAGCCCGCCTGCACCAGAGTCAGCGCGCCGCGCCGCGCGGTGGCGCGGTCCTGGCCGGTGCGCCGGGCAATCTCGGCCAGGGTCATGCTGGGGGTGGCGGCATCGAAGACCGCCAGAACCTCAAGCCCCTTGGCAAAACTCGATGAGATGTTCCTGTCCTGCTCGCTGGCGGAGTGCGTCTGTGTGGTGGGGGAGGTCATGGCGGAGTATTTCTGCTCTTGGGTTGCCCAGCCGCCTCAGCGGGGCGGCGCGCGCGATTGTTCGTATAGCTGTTTTTGTGTGCGTATACCTTGCCCTGTCAAGCCGCAGTGCCGCCCGGGCCAGCGGTTTCTGCGCCTTTGCGGCTCCGCGCGCACTGGACCCGGGGCGCATTTCCGGGTCAATTCCCATGTGGAAGATCAGGCACTTGGGGGAGGCGGCAATGGCGCAAGACACAAAACCCGGCCGGCTGGCCCGGCTGGGATTGCAGGCGCCACAGGCCGCAGCCCGGGCGGGCGAGGTGCTGGCCCAGCTGCGCGCGGAGGGGATAGAGACACTGCGGGTGCTCTTTGCCGACCAGCACGGCGTGCTGCGCGGCAAGGCAGTGACGGCGGAGGCGGCGGAGAGCGTGCTGGCCGGCGGGCTTACCGTACCCTCTACGCTGCTCCTCAAAGACACGGCGCAGCGCACGGCCTTTGCGGTCTGGGATGCGGACAGCCCGGCGCCATTGCACGGGGCCGGAGATGTGCTGCTGGTGCCGCGGCCTGAGACTTTCCGCCTGCTGCCTTGGTCGCCGCGCTCGGCCTGGATACTGTGCACACCGGTCCACCCGGATGGCCGCCCGCTGGCCTTTGCGCCGGACGCGGTCCTCGCGCGTGCCGGGGCGCGGCTGGCGGAACAGGGGCTGGAGGCGCGCTTCGGGCAGGAGGTGGAGTTCCATATCTTCCCCGCCGCGGGGGCCGGGACGGGCCGCTACATGAGCGCGAGCCGCTATGGCGAATTGGAGCCGCTGCTGGATGCGATGCGGCGCCATGCGCAGGCACTGGGTCTCCCCGTGCGCTCGGTCGAGATCGAGGCGGGCGCGGGGCAGGTTGAGTTCTCCTTTGCGCCCGGGCCGGCGCGGCAGCAGGCCGACGCGCTGGTGATGTTCCGCACGCTTGCGCGGGAGGTCTGTGCCCGCGAAGGCTATGACGCCTGCTTCATGCCGCGCCCGGCGCAGGCAGATCATTCGGAAAATGCGCAGGACATGGGCTCCGGCTGGCACCTGCACCAGTCGCTGATCGCGCGCAATACCGGCCGCAACCTGTTCACGCCCGAAACCGAAGGGCAGCTGACGCCCGAGGCCGCGGGCTGGATCGCCGGGCTGCTCGCCCATGCTTCCGAGACCTCGGTTCTGAACGCGCCCACCGTCAACAGCTACAAGCGCTACCGTCCCGGCCGGCTGGCACCCTGCCGGATTGCCTGGGGCGAAGGCAGCCGCGGGGTGATGCTGCGCGCACTGCTGACCCCCGGCGATGCCGCCAGCCGGATCGAAAACCGCGCGCCGGACATCTCGGCAAACCCCTATTTCGCGCTCGCGGCGCAGATTCACGCGGGGATGGCGGGGATGGAGGCGGGCCTCACCCCGCCGCCGGCGGCCGCGGCGCCCTTGGGCACGGAAGCCGCGATGCTGCCGCGTTCGCTGGGCCAGGCACTCGATGCCTTTGCCGGCTCCGCTTTCTGCCGCGCCGCGCTGGGGGCGGGGGTGGCCGACTACCTCCTGCAACTCAAACGCAGCGAATGGGACCGCTACCTCGACCACGTGAGCAGCTGGGAGCAGACGGAATACTCCGGCCTGTTCTGACCGGTTCAGCCGCTTGCGGCGCGGCCATCGCATGGGTAGCCTGAGCTTCGAAGCTCCAGCCTGTCCCGCCACATCTGCAAGAGGGAAAATCACCATGAAATACACCGAGGAACACGAGTGGCTCGAAGCCGAAGGCGACCTCGTCACCGTTGGCATTACTGCCCACGCGGCCGAGCAGCTGGGCGACGTGGTCTTTATCGAGCTGCCGGAAGCGGGCACCGAGGTCTCCAAGGACGACGAGATCGTAGTGATCGAATCGGTGAAGGCGGCCTCCGATATTCTGGCTCCGCTCGACGGTGAGATCGTTGAAGTGAACGAGGCGCTGGCCGATGACCCCGGCAAGGTGAACGAGGACCCCGAAGGCGCGGCCTGGTTCTTCAAGATCAAGGCCTCCGACCTGTCGCCGATGGACGACTACATGGACGAAGCGGGTTACAAGGACTTCATCAGCTGAAGCCCCGTGCTCCCGGGCGCCAAGATGCGGCGGCCCGGGAGTCATCACGAATCCGCCATATTCCCTGACCCCGCCCAATGCCGTGCTAGCTTGCACCGCCAGGCACACCCCAGCGCGCGAGGAGGCGGACCATGGCGGATTTTTCCGGGCTGAAGGCCCTGTTCATCAATACATCGCTGAAGAAGGACGGCAGCAAGAGCCACACGCGGCTCCTGATGAATGCCTCCGCCAGGATCATGGAGAAAAACGGCGCCGAGGTGGAGCATCTGCACATGCTCGACCATCAGGTGCCGCCCGGCGTCTACCCCGACATGACCGAACAGGGCTGGGAGCGCGACGACTGGCCCGCGATCTGGGACAAGGTGCAGGCGGCGCAGATCCTGGTGATCGGCACCCCGATCTGGCTGGGCGAGGAAAGCTCGGTCTGCCGGGTGCTGATCGAGCGGCTTTACGGAATGAGCGGGGAGCTCAATGGCAAGGGGCAGTCGATCTTCTACGGCAAGGCGGGGGGCTGCGTGATCACCGGCAACGAGGACGGCATCAAGCACACCGCGATGACGATCTGCTACGCGCTCAGCCATCTGGGCTACACGATCCCGCCGCAGGCCGACTGCGGCTGGATCGGCGAGGCCGGGCCGGGGCCTTCCTACGGCGACGAGGTGGACGGAAAGCCCGCCGGTTTCGAGAATGAGTTCACCCAGCGCAACACCACGATCATGACCTGGAACCTCCTGCACCTGGCGGCAATGCTGCGCGATGCGGGCGGTTATCCCAAGGAGGGCAACGACCGCACCGCCTGGAAGGCGGGCTGCCGCTTCGATTACGAAAATCCGGATTACCGCGCCTGAGCCGGATTTGTGCCGCACTGCGCGGAACAAGCCCGCAGGCCGCCGCGCATCGACGGCGCGCGCCCGCGAATTGGCTGCATCTGGGCGGTCCCCTCGAGACGGTCGGCGGATTTTGCCGGGATAAACTGCCAGACACTTCCGTTCCGATCTCTGCCGCGCGCCCCGCCGATGCGCGGCTCAGCGTTCGGCCGCTGGCAATGTGAACCGCTGCGCGGTGCCTCCGGCGGGGATATTTTTGGCAAGAGGAAGCGCGCGGGGTTTCAATAGCCGCGGGCGCGGTCGACTTCGTGCAGGAGCGGCTCGCCCGCCTCAAGGCGGCGCAGGTTTTCCACCACGTCCCCCAGCGCATCGCCCAGGTGCCAGCCAGAGACATGCGGCGTGATGGTCACCGCCGGATGCGTCCAGAGCGCATCGTCCGCGGGCAGCGGCTCGCGGCTCAGCACGTCGAGCACCGCGGCACCCGGCCGGCCTGCATCCAGCGCGGCGCGCAGGGCGGCCTCATCGATCAGATCGCCGCGGCCCGCGTTGATCAGAGTGGCGCCGGGCTTCATCGCCGCCAGCAATTCCGCGCCGAACATGCCCCGCGTTTCGGGTGTCGAGGGCAGGATCGCGCAGACGTGATCGGCATGGCCCAGCACCTCGGGCAGCGCTTCGGCGCCGTGATGGCAGGCAACGCCCTCGATCTCCTTGGGCAAGCGGCTCCAGCCCTCCACCCGGAACCCCATGTCCCGCATCAGCCGCGCGCAGAGGCCGCCGATATGGCCGAGACCCAGTACCGCCACCGTGGTCTCTGCCGCGCGTTTCGGCGCCACCGGGTCCCACTCGGCCCGCGCCTGCGCCGCCGCGTGATGAACCATGTTGCGCTGCGCGCGCAGGATGTAGGCAAGGCAGTATTCCGCGATCTCCCGCGCCGGTTCCTGCGGCTTCAGCCGGGCGACGCGCACATGTGCGGGCAGATCCGGGTGCGCGACGATGGTCTCCACGCCCGCGCCCAGTTTCTGTACCAGCCTGAGGCCGGGCAACCGCGCCGGCAGATCGCTCTTCAGCGAGGAGACCGCGAGCATGGTGATCTCTTCCAGGTTGCCGGGCGCGGAGGCTGGCCGGATATCCGCCCCCGGCGCCAGCTTGCACAGCTCGGCTGCCAGGTCCTCCTCGCTGTACCAGCCCGCGTGCCCGATACTGATCAGCAATGCCATGCCTTCCTCCCTGCGTGTTATCCCGCTGCCGCCGGTGACGTTCCGTCACCCGGCTGGACAGCCGCGCCGCGACTAAGCCATGGTTTCAGCCAAAGCGCAAAGCGGTCGGGGAGGCAGCAATGGACATGAATTTCGGCATGCGGGAGAAAACCCGCGCCCTCCTGGACAAGGTGGCCGCGATGGTGCGGGACGAGATCATGCCGCTGGAGGCGGAGTACCACGCCGAGATCGGCAAGGGGGACCGCTGGCAGTACACCCCGCGGCAGGCGGAGATCCTCGAAGGGCTGAAGGCGCGCGCCAAGGAAGAGGGCCTGTGGAACTTCTGGCTCACCGACAGCGCCCGCGGACTGGGGCTTACCACGGTCGAATACGCCTATTTCGCCGAGGAGATGGGCAAGACACCGCTTGGCGCCGAGGTCTTCAACTGCTCCGCGCCCGACACCGGCAACATGGAGGTCTTCGAGCGCTACGGCACGGAGGCGATGAAGCAGGAGTGGCTGGCGCCGCTTCTGGACGGCGGGATCCGCTCCGCCTATCTGATGACCGAGCCGGATGTGGCGTCCTCGGATGCCACAAACGTGTCGATGTCCTGCGTGCGCGACGGCGACACCTATGTGCTGAATGGCGAGAAATGGTGGGCCTCCGGTGCGGGCGATCCGCGCTGCAAGGTCTATATCGTGATGGTCCGCACCGGCGGAGACGACAAGCCCAAGCATCAGCGCCACTCGATGATCGTGGTCCCCGCCGCCACGCCGGGGATCGAAGTGCTGCGCCCGATGCAAGTCTACGGCGACGACGACGCGCCGCACGGCCACATGCACATGCGCTTCACTGATGTGCGGGTGCCCGCGGAGAACATGCTATTGGATGAGGGCCGCGGTTTCGAGATCGCCCAGGGCCGCCTTGGCCCCGGGCGCATTCATCACTGCATGCGCGCCATCGGCCAGGCGGAGGCGGCGCTGGAACTGCTGTGCAGGCGCTCGCTCTCGCGGGAGGCCTTCGGCAAGCCGCTGTCCGCATTGGGCGCCAATTACGACATCATCGCCGAATGCCGCATGGAGATCGAAATGGCCCGGCTCCTGTGCCTCAAGGCCGCCTGGTATATGGACCAGGGCGATCCCCGTGCCGCCGCGCCGTGGATCAGCAAGATCAAGGTGGTGGCGCCGCAGGTCGCGCTCAAGGTGATCGACGAGGCGGTACAGATGCATGGCGGGCAGGGCATCTCGCAGGACACGCCGCTGGCGCGCGCCTGGACCCATGTGCGCACCCTTCGCCTTGCCGATGGACCGGATGCGGTGCACCGCCGCCAGGTCGCAAGGGCGGAGCTGCGCAAGCACACGCAGGAGAAAATCTGAAAGGGCAGGGCGGCCGCGAGCAGACGGCCGCCCGCCCGCTCAGGCTCCAGCTCCGGCGAAGGGATCGTCCTGGTAGCCGACCCGCGCCAGATAGAGCCCATGACCCGGGCACACCGGCCCGCAGGCCGCCCGGTCCCGCGCCTCCAGCGCGGCCTTCACGTCTTCGGGCGCCCAGGCCCCGGCGCCGACCCGCTCCAGTGTGCCGACAAAGCTGCGCACCTGGTTGTGCAGGAAACTTCGGGCGCGCACGTGGAAGTGGATCTCCGGCCCCGACAGCCCCTGCACCCGCTCCACCGTCAGCTCATCCAGCGTCTTCACTGCGCTTGCCGCCTGGCAGATGGTGGAGCGGAAGGTGGTGAAATCATGGTGGCCGATCAGGTAGTTCGCCCCTTCCTGCATGGCCGCGGTGTCGAGGTCATGGCCGAGCTGCCAGACTTGGCCCGCATCATGGGTGGCAGGTGCGCGGCGGATCAGTATGCGGAACAGATACTGCCGCTCCACGGCCGAGAACCGCGCGTGCCAGTCGTCCGCGGCCCGCGCGCAGGCCACGATTGCCACCGGAGCGGGCTTCAAGTGGTAATTCAGCGCCTCCGACAAGCGGAACGGGTCCCATTCTTTGCGCAGGTCGCAATGTGCCACCTGACCCAGCGCATGCACGCCGGCATCGGTGCGCCCGGCGGCGGCAATGGTGTGCTCCCCCGGTTCGAGCCGCGCCAGCGCCGCCTCGATCGCCCCCTGCACCGAGGGCTGGTCCTTCTGCCTCTGCCAGCCGGCAAAAGGCTTCCCGTGATATTCGACTTTCAGAGCAAAACGCGGCATGGCGCGGCAAGTACCGCGCCGCCGCGGCGGGAGCAAGCCTTGCTGCGCAGGGGCAGTACGGACCTGTGTGCCGCAGGCCGCGCTTCGCGGCCTTTGTGCAATGGTCGCGGCGGCTTGGGTGGCATCCCGGCCCCCCGCGGCCTATCTTGACCCCAACAACAACGGGCAGAGCGGGGCGACAGACTTGGTGATATCCTCCCTTGCAGACGGGGTCTTGAGCGGCGTGGAGAGCCTCACCGGCAGCGTCTCCTCGGCGCTGTTCGACCGGCCCTTGCGGCTCGGCGTCACTGGGCTTGCGCGCTCGGGCAAGACCGTCTTCATCACCTCGCTGGTCGCCAACATGCTGGAACGCGGCCGCATGCTGCAGCTCGCCGCCGCGCGCGAGGGCAGGATCGAGGCCGCCTTCCTGCAGCCCCAGCCCGACGACACCGTGCCGCGGTTCGACTATGAAAACCACCTCGCGGCGCTGACCGGGCCGTCACCCCATTGGCCGGACAGCACCCGCGCGGTCTCCGAGCTGCGTCTCAGCCTGCGGGTGCGGCCCGCGGGCCTTCTGTCGGGGCTGCAGGGGCTGCGCACGCTGCATCTGGATATCGTCGACTACCCCGGCGAATGGCTGCTGGACCTCGCGCTCCTCGACAAGGGCTACGCCGAATGGTCCACCGAAGTGCTCGCCCGCATCCAAACCCGGCCCGAGGCGCAGGCCTTCCTGGCCGAGCAGCGCCAGACCGACGCCGCAGCCCCAAGGGACGAGCCGCGCGCGCAGGCGCTGGCAGCGGCCTTCACGGGCTACCTCCACGCCGCCCGCAGGGCCGGCTTTTACGATTGCACCCCGGGGCGCTTCCTCTTGCCCGGCGATCTCGAAGGCTCGCCGGTGCTCACCTTCGCACCGCTGCCGCCCGCCGAGGGCGCTGCGCGCAATAGCCTCTGGCGCGAGATGGAACGCCGGTTCGAGGCCTACAAGTCCAAGGTGGTGAAACCCTTCTTCCGCGACCATTTCGCCCGCATCGACCGCCAGGTGGTGCTGGTCGACGCTTTATCCGCGATCCACTCCGGCCCGCAGGCGGTGGAGGACCTGCGCCACGCGATGGGCGACATCCTCGCGGCCTTCCGCCCCGGCCGCAACCGCTTCCTGACCCGGCTCCTCGGCGGCAAGCGGGTGGAGAAGATCCTTTTTGCCGCCACCAAGGCCGACCATCTGCATCACGCCCAGCACCCGCAGATGACCGCCATCATCGAGGCCCTCACGCAGGAGGCCCGCGACCGCGCCCGCTTTGCCGGCGCCAGGACCGCGGCGCTGGCGATGGCGTCCTTGCGCACCACGACCGAGGAGATGCGCCCGCATCAGGGCGGCGAGCTGCCTTGCGTGCGCGGCACGCTCTTGGAGACCGGCCGCCAGGCGGCGTTCTACCCCGGCGCGCTGCCCGAGGACCCGGCCCGCCTGCTTGCTCCGGCGAGAGAGGGTGCCGCGCGCTGGCTCGATGGCGAATACCAGGCGATGGCCTTTGCCCCGGCGCCCCTGACCCTGAAACCAGGCAGCGGCCCGCCGCACATCCGGCTCGACCGCGCCGCCGAGTTTTTGTTCGGAGACGTGCTCTGATGCGCAAGACTGCCGTAAAACCGGGCCCCGTGACCTTGCGTCCCGCAACCGCCCTGGACGCGGGCGCCACCGGCGAGATCCTGCACGCCTTCCAGCAGGAGACCCCCTGGATGCCCGATCTCTATTCCAGCGCCGAGACGATCTCCTTCTGCGGCGTGATGATCGACCGCGGCTGGGTCACCGTGGCGGCGCGGGGCCGCCGGGTGCTGGGCTTCGCCGCCCGCGACCGCGAAGAGCTCTGCGCGCTCTACGTGGCCGGCGCCGCCCGCGGTCTGGGCGTGGGCAGCGCCCTGATCCGCGCGGCCAAGACCCGGGCGCCGCGGCTGAGGCTGCGCACCTTTGCCGCCAACGCCCGCGCCCGCGCGTTCTACCGCCAGCAGGGTTTCGTGCAGACCGGGCAGGGCGATGGCTCCGGCAACCCCGAAGGGCTGCCGGACATTGCCTACGAATGGCGCGCTGCCCGCGAGACCCTTAAGGAGGCCGCAGCATGAGCAAGAAGCCCGTCCTCTTTGACCTCGATGCCGAGGGTGCCGCCAGCGCACCGCCGGTGGCCGAGGCCGCGCCGGTCCCCGATCCGGAAGGCGCGCTTGCGGGCGAGGCTTTGCCGTCCGCGATGGAACAGGCCGCCCGGCTTGCCGCCCGCAAGCCCTCGCGGCTGGCGCGCTGGTTCTGGGCGCTGCTGGGGGCGTTGATTGCCGCGATGGTCTCGGTCGCGGTCTGGGATTTCGCTGTTGGCCTCGTGGACCGCGTGCCGGTGCTGGGCTGGGCAGTGAGCGCGGGATTTGCGCTGCTTTTACTGCTGGGGCTGGGGCTTGCCCTGCGCGAACTTGCCGCCCTGTCGCGCCTGCGCCGGGTCGATGCGCTGCGCCAGCAGGCGGTGGAAGTGAGCGACCTCGAAGCCGCCCGCCAATTCACCGCCGCGCTGGAGGCGCATTACGCGGGCCGCGCCCGCCTCTCCTGGCAGCGCGCCCGCCTGGACGAGCACAAGGCAGAGGTGATGGACGCCGACGCGCTTCTGCAACTCACCGAGGCCGAACTTCTGGCACCGCTCGATGCCGCCGCCCTGCGCGAGGTAGAGGCCGCCGCGCGACAGGTGGCGGCGGTCACCGCGCTGGTGCCGATGGCGCTGGCCGATGTGCTGGCGGCGCTCCTTTCTTCGCTGCGGATGATCCGCCGGGTGGCGGCGATCTATGGCGGCCGCCCCGGCTTCTTCAGCGCCTGGCGCCTGACCCGCGCAGTGCTCGCGCATCTGGCGGCAACCGGCGCGGTGGCGGCGGGCGATGACCTGCTGGAACCGGTGCTGGGCGGCTCGGTCGCGGCCAAGTTCTCCCGCCGCTTCGGGGAGGGTCTGGTGAACGGCGCGCTCTCCGCGCGGGTCGGCATCGCCGCGATGGAGGTCTGCCGCCCGATGCCGTTTTCCAAGGCGATGCGCCCGAGTACTCGCCGGGTTGTCCAGCGCGCGCTGACGGGGCTGTTTTCCAAGGAAAAATAGCCGTGCACGCCCCAGGCTCGGGCGCAGCCCGAGCGCGGCCCAAGGCCGGAAGGCGTGTCCGGCGCAGCCGGGCATCCGCGGGCGCGGGAGGGCGCCTTTTGCGGCGGGATCAGAACAGCTTGGGCGGCGCGTCCTTGGGCTGACGCATGGCCACGATACCGGTGCGGAAGCCCTCTCCGATCCGGTCCGCCAGCGCGCCCCATTGCTGCGCGGTGACCTCCGGCAGCTCTTCCCGCAGCACTTCGTGAAACAGCCCGAGCCAGAGCGGGAAATGCTTCGCCTGCACGTCGGGCCGCGTCACGTGATCGCGCATTGGATTGCCGCTGTAGCTCTTCTCCCGCAGGATCGCATTGCGCCAGAAGCGGGCGATCTTTTCTTCGTGCTGCGGCCAGTCCGCAACATGGGCGGCAAACACCGGCCCCAGCACGGCGTGCGCCCGCACGCGCGCGTAAAACACCGCGACCACGCGGGCAATCTGCGCAGGCGTTATTTCGAACCGGGCAAGCGGCAGGGTGGGGGCGTCGGCCATGGCGGGCTCCAAAGGAAGACGATTGCGCTGCGTGGTAACGCTTTTCACGGGCAGGGAAAAGCCGCTGTACAGCTTCTGGGCGCATCTGCCGCATGGGTCAGCGACCCTGCCCCAATGTTTCGCGCGCGAAACATTTTGCGCGGGTTTCACGGCTGATCCTGAGTGGCGCAACTGCCGCTTTACCCCGGCTCCTTGCCTGCCTATAAACCCTCCCATGTGCCAAGCTGCGGCAATCATTATTCGAATTATATCCCCGGCGCTCTGACCCATTGCAGGAGCCGCCGGGCAAAGGTGCTTGAGCCGTCGCACCGAAGCGAATATCCCGAAATTTGACCAGATATCCAAAGGACGCCCCCGATGTGCGCCGACACGCCCCAGACGCCTGAGTACAAAGACACGCTGAACCTGCCCCAGACCGATTTCCCGATGCGCGCGGGCCTGCCCAAGCGCGAGCCCGCCTGGCTGGAGCGCTGGGAAAAGATCGGCGTCTACGACAAGCTGCGCGAGAAGGCCGCCGACGCCAGGGGCACGGACAAGGAGCGCACCCCCTTCACACTGCACGACGGCCCCCCTTACGCGAACGGCCACCTGCACATCGGCCACGCGCTGAACAAGACCATCAAGGACATGATCGTGCGCAGCCACCAGATGATGGGCCACGACGCGCGCTACGTGCCCGGCTGGGACTGCCACGGCCTGCCGATCGAATGGAAGATCGAGGAGCAGTACCGCAAGAAGGGCAAGAACAAGGACGAGGTGAACGTGGTGGACTTCCGCCGCGAATGCCGCAAGTTCGCCGAGGGCTGGATCGATGTCCAGCGCGAGGAGTTCAAGCGTCTCGGCATCACCGGCAACTGGGCCGGTCCCTACATCACCATGGACTACCACGCCGAGGCGGTGATCGCCGACGAGTTCATGAAATTCCTGATGAACGGCACGCTCTACCAGGGCTCGAAGCCGGTGATGTGGTCGCCTGTCGAGAAGACGGCCCTGGCCGAAGCCGAGGTGGAGTATCACGACAAGGAAAGCTTCACGATCTGGGTGAAGTTCAAGGTGGCCGAGGCGGGCGGCTTTGTCGCCCCCGACGGTGAAGATGCGGATTTCGCAGGTGCCGACTCAGCGATCGTGGCGCAGGACCTCGAAGGCGCCTTCGTGGTAATCTGGACCACCACGCCCTGGACCATGCCCTCGAACAAGGCGGTGGTCTACGGTGAGGATATCTCCTATGGCCTCTACGAGGTGACCGGCACGCCGGACGAGTGCTGGGCCAAGACGGGCGAGCGCTACCTGCTGGCCGACAACCTGGCCGCGGATGTCTTCAAGCGCGCGCGGCTGAACCGGGAGCAGTACAAGCGCCTGCGCGGCGTCTCTGCCGATGAGCTGTCGAGCCTGTCGCTGCTGCACCCGCTGGCTCATGCCGAAGGAGCCAACGGCGAATGGGATGGCTTGCGGGATTTCCGCGCCGCGGACTTCGTAACCGACACCGAGGGGACTGGCTTCGTGCACTGCGCGCCCAGCCACGGGATGGAAGAATACGAGCTCTACCGCGGCCTTGGTATGCTGGAGCAGGTAATCACCTACAACGTGATGAACGACGGCTCCTTCCGCAAGGACCTGCCGTTCTTCGGCGGCAAGTACATCCTCAACCGCAAGGGCGGCGAGGGCGATGCCAACACCGCGGTGATCGACAAGCTGGCGGAAGTTGGCGGCCTGCTGGCGCGCGGCAAGATCAAGCACAGCTACCCGCATTCCTGGCGCTCCAAGGCGCCGGTGATCTACCGCAACACGCCGCAGTGGTTCGCCGCGGTCGACCAGAAGCTGGACGACGGCATGGGGGAGATGGGCGATACCATCCGCGAACGCGCGCTGCGCTCGATCGACGAGCTGGTGAAGTGGTGGCCGCAAACCGGGCGCAACCGCCTGCACTCGATGATCGAAAGCCGCCCGGACTGGGTGCTTTCGCGCCAGCGCGCCTGGGGCGTGCCGCTCACCTGTTTCACGAAGAAGGGCGGGCTGCCGACAGACCAGGACTTCCTGCTGCGCAACGAAGAGGTCAACAAGCGCGTCGTTGCGGAGTTCGAGGAGCACGGCGCCGATGTCTGGTACCAGGACGGCTTCAAGGCGCGGGTGCTGGGTGGCATCGTCGACCCGGATGATTTCGACCAGGTTTTCGACGTGCTGGATGTATGGTTCGACTCTGGCTCGACCCACGCCTTCGTGCTGCGCGACCGCGAGGACGGCACCGAGGACGGCATCGCCGACGTCTACATGGAAGGCACCGACCAGCACCGCGGCTGGTTCCACTCTTCGCTGCTGCAGGCCTGCGGCACTAAGGGCCGCGCGCCCTACCGAAACGTGGTGACCCATGGCTTCACGCTGGACGAGAAGGGCATGAAAATGTCCAAGTCGCTCGGCAACACCATCGTGCCGGAGGAGGTCGTCAAGCAGTACGGCGCCGACATCCTGCGGCTCTGGGTGGCGCAGACCGACTACACCGCCGACCAGCGTATCGGGCCGGAGATCCTGAAGGGCACCGCCGACAGCTACCGCCGCCTGCGCAACACCATGCGCTTCCTGCTGGGCTCGCTCGGGGATTTCCGCGAGGATCAGCGGGTCGCGCCGGAAGACATGCCGGAGCTGGAGCGCTGGGTGCTGCACCGTCTGGCGGAGCTCGACGCCAAGGTGCGCAAGGGCTACCGCGAGTTCGACTTCCAGGGCGTGTTCTCCGCGGTGTTCAACTTTGCCACGGTGGACCTGTCGTCCTTCTACTTCGACATCCGCAAGGATGCGCTCTACTGCGACGGCGATACGCTCAACGCCCGCGCCGCGCGCACCGTTCTGGACATCCTGTTCCACCGGCTGACCACCTGGCTGGCTCCGGTCTTGGTCTTCACCATGGAGGAGGTCTGGCTTGAGCGCTACCCGGGCGAGGACAGCTCGGTGCATCTGCAGGACATCCCGGAAACGCCCGTTGAGTGGCTGAACGTAGATCTGGCCGCCAAATGGTCCAAGATCCGCCAGGCCCGCCGCGTCGTCACCGCGGCGCTGGAGGTGCAGCGCACGGGTAAGGTGATCGGCGCCTCGCTGGAGGCGGCGCCGGTTGTGCACGTGCGCGACAAGGAGGTGCTGGCTGCCCTGAAATCGGTGAATTTCGCCGATGTCTGCATCACCTCGGACATTGGGCTGACCAATGACCCGGCCCCGGCCGAAGCCTTCCGCATGCCGGAGGTCGACGGCGTCACCGTAGTGTTCGAGAAGGCGGAAGGCGGCAAGTGCCAGCGCTGCTGGAAGATCCTGCCGGACGTGGGAGACCACAAGCACCCCGGCGTCTGCGGCCGCTGCGACAGCGCGCTGGGCTGAGGCCCGCCTCCCATACGCCTTTTTGCAGCGCCCGGCTGAATGGCCGGGCGTTGTTTCCTGCGCGCTGGCCCCATGTCCGGTGCTGCAAATGCGCCGCTTCCCGGGGTTTTCCGGTCTGCGGGTCCCCGCAAGATTTTGGCTCAGCCGGTGGCAGTGGCCGGCCATGGACTGGTCTTTGCAGATCTGCGGGCGTGCCTGTTTGAGCGCCGCGATTTGCGGCGGCATTCATGGCGGCGGGCGAGGGCGCCAGTGCGGGGAAGTGCCCGCACGATGCCGCCGCAGCACACACCGATGGCGGCTTCCCTCAGAAATGGCGCCCGCCGGGGCGCTCCTGATGCCTGCGTATCGCGTAGCGGAGGAAGGTCACGCCGTTGCGCCGCTTGCGGACCTGTTCACCGGGCCGAGACCGTCGTGTGACAGGGCCCGTGCGGCACAGTGCTGCCGCTTGGGCGGCGCCCGCCCGGGGGAGGGATTGCATATTGAGGTTTTCAGGCGCCTGCGGCGCGGCACCGCACGTCGTTGCCGGGGCAGCTCGGGCCGCAAGCGCATGCGCGGGAGCGGCTATCTGAGGCAATCATGCCCCGGCACGCGGAACTGGATTCCAATCTGGTTTCAGGACCTCAACCAGTGGCCTTGCACGCTGCCCGGTAGGCCGCCTCCGCCGCCAGTGCACTGGCCGGTTTCGGCCCGGCTTGGGTGCCGGACGCAAGATCCAGGAAGAATTCCGCCATGCTGCCGGGGGCGCTGACAGTGCCGCTTTGCGGCCCGGCTCCGGCAGATGCGCTGCCGCCTGGCTGCCGGGGCTGCGGCAGCGCACCCGCCGCTTGAGCCGGATTGAGTGCCGCATCCCGTGCCAGCGCCCGTGCCAGCCCCTGGCTTCGGCCCTGCAGCAGCGGCGCGGCTGCATCTGCCGCCACCTGAAGCTGCTCCTGTCGCGCTGCCGCCTGCGCATACCCGAAACCACCCGCACCGATGACCGTCATTGCCTTGTCCTTTCGCGTCTTCTCCAGGCAAGGTTAACGAAATCTTGACTGCAGCGCCCGTGCCCGCCCGCATAACGGCACCGTCCAACCGGTCATCCGCCTATACTTTGGAGGAGAGGGGGCTCAGTCTGCGGCCGCTTCCTGTCCGCAAGTGCCTCGGGGCAGAAGCGCCGGAAGGGCAGAGGGGCAGTGCCCTTCGGTTTCCCTCAGCTGCGCTGGGCGCTTGAGCGCCGCTGCGGCACGATCTGCTGCGCGATGCCCACAAACAGAAGGTAGATCGAGGTCAGCACCAGCCCCCAGTGCACCCAACCGGGCGGGGCAAAATCCACCCAGGCCGCCCAGCCCGCAAAGAAGGTCCAGGCCAGCGCCAACGGCAGCGACAGCCGCCGCCAGCGCTTGGTGCGCACCGGGTGGATGAATTTCAGGGGCAAGAACATCGCGATGGCCAGCAGCGTAACCAGCGCCAGGCTGGTCCAGTGGCTGGGCTGAAGGGCAAAGATCACCAGCACCAGCATGTTCCAGCAGCCGGGAAAGCCGGAGAAGGAATTGTCCTTGGTCTTCATCCGGGTGTCCGCGAAATACATCGCGCTGCCGAAGGTGATCACGATGATCGCGGCCCAGCCGCTCCAGCCCGCCATCAGCCCGGACTGGAACAGGGCGAAGGCGGGGATGAAGACATAGGTCAGGTAGTCGATAATGAGGTCCAGCAGCACCCCGTCGAACTGCGGCGCATAGCGTTTCACGTGGCAATGGCGCGCCAGCGGACCGTCGACCCCATCAACGGCAAAGGCCACCACCAGCCAGACGAACATCAGACTCCACTTGGCTTCGGCGGCGGCCAGCATGGCCAGCATGGCAAACACCGCACCGGTGGCAGTCAGGAGGTGGACGAGGAGGGCACGGATCTGAGGCGTCATCCGCCCGTGATGGCGAATTTCACCCAGGCCCGCAAGGGTTCAATGCAGCCGCCGGGCGGATTCCCCTTGCCCCGGCATCTGCGCTTGGCAGGGGCGGCCGCGGTAGCCG
Source organism: Cribrihabitans neustonicus (assembly GCF_048820895.1). NCBI lineage: Bacteria > Pseudomonadati > Pseudomonadota > Alphaproteobacteria > Rhodobacterales > Paracoccaceae > Cribrihabitans > Cribrihabitans neustonicus. The sequence goes on from NZ_JBMERQ010000006.1 coordinate 190,065, forward strand.
GCATTGGTGGCGCGCTCTGCCGCCAGCGGCAGCGGTACGGGCAGGAGCGGACCGGGCAGGATGGCGCCCGGCAGCCGGCCGCGCCGGCGCTCCGGCATCGGCGGCGGCGGCGGCGCAGCCGGGGCACCGCTGGCGTGAATGGCAGGGGGGGAGGTGTAGAACATGGCAAAATCCCTTCTGGATCATCTCCCGCCATAAAGCCCGGATCGCCTTAACAGGCTGTTGCCGGGGTGCGGGCAATTGTGGCGGATTTTAGGTATTTCGCGGGGCCCGGCGCGGTCAGGGGGAAATGGGACGGCTGACCCGGGGGCAGCTTCGGCGCTCCAGGTTCTGGCGGGGCGGACCGGTAAGCGTGCCCGGCGTGCTCCTGTCCGCCCGGCCGGTGCGCGCCATTTTCAGCAGATGCCGGGCGTCCTAAGTTCGCGGCCCAGGCGGTCCGCCTCAATGGTGCGTTTCTGCTGGCTGCCGGCTTGCACCTGGGCCGGTGCCGGGGTCAGCACGGGCGATCAGCCGGGCGTGCAGGATCAGGACAGACGACCTCGCGCACCGCAGCGGCAGGCGGCGGTGCGCGGGGCCTTGAGGGGGCAAAGGCGGCGGCGCCTTTGCAGCGCGGATTCAGAAATCCTGCCAGAGGTCGCGGGCGGCATTGCCGGCGGCCGCTGCAGCGCTGCTCGCAGCGGCAACACTGCCGCGCCTGGCCTCCGGCTTGGCCGGGGCCGGGCTGGCCTCGATTTCCCAGTCGCCGCCGCCGTGCGCTGTGGGGGCCGGAGCGGTACCGCGGGGGGCGGCTGATTTGTCCTGCGCCGACGCTGCCGCGGTCTCCTCGCCGCCGGTCCGGAAATGCGCTACCAGCCCGGCCAGCTTGGTGGCATCGCTGTTCAGCATATGGCCAGCCGCCGTCGACTGCTCCACCATTGCGGCGTTCTGCTGCGTGACCTGGTCGAGCTGCGTCATACCGGTGTTGATCTCGCCCAGGCCGGTGGACTGTTCGGCGGCCCCCTCGGCGATGCCCGAGACCAGCTGCGAGATGTGGCTGACCTGAGCAACGATGCTCTGCAGCGCCTCGCCGGTCTTGCCGACGAGATCAACGCCGCGCTCCACCTGTTTCGAGCTGTCGCCGATCAACGACTTGATCTCCATTGCCGCGTCCGACGAGCGTTGCGCCAGGGCGCGCACTTCGCTTGCGACCACCGCAAAGCCCTTGCCCGCTTCGCCGGCCCGTGCGGCCTCCACGCCTGCATTGAGCGCCAGCAGGTTGGTCTGGAAGGCGATGTCGTCAATCACGCTGATGATCTGGGAGATATGCTTGGAGCTTTCTTCGATCTCCGTCATTGCCGCGACTGCGCTCTGCACGATTTCGCCGCTGGTCTCGGCCTCTGCCTTGGCCTTGCTCATCGTGGCCTCGACCGAGCGTGCGCCTTCGGCTGCGGATTTGACGCTTGCGGTCAGCTCGTCGAGCGCGGCGGCGGTTTCTTCCAGCGTTGCGGCCTGGCTTTCGGTGCGGTTCGACAGGTCATCGGAGGCCTGGCTGATCTCGGCAGCGCCATTGCGGATGCTAGCGGAGGCACCGACCACTTCCTTCACGACACCATTCAGGGTTTCCACCGTGAGGTTGAAGTCATGGCGCAGCTGCTCGTGATCCTGCGGGAACGGCGTGGTGATTGCTTCCGTGAGGTCGCCGCCCGCCAGCCGGACCAGCCCGGCTGAGAGATTCTCCACCACTGCCTGCTGCTCCCGCTGGGCCTCGGCGCGCGCTTCCTCGGCTTCGCGGGCCATGCGCAGATCGTCCTGCATGCTGACCAGTGTCTGGCCGATCTTGCCGATCTCGTCGCCGCGGGCCGCGTCAGGCACCGCGGTGTCGAGCGCCCCGGAGGAAACCGCCTCCATGTTGGAGCAGATCCGCGCCAGCGGGCGGGTGACCGAGCGGGCAAAGAGCCAGCCGAAGAAGGAGACGATGAGGGCGCAGACGGCGGCGATGGCGATCATCGTGCGCTGCTGCTTTACCGCGGGCTCCATCACCTCGCTCATGTCCTGTTCGGCCACCACCGCCCAATGCAAGTTGCGGAAATGAACCGGCCCGGAGGCGGCGATCACCTGGCTGCCGCCGGCCCCGGGCACGTTCTGGTGGATCTGGGTGTCTGTGCTGGCGAATGCGGAGGCAACCTGCCGCAGTTCGGGCAGAGGCTGCAGCACCGTGTGCCGGCCCTCGAAACGGGAAGCAGTGCGCGCCTTCATGTCGGTCCCTGCCAGGTAGACATCCAGAGACCGGGTGCGTTCGCCGAGGTTGGTGATCAGCCGGGAGATCTGCTCGATCGGGATTTGCAGTGCAAGCACGCCCAGATATTCGCCCTTGTCATTTGCGACCTGGATCGCGGTGAAGGCGGCCGGGGCACCATTGCTGGGGGCATAGGGCGACAGATCGGAATAATATTCCACCCCCGGCTCGCCGTTGGCAGCGGCGTCGAAGGCCTCCGCCAGGCCTGAGTCGCTATAGGGCCCGGTGGTCAGGCTGGTGCCGTAATCGGCCTCCTTGAAGACCGAATAGACGATCTCTCCGGCGGGGTTGATCAGGAAGGCGTCGTAGAAACCCATCCGGTCCATCACAGCGCGGAAGGCATTGTGGTAACGGGCGTGGTGCATGTGGTAGGGGAGGTCGCCGGGGGCCCGCAGCAGAAAATGCTTCTCCCCCGCCGGGTTGGGATTGTCGTCAATATAGGCCTTGCGCAGCACCTCGCCCGCGTCGCCCCCGATCCCGTCCCAAGTCATTGACATCCACTGCAGCGCACTGGCGGTGGAGGGCATTGCGGCCACCGTGGCGATATCGGCGCCGACCCCCTCCAGATAGGTGTGGAGCGCCAGCTCGCGGTCGCGCACCAGCGAACTCAGGAAGGTCTCGCTATCATGCAGGACACTGCGCCGGAAATAGGCGGTGCTGATGGAGATCAGCACGACGGTCAGCAGCAGCGCGGAGCCGATGATCAGAATCGGCAGCTTATGGCCCAGTTTGAGGGATGTATGAAGTTTCAATGGAACCTCCGGCAGGGAGGCACCCGGCCGGCGGACCCAAGTCCTGGCGGATGCGGTGATGGTCGTGATGCCCGTCACTCAACTACAAAGGGATGTGCACGCAGTTAACGCACGTAGGTTTTTGCGATAGTTTGCGCCCGCCGGAGGTTAACGCGGCAGGGCGCGTGCGCCCGCGGGCGGGCGGGCGCACGCCGCCGCAAATCCCGCCGCTGGCAGAGTTTTCCGCCCCAGGTGGCGGCCGCGCCGGCGGATGGGGACGTTAATACCCGCGTTGCCAGATTTCAAAAAGCTGCACCTTCCGTTGCGTCAGAAAGTTGCCGCCAATGGCGCCTACGCGGTGGCCGATTCCCTTCCTAGCAGCCGCGGGCAGGGCTGATGCGGCAAGAAAACCGGCTGCTGCGCCTCTGCATATTCACTCATTTTTACAATAATTTAAGAAAAATTAACGCGACCAAGGTGGGATTATCCCCCGTTTTTGCTGGTTTTTTGCGATACTGGGGCCTCACGGGACGGGGAGATTAGGGTTTTATTAACTTTGCCACATTCCGTCCACCTTTTCGACGTGGCCCGGCAGCTTTGGGCCTCATTCCAGCCGCACCCCTGAACGACCTTGCCGGTGTGGGAAATTGGAGTGGACCATGAGACAACTGATTGCTGTGATCGCAGCGTGCCTGTCTTTGGGCATGCCAGGCGGCGCGGCTGCGGGTGATACGCAGTCCGGCGCCAATGTAATGCGCGGCTGGGAGGCGGTCGGCCGCCTTAACATTTCCGGCCGGAACATGTGCACCGGGGCCTTGGTGGCGCCGAACCTGGTGGTGACCGCGGCGCACTGCCTGTTCGACCCCCAGACCGGCGTGCGCGTCGACCCGCGGACGATCCGGTTCGAAGCCGGTCTGCGCGGTCGCCAGGCCAAGGCGGCGCGGCAAGTCGACAAGGCCGTGCTGCACCCGCAATACCGCTACGGGCGGTCGGGGCTGAATCAGATGGGCAGCGATCTCGCGGTTCTGCGCCTCGCGCAGCCGATCAGCCGCAGCCACATCCAGCCTTTCGCCACCGCGGGCGGGGCGGAGCGGGGCGATACCGTGGGGGTAATGTCCTATTCGTACAGCCATGCCACCCGGCCGAGCCTCGAGTCCGCTTGCCAGGTGCTGGCGCGGCAGAGCAAGACGCTGGTGATGTCCTGCCGGGTCGATTACGGCGCCTCGGGCTCGCCGGTGTTCGAGATGCGCCCAGGGCGGGCGCCGCGGCTGGTCTCGGTGATCTCGGCCAAGGCGGCGATGGGCAACCGGCGGGTATCGATCGGATCGGCGCTGGACGGATCGCTCGTGGCACTGATGCGGCGGGCCGGCTGACCCCCTGAACTTCCTTTACAACCGAAGACTTTTGCCATCCTGCAGCCAGAAAGGCGCGGGATTTTGGCTTTTTAAGGGGGGCGCCTTCTGCGGCCCGGCCCGCTGCTCAGGGTTCGCGCAACGCCTCGCGCGACTTGTAGAGCGGTTTCAGCAGGTATTGCAGCACGGTCTTGCTGCCGGTTCGCAATTCGGCGGTGGCCCGCATGCCGGGGCGGATCTCGATCTCCTGCTGGCGTTCGGTGAAGCTGGCGGGATCGACGTTCACGGTGACCCGGTAGTAGGGTTCGGCGCGCGGGTTGCGTTCGTCCTCAAACGTGTCGGCGGACACGAAATCCACCGTACCGCGCAGCGCCCCGTAGATGGTGTAGTCATAAGCCGAAAGCTTGATGGTGGCGTCCTGGCCCGGCTCGACGCTGGCGATGTTCTCGGGCTTGATGCGTGCCTCGACGTGCAGTTCCTCGCCGAGCGGGATGATCTCCAGGATTTCCTCGCCGGGGCGGATGACGCCGCCGATGGTGGTGACGGCAAGCCGGTTGACGATGCCGGTCATCGGCGCGGTGATCACGGTGCGGGTGAGCTGATCCTGAGCGAGGCGCTGCTCCTGGCGCAGCGTGGTCAGCTCGCGCAGGGTGCGGGCATAGTCCTCGGCCTGCTCCAGTTCGGCCTGGGTGCCGATTTCGTTGTATTTGGCGCGCGCGTCGGTGGCGGCGTTGCGGGCGCGGTTCACCTCGATGAGGGCGACGATCTTGTCGCGGTGGAGCCGTTCCAGGGTGGCAAGCTCCCCGTCGAGCTGTTCCATAATCTGGCGGGCGCTGCCGCTGCGGCTGGTGACATCCGCGTGACGCGCCTTCAGAAGCGCGCGTTCTGAGGCGAGAAGCCCGGGCGAGCGCTCGGCCAGGTCCTCCGGCACGGTGAAATCGTCGGCGCCCTGCATCTGCGCCTCCAGCCGGAGGCGGCGGATCTCCAGCGCGTCGATCTGGTTCTGCAGTTCGTCGGCGGCGGTGCGGAACTTGGTGTCCTGAAGCCGCGCCAGCGTCTGTCCCTTCGCCACGGTGTCGCCCTGGCGGACGGAGAGCTCGGCCAGGATGCCGCCTTCGAGGTTCTGCACGATCTGCGCCCGCGAGGAGGAGACCACCTGGCCCTCGCCGCGCACGATCTCGTCGACCGGGGCAAAGGCGGCCCAGATCAGGAACACCGCGACCGCGCCGGCGGCGAGGTAGATGATGCGGCTGGCGCCGCGGGGGGCGTCCTGCTGGCCGTAGGGATCGTTCAGGGCAAGGCTCATTTGCCGTCTCCTGCGGCTGCGAGATGGGCGAGTACCTGATCGCGCGGGCCGTCAACCACCATGCGGCCCGCCTGCAGGATAAGGGTGCGGTTGGTGAGCGACAGGATCGGCATGCGGTGGGTGGCGATCACCGCTGTGCGGCCTTGGAGCCAGTGCTCAAGCCGGCTGACCAGGGTGCGCTCCAGCGTCTGGTCGAGTGCCGCCGTGGGTTCGTCCAGCAGCACCACGGCCGGGTCCTGCAGCCACAGCCGGGCCCAGCCGATCGACTGGCGCTGGCCGATCGACAAGCCGCCGCCGCCGTCGCCAATGGCAAGGTCCAGTCCTTTGTGATGGCCGCGCACGAAGCTGCCGAGGCCAGCGAAATCAAGCGCTTGCATCAGCCGCTCGTCATCGCGTTCGAGCTGGTTGAGGTTTAGGTTGTCGCGCAAGGAGCCCGCGAACAGGCGCACGTCCTGGCTCAGGTAGCCGATGCCTGCGCGCAGATCGCGCGGGTCGATCTGGCTCATGTCGGTGCCGTCGAGCAGGATGCGGCCGCGGTCGGGCGCGTAGAGGCCGGAGAGCAGTTTCAGGAGCGTCGACTTGCCGGAGCCGTTCACCCCCAGCACCGCGACCCGCTGGCCCGGGGTGATCGCCACCGCCGGCACGTCGAGGGTGGGGGCGGCGTCGTCTTCGTAGCGGTAGAGGATCTCGCGCAGCTCGAAGCGGCCTCTGAGCTGCGGACGGCGCAGGTAGCTGCGGTCCGCGTCCTTCTCCTGCGGTGCCTGGGCGATGGCGTCGAGGCCTTCGAGCGCCGCCTTCACGTTGCTCCAGCGCGCGAGTGTCGCGGCGAACTGGGTGAGCGGCGCGAGGGTCCGGCTGGTCAGGATGCCGGTGGCGATGATGGTCCCGACGGTGAACTCCCCTGCAAAGACCAGCAGCGTGCCGAGCACCACCGCGGTGATATAGGTCGCCTGCTGGATGCCCTGCGACCAGTAGGTGAGGGCGCTCGACAGCTTGCGCTGCTCGGTCGCGGAGTGCGACGACAGCACGTTCAGCTCGTCCCAGAGCCGCAGCACCCGTTCCTCGCCGCGCTGGGTCTTCACGGTGTCCAGTTCCGTCACCACCTCGTGCAGCAGGCGGCCCGCTTTCGCATTGGCACCCTGGGTCTGGCGGGTGAGGGCGATCATCTTCTTCTGCATGAAATAGGCAGGCAGCAGCATCAGGATGCCGCCCGCGATGATCACCCAGACCACCGGTCCGGCGATGGAGGCGACCAGCAGCAGGAAGACCGCGATGAAGGGGATGTCGGCCAGGGTGGCGATGGTGGTGGAGGTGAAGAACTCCCTGACCGAGCCGAAATCGCGCATCGCCGCAAACAGGCCGGAGGGCGGCAGCGGCTTCTTGTCCGAGCGCATGCCGATCAGGCGGCGCATCAGGTTGTGCTGCACCGAAAGCTCGATCCGGCGGCCCGCGGAATCGGTGAGCCGGGCGCGGGCGAGTTTCAGCAGCGCCTCCAGCGCGATGGCAAGGAAGGCGCCGGCCGCGAGCACCCAGAGCGTCGCGTGCGACTGGTGCGGCACCACCCGGTCATAGACCTGCAGGGAGAACAGCGCGACCGAGACCGCAAGCACGTTGGCAACCAGCGAGCCGAGCATGATCTCGCCGACCTGGCGGCGGTACTTGGGGAACTCGCTCCAGAACCAGTGGCCTGCGTGGAGCTGCGGGGTGTGGCGCGCGGCCATCTGGCTGAGCGACGGGCGGGCCGAGAGCACGGTGCCGGTGAAATAGGGCCGGAACTCGCCCGCGGGCACCTCGCTCCGGTTGTCCGGGCAGGAGGCGTCGTAGATGGTGAGGGTCTCGCCCTCCTGAGCCAGAACCAGCACGCACTGGCCGCCCGACATCACCGCGATTGCAGGCCAGAGAGCGGGGGCGAGCGACTGTTTTTCCAGGACCTTCGGCTGCAGTCCGGTAGTGGCAAGCGCCTTGGCCAGCGTTTGAAGGGTAAGCTCGCCCGTGGTTTCGGACCAGATGAAGCTGACGATGTCGCCCACCGGAACCTCCGCCCCCTTGAGCGCGGCAAGCGTCGCCAGCAGGCTTGCGCGGTGCTGGATGCGGGCGGCGGCGCCTTCGATCAGCGTGCCGACTTCCGGTCCGGATGCGGGGCCGGCGGTGCCGGTCTCGCGCGGCGGCGGGGCCTTGGCGGCGTCGCGGCGGCCGGGTGCGGGCGGCACCGCGCGCAAGGCCGGCCCCGGACCCGCGGCGGGGCGGGGGGAGTTGGCCGGGGGCGGGGGCGGCGTGCGGGTGAACTTGGTCAAATCCGGTTCCCATCGGCGAGGAGGCCCATCTCGCGGGCCAGTTCAAGCTGGATCAGCACCACTTCGTATTTCGCGTCGATCAGCGCCTGCTCGCGGCGCACCAGCTCCTCATAGACCTGGATCACCTCCATCACCGGGCGCTGGCCGGCCTCGAACTGCGCCTTGAACAGGCGGTAAGTCTCGCGGCTGCGGGCCACCAGTGCGGCGGTCTCGCTCTGCTGGCGGCGGAAGGAGGCGAGCCGCTGGGTGAGCCGGGCGCGGTTGCGGCCGGCCTCCTCTCGGGCTTCGCCGACCTGGCGGCGGGCGGCTTCCTTGGCGGCTTCCTGCGCCTTCAGCGCAGCGGGGGTGCCCAGGCCGAGCGGCTGGCCGGTGCCGAGCGTGAGCCCCGCTCCGGAGCCATCGGTGGTCACGTTGCCCGCGGCGGAGATCTGCGGCAGCAGACCCGCGCGGGCGATCTTCGCCCCGGCAATGGCGCGCTCGGCCTCGGCTTCGGCCTTGAGTTCGGAGAGGAATTCTCCCTCCGGCGGCAGCGGCGCGATAGCCAGCCCGGCGGGGCGGGCGGGGAACTGGCGGCCGGTCATTGCGTGAAGCTCGGCCCGCGCAGTGGCCGCTGCATCGCGGGCGGTGTGGGCGGCGGTGCGCAAGCCGCTGATCTTGCTGTCGGTCACGTTGAGGTCGGAGGGGTCCGAGAGGCCGCCTTCGACACGCCCCTGCACGATGCGGCGGAAGGCCTGCATCCGCGCCAGGGCCCGCTCGCCGTAGGCCGCCTTATCCTCGCCGCGCAATGCAGCCACGTAGAGTCCGGCGGCGGTCTCGACGCGGCCGTTGATGTCGGCGGAGAGGGTGACGGCGGCGACCTCCACATCGGCGGCCGCAAAGGCGCGTTCGGCCTTGCGGCGGCCGTTGTCGAACAGCACCTGCTCGATCAGGAGTCCCGCCACCAGATCGCCCAGATCGGTGAGGCTGACCGAAGGCCCCAGCGTCGGCAGCCAGTTCTTGGAAGCCGCCACGGCGCGCAGCCTGGCGCTGGTCAGTTCGGCCTCGGCGGCGCGGGCGGAGGCGGCGATGGCGGCCTCGCCCACCTCGGCAAGCGCGGATCCGGGCTGCAGCACGGCGCGGCGGGTGCTCAGCGCGCGGATTACCTCGGAGGGGTTCTCCGCGCCTTCCTGCGCAAAGTTCCGGCCCGGCCCCGTGGCCTCCGGGGCATTGCCGCCGCCAAAAGGCTGCGCGCACGCCGAAAGGCTGCACAACAGTGCGAAAGCGCAGATTGAGCGTCGCGGTAACATCCGGCCCGGGGCCCTTTCCGGTCTTGGCATTGGTTGGGGGCGGGCCCGGTGGCCGCCTGTTGCGCCAGCCGCCGGGCCCGGAAGGGTCAGATCACGACGTTCACGTCCTCGTCCACCACCAGCGTGGTGCCGTCGGTGCCGACGGTATAGACGTTGTAGGTCTCGCCATCCTCGGTGCGGGTGCCGGCCGCGGTGGCGCCGGTCAAAGTCAGCGTATCGTCGGCGCCGCCGTGCACAGTGAGCGTGTCCGAATTGCCGGAAAGCGCCTGGATGCTCGCTTCGCTCAGCGTGAGGTTCACGTCGGAGGCGTAATCGAGGTTCAGTTCGTCGATGTTGAACTGCGGCAGGCCTGCGTGGTCGAGTGTGCCCGCGTTGCTGGCATTGTCGTCCAGCACCACCAGCGAGCTGGAGCTGTTGCCCGCGGCGTCCTGGCGGCTGACCACCAGATGGGTGCCATCGGGGATCGCTGCGTCGAAAGTGAACTCGGTGCCGAAGACCGGATCGGCGTCCACCGTTGCCGAGGGCGCGGAGACGGTGCCGCCGTCCTCCAGCGCGCTGACCGAATAGTTGTCGGTGGCGCCTTCGGTGGCGATGCGCCGCACGTCCGCGCCCGAGAAGGTCACCGAGTCGACAGACGGGGTGTCGTATTCGGTGTCGACGCTGAAGGCCTCTGTCAGGGTGCGGCTGTTGCCGGCAGCGTCGGTCGCGGTGATGGTGGCGGAGGTGCTGTAGGTGCCTTCGGGGAGATCGGAGGCCGCGAAAGCGGCGCTCCAGTTCCCGCTGGCATCCACGGCGGCGTCGCGGGTCACGCCGCCAATCGTCACCTCCACCGCCGAGCCCGCTTCCACGGTGCCGGTGAGGGTCAGCCCCGCGGCATGTTCGGCGCGGTTCAGCACGTCGTCGGCGGTCTGATCCGGTTCGGCGGTGAGCGGCGTCACTTCGGTGTCGACCGCCAGGGTCTCGATGATCTGCTCGCTGTTGCCGGCCGCGTCTGTGGCGGTGATCACAACCCCCGCGTTGTAGGTGCCCGCGGGGATGTCGCCATCCTCAAAGCTGACCGCCCAATTGCCGGTGTCATCGACCGTGGCGGTGCGCGACACGCTGCCGAGCCCCACCACTACCGTGGCACCGGGGTCGACAGTGCCGGTGAGGGTGATGCCGGCCGCATCCTCCGCCGCGTTCACGGTGCCGTCGCCGCCGGCCTGGTCCGCGTCATAGGACACGTTGAGTTCCGTGTCGACGCTGAAGCTTTCGGTCAGGCTGCGGCTGTTGCCGGCCGCATCGGTCGCGGTGACGGTGGCGGAGGTGTCATAGGTGCCCTCGGGGAGGTCGGCGGCCTCGAAAGTGGCGCTCCAGTTGCCGTCGGCATCCACTGTGGCAGCGCGGGTCACACCTTCGATGGTGACCGACACTGCCGAGCCCGTTTCCACGGTGCCGGTGAGGGTGATACCCGCGGCGTGTTCCGCGCGGTTCACCACGTCGTCGGCGGTCTGCTCCGCCTCGGCGGTGAGCGGCGCCAATTCGGTGTCAACTGCGAGGGTCTCGACGATTTGTTCGCTGTTGCCGGCCGCGTCGGTGACCGTGACCACCACTTCCGCGTCGTAGGTGCCCGCGGGAATGTCTCCGTCGGCGAAGCTCGCCGACCAGTTGCCATCGGCATCGACGGCTGCGGTGCGGGAAACCCCGCCCAGCTCCACTACCACAGTGGCGTCCGGGTCGGCGGTGCCGGTGAGGGTGATGCCGGCCGCGTCCTCGGCCGCGTTTACCGTATCGTCGCCGCCGGCCTGGCCGTCGCCGTAAGCCGCAGCGAGTGAGGTGTCCACGCGCAGGGTGCTGGTGATGGTCTCGCTGTTGCCGGCCGCGTCGGTCGCTGTGATGGTGACGGGCGCGTCATATTCTCCGGCCGCGATCTCGGAGGCGGCAAAATCGGCGCTCCAGTTGCCCGCCTCATCGGCGGTAACGCTGCGGGTCAGCCCCTGGAATTCCACGGTGATGCTGGCGCCGGCTTCGCTGGTGCCGGTCAGCGTCACCCCGTCGGAGGCCTCGGACGCATTGATGATGTCGTCGCCCTCCACCGTGCCGCGGGCCACCGGCGGCGCGACAGTATCGACGCGCAGCATATCCCCGGTGGTGGCGCTATTGCCGAAGCTGTCCGTGGTGGTGATGGAGATGGCGGTGTCATATTCGCCGGTGGGGATCTCCTCCGGGGTGAAGGTGAGCGTCCAGGTGCCGTCCTCGGCCACGGTGGTGCTGCGGGCAGTGCCCTCGATCTCCAGGGTAACGGTGGCGCCGGCCTCGCCGGTGCCGGTGATCACGGTGCCCTCGGCCTGCTCCTCGCCGTTCACGATGTCGCCGGTGGAGACCGCGCCGCTGGTGATTTCAGCTTCGGGCGGGGTGGTGTCGATCACCACCTCGGGACCGTCAAGCGTGTATTCGGTGCCGTCGGGCGCGGTCACCTGCACTTCGGTCTCGTAGCTGCCGTCCTCGGGCAGTTCGTCCACCGGGAAGCTGACGCTCCAGATGCCGTCGTCGTCCACGGTGGTGGTCGCAGTGGCGGTGCCGAGCGTCACGGTCACCTCGGAGTCGGCCTCGCCGGTGCCGGTGATCACCACCGGATCGGTGCTGGAGCCGGAGATTGGATAGGAGGCATCAGGGTCGTCCACGGTGGGCACGATTGCCGCCGGGCCGGTGCTGCCGTCACCGCCGCCGCCGCCGCCGCTTGCAACCAGCGCTGCCGCGCCGACGCCCGCTGCCGCGCCGGCCGCCCCCAGCCCGCCGAACCCTGCCGCCGCCAGCGGTGCGACCACCGGCTCGATGCGGTCGACGCCGAGGAACATCATGTCGTCGTAGCTGCTCCACTTGCCGGTTAGGTCAAGCGGCTCGTAGCCCGCAAAGAGCATTCCGCCGGCCTTGTCCTCCAGAACCACCTCGACCATCGCGTTGTCGGCGCTGAGGAACAGGTTCTTGCTGCCGCCCGCGCCGCCGGTGAAGTAGTTTTCCAGGATCAGCGTCTGGCCGTTGGCAAGGGTGATGTGCAGGTCGCCGCCATGGCGGGCGTAGCTTTCGACGTCAGCCGCCACGAGGTTCAGCGAGATATCCTTGAAGGGCGCCGCGTTGAGGCGCGCCGGGGTGCCTTCGGAAAAATTGCCGTGCCGGGTGGTGCCCGCGGGATCGCGGGTAATGTAAGCTACCGTTGTCATTTTATACCGCTCGTCTGTTCCCTTTGCCGCCGGGGCGCTGGCGGACAAAGCGGGGTTGCAATGCCTGAAGTTTTGCCCTTTTGCCGTCTTTGCGGCCTGTTTTTGGCCATACTGCGACAATTTTAGTAATCTTGTCTATAGTTTGGTGGCGGGTGGCGCGGCGGAAAGCAAGCCACCCGTGGCGCGGGTGCCGCAGAAATCCCATCCTTTCAGGGCAACTGTGGCCGATTTGCCCGGCCCGTCCGCAGGGTGCCTCGGGCGAGTGGTGTGGCGGGGCGCACGTCAGGGTGGAAATCGCCGCCGGCGGGCCCGGAATGCCGCGTTGCAGAAGCTGCGTTGCGGCTTCCCGCTCGCCGCGAAGTGAGGAAAATTTCCTGCAATAGCCTCTGGCAATTAATTAAAAATACACCACTTTCAGATAGTAAGAAGTTCGTAAATGGTGTAAGCTCGGACGTGAAGGATTGACGCTGAAAGCCTGGACTCCGGGTGCGGGCCGCCGCCAAGAGCAGCCAGCCGGTCGCGTGACGCCAGCAGCGGCGCCGAGCAGAAATCAGAAACCAAACACCAACGCGGACACTTTCGGCCCACGCGAGAGCCCCTCTCTGTCCGTGTGCGAACAACACGCCAGGAGGAACGGCGCGAAGCAAACCCAGGAGGCTTGATCCACGATGAAAGACATTGCCGAACTTTTTGCAGAGCAGTACGGCCAGACGCGCGAGCAGGAAATGCCGCTGCAGGAGTATCTCAACACCTGCCGCGACGATCCCAGCCTCTACGCGAATGTGGCCGAGAGGATGTTGAATGCCATCGGCGAACGTGAGCTGGTCGATACCTCCAAGAACTCCCGGCTGGGCCCGATCTTTCAGAACCGGACCATCAAGCGCTACAGCGCCTTTCACGATTTCTACGGAATGGAGGACACGATCGAGCGCATCGTGGGCTTCTTCCGCCACGCCGCGCAAGGCCTGGAAGAGCGCAAGCAGATCCTCTACCTGCTGGGCCCGGTCGGCGGCGGCAAATCCTCCCTCGCGGAGCGGCTGAAGCGGCTGATGGAAGATCAGCCGATCTACGTGCTGAAGGCGGGCGACCAGATCTCGCCGATCTTCGAAAGCCCGCTTGGCCTGTTCGATCCGGTCCGCATGGGCAAGATCCTGGCCGATGAATACGGCATTGCGCAGCACCGGCTGCCGGGGCTGATGTCGCCCTGGGCGGTGCAGCGGCTGGATGAATTCGACGGCGATATCAACAAGTTCTCGGTGGTGAAGATGCATCCCTCGCGGCTGCGCCGGATCTGCGTGGCGAAGGTGGAGCCGGGCGACGAGAACAACCAGGACATTTCAACCCTGGTCGGCAAGGTCGATATCCGCCAGCTCGAGCACTACAGCCAGGACAATCCCGACGCCTACAGCTTCTCCGGCGGTCTGAACCGCGCCACCCAGGGGATCCTGGAGTTCGTCGAGATGTTCAAGGCGCCGATCAAGATGCTGCACCCGCTGCTGACGGCGACCCAGGAAGGCAACTACATGGGCACCGAAAGCTTCGGCGCCATCCCCTTCAGCGGGCTGATCCTCGCGCATTCCAACGAAAGCGAGTGGCAGCAGTTCAAGAACAACAAGAACAACGAGGCCTTCATCGACCGGGTGTCGATCGTCAAGGTGCCTTACTGCCTGCGGGTGACCGAGGAATCGCAGATCTACGAGAAGCTGATCGAGAACAGCGAGCTGCGCGATGCGCCCTGCGCGCCGGAAACGCTGAAGATCCTGTCGCGCTTCTCGGTGCTGACCCGGCTGAAGCCGCATGAGAACTCCAACCTCTACTCGAAGATGCGGGTCTATGACGGCGAAAGCCTGAAGGACACCGACCCCAAGGCGAAGACCGTGCAGGAATACCAGGACCGGGCCGGCGTCGATGAGGGCATGAACGGCATCTCCACCCGCTTTGCCTTCAAGGTTCTGTCGGGCGTGTTCAACTTCGATACCGAGGAGGTCGCCGCGGATCCGGTGCACCTGATGTATGTGCTCGAGCAGATGATCAAGCGCGAGCAGTTCCCCCAGGAGACCGAACAGAAGTACCTGGAGTTCATCAAGACCGAACTGGCGCCGCGCTATGAGGAGTTCATCGGCAACGAAATCCAGAAGGCGTACCTCGAAAGTTATACCGAATACGGCCAGAATGTCTTCGACCGCTACATCGCCTATGCCGATGCCTGGATCGAGGAGCAGGACTACAAGGATCCCGACACCGGCCAGCTTTACAACCGCGAGGTGCTGGATGCGGAGCTTTCGAAGATCGAGAAGCCGGTCGGCATCGCCAATCCCAAGGACTTCCGCAACGAGGTCGTCAAATTCGCCCTGCGCCACCGTGCCAATACCGGGTCCAATCCTGCCTGGAACTCCTACGAGAAGCTGCGCGACGTGATCGAGAAGCACATGTTCTCCCAGGTCGAGGAGCTGCTGCCGGTGATCTCCTTCGGATCGAAGAAGGACAGCAAAACCGAAAGCAAGCACCAGGAGTTCGTCGAGCGGATGCGCGGCCACGGCTACACCGACCGCCAGGTCCGGCGCCTGGTCGAATGGTACATGCGCGTCAACAAGGCGGGCTAAGAGAGGAGCGCACCCCCAGATGCATCATTTCATCGACAGGCGCTCCAACCCCAAGGGCAAGAGCCTCGGGAACCGCCAGCGGTTCCTGCGGCGGGCCCGGGAGAATATCAAGGAGCGCGTAGATCAGTCGGTCCGCGGCAAGTCGATACAGAGCGGCAGCGGCGTGCCGGATGAAGGCGAGAAGGTCACCATCCCGTCCCGGGGGCTGAAGGAGCCGCGGTTCTTCCACTCCGGCAAGGGCGGGGTGCGCCGTCACGTCCTGCCGGGCAACAAGGACTTTGTGGTCGGCGACACCATCAAACGGCCCCAGGGCGGCGCCGGCGAGGGCGGCCGCAAGGCCTCCGAAGACGGCGATGGCGAGGACGAGTTTTCCTTTACCCTGACCCAGGACGAATACCTGGAGATCCTCTTCGACGGGCTGGAACTGCCCGACCTGGTGGAGAAGGCCACGGTGGAGACCGAAACCATCGGCATACGCCGCGCCGGTCTCACCACGGCGGGCACGCCGAACAACCTCAATCTTGTGCGCACCATGCGCAACTCGCTGGGCCGCCGCATCGCCCTGCAGCGGCCCAGCACGCAGGCCCAGAAGGATCTGGAGGCGGAGGTGGCGGAGCTCGAAGCACGCGATCCCCGCACCGCAGAGGAGGAACAGCTGCTGCTCGCGCTGCAGGCCCGGCTCGACGGCATCCGCCGCAAACGCAAGGTGGTCGGCTACATCGACCCGCTCGACCTGCGCTATGACACGTTCGTGCCGGAGAAGATCCGCAATTCCCGTGCCGTGGTATTCTGCCTGATGGACGTTTCGGGCTCGATGCAGGAGCGCGAGAAGGACCTGGCCAAGCGCTTCTTCCTGCTTCTGCATCTGTTCCTCGCCCGCTGCTACGAGCACACCGAGCTGGTCTTCGTGCGCCATACCCACCACGCGCAGGAGGTGGATGAGGAGACCTTCTTCTACGCCCGCGAAACCGGCGGCACCATCGTATCCACGGCGCTGGAGAAAATGAAGGAGATCATTGCCGACCGCTATCCGCCGGACGAGTGGAACATCTACGGCGCTCAGGCGTCGGACGGGGAGAACTTCGGCAACGACTCGGCGCGCTGCAAGGCGCTGCTCCTGAATGACCTGCTGCCGGTCTGCCAGTTCTACGCTTATGTGGAAATCGTCGACGAGGCGGCGGAGATGCTGCTCAACAACCCCGAGGCCGGGGAGGACTTGTGGCAAAACTACCGTGACGTGAAGGCGCAGGCAGCGCATTTCGAGATGCAGCGGGTCTCCCAGCCCGGCCACATCTATCCGATTTTCCGGGAGTTCTTCCTCCCCAAGGTGAAAGGGGCGCAGCATGCGGGCAGCTGAACCGGCGCGCGAGCCGCTGTTCGACGGGCCGGAATGGACCTTCGAGCTGATGGAGAAGGCGCGCGACGCGATCGAGCAGATCGCGCTCGAGGACCTCGGGCTCGATGTCTACCCCAATCAGATCGAGATCATCTCCGCCGAGCAGATGCTGGATGCCTATTCCTGCGTCGGCCTGCCGCTGATGTATCAGCACTGGTCCTTCGGCAAGCATTTCGCCCGAGACGAGGCGCTCTACCGCACCGGCCGCCAGGGCCTGGCCTATGAGATCGTGATCAACTCCAACCCCTGCATCAGCTACAACATGGAAGAAAACACCATGGCGATGCAGACGCTGGTGATGGCGCATGCCGCCTTCGGCCACAATCACTTCTTCAAGAACAACTACCTGTTCCAGCAGTGGACCGATGCCTCGGGCATCCACGACTACCTGCATTTTGCCAAGAACTACATCGCGGCCTGCGAGGAGCGCTACGGGCTCACCGCAGTGGAGGAGGTCCTGGACGCCGCCCACGCGCTGCAGTCCCAGGGGGTGTTCCGCTACGGCCGCCCGCCCAAGCCCACCGCCGAGGAGCTGGCCGCGATGCAGCGGGTGCGCGAGGGCTACGAGAGCGGGCAGAGCGTGCTCGACATCTGGACCGACAGCACGATGCGGCGCGACAAGCTGGAGGAGATCAAGGACGAGCCCTACAGCGCCCGGCGCAAGGCGATGAACCTGCCGCAGGAAAACATCCTCTACTTCCTGGAAAAGCACAGCCCGGTGCTGGAGGCCTGGCAGCGCGAGATCCTGCGCATCGTGCGGATGCTGGCGCAGTATCTCTACCCGCAGAAGCAGACCAAGGTGATGAACGAGGGCTGCGCGACCTTCGTGCATTACTACATCATCAACAAGCTCTACGAGCTCGGCGCGGTCACCGAGGGCGCCTTCATGGAGATGATGCACAGCCACACCAACGTGGTGCTGCAGCCCGAATTCGACGATCCGCGCTTCTCCGGCATCAATCCATACGCGCTGGGCTTTGCGATGATGCAGGACATCCGCCGCATCTGCGAAACCCCCACCGACGAGGACCGCGAGTGGTTCCCCGATTTTGCCGGCGATCCCGACTGGCGCCGCGTGCTGCGCGACGCCTGGGCGAATTACCGCGACGAAAGCTTCATCCAGCAGTTCCTGTCGCCGCATCTGATCCGCAAGTTCAAGCTGTTCACCCTCACCAACGATGCCGAGCTGCCCAACCTGGTGGTGAGCCAGATCCACAACCGGGCCGGCTACCGCGCGATCCGCCGCGATCTCGCCAAGCAATACGACCTCGCCTATCTGGAGCCCGACATCCAGGTCACCGACGCCGACCTCCGCGGTGACCGCGAGCTGAAACTGACCCACACCGTGCGCGACGGCATCCACCTCCAGGACGAGGACCAGGAAGAGGTCCTGAAGCACCTGCGCCGCCTCTGGGGCTATGGCGTGCGTCTGGATGCGGTGGAGGCTACGCCCGGCAAGCACTGACCAGCCTGGGGCCGGGCCGGAGGGGCGGGCAGGCCGCAGGCGGCCGTCACTGCACTGGAGTTCGCATGCAGGCGAAGATTTCCTTCCCGGTCCTTTTTGGCTGCCAAACCCCGCGCGCTGGCCGCTCGGTGCAGCGTCTCACTTGAGGCGCGGGCGGAGCGCCAATCATGAGCGCTGCGACACTGCCGAACTCTTTCATCTTTCCCCAAATACTCCCGCCGGAGGCATCCTGCGTCTCCAGGTCCAGCAAGCGCGGAACAAGGCCGAAGGCCGCCGCGCATCGCCGCCGCGCCCCCTCGCGGCGGCGATTTGGCTGCGGCTTGGGATGCCCTCGAGCGGGTCTACGGATTTGGCGGGGATAAACTGCCAGTTTGGCCTGTCCGGATCGCCCCCGCGCGCGCCGGCGATGCGCGGCTTGTTTTTCTTGTCTCTATGGCCTTTCGGGCATGAACCTGCTGCACCCCAAACGAAAAAACGCAGGCCCCGGGGCCTGCGCTTGCTTTTCCGGCGATGATGCCCCGGATCAGAATTCCACCACGGCGCGGATCGACTTGCCTTCGTGCATCAGGTCAAAGCCTTCGTTGATCTGATCCAGCGTCAGCTTGTGGGTGATCATCGGGTCGATCTCGATCTTGCCGTTCATGTACCAGTCGACGATCTTCGGCACATCGGTTCTGCCGCTCGCGCCGCCAAAGGCGGTGCCGCGCCAGGAGCGGCCGGTCACCAGCTGGAAGGGGCGGGTGGAGATCTCTGCCCCCGCGGGCGCCACGCCGATGATGATCGACTCGCCCCAGCCCTTGTGCGCAGCTTCCAGCGCGGTGCGCATCACCTGCACGTTGCCGGTCGCGTCAAAGGTATAGTCGGCGCCGCCCTTGGTCAGCTCCACCAGATGCGCGACCAGATCGCCCTCTACCTCGGACGGATTCACAAAATCGGTCATGCCGAAGTGCTCGGCCATCTCCACCTTGCCGGGGTTCAGGTCGACGCCGACGATCTGGTCGGCGCCCGCCAGCCGCAGGCCCTGGATCACGTTGAGCCCGATGCCGCCAAGGCCGAAGACGATGGCGCGGCTGCCGATCTCCACCTTGGCGGTGTTGATCACCGCGCCGATGCCGGTGGTGACGCCGCAGCCGATGTAGCAGACCTTGTCGAAGGGCGCGTCTTCGCGGATCTTCGCAAGCGCGATTTCCGGCACCACGGTGTGGTTGGCGAAGGTCGAGCAGCCCATGTAGTGGTGGATCGGGGTGCCATCAAGCATCGAGAAGCGGGTGGTGCCGTCCGGCAGCAGGCCCTGGCCCTGGGTTGAGCGGATCGCCTGGCAGAGGTTGGTCTTGGGGTTGAGGCAGTATTCGCATTCGCGGCATTCGGGCGTGTAGAGCGGGATTACGTGATCGCCGGGCTTCAGCGAGGTCACGCCTTCGCCGACCTCGACCACCACGCCCGCGCCCTCATGGCCGAGGATTGCGGGGAAAATGCCTTCGGGGTCGTCGCCGGAACGGGTGAACTCGTCGGTGTGGCACAGGCCGGTTGCCTTGATTTCCACCAGGACCTCGCCCGCCTTCGGGCCTTCGAGGTTCACTTCCATGATTTCCAAGGGTTTTCCGGGGGCGACGGCGACGGCGGCGCGGGTCTTGATCATGTTCGGATTCCTTTGTTCCTGTCCTCGGGGGCGCGGGCCAGGCAAGACCCCGCGCCGTGAAATATGATGCCCGCACACGGCCCATTGGTGCGGTCCGGCTGCCCCAGCGTTACATTTGCTGGCTGGCTGGCGCAAGCGCGGCGGGCCGGACCGGGCATTGGCGTCGCGGGCCTGCGCGGAGCCTAGCAGGACAGGGCGGGAGCCCCGCGGTCCAAAAGCGGCAGCAGAGCCACGGTCCGCGCCATCGCGTGGCGCGGCCGCGGTGGCGCGGGTGGCATGCCGCAGGAGCGGTGTGAGGCGGGGCGGTGTGAGGCGGGGAGGGCGTCAGGTGGGGCGCAGCTCAAGGATTTCGCGCGCCTGCTGCCAGCTGGCAACGGGGCGCCCGTACTTTTCGCAGAGCTCCGCCGCGCGTTTGACCAGCGCGGCGTTCGAGGGCGCGAGCGTGCCGCGGTCCAGCCGCATGTTGTCCTCGAGCCCGGTGCGGGTGTGGCCGCCCGCCGCAATAGACCATTCGTTGACCTGGATCTGCCCGGCGCCAACGCCCGCGCCGCACCATTCCGCTTCCGGCGCCAGCCGCTGCATGGTCTTCACGTAGTAGTCGAAGACATCGCGGTCGACCGGCATCGCGTTCTTCACGCCCATCACGAACTGCACGTAAAGCTTGCCGGGAATGCGCCCCTCGCGGTTCATCTTCACCGCCTGGTGGATGTGGGAGAGGTCGAAGGCCTCGATCTCCGGCTTCACGTCATAGGTGCGCATCTCCGAGGCCAGCCAGTCGATCAGCTCGGGCGGGTTTTCATAGACGCGGGTCGGGAAATTGTTGGAACCGACCGAGAGCGAGGCCATGTCGGGGCGCAAGGAGAGCATGCCGCCGCGCTCGCGCCCCGCGCCGGAGCGGCCGCCGGTGGAGAGCTGGATGATCATGCCGGGGCAGTGCTTTTGCAGCCCTTCCATCAGGCGGGCGAATTTCTCCGGGTCGGAGCTCGGCGTCTGATCGTCGTTGCGCACGTGGCAATGGGCAATGGACGCGCCAGCCTCGAAAGCCTCGTGGGTGCTTTCCACCTGTTCGGCCACGGTGACGGGCACCGCGGGGTTGTTTTCCTTGGTCGGCACCGAGCCGGTGATTGCAACGCAGATGATGCAGGGTTTGGTCATGCCGGATCCCTTTCAGATGTCGAAGAAAACGGTCTCTGCCCCGCATTGCAGGCGGATGTCAAACCGGTAGAGGGGGGTGCCGCTGCCGGGCTGGCGGCGGGCGATGAGGGTGGCGCGGCGGGTCTCCGCCTCGATCAGGGCAAGCACCGGGTCGGCGGCATTGAGCTCGGGCTCATCGCCGAAATAGAGGCGGGTCTGAAGGCCTACGTTGATGCCCCGCGCAACGATCCAGAAGCTGATATGCGGCGCCATCATCCGCCCTTCCGGCCCCGGCACCGGCCCGGGCTTCACCGTGTCGAACCCCCATTCCCCGGTTTCGAAGTCGGGCACCACGCGGCCCCAGCCGGCGGGCGCCGACGTCTCGCCGGCGCCCGCCGGCTCCGGGTAGCGGCCTTCGGCATCGGCCTGCCAGACCTCGATCAGCGCGTCTTTCACCGGCGCGCCGGTGCCGTCAAGGATCACGCCCTCCACGCGGATGCGCTCGCCCTTGGCTCCGGGGCCCGCGATCATTTCGCCAAGCTGGCGCGGGTGCCGCTCAAGCCCGGCGGCGGCGGGCGCCAGCCCAATGTGCACATAGGGGCCTGCGGTCTGCGACGGGGTTTCCTTCAGCCTGTCAAAACGTTCTGTCACCATCAGTTCCCCTCCGGCCGGTTCTCAAACATGGTGGAGCGGCGCCCGCGCAGGACGATGTCGAAGCGGTAGGCGAGGCAGTCGAGCGGCACCGCGCCCTGCATGTCCAGCTTTGCCACCAGCATCTCCACCGCTTGCGGGTCGGGGATGGTGTTCACGATCGGGCAGCGGGCGATCAGCGGGTCGCCCTCGAAGTAGAGCTGGGTGATCAGCCGCTGGGCAAAGCCGGTGCCGAACACCGAGACATGGATATGCGCGGGCCGCCAGTCGTTGCCGTCGTTACGCCAGGGGTAGGCGCCGGGCTTCACGGTGCGGAAGGCATATTCCCCCTCGCTCCCGGTCAGCGTGCGCCCGCAGCCGCCGAAGTTCGGGTCCATCGCGCCGAGGTAGCCGTCCTTCTTGTGGCGGTAACGGCCGGAGGCATTGGCCTGCCAGATCTCCACCAGTGTGCCCGGCACGGGGCGGGCGTTTTCATCGAGCACACGTCCGTGCAGGAGGATGCGCTCGCCCACCGGGCTTTCGCCAGGCTTTGCGAAGTTTGTCAGCAGGTCGTTGTCGCCGGGGGCGATCGCGTTCTGGCCAAACGCAGGCCCGCGGCGCTCGCTTTCGGTGCTGGCCAGGCTGATCAGCGGCAGGCGCGGCGAGCGGGTGACCGAGGTCTTGTAGCCAGGCGCGAAGGCAGGCGGGTGCCAGCGCCGGTCGCGCGGGTAGAAGTCGCCGTCATCCGGCATCAGGATCCTCCTTCTTCCTTTTGGTCCCCAGTGGCCTCCGCCTCCATTTCGGCATAGGTGGCCTTGGCAAGTTTCAGCGCGTGGTTGGCACGCGGCACACCCGCATAGATCGCGACGTGCTGGAAGGCCTCCAGCACGTCTTCCTGGCTGGCGCCGGTATTGGCGGTGGCGCGGATATGCATCGGGATCTCGTCGAAGTTTCCGGTCGCCGCGAGGAGTGCCAGCGTCAGCATCGAACGTTCACGCAGGCTGATCCGGTCCGAGGCCCAGACCGTGCCCCAGGCGGCCTCGGTGATGAGCGCCTGGAAAGGCGCATCGAGCGCGGTGCGGCCGGCCTCAGCCCGGTCTACATGGGCATCGCCCAGCACTCGGCGCCGTATCGCCATCCCGCGGTCGTGGCAGCTTTCTGTCATCTTGCTCTCCCGTGTTGCGGGCAGTATCGCATGCCGGAATTGACCTGTATAATGGCTAATCCGGTAGTGAAAGATAACCCCATGGATATGCGTTTGTCTTCCGTCCTGAAGCTCAGGCATCTGGAGATCTTTGCTGAGGTCGCCCGCAAGCAGAGCGTGACCCAGGCTGCCGTGGCGCTGGGACTGACCCAGCCGGCGGTCACCCGCGCCCTGCGCGAGCTGGAGGCGGTCTGCGGCAAGCCGCTGGTGGAGAAGCACGGCCGCGGCATAAGGCTCAGCGCCTATGGCGAGATGTTCCGCGACTACGCCGGACGCAGTCTTGCCCTGATGCGCGACGGGGTAGCGGTGCTGCAGGAGCTGGGGGAGGAAGACGGCCCGCGCGTGGCCGTCGGTGCGCTGCCAACAGTCGCCTCGGTGCTCGTGCCGGACACGCTGGCTGCCTTGCGCGCGGGCGGTGCTGCGGGGCGCTACTCGGTTCTGACCGGCGACAACCGTTATCTGCTGGACCAGCTGAGCCGCGGCGCGCTGGACCTCGTGGTGGGGCGGATGCCCGCGCCCGAGGACATGGGGGGCGCCACTTTCGAGCCGTTGTTCCGCGAGCGCGTCGTGGCGGTAGTGGCGCAGGATCACCCGCTGGCGAACGTCGCGGAGATACCGGGCGACGCTCTGGAGGCGCACCCGGTGATCCTGCCTGCCGAGGGTTCGATCATCCGGCCGCTGGTGGAGCGGCTGCTGCTGGAACAGGGCCTGAGCGCCCCGCGCTTCCCGGTGGAGTCCGTCTCCCCCTCCTTCGGGCGCCGCTTCGTTCTGGCGCATGGGGCGGTCTGGTTCATCAGCGAGGGCGTGGTGCGGCCCGAACTGGAGAACGGCGCGATGCGCGCGCTGCCGTTGGAGACCGCCTCCACCCTCGGCTCGGTGGGTCTGTGCGTCCGGCACGGACATCTGCTGTCACCCGCGGCAGAGCGTTTCTGCACGGCGCTGCGGCGGCAGGCGCGGGGCAACGCTTGATTGTGCCGCGGTGCGGAAAATCAGTGCTGCGGGCGCATAATGCTGGGGACCCGCCGGGGTTAAGTGCAATTTTTGGTTGCGTTTCCGGGGGTCAATGGAATTGACAGGCCGATTCATATCTTCCTAACCTGAACTCAGACGCCCCGGGCGTGCGGGCCGCCGCTAACGCGCAGCCTGCCCCGGTAATTGGCGCCAAAGCCCGGCAACGCCCGGGCGCTGAACCGCCCGAAGCGGCGGGGGGAGGACATGTTGGACGTCTTGCAACTGCTGGTGAGCGGGCTTGCGAATGGCTGCGTCTACGGGCTGATCGCGCTGGGATTTGTGCTGATCTACAAGGCGACGGAGGCGGTGAATTTCGCGCAGGGCGATTTCATGATGCTGGGGGCGTTTGTGACTCTTGGGTTCACAAATGCCGAGTATTTGCACTTGCCATTCTGGATCGCGGCGCCGCTGGCGATCGCGGTGATGGCGGGGTTTGGTTACCTGCTGAACCATTTCCTGCTCAGGCACCTGTTCGGTGAGAGCCAGACCGCGGTGGTGATCCTGACAATCGCGCTGGGCTTCGTGATCCGCTTCATCGCCGGGCTGATCTGGGGGCATGAGCCGCAGACGCTGGAAAGCCCGCTGGCGCTGGGCGACGTGCAGCTTGGCGGCGTCGTGCTCGGGCTGGCGGATGTGGCGGTGATCGTGGTGACCGTGGCACTGACCGTGGCGCTCTACCAGTTCTTCCAGCGCACCCGGCTGGGGCTTGCGATGCAGGCGGCGAGCCAGAACCAGATGGCGGCCTATTTCATGGGCATCCCGGTCAAACGGGTGCATGGGCTGATCTGGGCGCTGTCCGGCGCCACCGCGGCGGTGGCGGGCATCCTCTTTGCCTCCAAGGGCGCGATCGACCCCAACGCGGGACTGTTGGGGATCAAGGCCTTTGCTGCGGCGGTGATCGGCGGCTTCGGCTCGCTGCCGGGCGCGCTTGCGGGCGGGCTGATCGTCGGCGTGATCGAGCCTTTCGCGGCGCGGTATCTTGCGGCGGGCTATTCGCAGATCGCGCCTTACGCGCTGCTGCTTGCGGTGCTGGTGTTCCGCCCGCACGGGCTGTTCAGCCAGGTCCGGGTGAAGAAGGTCTGAGCTCATGCGCATTCATTTCAAGACCTCCTACGAGCATGACATCCGCCTGTTTCCCGATGCCTGGACCGCCGCCCTTTATGGCGCGCTGATGCTGGTTGCGGTGCTGCTGCCGCTGCTGGTCAGCGAGTTCTACCTGGGCGAGGTCACCAACGTGCTGATCTGGGCCATCGCCGGGCTGGGGCTGATGCTGCTGACGGGCCAGACCGGGCAGGTGAGCTTGGGCCATGCGGCCTTCCTGGCGCTGGGCTGCTATACCAACACCATCCTGATCGAGGCCGGGCTGCCCTTCATCCTTGCCTTTCCGCTGGCGGGCATCCTGACGGGCCTCGCGGGCGTGCTGATCGCGATTCCGGCGCTCAGGCTGCATGGCATCTACCTCGCCATTGCCACCATCGCGCTGTCGATCCTGGCCGATGACATCATCGTGCTCCTGGAACCCTGGACCGGCGGCGTGTCGGGCAAGTTCCCGGAGATGATCACCATCTTCGGCTTCGAGATCGAGCGCTGGACCATGCCCGCGCGCTTCTACTACCTGGTGCTTGCAGTGACCGTGATCTGCACGCTGTTCTACCGCAACCTGCTGCGCGCGCCCTTGGGCCGCGCCTTTGCCGCGGTGCGCGACAGCGAGGTTTCCGCCGCCGCGATGGGCGTGCATATCGCGCGAACCAAGGCGATGGCCTTCGGGCTCAGCTGCATGATCACCGGCTGGGCGGGCGCGCTGATGGGCTATTACGCGGGCGCCTTCAACAACGAGACGTTCTCGCTGGTGATCTCCATCACGCTTCTGATGATGATCGTGATCGGCGGGCTGGGGACGATCCACGGCGCCTTCCTGGGCGCCGTCGTGGTCGCCTTCCTGCCGCAGGCGCTGGCGATCCTGCGCGATGCGGTGACCGGCGGCAGCGTGGCGATCCCGGGGCTGGAGACAGGCGTCTTCGGGATGATCCTGATCCTCTTCATCCTGTTCGAGCCGATGGGGCTTTATGGCCGCTGGCTGAAGATCCGCACCTGGCTCGAACTGTTCCCCTTTGCCCGCAAGGACATGTTCCGCCGCCAGAAAAGCTACCTCAAGACGGAGCGGCTGAGATGAGCCTGCTGCAAGTGGAAAACGCCACGCTGAAATTCGGCGGCGTGGTGGCGGTGAACGACCTGAGCTTCTCGGTCGAGGAGGGCGAGGTCTATGCCATCGTGGGGCCGAACGGGGCGGGGAAATCCACCGTGTTCAACCTGATCTCGCGGTTTTACGACCCCTTCGCCGGGCGCATCAGCTTCGACGGGCAGGACCTGCTCACCCGCAAGCCGGACGAGGTCGCCGACCTCGGCATTGCCCGCACCTTCCAGAACATCGAGCTGTTCGATCAGGCCACCGTCTTGCAGAACCTCTTGGTCGGGCGGCACCGGCACCGGCGCAGCACGCTGCTGGAGGAGCTGTTCTTCACCCCGCGCGTGCGCCGCGAGGAGCACCGCCACCGGGCCGCGGTGGAGGAGGTGATCGATTTCCTCGACCTCCAGCCCTACCGCGACAAGCGCATTGCCGGGCTGCCTTACGGGGTGCGCAAGGTGGTGGAGCTGGGCCGGGCGCTCGCCTCCGGGCCGCGGCTCCTGCTGCTGGACGAGCCCGCCTCGGGCCTGTCGGTGGAGGAGACGCGGGACATGCGCTGGTGGATCGACGACATCCGCCGCCAGATGGGGATCACGGTTCTGATGGTGGAGCATGACATGGGGCTGGTCTCGGGCGTTTGCGACCGGGTGCTGGCGCTGGCCGATGGCGCCAAGCTCGCCGAGGGCACGCCCGCCGAGGTGCAGGCCCATCCGGCGGTGATCGAGGCCTATCTCGGCGCGGGGGCCGCGTGATGGGGGCGCCGGTGCTGGAAATCCGCAACCTCGAAAGCTTCTACGGCCCGGTGATGGCGATCCGCGGCGTTTCGCTCAAGGTCGACGCCGGGCAGGTGGTAACCGTGCTGGGCGCCAACGGCGCGGGCAAGTCGACGCTGCTGAAGACGATCTCCGGCATCATGGACCCGGAGAAGGGCGAGGTGCTGTTCCAGGGCGAGCCGATCCAGGGGCAGGAGCCGCACAGCATCGTACAGAAGGGCATCGTGCATGTGCCCGAGGGGCGCGAGGTGTTTCCGCTGCTGACCGTGGACGAGAACCTCAGCCTCGGCGCCTACACCCGCCAGGGGCGCGCCGAGATCGAGCGCGACCGGGAGAAAGTGTTCTCCTACTTCCCGGTGCTGGCCGAGCGGCGGCGGCAGGAGGCGGGCACGCTCTCGGGCGGGCAGCAGCAGATGCTGGCGATCGGCCGCGGGCTGATGCTGCGGCCGAAGATCATGCTCCTGGACGAGCCGTCGCTGGGGCTGTCTCCGCTCTTGGTGCAGGAGATCTTCGCCATCCTGCGGCGCCTGAACGCCGAGGAGGGCGTGACCATGGTGCTGGTCGAACAGAACGCCCGCATTGCGCTCGAACTCGCCGACGTGGGCTATGTGATGGAGACGGGCCGTATCGTGATGGACGGCAGCGCCGAGCGGCTGATGGAGAGCGAGGACATCAAGGCCTTCTACCTCGGCCAGCAGGCCGCGGGCCAGCGCGGCGAGACACGCTGGAAGCGCAAGAAAACCTGGCGGTAACGGGGCGGTGACGAGGCGTAGAGCGAAGGGCGCTTGGGCATGAATATGGCGGAGAGAGGCATGAGGGACGAAAGCCAAGGGTCAGGGGAGCAGCCGGTTCACCCGCAGGTCACGCTCAACGGCGTGTCCTACAACGCCACCCCCGGCCAGCGCCCGGTCACGGTGGACGGCTGCGACACGCTCGCCAAGCTCTTTGCCCGCCGCTGCGCCGAACAGGGCCGCCGCACCGCGCACCGGGAAAAGGACATGGGGATCTGGAAGTCCTATTCCTGGCAGGACTACTGGGACCGCGCCAAGTGGATCGGCCTTGGCCTGATGGCGCTGGGGATGCAGCGCGGCGAGGTGGTCTCGATCCTGTCGGAGGACCGCAAGGAGTGGCTCTATGCAGACATGGGGATACAGGGCGCGGGCGGCATTGCCTCGGGCGTCTACACCACCGATTCCGCCAAGCAGCTTGCCTACCTGCTAACCAACAGCGGCAGCCGCTTCCTGATCGCGGAGGATGACGAGCAGCTCGACAAGTTCCTGGAGATCGAGGCCGAGGTGCCGCATGTGCAGACCGTGATCCTGCTGGAACGCGAGGGGCTGCATGGGCTTGATCACAGCAAATGCCTGTTCCTCGACGAGCTTTATGCGCTGGGCCAGCAGTATGAGGCCGACCACCCCGGTGCGTTTGAGGCCGAGATCGCCAAGTCCAAGGCGGATGACACCGCGCTGCTGATCTACACCTCCGGCACCACCGGCCCGCCCAAGGGCGCGATGCTGAGCCATGAGAACATCCTCGCCTCCGCCGAGGCCGGCGCGCGCGTTCTCGAATGCCTGTCCACCGACGAGCAGCTCTGCTTCCTGCCGCTCTGCCATATCCTGGAGCGCAACGTTTCGGTCTATTTCCCGCTGGCAGCGGGCAGCACGGTGAACTTCGCCGAAAGCCCGGAGACGGTCTTTGCCAACATGCAGGAGGTCTCGCCCGCGACCTTCTTTGCGGTGCCGCGAGTGTGGGAGAAGGTCTATTCCCAGGTCTTGGTGCTGGCGCAGGAGGCAACGCCGCTGGGGCGCTGGGCCTTCAACCAGGCAGTCAAGGCCGGGCGCGCGCGGGCAAAATACGCGATGCGCGGGGAGGCGGCGCCGGGCAGTGTAGCCGCGGCCTATGCCTTTTGGGACTTTGCGGTTCTGCGCAACCTGCGCCGGATGCTGGGACTGGACCGGCTGCGCCGCGGCGGCACCGGGGCAGCGCCGGTCTCGCCCGCGCTTCTGGAATGGTACTGGGCGATCGGCGTGCCGCTGATCGAAGGCTACGGCATGACCGAAAACGCGGGGCTTGCCACGGTGAACACGCTCGCCGCCAACCGCCCCGGCACGGTGGGTCCAGCGGTGCCTGGCACAGAGTTGCGCATCGCGCCGGACGGTGAGATCCAGACCCGCGGGCTGAATTCCTTCCAGGGCTACTGGCGGAACCCGGAGAAAACTGCCGAAACCTTCACCGAGGACGGCTGGCTGCGCACCGGCGATGCCGGGCGGCTGGAGGAGGGCGGCAGCCTGGTCATCACCGGCCGCATCAAGGACATCCTGATTACCGCGGGCGGCAAGAACATCACCCCGGCCGAAATCGAAAGCCGGCTCAAGTTCTCGCATTACATTTCCGACGCGGTAGTGATCGGCGACGGGCGCAAGTACCTGACCTGCCTGATCATGATTGACCAGGAAAACGTCGAGAAATTCGCGCAGGACCGCAAGATCCCCTTCAGCGACTTCGCCTCGCTTTGCGCCTCGGTCGAGGTGGTGGAGCTGATCGGCCAGGAGGTTGAGGCGGTGAACCGCGAGTTTGCCCGGGTCGAGCAGATCAAGGACTTTCGCCTGATCAACGTGCTGCTCACCGCCGAGGACGAGGAGCTGACCGCCACCATGAAGCTCAAGCGCGGGCTGGTGGAGCGGAAGCACAAGGATCTGATCGACAGTATGTACTGACTATGCGGGCAGGGGCCCGGAACCAGGGAGGAGGCGTATATGAAGACACTTAAAGGAAAGCTGGCATCCACACTTGCCGCGGCGGCACTGGCCTGCGGCACGGGCGTGATGGCGGAAACGCAAGGGGTGAGCGACAGCGAGGTGGTGATCGGTTCGGTCAATGACCTCAGCGGCATCTTTGCCGCGGTGGGCGTGCCTGCCGTCAACGGCGCCAACCTGCGCTTTGCGGAAGCCAACGCGGCGGGCGGCGTGCATGGACGAAAGATCCGTTTTGTGGTGGAGGACAACGGCTACCAGATCCCGCGCGCGATGCAGGGCTATAACAAGCTGCTGAACCGCGATCAGGTCTTTGCCATGCTGCTCTCGCTCGGCACACCGATGAATCTCGCGGGCTTCAAGCTGCTGGACCCCAAGGGCATTCCCAACGTCGGCCCCCTCACCGCCGCGCGCCAGATGCTGCAGGAGCCGGTGGCGAACAAGTTCATCGGATTCTCCAGCTACTACGATCAGACAGCGGCCGGGGTCACCTACCTCGCGGGCGAGTATGGCGCGCAGGAAGTCTGTGCCATGTATATACCCTCCGATTTCGGCAAGGAAATCGAGGAGGCGGCGAAGGAAACCGCGGATAAGCTGGGGCTCGCATTTGCGGCGGAGACCACGCACAAGCCGGATGAACTGGACTTCACCGGCTCGCTTACCAAGCTGAAGGCGGCGGGCTGCGATATCGTAGCCCTGGCACTGGGCGTGCGCCAGGGCATCACCGTTGTCGGCACTGCCAAGAAGCTGGGCTGGCAGGACGTGAAGTTCCTGAATACCTCCGCGGGCTTCCTTGAGGCGGTGGCAGCGGTGCCGGGCGGCGTCACCGACGGGCTTTATGCCGCCGCGGGCTGGGCCGACCTGATCGCCCGTGCGGAAGACGAGGCACCGGCCAAGTTCATGGCCGACTACGAAGCGGAATTCGGCCAGCCCGCGGGCGGTTTTGCCATGCTCGGCTATTCCGCCGCCGACACGCTGGTGCGCGCGCTGGAGGCGGCGGGGCCGGATCTCACCCACGAAAGTTTCATTGCCGGAATGGAAAGTCTGGACTATTTCGACGCGCTGACCGATACCCAGATCACCTATGGCGCCGATGACCACCGCGGTGCGGATGATATTGTCATATCCGTGGTGGAAGGCGGCAAGTGGAAAGAACTGAGCCGCCAGTAACTGCAACCTTTCCCCGGGGCAGGCCGCGCTGGCGGCCTGCTCATACCCTTGCGGTACAGCACTCGGATTTCATCCCGGAAGAGGCCGCGCCGCGCCATAGCCCGAGAAGCTTGTCATTTTCCGACCTTTCTTCAGCCCATGGCTACTGAATGCCGCCGCAATGCCCGGAGAAGGGGTTTTGTGGGGTTTTCCGGATACAGGTCGGATGTGAAGCCAAAGCTGCCGGGTATGCACGTTGCGGCGGTTTTCCGACTTTTCTAAGCTGGTTTCATAGATAGGCATTTTCTGATTATTGGATCGATATTCTATCGAAAGCTCATATCGGAAAGTCATTCATACTACCGCCTTTAGGTTGTAAAATAAATATATACAAGACAATGTAATGGTGGTGTAATCGAAGCGTGCAAATTTCGCTAAGCGGGGGTTGGCATGAGTATTCTTCTAAAGATTTACCGTTTTGGGGCATTTGGTGTCTTCCGTCCGGATGGCTCGGGCATTCCTCTGGGCGCCAAGCATCAGGCGCTGATGGCGCTCCTCTCAACCGCCGACGGCGGCATCCGGACCCGGGCCTTCCTTGAAAAGACGCTTTGGTGCCTGGCGCAGCCGGAACAGGCCAAGGCCAGTCTGCGCACAGCACTGTCGACGCTGCGCCGCCACCTCGGCGGGGAGGCGGCCGGGCTGATCACTGCCAACAGGGAGCGGGTGACGCTGGACCTGTCACGGGTGGAGCTGGACAGCTCCACCTCTGGGGCGGAGTTCATGGAAGGCTTCGAGCTGCCGCATGAGGCCGCATTTGGCAAGTGGCTGAGCCAGGCGCGTGCAGAATTTGCCCGGGCGCCCGCGGGCGCCGCTGTCCGCGCACCGGGGCGGGTGATCCTCGACAAACTGCTGCCGTCGATCGCAGTGCTTCCCTTTGCGCAGCGCACGCCCGGCGGCGCGCCGGAGCCCCTGGGCGAATTGATGTCGGAGGAGCTGTCCCGCCACCTGTCGCGCAGCTGGGCCTTCTCGGTCACCTCCTACCTTGCCTCGCGCACCTTCGACCCGGCCAGCGTGCGGCCAGCGGATGTTTCCGCGCTTGCGGGCGTGGATTACCTGGTCTCCGGCACCGTCATCAGCAGCGAAGATGGCCGCCGATTCCGGGCCGAGATCGACCTCCATGATGCGGTGCGCGAAAAGGTGATCTGGTCGCGCAGCTTCGAAGGCTCCCTCAGCGGGCTGATGGAGGGGCGCAGCGCCATCCTCAGCAACGCCACCCAGCAGATCGGCCAGACCGCCGCCGCTGAGGCGGTGCGCCTGGCCAGCTTCAAACCGCTGTCCTCGCTCGGCAGCCACACGCTCCTGATGGCGGCGATCTCGCTGATGCAGGAAATGGACGCGGCCAGGTATCAGCAGGCGCAGGAGGTGCTGACCCGGCTGATCGCGCGCGAGCCCGAACATCCGCTGGCGCTCACCTGGATGGGCTTCTGGCATGTGATGCGGGTCGAAAAGGGGCTCTCGCCCGACCGCGAGCACGACAGCCGGATGGCGAGCCGGATGGCCGCCGCCGCGATCCGCGCTGCGCCCGGCTTCTCGCTCGCGCATACGCTGAACGGGATGATCTCCAGCAACCTGATGTTCCACTTCGACTCGGCGCAGGATTCCTACGATCTCGCCCTGCGCGATAACCCGAACGAGGCGCTCGCCCTGCTGCTCAAGGGCACCACCCGCGCTTACCAGGACATGCCGGAGGAGGCGGTGCAGCTCACCGATGCCGCCTGCCGCCTGACCCCGCTGGGGCCGCAGCGTTATTACTTCGACGCAATGTCTGCGGTGGCGAACCTGTCGGCCCGGAACTACGGCCGCGCCATCGAGCTGGCCGACCGCTCGCTGGAGGCCAAGGGCGCCTTCCCGGTGCCGCTGCGCTCCAAGGCGATTGCGCTTCAGATGTCCGGCCGCGGCGACGAGGCGCGCGACACGGTAAAATCCCTGCTCGAGGCGGCGCCCGGCTTCTGCCTGTCGCATTACCAGCGCGACAACCCCGCCGCGATGAGTCCTGCCGGTCGCGACTGGGCGCTGGCGCTGCGCGAGGCGGGCGTGCCGGAGTAGCTGCCCCAGCAGCCCGCAGCGGGCTGCGGCGTTGCTGCGGCGGCGGGCTCACCGGCACCCTGCCGGTCACGGTCAGCAAGGAGATCGTGGCCGGCCGCGATCAGCGCCATCTCCGGCCGTCTGACCGGTTGCGAACCCGCCGCCGGAGGTGCCGCCCTGCCGCCGCACCCTGCCTGCTGCTTCTCCGGCCAGCGCTGAATCCGGACCTGCGGCGGCGGGCCGCCTGAAGCGCTGCCCGGCCCCTCCGCAGCGCCCCCCGGCGCTCCGGAGGGGAGCCCCGCCGGGGGCCGGCACCGGCCCGCGCCCTGCATCCTAAGCCCCTCAAACTACGCCCATTACCGTCCGACCTCCGGCCGCGGGCCCGCCCGGCCAAGGTCCGTCCGGACCCCGCGCCGGCGAATTTGATAAGAAGTGCATTTTTTTTCCAGAAACCCTCTTGCGCCCTCCCGAAACAAACTTTAGACAGCGCCTCACCGATGGGGTGTAGCCAAGTGGTAAGGCAGCGGTTTTTGGTACCGTGTACCGTAGGTTCGAATCCTACCACCCCAGCCATCGGCCTCTCACACAAGAAAACAAGCTCCCGCCGCACCCGTTAGCCCCGAAAAGGCCCCCGGTTTCGGCCCCAGTGTCTTGGCGTGCTGTTAGCCGCTTCAGAACGGGTGTTTAGGGTGGGTCG